>JBCNLJ010000047.1:0-46930 GCA_039595515.1 Paenibacillus sp. | reverse complement strand
ATACCATTGAAATATCATGTAACCGCTTTTATAATGTGATTATATCTAAATTGATTCAGCATTATCTAAACCAAATTATGATCATCCCCAGAGAGGTGGCGTTCCGTTTGGAAAAAATCCGCAAGACAAAAGGATTTAAGATTGTACGCTTAGCTTTGCCGCTGTTGCTTGTTGTCGTTATGATGCTGACAGGTCAGTCGCGTGCGATTGCAGCATTCTGGAATTTGTCGGGTGATATCGCCGTACATGATCCATCGGTCATCAAGGAAGGCAACTCATGGTATACCTTCTCTACCGGTCCCGGTCTGCAAGTATTGAAGTCAGACAATGGAACCTCCTGGTATCGTGTACCTCAGATTTTCCTATCCGAGCCGTCCTGGTGGAAAACCGCAGTTCCAAAACATACCTCTATGGATGTATGGGCACCTGACATTCAGCAATACAATGGCAAAGTGTGGCTGTACTACTCCATCTCTGCCTTTGGCGAAAATCGCTCCGCGATCGGTCTGGCAAGTGCAAGCAACATCGGTGCTGGACAGTGGAAAGACGAAGGCATCGTGCTTCAGTCGACAAGTGCTAACAACTATAATGCCATCGATCCAAATCTGGTGATTGATGCAGCGGGTAATCCGTGGCTGGCATTTGGTTCATTCTGGAGTGGATTGAAAATTGTGAAGCTCGATAAGAACACCATGAAGCCAACGGGCAGCATTAGCTCGATCGCCGCTCGTCCAAACAACAACGGAGCGATTGAAGCGCCTAGCATTACATATCATGGCGGCTACTACTATCTGTTTGCTTCGATTGATTCCTGCTGTAAAGGTGTGAACAGCACGTACAAGATGGTGTACGGACGTTCCACCAGCATCACAGGTCCCTATGTCGACAAAAATGGCGTGAACATGCTGAACGGTGGCGGCACACTTCTTGATACGGGCAATGATCACTGGAAAGGTCCAGGCGGTCAGGACATTTACAATGGCAATATTATTGCACGCCATGCCTATGATGCGACCGATAATGGTAACCCCAAATTGCTTATTAGCGATCTATTGTGGGATTCCAGCGGCTGGCCAACCTATTAAATGAACATGGGGTCAACATCAGGGAATATTTTCTTTTAAAAAATTTCTTTTAAAAGCGAGTCTATTCACTAGCCAATCGATCCTAACCATACGAATATGTCGAATGTATTCTTCTAATAACCTGTTAAAGCGTACGTATTCAACTATTCTCCCTGCATCGATCCGTTGATGTTGATCCCTGTCTGCTTCAGATGAACTACAGCGCATTCCAGTTATCTTTCTCTATTTTGTATACGGTTACATATTTAGATCAGGAGGTATCATTATGTTTACGAAAAAATTCTGGGTGACGAGTATGCTCATTATGCTCGCTAGCGCCCTTGTACTGGCAGGCTGTGGTGGCAATAGTGGCTCCAGCAGCGGCAAGAAAGAACTGACCTTTATGTTCCGCGGTGGAACCGATGAGCAGAAGGCCTATCAAGCTGTCGTGAAAAAGTTTGAAGAAAAGCATCCTGACGTGAAGGTCAAAATTATCGTAACGGCTGCAGATCAGTACGCAACCAAGCTGAGAGCTGCCATTACAGGCAACAGCATGCCTGACGTATTTTACTTCGCTCCCGGCGATCTGAAGGCATATGTGAACAGCAAAGTATTGATGAATCTTACTCCGTATGTAGAGAACAACAAAGATGTAAACCTCGACAACATCTGGAAATACGGCGTCGATCTGTATCGCTATGATGGTCAGATGGCTGGCAAAGGCGACATTTACGGTATGCCAAAGGATCTCGGTCCATTCGCCCTCGGCTACAACAAAACATTATTTGAAAAAGAAGGCATTCCGTTGCCTGACCCTAAAAAGCCGTATACATGGGAACAATTCATTAAAGTCAATCAGCAGGTCACAAAGGATACCAATGGAGACGGCAAGCCGGATGTGTTCGGTACAGGCTTTAACGTACAGTGGGCACTGCAAGCATTTGTATGGAGTAATGGCGGCGACTGGCTCGACGCAAGCAAAACAAAAGTGACGATCGATGATCCGAAGTTCGCAGAAGCGCTGCAATTTTTTGCCGATATGCAGAACAAATACAAAATTACGCCTTCTATTGAAGAATCTCAAACACTGGACACGTACCAGCGCTGGATGAAAGGCGAGATGGCATTCTTCCCTGTCGGCCCGTGGGACATGAGTACATTTGAGACGCTGCCATTCGACTACGATCTGATTCCATATCCTGTAGGCTCAACTGGCAAACCGGCAACATGGATCGGCTCGCTCGGTATCGGCGTATCCGCAAAAACAAAGTATCCAAAAGAAGCCGCAGAGCTGGTGAACTACCTGACCGCTTCCAAAGAAGGCATGCAGCAACTGGTTGATGCCAAAGTACAAATTCCAAACCTGCTCGATATGGCGAAAACATGGGCAAGCGACAAGTCCACCAAGCCTGCCAACAAGCAGGAGTTTATCAACATCATTGATGATTACGGACGTGCACTTCCAGCCAACTATACGTACAACTCCGAGTGGTACGATCTGTTCTTCACCGACATTCAGCCTGTACTGGACGGTAAAATGACAGCGGCAGACTACGTGAAGCAACAGCAGCCGAAGATGCAAAAGCTACTCGACAAAGCGGTAGAACAGGAAAATCGTTCGAAAAAGTAATGCAGGAAGCATCCGACCCTATATAACAGAAGTTGATGCCAGCAGCCTGCACATGTGCTGCTGGCACCTATTTTGCCATCGTCCACACGAGCATTGGAACAATCTACACATCCCACCTGCTCATACTAGAAACAGGGGTGACCGTCATGAATATCAAATCCAGTTTGTATCGTAAAGAAATGATTTTCGGATATTTGTTTGTTTTACCTCCGCTAATCGGCTTTCTGATCTTTGTGCTGTTTCCGTTCCTCTATTCCCTCTACGGCTCGTTTACCGATTGGGATGGGCTCGGTCAGATGAACTTTATCGGTCTGGACAATTATAAGGACCTGCTAACGGATGATCTCTTTTACAAAGCGATGTTTAATACCTTCTTCCTGATGCTTGGCATCCCGATCGGCTTGCTGCTCGCTCTGCTGCTGGCGCTTGGTCTGAATCGGAAAATTCCGGGGACGACCACATTTCGCGTGATCTACTATATTCCGGTTATTTCCTCCCTTGCCGCGGTATCGATCATGTGGAACTGGGCATACAACGGAGACTATGGACTGGTCAATCAGTTTCTGGCTCTGTTTGGCATTGAAGGCCCGAACTGGCTGGCTAACAAGGACACGGTTAAGCCTGCGCTGATCATTATGACCGTCTGGAAAGGTCTGGGCTACACGATGCTGCTCTATCTGGCAGCACTGCAAAGTATCTCGCGTACGTATTATGAAGCTGCCGAGCTGGATGGTGCGAATGGCTGGCAGATTTTCCGCAATATTACATGGCCGATGGTACAGCCGGTTACCTTCTTCCTCGTGGTCACGAACATCATTGGCGGCTCGCAGATTTTTACCGAGATGAACATTATGACACCTACGGGCGGTCCCGAGTATTCTTCGGCATCGATTGTCTTCTATATCTGGCAAAAGGCGTTTGGTAACCTGCAAATGGGCTATGCCTCCGCAATGGCGATGATTCTTGGTATCTTCATCTTTATCATTACTCTGGTGCAATTCAAAATGAATGAACGTTCGGCCTACGATGGAGATTGATGAACCAGGAAAGGAGCAAACCCAGCATGTCTTATAGTCAAAAACGAAAATTAACGAACTCGATTATCTTTATTGTCCTTTTGATCGGTGCCATCGCGATGATCGCGCCACTCATCTGGATGCTGTCCACCTCACTTAAAGAAAAGCAGGATGTATTCGCCCTGCCGCCGATCTGGATTCCGGAAGTGTTTCAATTTAGCAATTACGCGGCAATCTGGGAAGCAGGGCCTCTGCTTAGCGGTATTCAAAACAGTCTAATCATAGCGGTCAGCGTCACGGTTGTCGGTACGTTTACATCCAGTATCGCTGCGTTCGCCTTTGCCAAGCTGCGCTTCCCGCATAAAGGCAAGCTCTTTCTCGCTCTGCTCACGTCCATCATGATTCCGTATCCAACGCTGATGATTCCGCAGTTCATGATGTTCTCGAAGCTGGGCTGGGTCGATACACTGTTGCCGCTGATCATTCCGGGCTTGTTTGGTAATGTATTCATGATCTTCTTCCTGCGTCAGTATTTATTGAGCGTACCGGATGCGATCATCGAAGCCGCTAAGATCGACGGTAGCTCCTACTTCCGTCTGTATTCCAGCATCACTTTCCCGTTGATCAAGCCCGCGGTCGCCGCGCAGTTGATCCTCTGGTTCATGGGCGTATGGAATGATTATCTGGCACCGATCATCTACCTGAACTCACCGGAAAATCAGACGCTTCAGCTCGTTATCGCCAACTTTAACGCGACGTATGCGATTCAGACCGATTATCCGCTCATTATGGCGGCATCCATCGTCGCCCTGTTGCCGGTGCTGATCGTATTCCTTATTTTCCAAAAACAAATTATTGAGTCCGTTGCGATCTCTGGCGTAAAAGGATAACGGGAAAGGATGATACGTGTGAAATCATACAAAGGCGTGGCAGCATTAATGCTATTATTCGTTGTCGGTGCAACTGGTTGTAATGGAGAGGAAGAATCCACATCCCCTCCAGTATTTCCTGAGGCGCCTGAGGATACGAAGCTGTATGACACGTCCATCCTGAATGACGAGTCCAGATGGACAGTCAATAATGCCCACGATCCTGCTATTATCCAAACGGATCAGGGCTACTACGTCTATTCGACCGATGTGCGTGTCGCTGGCGAACCAAAGCCCGGTGTGATGGTACGCAAATCGACCGACCTGATCCACTGGACATGGGTCGGTCAGGCGCTGCCCGGCATTCCACAGGAAGCATCGGACTGGACCGGTGCTGTCAATCTATGGGCACCCGATGTGATCAAGGTCGGCGATACATATCGAATGTATTACTCTGCTTCAAGCTTTGGCAGCACCCGGTCGGCAATCGGCTTGCAGACATCCACGTCGCCAGAAGGCCCGTGGACGGATGAAGGAATCGTCGTGAAAACCGATGCTCAGGAAAAAGACCGCCTCAATGCAATCGACGCCAATCCGGCCTTGGATGCTGACGGTAAAATGTGGATGGTATACGGCTCATTTTTCGACGGGATCTATATCGCTGAGCTTGACCCAGCAACAGGCAAATTCAAGCAAGACGGCTACGGTAAACGTATCGCCGCCAGAGATCGCGACACCGCAGATGGCGCTGTAGAAGGACCATATATCATCTACCATCCAACATTTAAAAAGTATTATCTGTTCGTGTCCTACGATTCTCTATTTGAGGACTATAATGTGCGCGTAGGTCGCTCGGATGCTATCACCGGCCCCTACACCGATGCCAATGGTAGAAACCTGCTCGACACCGAGCATTTACCACAATATGAGGTCGGCACGAAGCTACTCGGTGGCTATCGCTTTTCCGAGGGCGAAGGCTGGATTGCACCCGGTCATAATTCGGTGCTGCAAGATGGCGACGACTATTACATCGTCCACCATGCACGCGGCGAGACAGATAAACACTGGCCATACCTGCATGTGCGCAAAATGCTCTGGACAAGTGGCGGCTGGCCGGTCGTCTCACCCGAACGCTATGCTGGTGAAAAGGAACAACCTATCCCTCAATCGATGCTAGCAGGCATATGGGAAGGTATGGCGATGGACCCGTCGGTCAACGGACAGGTGCAATCCGTACCGTTTACACTCACAGGCAAAGGTAAGATCGAAGCCGAGAACGGCGCGGGCACATGGACATTTGACGGTAAACAAACGCTTACTCTGACATGGAGAGCGAGTCCGTGGGGCGGCGCGTCAACCGAAGAAATGAAGCTGCTGCCTGCGTGGGATTGGGAGCGCAATCAGCCAGTTCTAGTGATGACCGGTATGAACGATCACGGTATCGCGGTCTGGGGCAAACAGATCGAGGCTGCAAGCAAATAAGGTTGCCCGCTAGATCACGTTAGGAATAGCGTTTAATACGTAACCTCAGTTAGAAAACTCAGCTAGAAAAAGGGGACTACGACTCACCCTGCTGCGCCAGTCCATTATAACTTCAATGCTCTATTGCAGCGTCTATACAGAGCAGATGGAATACAGCATATGGACTACAGCATATTCAAATTAAAGTGCCCACATTCGACCATTGTTCGACTATTGTTCGATCATCGAAATCAACAAACGGGGAACAGGAACGATGCGCAACTACGCCTGCTTGTGATGCTGTTTCCAATAGTTCTCACAATGGCATACGTTGTAACACTGTGTACAGCCATAACTAAATCCATCCACTTTGAAAGGGGACTACTCTCATGACCAATTCAACTTCACTTACATTCACTAATCCCATGCTGGAGCAACGCGCAGATCCGTGGGTATACCGCCATACGGACGGCTACTACTACTTCTCTGCATCTGTTCCAGCCTACGACCTGATCGAGATTCGCCGCGCGAAGACACTGGAGGAACTTCGTGACGCCACACCTGTTGTCGCATGGAGAAAACCGGCGAACCGCGCTAACATCTGGGCACCGGAAATCCATTATATCGACGGCAAATGGTACATCTACTACGCTGCCGCACGTACCACCGAAACAAACGACGGCTTGTTCGACCATCGTATGTACGTACTCGAAAATGAGTCCGCTAACCCACTGGAAGGCACATGGGTAGAAAAAGGCCAGATTCGCACCAAATGGGAAACATTCGCACTCGATGCGACCACCTTCGAGCATAAAGGCATCCGCTACCTTGTCTGGGCACAAAAAGACCCGGATATCGTAGGCAACTCTAACCTGTACATTGCCGAAATGGAAAACCCGTGGACACTGCGCGGCGAACAGGTCATGATCGCGACACCGGAATACGACTGGGAGATTATCGGATTCAAAGTAAACGAAGGCGCTGCGGTGCTGCATCGTAATGGCCGAGTATTCATCAGCTATTCCGCCAGCGCAACGGACTACAATTACTGCATGGGTCTGCTGACTGCGGATGAGAACGCGGACCTGCTCGATCCAGCAAGCTGGACAAAGTCGCCAGTGCCGGTATTCCAGACGCATGAAGAAAATGGACAGTATGGCCCAGGGCATAATAGCTTTACCGTATCGCCAGATGGAGAAACGGATATTATGGTGTATCATGCGCGTAATTATAAGGAGATTGAAGGCGATCCGCTGTACGATCCGAATCGTCATGCTCGTGCGCAGGTGGTGAATTGGAAAGCGGACGGGACGCCGGATTTTGGGGTGCCAGTGCCGGATGGACGCAGTTAGGTTAAAGTAACAGAGAAGATGTAGAAGTGTTAGTAATCCAATTGTACACGTATTGCTTCGCTAACTATTTTTTAATACATCTATTTAATACATCTAATAGTAGATATTTTAAATAACATAAGTCCCCACGCGAGTGTGAATTGCTCGCATGGGGACTTATTAGAATAACTATTCATAACTTAATTCATTTTTATACACTGATTCAATTTATAAACTTTCTTTTTGGGACTCTTTTTTAACCATCTCTAACAACTCAGCCTCATTCAATCGTATAGAATCAGTATACTCCCAAAGGAAATAGTAACTAAGTGATTGGGCAACTTCTTCCCAGGTTTCACCTTGAATATCTGATAAAATTCGATTGATTTCTTCAGTGATTATTTCAAAATCTAACGTATTCATTATAAATTTATTCGTACCAAGAATTACATTTTTCTTCTCTTCTCTTAACTCTCTCTCTAATGCTTTTGGACTTATGATACCAAAATCGAAATTATCCCCACTATAAGATTCTTCTGTTCCGATACATGCCGTTCCTGATAAGCGAAAATCATCGCCAATATCTTCTGTTTCAGTGAATTCTAGTTTCCCATAAACATGAGGATTTCCCGTAATAGTAATATCTTTTAAAAACGGTTTGATCACTATCTTCACTCCCTGTATTTAGCGTTTGCTACATTGTTGATGTATCCTTCCTGGTTTGATACCAAACTACGCAAATTCTGCCCCTTGTCCATCAACCACAAAATGCTGCTGTTCTTTCCTCTTTAATAATCGCTACAGCTCTGTATCAAATGTATGTCGTCCATAGATAGGCGTGTTCTCTTTTTACCAAGCCCTCAATTGCGGGGATCAGTTGCCAATGTGTATATTATGTTCCACAATCCATTTTCTAAGTACATGTACATCCATATGATTCATAATACCTCTCTAAGTAAAGTTCTTATTATTCTCTTATAAAAAAGTTCTCTTTGATTCCAGGTAGTATCTTATGTAAGAAATCCTCCCTATTTGTAAATCCCAAATAGTAATCATAATCGTCTTCCTCATCAATCAAAGCATAATATTCTTCCTGAAAAAGTACATTGGAATACTGATCAAATTCCTTTCCCTTTTCAAGGATTACGCATCTGAATACATTATCAATTTTGATTGCCTGTACTATATCTTCTTTAGTGGTTGCAGAAAACCAAATGATTTGGGGTCTTGTGTTTGCGTCATTCCAGTATGGTATCGTTTCTTCCCAGGGCAAAACCCAGCTTGAATTGATGAATGCACATCTGTCTAAAATAAACTTCTGCGTAACTTCATCATACAGATGCAGATTTCTCTCATAAAAGGAAAAAAGTAATAGCGAATGATCTACTACGAACAACCGGAGTAATAACGTAAGCTTCTCGTCTGTTTCATGATGCTTGATCACACCATAGGATGGCTTAAAAGTAATTTTCAAAAAGATCACCTGTTTAAGTAAAGTAGAAATACCGGAATAAAAATTCGAATCTTATCAAATCATATCGCTTAGATAGTTTCCCTTTGTCTCATATACTCTTCATATGCTTCTTCAATCTTCTGCCTGCATATACGTTCCCATAATTGCTTAAGTTCAGCTTCTTTTCGTTCGTCCAGATCATCGGGAAACATATCACCACCAAAACCAACCCATGCTTTGTGATCCGGAACAACGCCAGCTTCTCCTGCATAAGCGATTTCATACGGAGCATAAGTATAACTAACATTGGGACAATTTTCTGATAAGCAATGGTATCCCGGGTTACCTATACCTTTTTTGCAGCATAGTGGAGACTGCGAATTATTATTTTCACAATACAATTCTAATAAAACATGTCTGATTTTCATTCAAGCACCTCGAAGTACAGTAGTTATTTTTTCTTGTAAGCTTTATAGTCGTCAGTTTTATCTGTATTAATTTGCAAATATACTGACGATTAAACAACAATCAGGGTTGCACTGATGAATCGCATCCCCATCCTAATAAATACAAAAGAACTCCAATCAGCTATAAAATAGCCTATCGAAGTTCTTTTAACATAATAGCATGTACTATCCGCATTTATTCTATTTTTAAATCAATCGACGATTCAGCAGATAGCGCCAATCATTCCATTACATCATCCTGCAAACTCAAACCTCTTCCCCACTCAACACCTGCTCCACTGCATCCACCACATCACCACTCAGCTCAACCCCCGAAGCCCCTGCATTCTGCTCCACCTGCTCCGGACGGCTCGCACCTACCAGCGCACTGGATACATTGCCCTGACGCAGAATCCATGCCAGTGCCAGATGTGTCAGGGACAAGCCCGCTTCATCGGCAATTGCCTGGAGCTTGCGTACCTGCTCCAGTCTACCTTCATTAATACGCTTATCATCCCAGCCCAGCTTTGCTGCACGACTATCTGCTGGAATATCTGTGGTGGATGTATATTTACCCGTCAGCAAGCCCTGCGCCAGCGGTGAATACACGACCTGACCGATGCCGTATTTCTCGCCAAGCGGAATCACTTCTTCTTCAATATAACGGTCGAACATATTGTATACCGGCTGGTTCACGACGATGCGATCCAGCAGATAGCGGTCTGCAACGCCGACGGCTGCTTGCATTTGAGCGGCTGTCCACTGGCTTACGCCTACGTATAGCACTTTGCCCTGACGCACGAGATCGTCCAGTGCGCGCAGCGTTTCTTCGATTGGGCTTTCCGGGGAGAAGCGATGGCAATAGTACAGATCGATATAATCGTGTCCGAGACGCTTCAGGCTGGCATGGCACTGTTCCATAATATGCTTGCGGGACAGACCGCGATCGTTGGGACCGTCGCCCATATTGCCAAATACTTTAGTAGCGAGCACGTACGATTCACGCGGATATTCATTCAGCGTAGCACCGACGACCTTTTCCGCTTCGCCGCGCTCGTACACATTGGCTGTATCGAAAAAGTTGATACCGAGTTCATATGCTTTGCGGATCGATTGTACGGCATTTTCACGCTCTACGTAGCCGCCATACGTAAGCCAGCTACCCAGGCTAATTTCGCTCACCTTCAGTCCGCTTCCACCGAGTCTTCTGTAGTTCATTGTCATTGCTTTTCCCTCCCATATATGTAATTCAGTTAGTTGCAGATTTGTGCGCTTTGCTGCTCCTTGGAATTCGATTTTATGATATAAATGGCTTGTACCAGAAGCAGGTATACGCTTACAGCAACATTCCTTACTTATTGTAGTGCTGTGGATGCCGATTAGGCAAGCAACGCTTGTGTTTATATGTATATAAGCATATGTTGCTGAAATGCAAAACAGATCGCATACGAGCATTGGAACTTCGCATGAATCTTTCCATCCGCTGGCTGCGTAATATAACAGACAATTGTTGCAGCCCTTCTCTATTCCGACAGCTTCAAAATGTATCGCTTGCTTGATGATGCTGTATTGTCACCGCTGCGCGGGATGAGTCGGGGAATCCGATCCATACACGGCGGTATACATATAGCCCATTTTCATGGCACCTACAGAATTACTCTTACCGTACGATTTCCATTCCGGCTGCCATTATTCTAACCGTGGTGATTCCGATTGTACGTAGCTACAGCGGTGCAATTGCATCTTTTTTATATTCACTGTTGGCTCTATTCACACTTTATATCCACACTATATTTCATTCAAGGGGGACTACCTGTATGCTGCAAAACCGCTTTTTCCGCCTTGGTGCGGGCGTTGCACTCATTTTGCTCATTATTTACCTCGGTACGCTGGTTGATTTTATTTTTGTACCGATCCGCTCGCTCATTAGCCTGACGATTGTACCGCTATTGATTACTGCCTTTCTGTACTATCCACTACGCCCGCTGGTGAATTATTTGGAAAAGAAAAAGCTACGACGCTCCTGGTCTATTTTGTTGCTGTATCTGCTGGTTGTTATTATTCTTGTCGTGTTCGGTATCATTGGATGGCCGACGCTGCGCGACCAGGTGAAAAGCTTTATCGATAGCGCACCTGACTTTACACGCAGCATTATTGCTCAGGTACAGATACTGGAAAAGCAACCGTTTGTGCAGCAGTTTATGCCTGCTGGCAGCAGCACAGACAGCTCGGAAATGCTGCAAAAGCTAACCGAGTATCTGAATACGGTATTTGACTGGCTGTCCGTGCATATCTCTGGCATGTTCTCATTCGTATCAAACTTTGTACTCGTTGTCGCAACCGTGCCGATTATGCTTTATTACCTGCTCAAGGATGATGGTAAGCTTGCGACTCGCTTGCAGCAACTGTTTCCGGGCAAGTACCGTGAAGATGGTAAAACGATGCTGAGTGAGATCGACGATGCGCTGAGCAGCTTTATCGCGGGTCGTGTACTCGTTAACTTTGCGCTCTGTGTGCTGCTGTATATCGGATTCCTGATTATTGATCTGCCGTATTCGTTACTGCTCGTCTTTCTCGCCTTTTTCCTGAATTTCATTCCGTATATCGGGGCGATTCTGTCGGCGGTTCCGGTGGCGATCGTCGGTCTGATCGAATCGCCGATGATGGGCGTCTGGTCGATCGTAATCGTAATTGTTGCCCAGTTAATTCAAAATAACCTGCTGGAGCCGATTATTTTCGGGAATCAGCTCGATATTCATCCATTTACGATTATCGTTCTGTTGCTCGTTGGTGGAGATATGGGTGGTATTCTCGGAATGCTGCTCGTTATTCCGATCTATATGGCAGCCAAAATTAGCGTCGTGCATCTGTACCGTATGTATCTCAAGCAGAAGGTTAGCAGTGAATTAGAATAAACACAGACCGAAGTGATCTGGCTTAATAGCTGTCACTTCGGTCTTTTTTTGGTCAATTCGGCTAAAGCAGAGCTAACAACATTCGATTCCATAAATGCAATTTTATGGTCAAATATTCGGTTATCTCGGAAATGATATGGTTAATAGGGTTATGCGATGGCCATCGTAAATCGTCTTTCCATGGAAGGCATGATTGTTGATGTCTGGCAGTACCGGGCTATAACGTATAGCCCATTCGGTAGAGCAGTTCTTCTACATACACGTAGTACTGCCGTACCGGTATGACTGTCCAGACACCAAGCAGACTTTAAGTGAAATCACCATACAAGTACAAATCCTGAACCAACTTCAAGCGAAATCACCCAAGTATAAGGAGGCGCTACATTATGTTCTTTCACATTAAAGAATTACAATACACTGCCAAACCGGATAAGCCAGATCCCGTCTATGCGCGTAAGCTGCAAGAGGTTCTGGGTGGACAATATGGCGAAATGTCCGTCATGATGCAATATCTGTTCCAGGGCTGGAATACACGCGCAGATAGCAAATATCGCGATATGCTGCTCGATATCGGTACCGAGGAGATCGGTCACGTCGAAATGCTGGCAACGATGATTGCTCAGCTACTGGACGATGCTCCGCTGGATCAGGTGGAAGCCGCAGCCAAAGACCCTGCGATCGGTGCAATACTGGGCGGTATGAATCCACAGCATGCGATCGTATCCAGTCTGGGTGCCCTTCCATCCGATAGTGTCGGTTATCCGTGGAATTCCCGCTATATCGTAGCAAGCGGCGATCTGCTATCCGATTTCCGTGCTAACCTGAACGCCGAATCACAGGGACGTCTGCAGGTTATCCGTTTATATGAACAAACGACCGACCCGGGCGTGCGCGATCTGTTATCATTTATGATCGCACGCGATACGATGCACCAGAATCAGTGGCTGGCTGCTATTTCCGAGATTGAAGCGAAGCAGGGCACGATTACACCAGCTTCCTTCCCGCTAGAACTGGAAAAACGCGAAGTCGCTCACCAGTTCATGAACTTCTCGCAAGGGGAAGAGAGCGCAGCCGGACGCTGGGCAAGCGGCCCATCGATGGATGGCACAGGTACATTCGAATATGTACAACAGCCAAAAGCCTACGGCCAGGCGCCAATTCTCAAACCAGCACCTGACATCATGCACTCTCGTCCGGAGCAGGCACCGAGCATTATTAATGTCGGTACACTGAGTAAATAGTACACCCCATTCCCCGGCCCATGCAGCTAACCAGACAGGCATGAGTCCGGGGAATTCTCTATTCCGATGGTGGAATTTGTCGTTTGTATCCTCCCAATGTCCTGTTGCATGCCAATCACGCGTGATCCTCGGACAGTTGGGTTAATAGATAACACAGTATCATATGGAATACAGTCAGAGCTGTTGACTGCATTTGGTGTTGTAGTACCTGCATTTATATCATCCAATCGCAAAGGAGAATGAATCATGGACTCTCAAACAACCAAAACAATTGCTATCGGGGCTGTAACTGGTGCGCTCGTCGGCGCAGGGGTTGCTGTACTCGTCGCTCCACAGCAAGGACAGAAAGTACGCGAGAAGCTCGCTGAAGTATCCGAGCTGGTGAAGGAAAAAGGACCGTTGATTAACGAAAAAGGTCATGAACTCGCTGAGAAAGGGCAGGAAGTGGTCGGCGCGATCAAGGAATCGCTGCATACCGCTCAAGACTTCAAATCCGAAGCAGGCTCAGCGATCAGTGAAGTGAAGTCAGAGGTCAAAGACTTCCAGCAAAACAATCAGCAAAACAAACCGGGCAGCTCCTCCAACGTACGCAGCATCCAAAGCTGACTTTCGTTATAATCGTTATCGATAAAATGTACGATGTATGACCCGGTACACACAGCGCTCATTATTAATGTTGAATAATAGATAACATCAAAAAACCGCTCTATGATTGTATAGAGCGGTTTTTCTATTTTAAATAGTCATCTTGAAATAATCATCAGCACGGCTGTTGAACATACCTGGTAAAAAGGACTGATCCTCCTATGTTGCGAACACAGCAATGGATCGGCAAAGCGTTGATTATATTAATCGAGCAAGCTGGTTTTGCGGCATTACATGGCGTCCACACCAGTACAATCTATCGCTTCTATCATAGCCTGCATCGCATGACGGGTCAGCTCCACAGGGATAAAAACAGGGTAGCAATAACTACGGTTAGTGCGCCGCCAATTCGAGTGGAAATCTGTGCAAAGGGCATCAGCTCCATCCGACCGGAAGCCGATAAAATCGCTACATCGCCCGTTCCACCAAGGCCACCACGACAGCCTGTTACAATCGCCGCCTCCACCGGATACATACGCACCCATTTGCCGACAACATAGCCGCTAATGATCATCGCCAGAATGACGGAAGCACAGACGAGAATGTACGGAAGCGACAATATCGCTGCTACATCACCCAGTGGAATATACAAAATGCCCAGCCCCACCATGATCGGCCATGTTAACGTACCGGAAACGAATTTATATAGCTGGTAGGCACCCTGCTCGATTGTTTTCGGCAGTAGATTGGTCACCTTGAGCAATGCCGCACCAAAGATCATCAGAATCGGCCCCGGAATGCCAACAAATGGAGAGAGCAAATGCCCGGTAATGAACAATCCACAGGCAAACAGCAAGCCCGCTCCCATCAGGGCAAAATCTGGCTTTAAGCCGTCATACACACTACCGCTCATTGTTTTGCCGTTCTTCTCTTTGACCAGTACGCCATTACCAGTAATGGTGCTATTTTTATCAGCCATTTTTTTCAATACGCCTGCTCCGATAATTGCGAACACATTCCCGATCACGGCTGCCGGAATCATCTGAGCGACATAGCTTGCCGACTCCCCACCGAGAATTTGCGAGAATGCAATCGATAGCGGCAAAATCCCTTCGCCTACCCCGCCTGCAATAATCGGTACAACGATGTAGAAAAAGGCATGATAGGCGCTATAGCCGAACAGCATCGCTACTGCCAGACCGACAGCCACTGCGGCAATTGTACCTGCAATCATCGGGATAAAGATACGAATAAAACCATGAATCAATGTTTTACGGTTCATGCCAGTAATGCTACCTGCCACCAGACAGGATATATATAAGTACAAAAAGTTGGATGTCTTCATCAGCGTTTGCACCGAGTCAATCACCGGCGGATTCAATACATGCCAGAAGACAAGGAACGAAGGAACCATCAGCGATAGGATCGCTGGCCCGCCGATATGCTTGAGCAGGGGTAGCTTGAAGCCCAGCTCGCTGAGTAACACGCCCATCACCATAATGACGGCAAGACCGCCGATCATATCATTAGGCAGATGACCCAGCGCAGCCGCAGCAAAAACGATCACTGCCAACAGCATATATAACGGTAGCGGAATAGCTCCAATTCGTATCTGTCCAAGCTGCTTGAGCGGAGCAGGAAGCTTGAGCTTACCTTCGTTAGCCAGGCTATGTTGTTCTTCTACATGGGCATGAATCGGATGCTGATGAATTGACTTTTCCATCTTTGGTTTACCTCCTTTGTTGGACAAGGGTTCTATTTATATGTGGGTGCTTGTTCGTCATATGAATATAGTAAGACTTTTGAAAGCGCTTTAATATTTTTCTAAGTATCGATATCTTTTTTAAACTTTTTAAAGTGGAAGCTGGTTATGACATGTGAAGTAGATAAATATTGAGTGATGCATCATAAATAGACTTTTCACACCTGCAGCTATAACACCAGAAGGCTAATTCTCTTATCTTGAGCGATAAAATAGCTCTGCGATTTCTAGTAGCATAAACAACTGGCCATCTATTTCCGTCCTCACTTAGCTGTCTACGAAAATCCATCTGTTATCCCACATAGTGCACACGAAAAGAACTGCATACAGTTTGTAGCAGCTCCACTTCATACGTATTACCACTTTCTCCTCACTCCAACTGTTCTTTTCCGATTACTCTTTCAATTTTACTCGTCCACTTACTCTATCGCTCTTCAAATATATTTACCAATAATCGCATCCGCGGTAGGAGTGCTGCGGTAACGTTTGACAGGGCGGCCGATGGTGCCGTAGGTGGTTTCTAGCTCCAGGATGCCTAGCTCCTCCATGGCTGTCAGGTATTTGCCCACGGATACGCGAGATAGACCGGTTTGTCCGGCGATTTCTTCGCTGGAGAAGACAGGGGTGGCGTGTACGCTGATCGTGTCCCAGATGAGCTTGAATGTGACGCGAGTGAGCCCTTTGCCTAGCTCTGTTTTTCCCGGTGCTTGTCCAGGCTGGGTGAGTAAATCTAGCTCTGCCTGGGCGAGGCTGCTGCTGTTATATAACAGGGAATGACGCTCGCGATATGTGGATAGTGCGGCTCGCAGGCGTTCAAATTCGAAAGGCTTAATCAGGTAATCGACAGCGCCATTTTGCAGGGCATACCGGATGCTTGTTTTGTCGCTGGCTGCTGAGATAATGATCACATCCACCTCTATATTCGCGTGCCGGATATCGGCAAGCAGATCAAGTCCGCTGTGTTCTTTCATGTAAATATCGAGTAGCACCAGATCGATGCTCTGCTGGGGTTGCTGCAATAGCTCTAACGCCTGAACAGTAGAGCCTGCCCAGCCTGCACAGTGAAAGCCCTCCACCTGACTGAGATAGAATTTATTCATCTCCGCTACCATTGGATCATCTTCTACGATTAGTACATTAATCATCTAATCACCACACTTGATAGAATAAGGAATTGTTAATTCAAAGGTTGTACCCTGATTCTTATGGCTGATCACACGAATATCGCCCCCCAGCTTATCGACACCACGGCGTACAAGGTACAAGCCAACTCCGCGATTCGACCCTTTGGTGGAAAAGCCTTGCTCGTACATCTGCTCCAGCACCTCGTCTGGTATGCCGACACCGTTATCGCGCACTGTGACAGCTAGCTCCTCGTCATCATAATCGAAGCCCAGCTCGATCCGCGGCTCTGCGGATGGACTCGTTGTCTCCATCGCATTTTCCAGTAGATTGCCGACGATGGTCACGAGTTCATACGCCACCTGTGGATCAGCCGACTCCGGTAATAGTGCATCCTCCTTTAACGTCATACGCACATGCAGCTCGCGTGCACGGCTAAGCTTACCAATCAGAAAGCCTGCAACTACTGGATCTTTAATCTGCTGTCTGACAGTACCCGCTTCCATTTGCAGGCTTGGCACGATACTGCGTACGTATTCCTCTAACCGATCATACTGCTTCATATGCAGCAGTCCCATCATAATATGGAGCTTATTCATAAATTCATGCGTCTGTGCGCGTAGCGTATCGGCATACATGGAAATCCCTGATAGACGCTCCAGCAGCCTGCTAATCTCAGTCATATCTCGAAAGGTCGCAATCGCTCCCTCAGTCTGTCCGTTAACCTGAACGGGTTCAACATTGACCAGCAGTCTGTGTCCATTAACGGCAATTTCCACATCCCTGAGCGGTTCACCTGCCAGTGCTCGCTCCATCTGCAACAGCCGTAAAAATTCACGAAAGCGCCGTTCATCCCCTTCGCGATCGCCAGCCGCTCCGATCAATCGACTCGCTTCCGCATTGGCAAGCGTAATCTGAAATCGCTGATCGACCGATAAAATGCCTTCTTTTGCCGATTGGAGCATCGCACTACGCTCCTCCAGTAGACGTGCAATCTGCTCCGGCTCCATGCCAAACATCAGCCGCTTGAACTGACGTGCGAGCAGTACCGCTCCGATCGTACCCAGCAGTGCGCCCAGCGCTATCCCCCAGTATAATATCCATTTATTATCGCTAATCGCTGTCATGAGCGTTCCGATCGACAGACCCACCGCCACCGCACCGACCTGCTTGCCATTCGCATTATAGATCGGCTCGAAGGCTCGAATCGATCGTCCAAGCGAGCCCTCTGCAATCGATATCGTCTCCTGTCCGTGAAGTGCAGACACTTCATCTCCACCGCGAAAATGCTTACCGATCTGCGCCGGGTCTGGATGAGATAACCGGATGCCCTGCATATTCATGACCACAACAAATTCAACCCCATTAATATGCCGTACATGCTCCGCGTACGTCTGCACCTCTCGTGGATCGATTTCTCCATCCAGCGCTTCATATACAAGCGGTGTATACGCCGCTGTACGCGCAATCGCAACCGCACGCTGCTCCAGCCCTTCACGCGTTTGTCCGGATACCTCGATGCTGTACAGAATATACACACAAAGCAGCACCAGCGCGACAACCAGACAGACGAGCAATGTAATCGTCGTTTGTAAACGTAAGCGAATTCTTTTCCTCACCGACCTCACCTCAGCGTGTTTTTGGCATCATAGCAGGTTAGCTCGATCTCCACGATGACAATTTCTATAAAGAAGAAACACAATCTCCGTCTTACATTTCGTATACATTTTCGAAAAATTTTAATACAGAGTTTACAAAACTACGACTTAACGCTAACACTGGGCTCCTAAAATATGTTTTGTGAACAACAAAAACATACAAGTATTGCGCCTTTAATTAGGGGGAGGAGACTTTACAAATGTTTAAGAAACTGCCAATTATGCTTTTCACGCTGACGATGATTCTGGTGCTTGCAGCCTGCGGATCTGGGAACAGCGGCACAACAACTACAGGCTCGGGTACAACGGGTACTGGCAACTCCGGAGAAGCGGCTTCGTCCAGTACAGATAGCGGTTCGATTCTCGCTGTAGGTTCCACTGCACTGCAACCACTGGTTGATCAAGTCGCACAGAAATTCATGGCAGACTCCAAATATGCAAACATCTCTGTACAAGTACAGGGTGGCGGTAGTGGTACTGGTCTGACTCAAGTATCCGAAGGTCAAGCAACAATCGGTAACTCCGACGTGTTCGCTGCTGAAAAGCTGGATGCTGACAAAGCAGCCGAGCTGGTTGACCATCAAGTAGCCGTTGTCGCTATGGCAACCGTTGCTAACAAAGATGCTAACGTAAAAAGTCTGACTAAACAACAACTCGTTGATATCTTCACTGGTAAAGTAACCAACTGGAAAGATGTTGGTGGTGCTGACCAGAAGATCGTTATCATCAACCGTCCAAGCAGCTCCGGTACTCGTGCAACATTTGAAAAATATGCACTGGGTCAAAAAACAGAAGATCCTGCAGGTTCGATCCAACAGGATTCCTCCGGTACGGTTAAAAAGCTGATCGCTGAAACACCGGGCGCTATCGGTTACCTGGCACTGTCTTACCTGGATGACAGCGTAGCTGAACTGAGCTATGACGGCGTAGAGCCAACGGTAGCAAACGTTGAAGACGGTAAATATCCGGTATGGGCTTACGAGCACATGTACACAAAAGGTGAGCCAGATGCTTCTACAAAAGCATTCCTGGATTACATGCTGAGCGATGACGTTCAAAAGAACGATGTAACTCAACTGGGCTACATTCCAATCTCTGGCATGAAAGTACAACGTGATGAAGAAGGTAAAGTAACTCAAAAATAAGCCTTACTTTCGAATAGAACGAGTGAAAAGATCTAGCTGTCGGTGAACCGCAGCGAAAAGAGGCGGATTATCCGCCTCTCTTTTCACGTTAGAACCACATACCTCCTGTGCAAGAGGTCTATTCTCCCTGTTCGTACACATATAGATATAGACTGGGCAATGGCAAGAACATTTATTTTAAACGCTTTGTAGAAAAGAGGTTTTTTATTTATGGAGCATTCCAAGGTTACTCCAAGAGAAGCGCAGCGTCGCAGACTGCCACTCGAAAAACATCGGATTGAGGATTGGATCGGTCGTATTTACACTTCGATCTGTGTCGTCTTTCTGATTGCGACCATCGTATCGATCGTTTACTTTGTTACATCGAAGGGTGTAGCTACCTTTGCCGTGAATGGTGTGAGCTTTGCGGACTTCTTCTTCGGCACACGCTGGGCGCCGGATGCATCGCCACCAGCCTTTGGCGCATTGCCAGCGATTGCAGGCTCGTTCCTCGTCACACTGCTTGCAGCCGTAATCGCCAGTCCGCTCAGTATTGCAGCGGCATTGTTTATGACAGAGATCGTGCCTACATTCGGTAAACGTATCCTGCAGCCAGCGATCGAGCTGCTGTCCGGTATCCCATCCGTTGTATACGGCTTTATCGGCTTAACGCTGATCGTTCCGTTCCTGCGTGACCATGTAGGCGGTCAGGGGATCGGTGTGGGCGCCGGTGCGCTCGTACTGTCCATCATGATCCTGCCGACGATCACAAGCGTAGCGGCCGATGCACTGGCAAACCTGCAACGCGGTCAACGTGAAGCCTCCTATGCACTGGGTGCTACACGCTGGCAAACGATCTATCGCGTTGTACTGCCAACCGTTCTGCCTGCGCTTTTGACAGGTATCGTACTCGGTATGGCACGCGCTTTTGGTGAAGCACTGGCGGTACAGATGGTCATTGGTAATGCTCCATTTATCCCAACATCCCTGCTGGAATCTGCGTCTACACTGACCAGTGTGATCACACTCGGTATGGGTAACACCGCTATGGGTTCCATTCAAAATAACGCATTGTGGAGTATGGCGCTTGTGCTGATGCTGATGACTTTTGTCTTCATCATGATCATTCGCCTGCTTGAAAGGAGAAATCGGATATGACAACCCAGACACAGGCATTACGTAGCAAAGCACGCAAACGGGCCAAAACCGCTGATAAAGTCGCCACGGTTGTCATTATCGTGTTTGCTCTGTCGATCGTCGCTATTTTGCTTGGTTTAATCGGATTTATTATGTTCCGCGGACTTGGACATATTAGCTGGCACTTCCTCACCTCGAATCCGCAAACGATTCGTGAAGGCGGCGGTATCGGACCACCATTGTTCAACTCGCTCTACCTGCTCGTACTGACGATGATCATTACAGTTCCGCTTGGACTTGGTGGCGGTATCTATATGTCGGAGTACGCAAAGCCTGGTAAAATCACCAGCTTTATCCGACTCGTTGTAGAAGTATTGTCTTCCTTCCCGTCGATCGTTATCGGTCTGTTCGGCTTGCTCGTATTTGTTAATACCTTTGAGCTGGGCTTCTCTCTGCTTGCCGGTGCGCTGGCGTTGACGATTTTCAACCTGCCGCTGATGGTTCGGATCACAGAGCAAGCATTTGCCGGTGTTCCACGCGAACAAAAAGAAGCAGGTCTGGCACTGGGGTTGTCCAAATGGAAGATCATCACATCGATCATGCTTCCTGTAGCGATTCCATCGCTCGTTACCGGCACCATTCTGGCTGCTGGTCGTGTATTCGGAGAAGCGGCAGCCCTGCTGTTCACCTCCGGTATGACCACACCACCGCTGAACTTCTCGGATTGGAACCCACTGCATCCGCGTTCGCCGCTGAATCCGCTGCGTCCTGCTGAAACGCTGGCGACTCACATCTGGAAAGTAAACAGTGAAGGTCTGGCACCGGATGCGGTGCAGATCGCTGCTGGTGCTTCCGCTGTCCTGGTGATCATGGTTCTACTGTTCAACCTGTTCGCACGCTGGGGTGGACGTACACTGTATCGCTACATGACCGCATCCAAACGGATGAACTGATTCGGCACGACGCCGTAGCCTGTACGCTCCAACGCCGTACTGGTAATGATCGTACAGGCTGTGCCACCACTCAAGGAGGAACTTTCAATTATGGTAATGCCAATGCCTTTCAGTACCGAAGATTTAAGTATCTATTATGGTGAGTTTCAAGCCATTAAAAATATTAGCATGGGTTTCCCGGCTGCAAGTGTTACTGCATTAATCGGCCCATCTGGCTGCGGTAAATCGACCTTCCTGCGTTCTCTTAATCGAATGAACGATGAAATCTCCGGTGCTCGCTCGACCGGACATATCTGGATGGACGGCATCGATTTGACTTCGTCAGATACGGACGTGATCAAGCTGCGTCAACGGATCGGTATGGTATGGCAGCGTCCGAATCCTTTTTACAAATCGATCTATGAAAATATCGCCTTTGGCCCGCGCTATTACGGGATCAAAAACCGCAAGAAGCTGGACGAGATTGTAGAAACGAGTCTCCGTCGCGCAGCGCTGTGGGATGAAGTAAAGGATCGCCTGAAGGAATCGGCACTGGCGTTGTCCGGCGGTCAACAGCAACGTCTCTGTATCGCGCGTGCCCTATCCGTTAATCCGCAGATTTTGCTGCTGGATGAGCCTGCTTCTGCACTTGATCCGGTATCCACAGGGAAGATCGAGGAACTGATCACCGAGCTGAAAAAGGATCTGCGTATCGTTATCGTTACGCACAACATGCAGCAGGCAGCGCGTGTATCGGACTACACGGCGTACTTTTATCTGGGCACGCTTGTTGAGCACGGGGAGACAGATCAGATTTTCACAAATCCTGAGAAGAATTCTACGCAGGAATATATTATGGGACGCTTCGGTTGAAGCGTCTTTTTGTTTGTCTTGTATTTTGTTTGTGTAGGCGATACAGCGGTTTAGTTTAGCGATGTGGTAGGTTGGTTTAGCGGTATAGCAATTGGAGCGAGGTATGAAAAAGGCTCGTACAATCACCTTTTTAGGTTGCTTGTACGAGCTTTTTTTGTGTAGTGATGTGGTGTAAGAATGGGTGGTAAGAGGGGTTATGTTCGGGATTGCTGGATGTGGTGGGTGACCATCGATGTAAATTGCAGCAACCACTCCGGGAAGGAATAAGGGGACGGACTCGGGTGGAGCCGCGGGAATCTTTTGGATTAGGAGAGAATGAAGATTCCCGCCCCTCGGAAGCAGTACGATATTTTGCTTTGCAAAAATCCCTTTTCATTGCACCCCGTGTTAGGAAATCGCTAACACTGTAAATCATCCTTACCCCTTATTTCCTTCCCTCCGTTCTGTGCGTTTTGCCTCCTATCTTCAAGTTCACATACCTATCACTCAAGTTCACATGCTGATGCTAGTAACAGCGAAAGGAGTTGTTTTACTCTTACATATCGATTTGTGTATACATTCTTTTACTTGTACACCTTGTATAAGAATAAAATCGATCATTACCTGTATAGCAAGGTTCTTTAGCACTCAATCCTCAATCCTCAATCCTCAATCCTCAATCCTCAATCCTCAATCCTCAATCCTCAATCCTCAATCCTCAATCCTCAATCCTCAATCCTCAATCCTCGCAAATGGTATTGGATGCCTTATTCGTTTGCAACTATCGTTTTGCGAAGTTATAGCATTTAATCTGGTGCTCATCATTTTCAAGACATCATTATGACTTCGCAGGATTGAATCGGAACTTGCTAATGCGTGTTCCTTTGCCTGGTACGAGATATACGGATTGTACGCCGCTCATATGATTTAAATTGGCTGTTACTTCATGCCATTCCATCGTATTTGTTGGCTTTGTCATGTTTTTTGGATTTGTCGTGCTTGTATTTGGCTCTTTAGTCGAAGCAGATAAAATAGCTACTGGCTCTGAATCGGTAGTTTGTAGATATACTCGAACCTCAGCGAGTTCAGTCTGGTTGCTGATATGTGCAGTTAGGCTGGAAGCATCGGACGCAAAGTTCATATCGTTATATAGCAGCCATGCATTTTCGTCCAGTGCTTCTGTTGCTGCGCCGTCGTCGTCAGCTTCGACGAGTTGGATCGCCTTGTAGTTATCGTAATTTTCTGCGCGTATCGTCTGGTATGGATCGCGTGGTGGGATCGTTTCGCCGTTAATCTGGATGCTCGTTTCCAGACGGATGTCGCTGGAGGAGCAGCCCATGAGCAGGCGGTAGGTTCCTGTTTCGACTACATATTGATTGCGTGTTACATCCCAGAAAGCGAGTTCTTGTATGGGAAGCTCTAGCTGCACTTGAACAGATTCTCCTGCTTTTACATGAACACGTTGGAAGGCACGCAGCGTTTGGAGTGGTTGCTTGACCCGTGATTGTTCATTACGGGTGTATAGCTGCACGACTTCGTCGCTATCCAGTCCGCCTTCGTTTTGAATCGTTACATGAATGGTTAGCTGGTCGCTGGCTTCCACGGTGTCCGCTGACAGCTTCAGCTCGCTATAACTCATCGGTGAATAGGTCAGTCCGTGACCGAATGGATACAGCACATCGCCTTCAAAATACTGATACGTACGACTGGAGCGGATAATATCATAGTCCAGCAAATTGCCGAGTTGCTCTACTGAGCGATACCATGTCATATTCAGTCTGCCCGCGGGTGCATAGTCGCCATACAATACATCTGCAATGGCATTGCCCAGCTCTGGCCCGGCATGGGTAACGTATATAATCGCTGGGATATGCTCCTGTATCCAATCCATTGTAAACGGATAGCTACCCACAACGACGACGACAATATTCGGGTTAACTGCATACACCTCCTGCACAAGACGAAGCTGTGAAGCTGCCAGTTCGAGTCCAGGGCGATCTACTTCTTCTTTACCGTTAATTAACGGATGATTGCCGACAAATACAATTGCGGTTTCAGCGTCTTGGGCCAGCGTTACAGCCTGCTCAACTCCATCCTCTAGTATCTCTTTTGTAAAATGAAAGGCTTCGACTGCGCGATCTGCTTGTGCCGGAGCTGTACCGGGGATAAGCGATGAAGGAGCAGCTTTCTCTACAGACACAGTTTCTTCTGCGTTGCTCAAAGCGGCGCGTGCAGCAGCCGGAATCTGCCACTCTGCTTGTATCGGCGGATACCGATGCTCCCCTTCGGCAATACGCACGGTGCCGTCCGTTTGATCCCAGTACAGCTCGCGACCGTTCCATGTACGAATGCCGATATGACCGTCCGGTTGCTCTATCAATCGCAGCACTTCTTTCGCAAACCAGCCGTACACTTCATCTGTCGCTGTAGCCATACGCTGCTGCTCGTCGTCTGCCGCGATATACGTATCGGTCGCTTCCGAGCGTAAGCAGTAGCTATCATAGCCCCAATCAGATAAAACAAAGCGTTCGGATGCTGGATCATGCTGGACAGCATCCGAAGCTGCCGCCTGCGTCCCAACGCTACCATCAGCACGAACCGAAACCCGCTCTCCATTTGCTGCACGCAGCGCAATCCGGTCATTACCATCCGCATAACGAACTTCCCCGGCAGCCTTATTACGAATTGCTTCAACTGCTGGAACCGCATAAGGCAATGTACCAGAATACCAGTCCCGATATACCGTTCCGCCCAGCTCACCGATCAGCGCGACACTGCCGGTAGAAGCCGCAGCTAAAGGCAACAAATGATCATCATTTTTGAGCAGCACAACCGATTTGCGAGCGGCTTCGGCAGCAGTAGCCTTAGCTGTTTCGGTCATCATCGATTCTTCGCCAATAGCAGCATACGGATTCAGCTCATCTGGATCAAATTCGCCAAGCATGAATCGCACGCGGAATGTATTGCACAGCGCTGTATCGATATCGCTCCAGTCCAGTAGGCCCTGCTCCAATGCTTCACGCAGCGCCGCCCTGGACAGGTCGGGATCATCGGTAATACTATCAATGCCTGCCTTGATCGATGCAGCGACACCCGTCGTATGGGAATCATAATAGCCGTGATCCTTCATAATGCCCATCACATCGCCAGCATCACTCACGATAAAGCCATCCATATTCCATTCACCCTTAACAACCTCATGCACAAGCGGATGCATAAGCGCAGGAATGCCATTGATCGAATTGTAGGCGGTCATCATCGACTTCGCTTTGCCCTGTACAAATGGTCGCTCAAATGCTTTTAAATAATATTCCCGCATGTTCCGTGGATCGATGCTGGATGAGCCTGCACCACGATCCACCTCATTATTGTTACCGAGAAAATGCTTGAGTGTCGCCACTGCCTTCACATAAACAGAATGATCCCCTTGAATGCCCTGTACAAGCTTGCTCGTCAATTCGCCTGTCAGATACGGGTCTTCTCCATACGCTTCTTCATTACGTCCCCAGCGCGGATCGCGCTCCATATCTACCGTCGGTGCCCACAGCGTTAAGCCATGCACTTCAGGATTGCGCTTGTACATCACTCGTGCTTCATCCGAGATTACCGCTCCGATGCGTTGCATCAGCTCAGCATCCCATGTACATGCAAGTCCAACGGGCTGTGGGAAATACGTCGCTTCGCCCAGCCAGGCAATCCCATGTGCCGCCTCTGTCCCATGCTTGTATGCCTGCACGCCAAGTCGCTCCACTGCTGGCTGATATTGCAGCATCGCTTCAATCTTTTCGTCCTCTGTCAGACGGGACACAAGATCGGTTACGCGCTGATCCAGAGCCAGCGTATGATCTTGAAACGGATACGGTGTTGTTTTCGCCATCGATTATTCGCTCCTTTATGTAGACAATCTCATGATTGTGTATGAGTAAACATAGGCTGCAACCCGCTTATACTCATGCTGAAACGGCAAACCTATCGCTTCAGGCTGAGATAGATTGAGTAAGCTGAGTAAGCTGCCTATTATATGATCTTCACTTCTAATGGTAAAGTAACCATTCCACAAAAGAAAGCCCTTACAATTCTATTCCTCAGGTCATAATTAGCGTAATAATTAGTGATGGAAAACAGCTCCTTTACAGACGAATTACAATATTACGATAACCTTTGCCGCTCATTGTCGTCTGTGTATATAGAGAGACTATGGATCAAGAGAGGGATATGATGCTAAACGATGAAGACATTGTGCAGCTATACTGGGATCGCCACGAATCTGCTATCGGGGAGTCGTCGAATCGGTATGGACGTTACTGCTACTCTATTTCGTACAATATTTTGCATGACGCAGAAGATGCGGAGGAATGTGTCAATGATACATGGCTACGCACATGGCATACGATTCCGCCACAGCGTCCCAACAAGCTATCCTTTTTTGTCGGACGCATCACACGCAATCTGTCACTGGATAAATACAAAGCCAAAAAAGCAAACAAGCGTGGTGGAGATATGCCGTCCTTGATGGAGGAATTGACCGAATGCATTCCTGCCAGCACGAATGTAGAGCAGACGTTGCTTGATCAGGATTTGAACCGAACGATCAATCAATTTATGCATACGTTACCTGAACGCGAATGTAATCTATTTTTGGCAAGATACTGGTACGGCATGTCGCTGTCTGAGATGGCCGATCGATTCAAGGTAAAGGAAAACAATATTAAAGCCAGCCTGTTCCGCAGCCGGGGCAAGCTGAAAAGCTATCTGCTCAAGGAGGGGATTGAGCTATGACCCCATCACTTACGCGGGAAGAACGATTGTTTCAGGCGATCGGTCAGGTGGATGATGTGCTGCTGGAGCGATTGGAGCAACAGCTACAGTTGATGGAGCAGGTTCCTTCGACGCTGGATTCAGATCATCACAAGGCAGCAACTAATCGCACTCGTCGCCGTCGCTGGCTACGTGCAGGCATCGCTTCTACGCTGGCAGCGGCTGCGGTAGCCGTCTGTCTGTTTATATTCAGCTCATCGTGGCAAAGTCAGCCTGCAATGTATACCGCATCTGAGCCCGTTGTGAACAGCTATATTTCCAATCAGAAACGGCCTGCTGATGTATCGCCAGCGATGCAAATGCCTGCGAATGGCAAGGTCTTCTACAGCCCTGATGTGAAGCAAGCGCTACAAGCGAATCAAGGTAAACAGGTACTCTTTCTCGTCGCGGTTGATCTGTTCCATAATCGTGCCCCTGTCGCTCAGGACAGCGAGCAGACACGCGCAGAGCTGAAACGACTACAGCAATTGGATTATAAAATCGGCTACTCGCGCTACTGGACCTATGCTGGAGAGACGGAGCAGGTTAATGGTGTATTCGTCGCTGGTTATTTAACCGCCACCCAGCTAGAGCAATTTGCAGCGAATGCAGATTACGGCTATTCGATTCATTTTGTTGTGAATGGAGATGGATCACCGATTCCAGCGGAACAGGGTATTTTCACTGATCCGAATGATCCGGCTTTGAAATGACTCGTTGGTGTGGCTTGTTCGTTGGGCATGGGTAGTATGTCGGTTTAATCTTTTCGCTTAGAGCAGATCAAAAGCGGATCAATGGAGATCGATTATAACCGAATCGATCTCTTTTTTGGAAATTTGCCCCGAGCGACATAACCATTAATGCATTTTGTCGTCTTTTAGGGTAGAACGTTCTATTTTCATGAATGGATGAACCTATTTTCAAGGAGGAATATACGATGAACAGGAATAGAAGCAGAAATATGACGAGCGCGGCGCAAGGAAAAGGCTCCGCATCGAATAAAAAAAGTCGCACGCTCACGCAACAACTGGCGATCTCAACGCTAGTATTCTCCCTGTTATCTGGCGCAATGGCTACCAGCTCATTTGCCGCTAGCTTTGACGATCTGAATGGTGTAAAGGGCAAAGACAAAATTACGGCGCTTGCCTCTCAGAAGGTGATCAACGGTATGAGCGACACCCAATTTGCTCCCGGCAAATCGTTAACTCAAGCGCAGGCGCTGCATATGATGGTCAAAGCATTCAAGCTGGATACGGTCGAGCCGCCTGCTCCAGACCCATTGGCTGGCGACGAGAATCAGGCGCAGCAGCAAGTCATCCCTGCATTCAGCAAAGTGAAGCCTTCGGCATGGTATGCGGATACGTTTGACACTGCCGCACGAGCGGGTCTGGAGATTCCCGCTACCGTTAATCCGGACGCTCCAATCACCCGCGAGCAGTACGTCAACTATGTGATGAGCGCCATGCAGCTTACCGGTAAAATGCCTGTCTTCCGCATCATCCCGCCGGATATTAAAGACCAATCTACGATGGATATTAATTATGTAGGCTCAGCTCAGCTCGCCATCGTGTTGAAAATTGTAAGTCTTGATGCAAAAGGTAAGTTTAATCCGAAGCAAAATATAACTCGCGCCGATGCTGCGATCATTCTGTACGATGGTATGAATTACTTGAATCGATTCACGCCAGCGTCCGAACCACCAGCAGACAATTCACAGACGACGGCCGACCTGCCACTAATTGAGGATGCGCCTGCCAGCGGGTCTTATGTGGTGACCAACAATGGCGAGACGATGCTCATGCAAGATATCAAGCAGGCACTGGCTCAGCATGAGAGCGATAAGGATGCACTGTATTTTGTCGCTATTGACCTGACTCAAAACGGTAAGCCAGTCGAACCTGATAGCACACAGGCAGCATCTGAACTGCAACGACTGCAAAAGCTTGGCTACGATGTGGCGATGAATACAGGCTGGACGTACAAAGGACAATCGGAAAAATCTGAATTCCGCTACCTGTCCGGCTATTTTACCGCTGAACAACTGAACAGCCTGAAGCCAGACGCAAACTATGGCTATACAGTGCACTTTTCCTACAATGGTGACGGTTCACCTGCTCAGGCGAAAAATGGTGCGATTAACCGTTAAACAGATTCCTTTACCAATCAATAGACAAAAAAAGACCGCTTCTGTCATCGCAGATAGCGGCCTTTTTTGTTAATTTCGATATACGTTTCAACGTCTATCTCAAGCTCGACTTCGACGTCCACATGAGCATTCGTGCACATCTGTACTTCGACTTCTACCTCTACACTGACCGAAGCACTTCTCGTGCTGTAGCTCTCGCGATGCTTATGTCTGTGTCTCTGGCGGTGCTTAACGGAGTAAGTCTGCCAGTGGATCTCGTGCGGTCTCCGCACCGCGTGACGTGGTTGAAGGTGTATTGGCTTCAGCTTTTTCCAGCCCCAGACGGCGTGTCATCTGATCATTGATCGTGGACAGCTTCGCTGTATAGTCCTGACAGCTTGCAATAATCTCGCGGTTGGAGCGTTCCGATGTGTCCAGTGCAGACAGCAGATCGGCCATCGCCTGATTGACCGATTCCAGCGACATCGCTGGCTTTTTCAGCAGCTCAGCAGAGCGCTCGCTGTTCGTTTTCAGCATCTGTGCATTTTGACGGAACTGATCCTCAATCGTCTGATTGACGCTCTCGACTGCATTGGCAACACGATCCTGATCTTCAATCGCCAGCGCGATCATGGCGGAGATTTTGATCAGGTTAGCCGCTTTGTATACGGAGTCGTTAACCGAATCGATCAGCTTATCATTCGTATCATTAACGATATCAGTCGCCGCAATCGCCTGATTGAACAGCATAATGTTTTCGGTCATCGACTGTATGCGTGTTACCACTTTACGCAGTCCACGCTCCAGATAAACTTTACGATGCTCATTTTCCGGCTTCTGGATTTCGGCTTCAAACAGCTTTTTCAGCTCGTTCCCCATTGCAATTTTATACTGCAAATTGTAGATTTCCTCCAGCGAGTTGCGTTTGAGCGTACGCATGCTGACCATATTTTCTTCCAGCGTGTCTTTACCGTCACGCAAACCCTGTACGATCGCATCGACGTTTTTGCTGACAGACTGGTATTTGTATACATAGTTTTTGATCGGTGATTTGCGCAGCAGCTTGGCGAACAAACCTACATTTTTACTTTGCTGGAGCGCTTCACATTCATCACGCAGTGACAGAATGAGGTTCGACACCTGCTTGGTCTTACCGGACATCAGATCATTTACCGGACGATCCAGCATTTGCAGCGTCTGCGTCGCACGCTCCTGCGTTTGCATGCCCAGCTTGCCTACCTCATCCATCAATCCATCCAGATTCAGCGTATCCGCTCGGGATACCTGTTGCAGGATCACGCTTGCTTCCTGGGTGACCTTTTGCTCATCTTCTTTTTTTAACGAAATTGCAGGTGTTGCCATGAGATCATCTCCTTCAAGGCTGACCAGCAGCCTGGATTGATACAGCGTAGCGGACGACCATCACCACATCGATGTCGCTCTATTTCGTATTGCATCGTTCTTCATGTTGTACTGCATTATTTTTTTTACTGCATTATGCTTCTTATAGTGCACTCTTTTTCATATCGTCATGCACCATTCTTCGTCTTTTCGGCCATGATGTGCAAGTCATAATGTACAAGTCATAATGTACAAGTCAACCGATTGTTGACCAACCATCTGCCTGAACGATCTAGCCCTCTACTGCTTCGATCCCTCATCTACGTTCACTCAGGAATAACGATGATGCAGCAGCTCGGCTCTGGACTGAAGCTCCATCAGATCCTTGTGCTCGATCGTTTTCACGATCTGAGTTACACGGTTATTCACGTCCTTCAATCCATCCAGCAAAATGCGGCGATTTTTCGTTTTCGCCTCACCGCTCAGTCGTAGAAACGGATTGATGACACTGTTCAGATCGTTCATCACGAGACGCTTGATCGTATGGTTGATATCATCGTTATTCAGCTCTGATAAAATCGGAATCAAACGCTGTAATCGTAAAAATAATGCACAGGACTTCTCCACAATCTCATTGTCCAGATTATGCTTCTGTCCTTCCGAAATAATCATTTCCTCCAGTACGCCGAGATATTCCAGCACCGGATGGAAGATCGGTAATACCTCTGCATGGCCTTTGTTGGCGGCTTCTGCTGAAGTCTGTTGTATATTGGATGTCTGCACACGAGCAGTGCTCGCGGATCGTGCGGCCGCTTCCTGCTCACTATGTCGCTGCTGCTCCGCAGCCCGTTGACGAGCCGCCTGCTCATATTGCTCCTGCAATGAATGACGACCGGAGGGACTGGCGCCAGACGCTTGATTGGAGCGCGCCTGCGGCTGCGACAGAGGGGGCTGTGCTGGTGCGGGTGGCAGAGCCGGATCACGCTGCGAACGCCCTGCCCAGACGACTCCATAAATAGACCCGGCAAGCGGGAATAACAGCGTTACGAAATCGGGCGTCCATATGCCAACCAGACAACCGGCAAGATAGCCGATAGCGCCACCAAGCACCGTTTTGCCAACGATTTTGCCTGTACTCATCTGAAAAACACCTGCCTCTGCAAAAGTCTCATGTACTATGCTACGTACACACCTGTCCGTCGGTTGCGTCATCCGTACAAACCCTATGTCAGAAAATACGCTATATATTCACAGTACAGCCGATTACGATTGTGGCTGCGCGGTTTGTTGATGCTGCATCACGAGCGGTTGCTCTACATATGTCGTTAATAGCCCATATTCCGGCTGCTGAACCGGAACCGAATAACCAAGTGCCATTTTCACAGCCAGATACGGGAAATTAATTCCCGTCAGACAGGACATATGCAGACCGCCGGACATGCGTGGATTAATCTCAAGTGCCTTCGGGGTATCCCCCTGATAAATCAACTGTAGATTATAATTATAAGGAATTCGGTAGAAGCTTGCTACCCGTGCCGCAATCGCCAGCAATTCCTCGTTATGTTCAAGCAATCGTGCTCTGCCGCCATTTTTGCGTCTTGGAATCGCAGCGAGCAGCTCACCTTCGGGCGAAGCAAGACAATCGATGCTGTATTCTGGCCCTTCCAGCATCTCCATCACCATCAGCTCAGGAAACGTCTCTACACTGGATAGCGTGCGATACGCATGCTCGAACGTGACACGCGCACTAACTGTAGAAAACAGCTCCTCCAGCGGATCGGACTCATTGTTAATCACGCGAAAGCCTACGCCGCCCTCCATCCGTGTCGGCTTGAAGCAGACACGCAGACCCAGCGCTTCGATTCGTTCATAAGCAGCCTTAAACTGCTCTGCCGTATGTACAACCTCATATTCCGGTACAACCATCAATTGCTGTTCATCCACAGATCGGAAGAAATTCCCCTTGTCCTCGATCTCATCCAGCAATTGTGCATCCGTACAGCAAACAAGCTTCACACCCATTTGCGCAAACTGCTCTGCTGCAGCAACGACATAACGCATCCCCCAGCGCGGAACAAACACCTCAATCCCATGCCGACGGCAAAAATCCAGACAGAACTCCGCGTACTCTGTGCCTGTCAGCACAGGCTCCACTTCGGTATAATCGCAGGACAGCAAGGACACATGCTCCGGATCGCGATGAGAACCATAAATTTCAAAAGCAAGACCATCCTCGTTGTTGCGCACCGCTTGAATATAATGATAGCCTACCGCAAAGCTGCGGTTAAACCAGATTCGGATCTTTTTATCGGTACTCATTGGCATAGCTTCCTTCCCTGTCCATAATATCCGCTACAAATTGCAAAATATCCTCTGCCGCCACAATCCCCGAGCGCGCCGTAAAGCCAAACGACCGATCCGTCAGCGTACCCATACCGTAAGCACGATACAGCTCACCATGCGCTGGCGCAATCGCCTCATCTGCCGCTTGCAGTAAGCCAAGATCAAGTAGCGAATCACCGGATGCGATCACATGCGTAGCACCGCATAATTGCTTCACATGGGCAATCGCCCGATTTTTACTCACCGGGAAAGGAACCAGATACACCTTGCGTCCCTGAATCGATAATCCCCAGCCCAGTTGCTCTAACTGTGGCGCGAGCGCCATCACCTGCTCATAAGGCATCTCGTCACGCTTCACAAGCACCGAGAAGAATGTATCCTCCCAGTAGCTTTCACGCACTACCCATTCCGGCTGTGCAATTTCATGAAATACCGCTATCGCTTCGTTTGCAGGTGCAGCCAGCTTGCGCACATCATCCATAATATACGCATGCCATTCATGATCGATCTGTCCATTGATCAGAATATGAGCACCATTACTGGTGATCGCATAGGCAGGCACTACGTGATCGCGAAAAAGATGAATGCGGTCATACAGCTCCAATACCCGTGTCGTCACCGGCACGAATGGAATCGCAGCCGCAACCCGCTGTAGTCGCTCCAGCGCCAGTTTGGAAATATGGGATGTTATTCGCCCGTCCACCGTCTCAGCAGGCAGCATCGTCCGTGGATCAAGCTCCATGCCGCGGGAACGCTCAGAATAGATAAGCGTCTGATCCAGATCACTTGCATATAACAGCATTAGCCGTCACCATCTCTCGGTTTAATTATTCCACAGCAGGCGTAAGTCATATCCGGCTTCATTTCAATATCAGCACCATGCTCACGCGCCAGATGCAAAATATGCTGTAAATGCGGATTGTCCTCGCGGTCGATCAATATTTTCCACGGTACACGGCGAAGCAGTACACGCGTCGTCTCACCTACGCCCGGCTTAATCAGATTGATATCACTGAGTCCGAACTGCTCCTGAATGGAGCCAATATCCTCCATCCCCTGCCAATCGCCCGGCTCCGGCTGTTCCAGCAGCAGAGCAGCACGCTGAGTCGCTTCCTGCTGAATACTTTCAAAACAGGCACTGATCCGATCCACAAACAGATTCGATAGATCCTGATCCAGCCAGTGACGATAAAACTTCGAGCCGTGAAAATCATGCTCCCCGATCAAGTCGGAGCGCAGCACCGTACGACTCATCAAGCCCGATACAGTCGAGTTCAGGCAGGCGCTTGGAATCAGAAAGTCCTCGCGTGTACCATACGTGTCCGAGCAACGTCCCGGATCGGCAAGCACAGCCAGATCATCCTTCAGCTCCACACCATACCGCTCGTGGAACTGACGACATGCCTGCACCAGCACGTTACGAATCGCTCCTTTGCCTGTCCAACCATCGACAAATTGAATCTGCGCCTCCGTGCCATGCTGCTGCAAAATATATTTTAATGCATTCTCATCTATACCTTTACCGCGAATAATCGAGATGCTGTAATGCGGCACATCGAGCCCGTACACTGCGCTCATATAGCGCTTGATCAAAATACCCACCGGTGTACCTGCACGAGCTAGCGACACCAGCACAAGCTGTCGTCCACGCTTGCGCAGGATACATTCACTGACCACTCCGGCTGCAAGCGCCACCTGCTCTGCCGAATGCTCCAGCGCCTTATGAAACAAGCCCACATACTCCTCGGTAGGCTGATATTCCTCCGGCAGCATTTCCGAATAATGCGTCCCCGTCTGAATCGCTTCTTCCCGTTCTTCCGTTCCACGCTCTAGCTGGACATCACTCAGGTCCTTGAGCAGAAATACAACATCGTCTGCACTATAGCTGCCTAGCGGCGCAGGTGCAGCGAGAGCTGGCTCTGCCCACGTCGGCCGTGTGTGCGCTTGCTGTGCCGTCGGTTCACTCATGGTCATACTCCCCTCTGCCCTGCGAGCCGCAAATGACCACATTTACCTGCTGGAATCCACGGGAACGTAAGGTGTTTAATAGGCCATCCAGATGCCCTTCCGGTACAGCACGCTCCAGAAATACAAACACGTCATCATAGCCGCCAAACGGAATATTGTACACGTAATTCGTTACACTGGAATCCTCTGGCGATGGAAATGTATCCCCGCTATAGATCGCATATTCCGGCGCCTCGGTACGGTAGACCGGACTGCGCGTAGTCGAATGATACTTCACACCAGCGCCAAGCTCGGCTGCAATGCGCATCGGAATGTACATGAATTCCTCTGTACCCAGACAGAGCGTGTTATTTCCTTTGCGCAGCATCGCCAGCTTACGTGCTGCCTGAACGATTCCCTGCTCCAGTGCAGCATTTTGCTCAGCTGCCAGACCAAAGCGTCCTGTCCAGCGTACAAATGGAGCATGATGCTGAATACCAGCCCCGTCCACCGATGGATAGCCATGTAATCGCTCCAGCAGACCATCCAGCTCTGTATACGTTACAGGCACGCTCTGATCAGGTTCCAGAGCATCAAATGGCGGATGAACAAGCTGTGCCTGACCGTCTACCGTAATCCGCCCTTTGACAAGCGATATCGGCACAATCGTAATGCCCAGCTCCTGTTCCAATTCCGCATAACGAAGCACATGCTGCTCACTGCGCCAATCGAGCAGCGATGCGATATAATACGTCGGCCGCGGATAACGCTCATGAAGCGCACGAATAATATTCAGCGTCGTTTTACCTGTCGTGATCTCATCATCCACGAGCACGATAGGCTGCCGCCCGGCAATCATGTCCGCATCCAGCGCATAACAGCGATGCGCCACCGCATGGGAATGCTCCTCTTCAAATGTAATCACCGGCGTTAATCCTGCCACATCATGACGGGTCGTGTGTACATAGGAAGCTTCCCCGCGAAACGGTGCATACATGCTATGTCCGAGAGCTGTTGCCGTCTCAGCAAAGCCGATAAACGATACCGGCTGCGTGAGCACAAGCCCTGTGTCCATCAGACGCTCATATGCTTCCTTCGCGCCCTCACCCGTCATTAATGCCTCCAACACATCCGGTAGCAACGTGGATAGCTTATCCGATGCGTCTGCGCTGGCATCTGTAGCAGACAGCTCCAGCTCACGATACAACAGCAATGACAATGCCGCGCCGCTCAGCAGCGATACATACGGATCGACCGCCAGATGCTTACCGAGCACACGGCTGACAAATAGAAAGGAGCGCTTCGGATTAATACGCGCTGCCATCTGAAACAGGCGGTCAAGCGGCAAGCCAAACGGATTGCTCTCCACTTCCACCTGTACCTGCAATTGCTCCAAAATATTATACGTATACACTTCTTTCCTGCTCGGAGAGGAGGGAGATAAAATGTTGTTGTTCATGCAGCACCCCATATATTTTTGATCTAGCAAGCACCTTTTTAGCCCAATTCAAATGCGGCTTAATTTCGTTCATCTTGTTGGAATAGCCGCTTTTGAAGACGCCCAGTTCTCCATTGTTACGCTCTATAATGCCGATCGCATCGTCATATTCCTCACGGGTGACCGTATACATCGATTGCACAAGCCGGATATGTGACGGATGAATGATCGTCTTGCCCACGATGCCATTTTCCTTGTCCATCATCACCTCTCGAATCAATCCATCCACATGCCGATTAATATAATCATTACGCAGACGACGTCCATCCGGTCCTAATGCTTCTTCAAATGGAGATTGCCGAATCTGCGGCTTCAGCACGCGCTCTCCGCTGGCAAAATACTCCCATACCGGACCGGAAATAACATACGCCGCATCCATCCGTCCAAACAGATTAATAATATCGGAAATGCAGTCCCGAATCGGTGCAATCTCATAGATGGTCACATCTGGATTACGACGCAGACCGAACAGACTGGAGAAGTCGGTCGCCCCGATCCGCACATTCAGCACATACGACCGATAACGATCCAGCACACGCTTGATCGCCAGCAGCGCATCCAGGCGACTCTCCCTGTAGATAACCTCCGCTGTTTCCAGAATTGGTAGCCCGTATAGCACCGGTGCACACGTATCCTTGCTCTCATTATACCGGGCGATCGTCTCAAAATAACGCTCTCCCTGCTCTGCACCAAACTTTGGCAGCATAATCCCGGTAATCATCTCCATCAGCGATCCCATTCGCTCCAATACACGCTGTAGCTGCTCCACACTGCGAACGCGGATAAACATCAGCGGTACACAACTGTACAATACAGGGTCCTGCTCCAGTGACATGCGTAGACGATGCATCTGCACCATCAGTGACATCTCCGCAGCCTCTACCTGCTGATCCCCAATCGCATCCTCCAGATCAAACACCCATGACGTCAAGCCCAGATGCTTGCCGGACAGCACATCAGTCGCAATCGTTGGACGTGTAGCCGGACAATACAGCGCAGCACCAACAGCATACGCTAGCAGCTCCTGCTCTGACGCATTGTTATACTCGACCGGCAAGGAGTAAAATAATTCCTGTTCTTCCGCCTGCGATAAATAATTAAAATAACGCATATTACCCCTCCCGGTATACACCAGCTCATATGAATTTACTCCGTAATGCTATGCCCAAATGAAGCCCAATTTCCATGATACGCATCACTCTGTGGCTTGTTCAGACAACCGAACACGAAAACCCTCCCATTTATACAAACAGGAGGGACGCTTGTCATCCGGCACGTTCCGGTGCCGGGAAGGATACAACTTGCTTAATCCATACCGTATAGCTTTTCATGCAGACCGCGCCACCCCTTACAGGTAACATTCAATCTGCACCCTTGATCACGCGAAGACGTTTTGCCTGATGACGATCATGAGAGTTCATTCATGACCGAAGTGGCAAGCTAGAGATTATCCTATTTCTATAGCTCTCTATTATTTCCGTCCTGCTGTCCAGCGCATATTCCAGTTGAAGGCAAGGTCCATCTCCCTGTGACCACTAAAATACTGTACAACCTTCTCAATGCTAAACGTATCACCAACATTTTGAATCATCGCCACGGCACACATCGTCCGGCGATTATCCGGTTCATCCAGACGCACAATAATGTCTGGCCCTCCCTGCTGCTGAATTGTCACCACGCCATCTGCCTCGGTCCAGCGACTAATCCCTTCATAAATGAAAGAGAACACCAGCACACGCTTAATGTCAGCTAAACGATTACCATTGATGCGCATATTCTCGCCATTCGAGCGTTCACCTGTGCGATCATCCGCATCAAGCAAAATATACGGTGGCATATCCAGACTGCCAAATCGATTCCCCAGCGCCTGTACTACACCTTTCGTTCCGTCCTGTAGCTCATACAGACAGCCCAGATCCAGATCGGCACCCTGCGAACTCGAACCGCCAAAGCCGAAAAATCCGCCGCTTTTGGCCTGCTTGCGATTCCAGTTCAGATTGATCAGCAGCTCTCCGAGCGATGCGCCCGGTTTTTTCTGCAAATTAATCACATCGCCCTTTTTCTTCAACTCAATCTTAGACAGATTAAGCGGAGCGGGCGGTGGCGAAGCGGACACCGGTGGTGCAAGTGTCGGCACAGGCGGTGGAGCTTGCTGCTTCGGTGGTGCGGGTGGTGGCGGAGGTGTACCCTGCGACTCTACCGGCGCTTCCACCTCCACACCATAGCTGCTGCATAGCTCCTGTAATCCGCCAAAGTATCCAGCACCTACAGCGGCAAACTTCCACTCCCCCTGATACCGATACAGCTCTCCAATGACAATTGCCGTTTCATTGGAAAAACCAGCTTCCAGATGATATCGGAACACCTCGGTCTGCCCCGAATCCACTACACCTCGTATGTACATCTGCTGCATGCGGCTAAACGTATGACCAGGTACCTCCGCATTATAAATCGTCAATGTTATCGCAATTTTATCGATCTGCTGTGGAATGGAAGAAAGCTCTATGTCAAAGCGGCGTCGATCCGTACCGCTAGCCTGTTCAATATATCGAATAAAGCCATTACCTGCATTGCCATAAAAGATCAGATCATCATCACTCGCTACACGTCCATTCGCCTGCAGCAAAAAAGCCGATGTATCCAGCTCCATCGCATCCGGCGCCTGCCAGCCTAATAGCAGACTGAACTGTGTAAGCCCGGGTCTGTTTTTCGTCACATCTGTTTTCTGTCCTCTAACGATCATATTGCTCATGCCTTCACCTCCTGAACGAGATCGAGCCTGATGTTAAAATGACATACAGGGACGTACCCTGTATGTCATTCGTTATTCCGTAACGCTTACCTGCTTGTATGCCGGGCAATCGTTACGAATTCATATCTGTATTATCCTGTTAGACTGCTATTCTTGTATGACCGGGCATGGTAGCCGCATCGTCATATAAATGAAATGGCAATTACGCTTGCAGACCGTAGTCGCGCACCAGACCGGACAGACCATCGCGGTAGCCGCTACCGATTGCGCTGAATTTCCACTCTGCACCGTGACGATACAGTTCGCCTACGACAACGCCCGTCTCGATCGAGAAGTCTTCACCCAGATCGAAGCGAATCAGTTCTTCGTTCGTTGCATCGTTGACGATACGCACATAAGCGTTGGACACCTGACCGAAGTTCTGGTTACGGCTGTCTGCTTCATAGATCGTGATTGTAAAAGCGATCTTTTCTGTTGTTGCCGGTACGCTTTGCAGGTCTACTTTGATCTGCTCATCGTCGCCGTCGCCAGCGCCCGTACGGTTGTCACCGCTGTGAATAACGGAGCCGTTTTCGTTCTGTGGGTTATTGAAGAAAATGAAGTCCTTGTCGCTTGCTACCTTACCTGCACCATTTGTGCAAAATACGGATACGTCAAGGTCAAACTCGCCGCCGCCATCATATTTATTCGTATCCCAACCAAGACCAACAGTGATTTTGGAAAGTCCCGGATTTGTTTTAGTCAGATCGATTTTTTGGCCTTTACTCAGGTTGATTGGCATAATAAGTTCCCTCTTTTCTCAATATATAAGTATAGGTGGTACAACTTACCGTTGTTACTACTGTACATTACAGGTTCTGCCCTGTTGTCTATCCTTTATAGGATATAAAACAAAAATGGGCGCTTAACTCACAGCTTATACGTATTCGCGAGCAAGAATGTCGACATGAGCCGCATGCTTGCCCTGACCGATCGCATTGAACTTCCAATCCGAACCGTTACGATAAAGCTCACCCGTAACGAGCGCGGTCATGCCTGCGTAATTATCCGTCAGATTGTAACGCGCCAGTTCTTCGCCGGTTTGCTCATTCGCTACACGGATATAAGCAGATGCGATCATGCCAAAATCCTGACGACGCTGCTCTGCCTGGTAGATGTTAACGACTACCAGAATCTTGTACACATCAGCCGGCACTTTAGACAGGTCGATGGATATTTGCTCATCGTCCCCTGCGCCTTCGCCAGTCAGATTATCGCCGCTATGTTTTACAGAACCGCAAGCGCTGGTCAGATTGTAGAAGCAGACCAGATTTTCCTTGCGTAGCAGTTTGTCGTCTTCACTAAGCATCAGCGCCGATGCATCACAGTCGATATTAGGCGTAGATTTCTTGAAGCCGAACAATCCGCGGGATTTTTCTTCGGCAGGGTCCCAGCCGAGTCCAACCAGCAGCTTTGTCAGATCACTGCGGCCTTTGGTCAGGTCAATCTTTTGTCCCTTGACGAGATTGATTGTCATGAATGAAGTAGGCCTCCTTTTTGCACGTAATGATACATAATACTGTGCAGGTCGAGCAATCGTTTCATTTTTTTCAAATAGCGCAGGACAGTCCAGCAAATCCAGGGCTAGTTTGCCGCCGATAACGGCTCCTGTCCGGCAGGCAATGATGGGCTTCTGCAAGCGATCATCATGCGCCTATCTCCATCTTAGCAGAGCGACAGGGGCAAAGGAAAATTTCGCCATACAGAGCTTCCATCATCATGGAATATTCAGGTAATATGTATCATGGAATGGTATTCAATCCATCTCTATTTTCCCACACGTTAGTAAAAAAAGAAGCCGTCCCTTTTAGATAACGGAAAGCATCAACAGCGTGTAAATATACCCTGTGGAATATGTAAAAAGCGCCCGATTGCAGTAATCAGACGCTTCATCGTAACTCGGTTCAGGGATCTATAGGCTTCGATTAGAAATTCGATAATAAGAATAAATGAAGAATGAATGTAATAGTAGATAGCAGCCTCACTTATCTGGCGTGCTTATTATGGTTGACCGCATTGCCTTTGAAAAAATAAAGTGCAATCATATCCCCCAGCGACAACAATACAAATGCCACAATGGCTGTACCGAGCGCTTCACCGGCACTATTTTGCAGACCATATAGCCAGAACAAATAGATAATCACAGCCGGAATAATGTTACCAATCAGCCGTTGCCGGAAAAACATAACAAAGGCTATAAAAAGCCTATTCATGGTGGACCCTCCAAAAGATGTAATTGACTCCCGAAGTTCATATACCCATAGCAGCAAGTGCGTAAACCGCAAAAAACAAGAAATATGGTGAACAGCAGCTCTTCACTCACAGAATCCCATTATTATACATTTACTACACGACCACCAGTGTATAATTGACTAATTAAGCCATTACATTTTTGTCGAAAATTATCAATGAGCAAATAGACCGTCAACACGGCCTGTAAAAAAAGAGAGACTGACCTGCACCGGAAGCTGGGGCGCTCACACGGGTCAAGCAGATCTTCCTCAAGCTATAACAGCGCGACATAGCCTCATCAGGACAGAGGCCAACAAAAGCATATACCAAAGCTTTCATAAACAATGGTTTCATTTTAAGATATTCATGTAAAAAAAAGCCCAACCAATTCGGTACTGGGCCACTCTCGTTCGCCTGTGCCTGGATCAGGCGCTCTTGCTTTTGTTGCTATATCACAGCGTGTAGGCGCTGCAATCTTTCCATCCTGCTGTATGCAGGATGTCTTGCTATGCGTACTCAGTTAAGAATATGCGTATAAATAAAGCTATATAGCCGTATGGCTACCGAAATTGCTACAGGTATTCTATGATATAAAAAACACGTACTTATGATATAGGTAAAGCTATTGTTCCCGGATACCATCCAGACGCTGCCAGTACAGAATCGAAGGCATCTTCTCTATCGCTGCATTCGTCATTCTGCTACTTCCCCGCCGCGTTAGATACATCCTCTTTCAAGCTTTGGTGAAACGTTACGACCAGGCAATCGAATGTGCAAGTCCATTGTGCGCTGACCTGCATGTCTTACAATTTCTATTATTACAGCAGTTTGCGAAAATCGGACTTATTTTTTTTGTAATCACATCCTTTTTTTTGAATGAATGTCCTGCTGCTGGAATTACAACCAGCCCATATAATAAGTTACCAAAAACAGACATCAAAGCTTTTAGGTAACCTATATAATAATAAAAATTATCATTTTTTGGCAAAATAGTTCACACCTTTTATTCGAGCACTATCGCGCTTTTTAAAACCCGTGACGATATAAAGATATAGCAATTTTCATTCTGCTAAAAGTAAATGTTGACGTATCGCTTATGTTCTTTTAATTATAAAAATTTTACAAAATTATGAAACGTGCACGCTATGTGGCTACGTAATAGATGAGTAAGTCGACAACGTATTGCACCGGTGCTTCATCCGCATGAAGTTTATGCATGACCATAAAGAGGTGATTCACTTGCAGAGACATTTCACCACATTACGCCACGAGCTAGAAGCCGAAATTGCACGTCAGGGCTACTCCCTGAGCAGCTTTAGCAAGGCATCCGGCATCAATCGCGGCATTCTTAGCTCCACCTTGAACGGCTCACCACCCAAGCCCATGTCCATCAATCAACTGGATAAAATGGTGCAAACACTGAACAAACCCGAAGGCTGGCTCTATGAGAAGTTCGCCCAGGAGTGCTTTAACGAATCCGGAAAGACCAACTGGCGCCGCGTTCGCCCTTTACTACTGCGCTGTATCGAGCTAGATCGAAACGATTTGATCAGCCGTATACTGGGCTTGCTGATGGAGGACCCGAATCATATTAGCCATGTGTTTGAGTTGGCGGAGGAGCTGTACGATCCACAGCAAGAGAGTAGCGCGATCGTATTGTATCGCTGTGTCATTGAAAATGAACGGAACTACCAGTCCGAACGGCTCGCGATCAGTCAGTATCGTATTTTCCGTGCTGCACTGAGTCATAATATTGAAAATAATCTTCGTGCGGCGCTGGCATTCGAGCCTTTTCGCACACAATTGCCGGTGCATCTGAAGCTGGAAGCATTGCTCAAGCTGGGCAATATCTTTTACACCGTTCAAGATTGGGATGTCACCGGCCAGTATGGAAAAGAGCTTCATGAGCTAGCCAAGCGTGCATACGATTATCGCCAGTCCAGCCATCGCAAGGGCTATCAGCCTAAGGCACTCCCGCTGGAGGAGCCGCTCGTCTACTACTACGGGCAAGGATTAACCCTGCGATTCAGCGCACATAAATATCATGAACGATATGAGGAAGCCAGACAGTTATTGGATCAGCTAGCGAATCTAGACTGTTTTAACGATGCGCATGCTACCAACAACTACTATATTGAGCGTTTTCGCTTTTTTACCTCGTTCAATCGGTTAAGCATAGAGATGCTGTCCGGCAATAGCGAGGCTCTGCCCGAATATGCCGCATTGCTGCGCGCCCATCCAGAAGAAGCATTGACCGGACTGCATGCCATTTTGCAGGCGGCTAATAAGCATGATTTCAATGTGGATTCCATGTTGGAGGAGCATGAAAATGTGCTGTATCCGTTTGAGATTGTGGGAGATGCTGCCACAGGTTACACGTATACAGCCGCTTTTGAGGGCTTTAGGGACGAATCCATTGTGATCAGCCGTTATGTAAACGTGTACTATGAGCTCGCCATCTATTATTGCAATCGCAAAATCTACGATCAGCGGCTGGAAAATATACTGTTAGCGCTGGAAACGACTATCGTGAAATACAATCGCGGTCGGATCATCGATTGCTTGAATTTGTTTAAAAAACTGCGAGAGCTGCGCGAACCCCTTGAAATTAAACAAGCCAAGTTCAATCCAGACTCTATTTAAAATCCTGAACACTGGGGGCGTGTAGCTTCATGACGAATACTCATAGCGTACGCGATGAACTCAATAAAGAGATAACACGCCAGGGCTACACGTTAAGCAGCTTCAGCAAGGCGTCGGGCATCAATCGTGGGGTCCTGAGCTTGACCCTGAATGATCAGGCAAGCAAGTCATTTTCCATGAATCAGCTTAATCAGATGACCGAAGCCTTGCAGTTTCCTGCGGGTTGGCTGTATGAGCTATATGCACAGGAAATGCTGGCAGATATCGAGAATGTGAGCTGGCGGAGAATTAAGGACCTGCTCACTCATTGTTTATCGCTGGAGAAAATGAACTTGATCGAAACGATGTTAGCTGCGTTCAAAGACAAACCGAACTATGTCAATTATATTTTTAATTTTGCAGAGGAAATCGCTGACCAACAGCCTGCTGATATCGCGCCATTGTCGATTTTCTATCAGTATGTATTGGAGCACGAGACGAATTTGCAGACAGAAAGGTTTGCGATTAGCCAGTATCGGTTGTTCCGGGCAAGCATGGGCTTGGATTTACAAAAGTGTCTTAGAGCGGCAATTCAGTTTGCACCTTATCGTCATGCACTTCCTGCCTATTTAAAGTTAGATGCGCTTGCTCAGTTGATTAATATATCTGTTTGTATTAAAGATTATAAATTGCTAAAAAAATATGCAGAAGAGCTTACTGATACAGCAACTTTAGTATATAAATTGGTACAAAACGAGCAATATTTAGATATTAAAAAATGCGAACGTCCTTTAGTTTTGTACTATGGAAAAGGTTATTTGGCTCAATTTGGCGCATTAGAATATACTGGTCACTATGAAGAAGCGAAACAGTTAATTCCTTACTTTGAAGATTTAAGTTGGTTCATAGGCTTAGATAATGAGGGTAGAGAACAGGTTGAAAAAATTGCAATCTATGCTAAATGCAATCAGTACAATATCGAACTTTTGCAAGGAAACTATAGCGTACTCAAGCCCTATATCGACTATCTTGAATTTTTCCCTGAGGAGCACCCAGCCAGCTTGGAGATTATATTAAAGGCAAGTAATCTGCACAACTGGAATATCGATGATGTTTTGGAAAAATATCATAATATCCTCTACCCGCCTGATCTTTTACAATACTTAGAAACCATAACAAACTACTCTATGATTGCTGAATTAAACCGATATATTAACATTTACTATGACCTGGCTCTATATTATTTTGAACATAAGAAGAATAGTGATGAACTGGAATATGTATTATCTGTACTGAAAAGCAATATTGAAAAATATAATCGGATTCACGCCTTCGATAGCAGCGAATTATTCGAGAAACTCCACCGATTTTACTTCAACGCTCATTAGTTTTCACTGATGCCTATATTCCGCTAACAGCATACCAACGGAAACAAGAATCGCAACTATACGCCAGCGATTCTTGTTTTCATACGCTTAGGAATAAGAAATCGATAAATAAAATATACAGAGAAGTGGCTTACGAAAACGAACGGAATATGTAGATTAAAATCTAACATACTGGGGAGTGTATAGCTTCATGACTAATTCTAACAGTGTACGCCATGAGCTGACTCAAGAAATCGCTCGCCAGGGCTACACATTAAGTAGCTTTAGCAAGGTTTCAGGCATCAATCGTGGGGTACTCAGCCTGACCTTGAATGAACAAGCCACCAAATCGTTCTCTATGAATCAGCTCAATCAGATGACTGAAGCTTTACAGTTTCCTGCGGGTTGGCTGTATGAGTTGTATGCACAAGAAATGATAGCAGATATTGAAAATGTGAGCTGGCGTCGAGTTAAGGATTTGCTCACTCATTGTCTGTCGCTGGAGAAAATGAATTTGATCGAAACGGTGTTAACTGCGCTCAAAGACAAACCGAACTATGTCAATTATATTTTTAATTTTGCAGAGGAGATCGTTAATCAACACCCTACTGATATTGCACCATTGTCGATTTTCTATCAGTACGTATTGCAGCATGAGACGAACTTGCAGTCAGAACGGTTTGCGATTAGTCAGTATCGGGTGTTTCGGACTCGGCTAGGATGGGATTTGCATAAAAGCTTCAAATCTATGATTCAGTTTTCTCCCTATCGACACACTTTACCTTTACATTTGAAATTAGACGCACTTTACCAACTAATCAACGTAGCCTTTATCTTAAATGATTGGAATTTATTAAACCAGTTTGGAAAAGAACTTGTAACCTCGACAAAATTAGTCTATGAAGTTATGACTAGTCAGCAAACTCCGGATACTAAGCAATACGAGCGTCCTCTTATTGTATATTATGCAAAAGGCTATCTGGCTCAATTCACAACCTTAGAAAGTAATGGGGAATACGAGAAAGCAAAGAATCTTATACCTCATTTTGAAGACTTAAGTTGGTTTAAAGGATTAGATACTGAAGGCAAAATTTTTGTTGAAAAGTACGCTATAGTCGCTAAGTGTAATCGGTATAATATTGAACTCTTACAAGGTAACTATAATGTTTTAAAATCTTATATCGATTATCTTGAATTCTTTCCAGAAGAACATCCAGCTAGTATAGAAATGATTTTAAAAGCAAGTAATCTTCACAAATGGGATATAGA
>JBCNLJ010000046.1:0-46993 GCA_039595515.1 Paenibacillus sp. | reverse complement strand
TGGTCAAATTAAATGTGAAGAAAATCAATGATACAATCTCTAATCCTCAATTAAGTGAGTTAGGTTGGCAAAATTTCATACAAACAATGATTTCAGATTATGTAGTTGCCTATCAATCTGCACCATTAACTTCAATAAAATTTGGTAAATCTCACGGGAAAGGTGAAAGTGATGCTAATAAATATTTAAGCCTGCTTGAAGAACATCTTATTCATAAAAAAAATATAAAAAGCGAGAACATAGAAGAAATAGACAACTATAAAATATTATTAAATAAATTTCATACAGAGTTTTCTTCTAAAAGCCATCGGTTGCAAGAATCAAAAATATTAGATAAAGAGGAGAAAGATTATATTACTGAGATTAAGAAAGAACAAAAAAGCAATCCTAATAATCGATTAGAATCAGAGACATGGAAGAAAATGATGGAGTTATTAAGTAAGCATGAAGCGATTAAATATTTAGATATCAATTGGCTAAAAATTAACTTACTCACAAATGATGTTGATGAAAAAAAAGAATATATGGTAGATATTTTACTAGCATGGGAAGATCAATTTAAACATGCTTATCCAGAAGTTTATCTTTTGATAAAATCTCATTTGAAAAATTATTCTGATAATTTTAAAATCACTCCAAAAATGCAAGAAAATCAAGAAAATTTAGTATATGAGGATGATGAGGAAGAAGAAGAATATAACGAAGAAGAATATGAGGAAGATGATGAACAAAAAAAATTCGAACAAACAATAGCCAAAAATACGATCAAAAAAAGAGATTTTAATTTGACTCAAAAAAATTATATCAAGAATAAAATCTCAAAACCCCAAAAAATGAAAAGGAAAAGGTTTGTAAAATTAAAATGATATAAATAAACTAAAAATTAAAATTTCATTATATGAAAAATTCACAATAATAAATCAAAATTCAAAACCAAAAACCACGTACCAAAAACCATTAAACACCCACTTCAATAGCATTCGAAACACTTCCCATTGCTGGGATTGCCCAAAAGACGTACAATTTTAATAACATCATTCAGACCCTATAAACCAGAAAGCTAGCCAACTAAGGCGAACGATCAGATAAAAGCCATAATCGAAAATCAAACCATATCCCACTGGAGGAACCTATGACCAAACAAGCGCTCGTCATCATCGACATGCAGGAGATCTTTTTCAATAGCGAGGAAAATGCTTTATACGAACGCGATTCTCTCATTACAAAGACCAACACACTTATCGACAAAGCAAGAGCTGAGCAGGTGCCTGTTGTCTTCATTCAACATTGCGAGGAGCATCCGGACGATGAGTTTTATCCAGGCAAGCCTGATTGGGAGATATGTGATCAGTTGAAACGATTGCCTCAGGACGCAGTATTTCGCAAAACGCGCTGGGATTCTTTTTATCGAACGGGTTTGCTGGATTGGCTGCGTCGGAATGAGATTGAGCAGATCATTTTTGCCGGTGCACAGACGGAATTTTGTCTGGATACGACATTGCGGAATGCATATAGCATCGGCTATCAGCAAAACATTATAGCGAAGGATGCGCATAGTACGCTGGATAGTGAGGTTTTATCAGCGGAGCAGATCATTCTTCATCATGAATATGTATGGAACGGACGATTTGCCAGAGTAGAGCCAGTGGAGCAGATTACATTCGGAAAGTAACAAAATCCAAATTCTCTATGGATACTCACAATTGGCATGATGGCACATATTCATATGGATATAATGAAATGCAGTAATATTATTTTCAATAAAAGGTATATGAAATTGTAAAAAGAGCCGATGAATTACTAAAAGCGGCATTATCTCTATCAGTCTTAACATACCAAACAGAGCAGCAACCGACGGGTATATCCATTCAGCAACTCCATTTTCGCTACGGACTGAGTAATGGTTACCTGGGTAGATGCTGTTCTGTTTTTGCTTCTATTTCTGTGCGGTAGCTGGTAACTGAGATAGGGTGCTTTATATCATCATTTTGGAGCATTACGATTTGGCAAACAGAGAACGACTAAAAACTCATCAAAAAATTATCCTTTCCTATCTTCTAGCTTTAGGGCCGTGGGTGCTATAATACGGGTATCGTGACTGAAAAGAGGGGTATTTCATTTGCACAAAAAAGTAAGCGTTTTATTAGCGGTGGTCTGTCTGACTCTTCTGGCTTTTACGTTATCGTCGGCGGTACGGTTTGTCGAGTCCGCACACGAGCTTCCGCAGTCGGGTAATCAGCAGCATTCCAAATACCGCCTCGTTCTAATCACATCCGATATGGGTACCCCGTTCTGGCAAAAGCTTGGCACGAGCGCAGAGCTAGAGGCACAAAGTCTGGATGCGACACTGGAAATCTGGGGAAGCTACGGCGAGGATCGCGAGACCTTTTTGAAGCAACTGGAGATTGCGATCGATTCCCGCGTGGATGGTATCATTGTTCAGGGGATTGATACAAGTGAGTTTAACAATCTAACGAAGGTGAAAGCAGCCTTTTACGGAATTCCGATTATTACGGTCGCCAGCGATGTGCCTGTCGAAGACAGTCTGCGTAAAACGTATGTCGGTTCTAGCCCTGTCGCAGCCGGACAAATGCTGGCACGCCAGCTTGTGCACAATCTTGGAGAACAAGGTACGGTCGTGCTGATGGGGGATAATCGCAATGAGTATGATCAGCGTCAGCGTCTGGCAGGGATCGAGCAGGTGTTAGCTCAATATCCGAAGATTCATTCGCTCTATGTACAGACACCGGAAGTTCGTGAAAGTATCATTGCGGCTACACAGGATGCGATGAATAAGCTCCCTAATGTAAGCGCTTTTATATCGATTGATTCAAATCTCACCGAAGCGATGGTACAGGAGATTAGCCAGCGCGCACGCGTGGAATCATTTAAAATCTATTCGTTTGACGATAATCCTGATGTTCTTCCGTTATTACGAAGTGGCAAGATCGACGGTATTCTGGAGCAGTCGCCGGAGATGATGGGAAAGGTGAGCGTGCAAATGATGATCAAGTGGCTCAAAGGAAGCCCGCTACCATTACAGAGCGAAGGCTATTTAACTGATATTCATATGCGAACGGCGGCGGATGAACAATGATCGGGATTCAACGGAAAATATGGACGCTGACCGCGATGATTATGTTCATCATGCTTATGATCTGGATTACGCTTATGTACTACAACCAGAAGACCGAGAATCAATACAATGAGATTTTACAGCGATACTTGCGTTTGAATGAAGTGACCACGTCCAGCCAGCAGGTGGTGACGTCACTGAATAGTTATTTGATCACACCGGCAGAGGGCAATCTGAGCAGTCTTCGTCGCAAGGAAGATATACTTCGCAGCGCTCAGCTCGATATTACGAATCTGCGTAACAGCGAGAATGATTTTGCTTTGACTGGTTATATCAATTTGATCGATAGTCTGATCGAGACGTCCGAGCGTGCGGTCATGTTTCATTCGGAAAAGGAAAGCGAAGATTCAGCAGATGCGTTTGCTGAAGCGACGCGCATATCGAAATACATTTCCGATATGACGCTAACACTACTGGATAAGGAATTGAGCACCTACGAGCAATTTTATCGCGGGATTATTCAGCAATCAGCCGAATTGAAGAAGCTGGGCATCTGGATTCTCGTCACGATGACCTTCTGGTTACTACTCTTCACGTACTGGTTCTCGCTTAGCATTACGCGTCCGATTCAGCAGCTAACTCAAGCGGCACAGGAGCTGGCAAAAGGGCGCTTCGATCTACAGGTACGGGTCAATTCTTCAGATGAGATTTCCTTCCTAGCGAAAATGTTCGAGCATATGCGGATTAGCATCAATGGACTCATCTTAGAAATTCAGCAAAAGGCGCAGCTTGAAAATGAATTACAGCGTAACAAGCTGCTGCTTCAGGAAAGTCAGCTTCGCAGTTTGCAAAGTCAGATCAATCCCCATTTTCTATTTAACATTCTGGACACGTTATCGAAAAAAGCATTTCTCGAAGGTGCTGAGGAGACGAGTGATCTGCTTGTTAGTGTGGCAGGACTGCTGCGCTATAATCTCAAACGAATGGATCGCTCGGTGACGCTGTATGAGGAAGTGCGTGTAATGAAGCAATACATGGAAATTCAGAAGGCACGCTTTACCGATCGCTTACGCCTGTACACCGATATCGATGAGGAATGTCTATCGATTCAGATGCCAGGACTTACGCTCCAGCCGATTATTGAAAACGCGATCAATCATGCAGTAGAGCCCGATGAGCATGGTGGCACGATTGAAATGATTGTGCATGATCAAGGCGAGCATGTGATCATCGAAATCGCTGACGATGGGCCAGGCATGAGTAGCGATAAAATCGAGCAGATTTTAAATGAACAGCCGATCGAGAATGAAGGGCATTCAACAGGAATTGGCTTTACGAATGTGGTACAGCGGCTACGACTATTTTATGGGGTACATGATGTGATTGATATTGATAGTACCGAGGGCGCCGGTGTAAGAGTGCGACTGACTATACCGAAAACGAGGAGAATCGACGCTTATGATGAAGCTGCTTATCGTTGATGACGAGCAGGTAGGACGCGAAGGACTACAGGCTATTTTACACCGGGGCTTTCCTGACCTGACGATCGAGCAGGCGAAGAATGGCAAAATTGCGGTCGAGCTGGCAGAGCAGTTTCAGCCAGATCTGATTTTGATGGATATTAAAATGCCAGGCATGGATGGGCTGGAGGCAACCGAAATTATCGGGTCACGCTTTCCAGATATGAAGTTCATTATGATTACGGCTTACGATACATTTGATTATGCACGGCGTGCACTCAAGCTCGGTGTGAAGGATTATTTACTCAAGCCAAGTAAAGCAGGGGAAATCATCTCTACCGTGAAGCGAGTGCTCAATCAGATCGGGGAAGAGCGTATGCATCGCGAGCAAAATTTGCAGCGGGATCATACCCTGCAACGACTATTGCCTGTGATCGAGACGGATATGGTGACACAGCTATTATTTGATCATGTGCATGAAGTGCATCTGGACGAGATGGTAGGCTGGCTGCATGTGAACCCGGATTGCGAGAAGTTCGCGATGGCTGTCATTATTCCCGAGGAGGGAGAGCATCTGTATCCGGCTATACGAGATAAAGTAAGCCGAACGGGTAGCGGCTTGGTGGGGGCGCTGAATGGACGACAAATTCCAATTATCGCTTTCCGGCGCAACGGGCAATCGCTACGTGCTCAGGCATCCGAGCTGGCACAGGAGCTGCTTGCGGCTGCCGGTCCGAAGCTGAGGGGGCAGTGCTTTATCGGGATTGGCAATGCTTATGGGGTACATGCTCAGTTGCGTCAGTCGTATCAGGAGGCATTGATTGCGACAAGCAATCCGAACTTGCCTGTAAAATACCGCTTCTATATGGATCATGCCTCTACGCATACTCCGGATAACAGTCACCGTGAAGCGAGACTGGCGGAGCAGCGTTTGTTTGATCAGGTTCGTTTAGGGGATTGGGAGCATGTACGTGAGGACACGATGCAGTTTATTCGCTTTTATGAAGAGCAGGGATTGGATCGTCTTCATGCACAGCAGCTTATTTTACAGCGATTATGGATTGCCTCACGCATGCTGACCGAGATGGGCGTAGAGCTGGAAGCGCCGGTGTATTCATCCAGTGTGCAGGATTATCGCCAGCTTCGTTATGAGACAGCGTTAATACTGGAGCAGATGCGCAGTCAATCGGATGAATACAGCCAGAAGATCAAGCCGGATACGATTCGTCAGATTAAGCAGTACATTATGGAGCATTCCAGTCAGGATATATCACTGGAGGGCATCGGCGATCAATTCGGACTCAGTCCCTTTTATATTAGTAAGCTGTTCAAGGAGCAGCTTGGGGTGAACTATATCGACTTTTTGACAGAATGCCGAATTGCGCGTGCGAAGAAGCTCATGGCTGATCCGAATCTAAGCCTGAAAGAAATTACGTATGAAGTCGGCTATCGTGATCCGAACTATTTTAGCAAAGTGTTCAAAAAGATGGCTGACGTCTCCCCAACTGAATATCGCAAAACCTTGCTTGGTGCACGCGAATGAGCAGCCAACGACAGCAAATATCCAGTCATACTGCTATACATCATTCTCCACCTAAAAGACTACGCGTACGCATCATATCTATACTGCTACTATGCGCACTCGGTATGCTGCTCGTCTCCTGCTCCGGGGAAGAGTCAGCATCCAGCGTGAGCAAGCAAGACTCTGTAGCGACCACAAGCACAGAACACACAGATACTCGTCATCAGTACAAGCCAGACAAGCAATCCGATAAGTCTACTTCCAGTCCAGCCGTTTCTGCTTCTGATTCTAAGCCCATCCGAATCGGGTTTGCGATGGATACGCTCGTGGAAGAACGTTGGAAGAAGGATCGAGACTTTTTTGTGAAGGCGGCCGAGCAGATGGGCGCTGAAGTAGTTGTGACTTCAGCCAATAGTGATGACGCCAAGCAGATCGAGCAGGCAGAGCAAATGATTGCAGACGGAATCGATGTGCTGGTGCTTGTTCCGCATAATGCAGATGCAACCGCGGCGATTGTTAATCGTGCGCATGAAGCAGGGGTCAAGGTGCTATCGTATGATCGTTTAGTCAAGAACGCAGATGTGGATCTGTATGTATCCTTTGATAATGAACAGGTGGGGCGCCTTCAGGCTGATGCAATTACAAGCCTTGTCCCTGAGGGCAAATACGTCTATATAGGCGGCGCCGATACAGACAATAATGCACATATGTTTAAGCAGGGCGTATATGATATACTACAGCCCAAAATCGATGCCGGCAAAATTCGCGTCGTCTACGATCAATGGTCAAAGGACTGGAAGCCAGCTTCCGCCTTCCAGTATATGCGTGAAGCACTAAAAGCGAGTCATAATCGCATCGACGCAGTCATTGTAGCAAACGATGCAACCGCAGGCGGTGTCGTCCGTGCCTTACAGGAGCAAGGATTAGCCGGCAAAATCCCGGTAGCCGGTCAGGACGGCGACCTGGCTGCCGCTCAGCGCATTGTACAGGGAACACAGACCATGACTGTCTATAAACCCATCGGTAAACTCGCCCAAGTAACCGCCGAACTGGCAATCAAGCTAGCCAAGGACGAAAAGATCGAAACCGACCGTCAAGTCAACAACGGCAAAATCGAAGTCCCATCCGTCCTCCTGCCACCCGTCGCCGTCGATGTCACCAACATCGACAACACCCTGATCGCCGATGGCTTCCACACCAAAGCAGAAATCTACCGCAAGGATAAATCACAGTAATCAATAAAATAAGCATCCAATATAACTCATCAACCTAAACCAAATTCAATCAAATTCAACACCATCCATAACACTAACCTGACAGTATTAATTCAATTCAAAATTAACCAATTTAAAATAAACACGATTACTATCGAAACCATTACGTAGTGTAGTAATGCATTAGAAGTAGTAGTATATAGAAAACAAAAATTAAAACAAAAACCACTATAGAAAATGTCTTCTCAATTTTCATCAATTCTTCTCAGATAATTACTATTCTTGTTTTCAAATTTAAAGTCTCTGCGTACAGCTAATCTTACTGTACGCAGAGACATTTTTATTTCTTCTTACTGCTACCCCCTCACAAGAAGCCCTTATGTGTATTCCCCATGATGCAAGCCGCACAGAACGGAGGGAAGGAAATAAGGGGAAAGGACGACCTTTGAGCCTAGGAATCTACCCTTTACTCCCATTTCGTAGATTCCTGGGCGATACCGGAGTCCGTCCCCTTATTCCTTCCCGGAGTGGTTGCTGCCGCCCCCTCCCCCCATTACACATAAGCCTACCCCACCCACAATGATAAAAAAATACAGACAGTAACAAAAGAGTGCTATATTTAAGCGCTTACATTGGAAGTCCGCGATGCTATGATGAACTCGTAAGCAAACAGACAAGCATCGAAAGGGGTTAATACCATTGAAAAAACACGTTAAAGGAATTTCCCTCCTGATCATTATCATGATGTTCTCGATCATCATGTCCGCATGTAATAACGGCGGTGGTGCAAGCAGTGGCAGCGGCGGGAACGGCGCAATCAGCGTAGGTATCGTATTACCAACGAAGGATGAGCCAAGATGGGTGCAGGATGAGCAACGCTTCAAGGAAGCACTCTCCGGAACAAAGTACTCCACTGAAATTTTGTTCAGCCAGGGATCTTCTGCTAAAGAAAAAGAAAACGTGGAAACACTGATCAATAAAGGCATCAAAGTGCTGATCATCTGTCCTCAAGACGGTGCAGCGGCAGCAGCGGCTGTAGAATCTGCGAAAAAAGAAGGCATTACTGTTATCTCGTATGACCGTCTGATCACAGACACAGATGCAGTAGACTACTATGTGACATTTGATAGCCTGGCAGTAGGTGCGGCACAAGCGAAGTACCTCGTTGACCACGCCAAAGGCAAAGGCGAGCCACTGTACCTGTATGCTGGCGCAGCATCTGACAACAATGCATTCCTGTTCTTCCAGGGCGCCTGGGAAGTACTGCAACCAAAAATTGCTGATGGCACATTCAAAATTGCAAACTCCACTCAAGCAGATGCAATGAAAGACACCAAAGAACTGAGTCGTGACCAACTGGGCTCCATCATCGGTCAGGTAACAACAAACTGGGATCCAAACGAAGCGAAAAACAAAGCACAAACTCACCTGACTGCAGCGGCTGCTGACATGAAGGGCGATGTAGCGATCCTGGCACCAAACGATGGTACAGCACGTTCGATCGCTGACGTATTCGGCGCTGACTCCGCAATCAAGAGCTATGTGATCACAGGTCAGGATGCAGAGCAAGCTTCCATCCAGTACATCATCGATGGCAAACAATCCATGACCGTATTCAAAGATGTTCGTACACTCGTTAAAGATGCAATGGGTATGGCTGTAGAAGTTCTGGATGGCAAAACTCCTGAAACTACAGGCTCCTACAATAACGGCAGCGTAGACGTAAAAGCAAAACAAACCGACGTTATCGTTGTAGACAAAGACAATGTGAAAAAAGAGCTGATTGACTCCGGTTACTACAAAGCTTCTGATTTCACCGGACTGTAAGCGCAGCAGCGTTATAGCTACATGGCAAAACAGGGACGGGAGGCTGTTCCTGTTTTGCAATTCATTTCAGCGTTAAACCGGCTACAATCATTCAATCTGCTATTTAATTCGCTTAGGCGCCCCGGCGAGGGAGGAGTATTCCATGGACGGCAATATTCTGGAGATGCGAGGCATTTCCAAAAGCTTTACAGGCGTGAAGGCACTATCTGACGTTAATTTTAAAGTAGCCAAAGGCGAGATTCACTGCCTGATCGGTGAAAATGGTGCCGGCAAATCGACATTAATGAAGGTGCTGAGCGGGGTATATCCGTACGGTACGTATGAAGGCGATATTATTTTTGAAGGCAATGTACAGAGCTTTAACAAGATTAGTGACAGCGTAAAAACAGGGATCGCAATCATTTATCAGGAGCTGGCTTTATTTCCTGATCTGAGCGTGTACGAGAATATTTTTGCAGGTAACGAGGTGAAAAAGGGCGGCTTTATCGATTGGAACGAGACGATTATCGAAGCTCGCCAGATGCTACAAAAAGTAAAGCTGAACGTGAACCCGGAGACATTGATCCGTGATCTCGGTGTCGGCAAGCAGCAGCTCGTCGAAATCGCCAAGGCACTCAGCAAAAACGTCAAACTGCTCATTCTGGATGAGCCGACGGCTGCACTGAATGAAAACGATAGCGAAAACCTGCTGGAGCTACTGCGTGATCTCAAGCAACAGGGCATTACCTGCATTATGATCTCGCATAAGCTGAAGGAAGTAATCTCGATTGCGGACAAAGCAACCGTACTGCGTGACGGTAAAACGATCTGTACGCTGGATGCATCCAAAGGCGAGCTGTCCGAAGCGACCATTATTAAAAACATGGTCGGTCGCGATATCGAGGATATCTATCCGAAGCGTCCGGACAAAAAGTTCGGCAGTCCTATTCTGGAAGTGAAAAACTGGAGTGCTTACGATCCACAGCTCGGACGTCATGTCGCCAAAAATGTGGATCTACAGGTGAAAAAGGGCGAGATCGTCGGTATCGCTGGACTGATGGGTTCGGGACGCACCGAGCTGGCACTAAGCATCTTTGGTAATCCGAAGCACTACAAGCTGGAGGGCGAGCTGTTCGTCGATGGCAAACCGAAAACATTCCGCCATACGAGTGATGCGATTCGTTCCGGTATTGCTTATGTAACCGAGGATCGTAAGGGAGACGGACTATTCCTGATTCAGGATATTAAAAACAACGTAACTGCTGCCAATCTGAAGGGTGTATCCTCCGGTGGGCTGATCAATGAGAACGAGGAGGTTCAGGTAGCCACCGGTTACAAAAGCTCTATGTATATCAAAGCATCCTCCATCGAGCAAACGGTTGGCAATCTGAGTGGCGGCAATCAGCAAAAAGTATCGCTTGGTAAATGGCTGTTCGTCGGGCCGAAGCTGCTCATTCTGGACGAGCCGACACGGGGGATCGACGTAGGTGCCAAGTTTGAGATTTATACGATCATGAACAAGCTGATCAGCGAAGGCATGAGTATCATTATGATCTCATCCGAGCTGGGGGAAGTTCTCGGTATGAGCGACCGTATCTATGTTATGGCAGAAGGCCGAATTAAGGGCGAATTGCCAATTGAAGAAGCCGATCAAGAAAAAATAATGAAATTTGCAACTCAATAGGGGGATTAGCCGTGAACTTCTTTTCTGAAGCCAGATCGTTGCTCAAAGTGAATATCCGCGATTACGGGATGTACATTGCACTATTTGTCATTATGCTTACCTTTTCCATTCTGACGGACGGCTTGTTCATGTCCTCGCGTAACATCAGTAACCTGCTGGATGCGACCGGGTACATTGCCGTACTTGCTGTCGGGATGACACTCGTTATCGTTATTCGGCATATCGACCTGTCTGTCGGCTTTGCTGCCGGATTCATGGGTGCGATTGCTGCGATCATGTTATCTCAGCTTGGTATGCCTGTTTATCTGACCATTCCAATCATTCTCGTACTTGGTATTGTTATCGGTATGTTCAACGGTGTACTGGTTGCATCTGTCGGCATTCCTTCATTCGTATCCTCCCTCGCAGCGATGCTGATCTTCCGTGGTGCCTTACTGCAAGTGACAGAGAATACAGGTACGATCATCGTCAAGGACAAAACATTCAATGCGATTGGTAACGATTATTTGCCAGCGCTGGCTACCGTAGGTGGATTGAACCTGCTGTCGCTCATTATCGGTGCATTCGTGATTTTGTTCTTCATCTATTCCGAATTCAGTAAGCGCCATCAGAAAATGAAATATAAATTCGATGTCGTATCGATGCCTATTTTTACAGTGAAATTGGTGTTCGTATCCGCCATTATCGCTTATGTGACCTGGATTCTTGCCGGATACAATGGCTTCTCCTGGACAGTCGTGATCACACTGATCGTTGTTGTTATCTATCACTTCCTGACTACACGTACGGTACTGGGTCGTCATATTTATGCGGTAGGTAGTAACCCGGAAGCCGCTCACCTGAGCGGGATTAACGTTAAGAAAATTACGTATATCGTCTTCGGTTCGATGGGTATGCTGTCTGCACTGTCTGGTATTCTGTACACGTCCCGTCTGCAATCCGCAACAACAACAGCAGGTACATTGTTCGAGCTGGATGCGATCGCTGCTGCATATGTTGGTGGTGTATCCGCAGCCGGCGGTGTTGGTAAAATTACCGGTTCGATCATCGGTGCGGTCGTTATGGCATCCCTGTCCAGCGGTATGAACCTGCTCGGCGTTGGTATTTCGTATCAATATATGATTCGCGGCGCGGTATTGGCACTGGCCGTTATCTTCGACGTAATGACACGTAAGAAAAGAGGCTAAGCCAGAATATAATAACAATGAAAGAGGAGATGCGGATCGATGGTCTGCATCTCTTCTTTATTTGTCATTCGCCTTGGTATCAGTTGTGTAGTTCACTACAATAGCGATCTATTATTCGTATACCGATCGGGCATATCGATATCTATCCGGTCTGCTAAACTGGAATCGATATCGTGCTTCACCGCTTCACGATTGAACACAACTCACTGCATAATATAGCCTAATTTTTGATCTATAATCGTCTACTTTACCAATTTCACTCTTTGTAGCACATACAGTTCTTCTGTATGCTAAAATACAGAGGACTTTTACTGTATTGCATGATCAATACATTACGCTAATACATATACATCGTCTGAAATTACAACGGAGCAGGCGCTTTAACTACGATATTACTCAGCACGGTTGTTGATCATTACAGGCGATACAGTTTGCTAGCATTATCATCCGATCACCAGTGGACATTATTATACACACTCCGTATAGCTCCATAATGTTAAACCAATCTATACATAATACATGAAATGAAAGGAAAGGAGCTATTCAGATTTATGAAATTGATACCTTACGAAAGTGTAGACGCGTACATATTCGGCAGCAAACAAGCACAGATCAACAAAGCAGCAGGTAAAGCCCCGGTAGTCGAAAAAGATACGATCATGGAGGAAATTCGTGAGATAAGAGGCAATATCACCTGTACTTATATCGAAAAGAAGCTAGCTGATGTGATCATCGTAAAAGGCGGCGGGCTACAGGTAGACGATATCCACATCTTCACCGATGCAGATGCAATAGAGAAGCTGGAGCAAACGTATACTGCTACTCGCAATAGTAAAGGAACCTATGTACTATTTGCCGAGCTAGGGTTGTGTCTTGGTGGGTTTACAGGCAAAAAAGTGCCCGAGGGACAAATTGCAATCTGTTTTGCGCAGGATCGGTTGGATTTTTACGAGATCTATTTAGAAATGTGATCGCCTTCAATTTGCTGTATACTGAAAAACCTGCACAATCGCTCAACTTTCCATTGAGTTGTCTCCTATATATCTCTATAATAGGACAAGATGGGCCTGCCTCTATTGATCCGCAATCCGCGCAGACTCAAGTCCACTAGAAAAGGTGTAATGCATGAGTATATTAAATGTAGAAAAGTTAAGCCACGGTTTTGGTGACCGGGCTATTTTTAAAGATGTATCGTTCCGTTTGCTCAAGGGTGAGCATATCGGACTGATTGGTGCCAACGGTGAAGGTAAGTCGACGTTTATGAACATCATCACAGGCAAGCTCCAGCCAGACGAAGGTAAAGTCGAATGGTCGAAGCGTATGCGCGTCGGTTACCTGGATCAGCACGCTGTGCTGGAAAAAGGAATGACGATCCGCGATGTGCTCAAAAGCGCATTCCAATACCTGCTCGATATGGAGCAGGAAATGAACGATATGTACGGCAAAATGGGCGATGTCACGCCTGAGGAGCTGGAAGACCTGCTGGAGCAGGTAGGTACGATTCAAGATACACTGACTGCACAGGACTTCTACCTGATTGACGCGAAGATTGATGAGACGGCGCGCGGTCTGGGCTTGACCGATATCGGTCTGGACAAGGATGTAAACGATCTGTCCGGTGGACAGCGTACAAAAGTATTGCTGACCAAGCTACTGCTGGAAAAGCCAGACATTTTGCTGCTCGATGAGCCGACCAACTATCTGGACGAAGTGCATATTACATGGCTGACACGTTATCTGCAGGAATACGAGAATGCGTTTATCCTGATCTCTCACGATATCCCATTCCTGAACAGCGTAATCAACATCATTTACCATATGGAAAATCAGGAACTGAATCGCTATGTTGGCGATTACGACTACTTCCTGGAAGTCTACGAAATGAAAAAGCAACAGCTTGAGTCTGCATTTAAACGTCAACAGCAGGAAATCTCACAGCTCAAAGACTTCGTTGCCCGTAACAAAGCGAGCGTAGCGACACGTAATATGGCGATGTCCCGTCAGAAAAAGCTGGATAAGATGGAAGTGATCGAGCTGGCACAGGAGCGTCCGAAGCCGCAGTTTAACTTCAAGGTGGGACGTACAGCCGGTAAGCTTATTTTCGAAACAAAGGATCTGGTTATCGGTTATAATGATCCATTGTCCCGTCCGCTGGATCTGCGCATGGAGCGCGGTCAGAAGATTGCACTGGTAGGTGCGAACGGTATCGGTAAAACGACGTTGCTGCGTAGCATTCTGGGCGAAATCCCGGCAATCTCCGGTACGGTAGAGCGCGGCGAGCATCAACAGATCGGTTACTTTGAGCAAGAAAGTAAATCAGACAACTACAACTCCTGTATCGAAGAGATCTGGAATGAATTCCCGGCGTACTCTCAATTTGAGGTACGTGCAGCACTGGCGAAGTGCGGTCTGACAACAAAGCATATTGAGAGTAAAATCGCTGTTCTGAGCGGTGGCGAAAAAGCAAAGGTGCGTCTGTGCAAGCTGATCAACCGCGAAACGAACATTCTCGTACTCGATGAGCCGACCAACCACCTTGACGTGGATGCGAAGGATGAGCTGAAGCGTGCACTGCAAGCGTACAAAGGTACGATTCTGATGATCTCTCACGAACCTGAATTTTACCGTGATATCGTGACGGAAACATGGAACTGCGAATCGTGGACGACAAAAGTATTTTAATTAGCTATTCTATTGTATTTTAATTAACTATTCTTTTGACTGTCATACTAGCATTTGAAGTGACTGATCTGATCGCCTGTCAGATGGTTGGCTGATGTACAGCATAGCCGAATCATAGCCGAATAGATGTATGGTTATTAATCTATACGCTGTTAATCAAAATCGATAGGGCAGAGCCATGTTAAGCTCAAGCGATGCAGTATGCATACCATCTATCTGGAATACATGAAATCCTGTTTGAGTGCTGACTTGAACAGGATTTTCCTTTTGTAGATGATTGACCGGTTAGAAGAAATAAGCAAAATATTTTGATTACGCTGTAAAACACGTTATAATAAATAGCGTATAAATTCACAAGCAGAAAGAGAGCGGATAGTATGGGCCGTAAGTGGAATAATATCAAGGAAAAAAAAGCGAATAAAGACGCCAACACCAGCCGGATTTACGCCAAATTTGGTGTGGAAATCTATGTAGCTGCGAAAAAGGGCGAACCTGATCCCGTTTCCAACAGTGCTCTGAAAGTCGTACTTGAGCGTGCGAAAACATATAATGTACCAAAAGCGATCATCGATCGCGCGCTGGATAAAGCCAAAGGTAGCGGAGATGAGCAATATTCTGAACTGCGTTACGAGGGCTTCGGACCAAATGGATCGATGATCATCGTCGATGCACTGACAAACAACGTAAACCGTACCGCGCCAGAAGTGCGTTCTGCCTTCAACAAAAATGGTGGTAACATGGGCGTAGCCGGTTCCGTTGCTTATATGTTCGATTCTACGGCTGTCATTGGCGTCAGCGGTAAGAGCGAAGAGGAAGTGCTGGAAATTCTGATGGAAGCTGACGTAGATGCACGCGATATCGCAGAAGAAGACGAATCTGTTATCGTTTACGCAGCACCGGATCAATTCCATGCGATTCAGGAAGCATTCAAGCAGGCGGGTATCGAAGAATTTACCGTTGCCGAGCTGACCATGCTGCCACAAACATTCGTGACACTGCCGGATGCAGATGCTGAAGCACAATTCGAGAAGCTGATCGATGCGCTGGAAGACCTCGAGGACGTACAGCAGGTATATCACAACGTGGAATTTGCCGAGTAATTTTCATTTCGGATATTTTTATTGCGGGTAGTTGAAGTCAAGCAGCTTACCCCTTCACAAGCTAAATGTAGCATCACTCACTTTTTGTGTAGATATTTTCTGTACAAAAAGTGAGTTTTTTTATTTTAAAATTGAGTGGATTTTATATTAAAATAAGACATGAAAAACCTGTTGCAGTGAGAATCTATCTTCAAAGGAGACATCATGGTTAAACGACTCGTTAGACTTGCGGAGCATGTATACCGCCTGGCATTACCTTATGGAGACGGTACAGTGAATAGTTATCTTTTTGAAGGTGAGCGTGGTTACACCGTTATGGATACAGGGGTTCATGATGAGCTAACCCAGCGCGAATGGCTCCAACTGCTTGAAGGCGGACTCCAAATTGAAAAAGTCATTATCACCCATATGCACCCGGATCATATTGGACTCGCTCCCTGGTTTCAACAGGAGCTTGGCATCCCTGTAATTTGTTCTCAGCATACCGTCGCACTGATGAAGCGCTATGAAACGTATACGACGCAGGAATTGTCAGACGCCCATGCGCCTTATGCATTTAATCGTAAATATGACGGCCCTGAGCTGTCGGAGCGACAATTTTATCGCTTTATGGGCAGTATTCAGCTAGAGCCAGATGAAGTGTATCGCAATCATGATCGCATCCTGCTGGGAGACGAGGAATACGAGGCATTATGGACACCCGGACACGCGCCGGATCATTACTGCTTCTGGCATCGTCCATCCGGCCTGCTGATTGCTGCCGATATGATGTTTGCCGACACAGCACCGGTCGTGCCATTCTGGATGGAGGAGGACGGTAATCCGCTCTGCGATTACTTCCGTTCACTCGACCTGATTGATTCCTATCCGGCTGAGCTCGTTCTACCCGGTCATGATCATGTTATCCACGACCTCGGTCAACGTGCTCGTGATATTCGCAACGGACATCATTTTCGCATGCAGCAGATTCTCGGTCATCTCGTCCACGGCCCAAGAACTGCCGGCCAACTTTGCCAGGACATCTACGGTATTGACCGCCCGGTAACACAGGAGCTGCTCGAATTTTACACCTCACTTGCAAGACTGATGTACCTGCAAGAAGAAGGCTTCGTAGAAACGAGCGAGCAGGACGGGAAAGTGTATTTCCACCGGAAATAAGGCAATCTAGCAGGCTTATAAATGGAATGTTTTAGGATGCAGAACTTGAGCTTAAACCTATTTTATGTGATGTTTAATTTACGTGATGCTAAAAATAGGCTTATGCTTTGTATTAAGTTTTACGTGAGAGAGAATGCACTCTTTCTACTTTACGGTAAAAATTCACGCTGAAAAACCTGCATAATCGCTTACCGTTGGATTCAAACCACCAGATTGGACAGCCACCCCTGCATCGGGTTAAGATGTTGAAGGGTCATGCTGACAACGATAAAGCCTAACATACAGGAGGAATAAACATGTCCAACACATTTATTTTCGATTGGCTGACAAAAAATCGCCAGAATATGCTGAAGCATCTGGATCGTATTCCACCAGAGCAATTGAAGGTCATTCCAGAGGATTTTAACAATAACATCTACTGGCAATTCGGTCATATTGTTATGATTGCAGATAGCATCATCTACGGCTTTTCCGGGCAAACCCGTAAATTGCCACAAGCGTATGCAACCTTCTTCGCACCCAACACACGTCCATCCGAATGGCATGGTGAGCCACCAGCATGGGAAGATGTAATGAACGTGTTCAATTCACAAATCGACGAGCTGCGCGCAGCCTTCGAAGGTAAGCTGAATGACCCGGTAGCCGTAACGGATAATTTTGCTGGCGCCAAAACGATTCACGATCTGCTGGAGCTGAATCTGGCGCATGAATCTTCTCATCTGGGCATGATCAACGCGATGACTCGTCTGCTCAAACGCGCAACCGTTTAATGTGCATCCACCACAGATCATCATAGAATGACCATAAGCATCTCCTTGCTCGAACTGGTAAAGCTGCTTCATCTCCCCATGAGAGCGGCAACGGGTCGAGCAGGGGGATTTTGTTATGTATACATCCATGTACATAGGAGCTGCCGCTGTTACACAATTGTCGAATATAACTACGGTCTTGCTTTTGTATCCATTTCAAATTGCGATTATAATAAGGGGAATAGGGGGCTTTCCCTCATATCAGTCGAAACATGAAATGGAGAAATGATATGTACAATAGCCTGGAAGAATGCCTGCTTGATCTGGAGAAGAATGGTCATCTGCTTCGTGTAAAAGAGGAAGTGGATCCACATCTGGAGATGGCTGCTATACATTTGCGCGTGTATGAAGCTGGAGGGCCAGCCTTATTATTTGAAAATGTAAAAGGCACCCGTTTTCGTGCTGCTTCTAATATTTTTGGAACGATGGATCGGAGCCGTTTTATTTTCCGGCATACATGGGAATCAACCCGCAACATCATCGCATTACGCAATGATCCGATACAGGCGCTCAAGCGTCCATTTCATAATGTGAAAAATGGACTGGCTGCCTATAAGGCGCTACCCAACCAGCATGGTAACAGCTTGCCTGTTGCTGCCGAACAGATTCAAATCTCTGATCTGCCGCTGATCAAGCACTGGCCGATGGACGGTGGTGCCTTTGTAACGCTACCGCTCGTATACAGTGAAGACCCGGATAAGCCGGGCATTATGAATGCGAATCTGGGTATGTACCGGATTCAGCTTTCAGGTAACGACTATGAGCTGAATCGCGAAATTGGTCTGCATTACCAGATTCATCGTGGCATCGGTGTTCATCAATCGAAGGCGAATCGCGATGGCAAGCCGCTCAAAGTGAGCATCTTTGTAGGTGGGCCGCCTGCACATACACTGGCAGCGGTAATGCCTTTGCCGGAGGGCTTGAGCGAGATGACATTCGCCGGGCTGCTTGCTGGTAGACGCTTTAACTATAGTTATCTGGATGGTTATGCGATAAGCAATGATGCTGATTTTGTGATCACCGGTGAGATTTTTGGAGATGAGACGAAGCCGGAGGGTCCATTTGGCGATCATCTGGGGTATTACAGTCTGGCGCATCCGTTTCCAGTGCTGAAGGTGCACGGTGTATATGCGCGTCCGCGTGCCATCTGGCCATTTACCGTTGTTGGGCGTCCACCGCAGGAGGATACGGTATTTGGTGAGCTTATTCACGAGCTGACTGGCGATGCGGTGAAGCAGGAGATTCCGGGTGTGAAGGAAGTACATGCGGTCGATGCGGCTGGCGTACATCCATTGCTGTTTGCGATTGGTAGTGAGCGTTACACCCCGTACCAGAAGGTGAAGCAACCGGCAGAGATTTTAACGATTGCAAATCGGATTCTCGGCACGGGACAGGTTAGTCTTGCCAAGTATCTGTTCATTACGGCAGAAGACGGTCAACCACTCGATACGCACAAGGAAGTCGAATTTATCGGTCATATTCTGGAGCGTATGGATCTGCGCCGGGATATTCATTTCCAAACGAACACGACAATCGATACGCTCGATTATTCCGGTACAGGGCTGAATACAGGCAGCAAAGTGATTCTCGCTGCATATGGTGATAAGCGACGCGAACTATGCCGCGAAGTTCCGGAAGCACTGAAAGGCTTGCTAACGCTGCATGAACCGCGTCTGGTGATGCCAGGTGTCGTTGCGGTGCAAAGCAGTGCATTTATCGATTATGCAGCCGCAAGGCAAGAACTGGCAGACCTATGTGCAAGTCTGGAGTCTCGTGAAGGATTGGGACTGGAAAGTGTGCCGCTGATTATTCTGTGTGATGATAGCGCGATGGTGAGCGAGAACCTGAGCAATTTCCTGTGGGTAACGTTTACGCGCAGCAATCCGTCTCATGATATGTATGGCACCAATAGCAGCTATGAGTTCAAACACTGGGGCTGCGACAATATGATTATCGATGCACGGATCAAGCCGCATCAGGCTCCAGCGCTTGTACCGGATGCAGATGTAGAACGTCGTGTGGATCGTTTGTTTGCCAGTGGTGGCAGTCTGAGTAGCATCAAGCTGAACTAAATTACGTTCTGAATAGCATAAGGATAGTTAACGGTCAGGATAGATTGATCTACGGCTACACGATTGATCTGTCCTGATCATTAGTCAGATATAGATGCATCCATTTTCAATGGATCAGCTTTACACTTAACCTGCTTTGTATAATGTGTAGGTTGATCTATCGATCAAGCTTGAATTAGATAGAGACATTAATCCTCTTTACAGGTAAAGAATTTATATGCGAAGTAGTCTCTTTATACACGAAGTAGTCTCTTTATATACAGTTATATTCAGCCAGAACAAATAATAAATAGCTGCTCTATGAAGCGCCCATAGCTGCCGCATCGTCGGCGGCTATTTATTTTAAATCAACCTGCCGATAATAAATAAGGCACGAATGGTCAAATCCATTTATAATATGGGATATATTGCTACATAAGAAAGAAATTAATATACATAGACTAGACAACTATAAGAGGCGAAACAGAATACAGCCGTTATTCAGCCTATTCAGGTGTTCGCTATAGAAAGTGAGTGGAGAGCAAATGGATCGAAATGACAAAGCATATCAGATCAATCAATTGGTAGAGCAGATCAATACGTATTTATTACCGGAGTTAGTTCTGGAGGGCGAAGATCCATTGGAACCGATCCAGGTCGTAAGCTACCCGGAGCCGTGGACGCTACTTGGGGCAGGCAATTATGCGGCAGTGCTGTCACATCGGGATTATCCCGGTTATGCTGTTAAGGTGTATGCCGATGGCAAACCAGGTCTTGAGGCAGAGCGTGAGGTCTATCGTTTACTGGGTGATCATCCATCCTATTCCACCTGTTATTATGCAGAGGGTTCCTTTCTCGTGCTCAAGCAACTGATGGGAACGACGATCTATGACTGCTTTAAACGTGGTATTTTCATTCCAGAGCAGGCGATACGAGACATTGATCAAGCGATGCATTATGCACGTTCGATCGGTCTTCGTCCTCATGATGTGCATGCCAAAAATATTATGCTGCACCAGGGACGGGGTCTGGTCGTAGATGTGTCTGACTTTCTCAAGCAGGAGCCTTGCCGAATGTGGACCGATTTTACAAAGGCGTATGATCGGCTGTATTATCCGATCGCCTCGCGTGTATTATTTCCGATTCCGCCATTTCTGCTGGAAGGGGTACGCAAAGGATATCAGATCTACCGCAGACGTCGGCGCAAAACGAAGCAGCTTCCACCTCATGTGCCGCAGGCATAGTTGATAGAACAACAAGTTCCAGCATAAGAATGGAATCAAGCGTTGATTCGCTATTCAGATGTAGGAAGCTAGAGCGCTATGTATAGATATGTGTACAACCCACAATATACCTTTGCCTTAAAATCTGCAATCAACGTCTACCATACCAACCGTGAACATCAAAGTATCGATATTACAACATAAACGTAAACATCCGAGGTCAAAATCGGATCTAAAAGACATATGTCCTAATTATCCTCCTATCTGTTTTGTGTATAATGGACAGGACTGAAATGGAGGGTACAGAATGAGTGGTGTGATTTTTTCAATATTGGCGGGTGTGTTCCTTGCCCTGCAGGGCATCGTCAATTCTCATACGGGAGCGTTTGTAGGCACATGGCACGCGGTAATGATTAATCAGCTCGGCGGCTTTGTGCTGGCTGGCGTGATCTGGATTGCTACAGGCGGTGGAGGCTGGCGTCAGCTTGGAGAAGTGAAGAAGCTGTATCGGCTTGGAGGCGCATTTGCAGCGATTATTGTGTTTAGCAATATTACCGCTATGCATCAGATTGGCGCTACACTGACGATTGCGGCGCTGCTTATATCCCAGTTATGCATGACCTTTCTAATCGATGCACGCGGCTGGTTTGATACGATCAAGCAGCGGGTTGGACGCGCACAGTGGTTTGGTATTGCACTGATGGTGGTGGGCGTTGTCGTATTGCGATTTTCTTAAAGAGAGCGGTTATCATCTACAGGATAAACGAATGGACTAACTGAAACGCATTAGCAATAACAGTAATGCATTAACTCGTATATCATAACAAAGCCACCGGTTCAGCAACTGCTGCTCAGCCGGTGGCTTTGTTATATGTCCAGGCATCATATTACTGTGTACTATCTGCCGCTAAGCTCAGGCATTATGTGGGAGTATCGGTTTTGTTTTTGCCTTTGTGAGATCGAGTAGCATTGTTGCTTGTTTGCTTGCGAAAAGACCGCTCATGAAAATCGGTAATCTGCTCGAAAATGTGTTGCCCATCATCTGTAACTTGAAAATCAGGCTGTAAAGGCAATACAAGTGCCCGATACGTTTCCGGAATCCAAATATAGTGATGGACATACGAGGTAGGCTGGAAACCACACTTCTCCCAGAACACAATCCGTTCCCGATTCTCCTGTGTATCCTCAGCCTCTGCTTCAATAATGATGGCAGCAATGCGATGATGAGCGATTCCCCAGTCACGCAGCAATTCGAAAAACAAACGTCCTTCGCCCCGTCCGCGCCGATCATGACGAATCGCCATATAATCAATAATCATCGTCTGCGGCTCGGTTGCTCCACCGAAACCGGTAAGCGCCATCGCTACAAGCTCATCGCCGTCATAACCGGCATGCAAAAAAGCAATTTGTCGATCGAGCATCTGGCGGATGATCTTCTCCGGCTTGGCACCGTGAATAAAAGCTTCTTCATAAATGGGCTTTAGCTGTTGCCAGACTGCATCGTCCCAGCGATCCCATGTGCGTAATGTAAGTGTCATCGACTCGACCTCCTGTTATTCTATCTTAGTCCATACCCTTGATCAGAACAACTGATATGTATTAACGTTTAAGGACATATGTCCTAGTCTCATCACTATGAAGTTTCGGTATAATAAGACAGGCAGCAGTACAAGGGAAATAACAGTAGCATCATAGAAGTGATAGTAAAGAAACAGAGTTACATTTTCAACGCGTATCCATAGGATTAAATTCAAAAAGGATTAGATTCAAAATTCTACGCGCAAATATAATTATAATTGCCCCATAGAGAGCGGTGTCATCATGCAAGAGATTCAGGATAAAGAACAGCTACATGCTTATTTGCAGCAATATCGAATTGAAGATGTATTCCATGAGCCTTTATTGCCTCATCTTGGTCTGTATCGGTTTGAACCCGGTGAGGTGCTCTGTTCACAGGGCGAACGCTCGGAGATATTATATGTACTTGTTAAAGGAACGACCAAAACATCGCTTACGTCACCGGAGGGCAAGACGCTCGTTCTCTCATTCAAAACGCCACCGGAAATGATCGGGGATATCGAATACGTGGAGCAGGTAGAGCTGATGAATACAGTCGAAGCGGTGACACCGGTAGAGGTGCTTGGCATTCGCTATCAATGGCTGTATCAATATGGTCAGAATCATGCCCCATTTTTACGCTTTCTGCTGCATATTATCACGTATAAGTTTCGAATCAAATCCGATTCGATGAGCTTTAATCTGATGTACCCGGTGGAGGTACGGCTGGCAAGCTATCTGCTATCTGTGACAACAGTCGAGCATAATATCGTGATGACCGGTGATCCAGCAGATTATAGCTTGACCGATATCGCCAATCTGATCGGCACGAGCTATCGGCATCTAAACCGGGTCATCCGTCAATTTAGCGAGGATGGATGGATTCAGCGCAGCCGGGGGAAGCTGGTTATTTTAGATCGAGCAGGTATGGAAAAACTGACTGGTACTAGAGAAATAACGTTTTGAATACAGGGTAAAGCAATGACGAAACACATCTAAGTATATGTAATGACCACACGTAATAAATATAGGTTTCGAACGAAGGGAGCTTTTCTATGTCAACCATTATCGATAAAATCGCCTGGATCTATCTCAGTGAACGTAAACTATTATGTGTCCGTTCGAAGGGCAAAGAGCTATATTATATTCCCGGCGGCAAAAGAGATCCAGGTGAGCAAGATCAACAAACATTGATTCGGGAAGTACAGGAAGAACTGGGCGTAACACTTAAGCAGGAGACGATTGTGCATGCAGGTACATTTGAAGCACAGGCAGATAGCAAGGCGGCTGGAACGACTGTGCGTTTAACCTGTTATATGGCTGATTACGAAGGCGAACTACAGCCAGATAGCGAGATCGAAGAGATGGCATGGCTCGGTTATGGTGATCAGGATCGAGTATCGATAGCAACTCGCCTCGTATTCGAGCAATTGAAGCAGCAGGAGCTGCTGGATTAACACCTGTTTGTATCGCATGTATATTAGTGATCATAGTGTCAACCTGTTGTTGAATGAAGCAGAGATAATAAACTTCAATCCATCAGTTGACACTCCTGTCTATCATCTATATTATAGACCCATAAAGTCTGTAATATCCGTAATAAAGGTGGCGTTTGTGAATGAAGTTTTCCAAAGCAACGGATTATGCGCTTCATACGATGCTGCATCTGGCTATAGCTTCGCCAGATCGTCTAATTGGTGTTCAGCAGCTCGCTGAGTTTCAAAGGGTGTCGCCTACGTATCTATCCAAAATTTTGACCAAGCTGGCGAAGGCGGGCATGGTAGAATCTTCACCTGGCGCACATGGCGGCTATCGCTTGAAGCGTAACTGGGAGCAGCTTTCCTTTTTGGATGTGATTCATGCGATTGAAGGAACGGCATCGCTATTTGAATGCACGCTGGATCACGGCCCTGAATGTATGGTTCAGCAGGTGATGCTACAAGCCGAGGGTACGATGGAGCATTATTTACAACAGCAGAAGCTGGCTGATCTGGTTGCACGTATGCCAGTCACTGACGAGCATTAACTCGCAGTGACGGCATTCATGCTCGCCTGGAACGCTGCTTGCCGCGGACGTATCGTTGCAGTAATTACGATGTGTATAGCAAACTATTACATACATATCAAACTACTTCGTGCATAGTAAACGAACGTTTTTTTTATCTTTATTACGGATATTAAGAGTCTTTAATATATCTAATAGTGAATCATTTTAGCCTGTAAGGATCATACTGTTACCAGACAAAAGAAATGCCATTCAAGGAGGAAAAGAAATGATGTATGATTGCGTTATTATTGGCGGTGGACCTGCGGGTCTGAATGCTGCACTTGTATTAGGACGTGCAAGACGTAAAGTGGTGATTGTAGATGACGGGCAACCGCGTAATCGCGTCACCCATGAATCACATGGATACTTAACACGGGATCGGATCAAACCGGAGGAGTTCCGGAGAATTGCATATGAAGAGGTGCTTCGCTATCCTTCGGTTGAGCATATGGCTGCGATGGCTGCAAAGGCTGAACGACTGGAGGATGGGCATTTTCGTATTGAACTGCAAGATGGACGTCAACTTATGGCACGTAAGCTGCTTATAACGGCAGGAATTAAGGAGGTATTGCCTGATATTCAAGGTGTTATCGATTGTTATGGTCAGAGTCTGTTCAACTGTCCATTCTGTGATGGCTGGGAGCTACGAGATCAGCCGCTTGCCGTCATTGGAGCGGATAGTCGGATTATGCATCTGAGCAAAATGGTACACACCTGGAGTCAGGACATCGTTGTCTTCACCAATGGTGCTTCCGTACTTGATCCAGAGCAGCAGTCAGAGCTTCAGGAAAAAGGGATTCGAGTGATAACGACGCCAATTACCGAGCTAGAGCACGAGGAAGGGAAACTGCAACGAGTTATTCTGTCTGATGGTCATGCTATTGAGCGTAGCGGTGGCTTTGTGATGCCGCAGTTTCTGCCCAAAGCTACTTTTCACGATACACTCGGCTATGAGCTCAATGAGCCAGGTTATATTCAGGTCGATGCAATGGGACGAACGAGTGTGGAAGGCTTGTATAGCGCCGGAGATTCGGCATTCAATGGACCCTCCCAGTTGATTAGAGCTGCAGCGGAAGGAAGTCTGAGTGGAGCGATGATTCACGGTGCATTGATGGAGGAAGATTGGAGTCATCAGCCAGCCGCGCAATGATGAATATTGACACACACGAACAAGGGTTCTATGATGGAATTGCACTCTGCTATATTGCGGTTTGTGCAATCAGGTGTAACATAGTTCAGGTAGCCTGGCCGGAATGGAGATGTAGACGATGAACCCAACAATCAAGCTATACAATTATCATGTGTGGGCCAATAAACTCGTATTTGATCATTTGCGTACCCTTCCTGAGGAAGCGTGGAGTCGCGAGGTGAAAAGTGTATTTCCTTCGATTCGACAATTGCTATCTCATATGTATGCGATGGATACGATGTGGCTGAGTGTGATGTGTGAGCGTCCGTTTGATGAGTCCAGACAATTGATTATGAAATTGATGGATGAGACCAGGCTTGCCACCGTTCACGAGATGGAGCAGCGCTTTGCCGAGACAGAGAATGCATATCGTAGCTTTTTTGACGGACATGATCTGGAAGGTAGCGTAACCGTTACACATCCTGTATACGGAACAACAGACACACCGCTAAGTGAATTGGTTCAGCATGTTGTTAATCATGGTACGTATCATCGGGGAAATCTGACCGCGATGCTGCATCAGCTTGGATACCGTGGCATTCCGACAGATTATGCTTTTTATATGTACACACCTTCCTGAATCGTTGTGATCCCACCTGCAATTCCGCATACAAATGTATACGCTCACAATACCGTCTTATGATAAGGCGGTATATTTTTTTACAAAAATACTGGAACAATCGTTCCGAAAAGCGTATACTGTGTGTAACCACTACAGAAGGAAGGCGACGGAATGGGTAGAATTAAGGAATTTGACCATGAAGAGGTGCTTCATGCAGCAACGCTTCTTTTCTGGCAAAAGGGCTACGAAGCAACCAGCATGTCCGACTTGCTACAGGCGATGAATATTAGCCGCTCCAGTATGTATGAGACCTTTATCGATAAGGAGCATCTATACTTACAATCGATTGAGTATTACAAGCGGCTTGGCAACGATAAACGAAGTCGTCTTACCAATGCAAGCTCCGCAAGAGAAGGTATCCGCGCTTATTTCCAAAAGCATATCGATGGAGCGTTCAATCCATCGTCTCCACGAGGATGCCTGATCACCAATGCGATTGCCGCACTGGATGCACCGGACGAGCAGATTCGGGAGATTGTACAGCAGCGATTTGAAGACCTGGGAGAGGCGTTTTATCAGTTGCTGCAAAAGGGGCAGGAGAGCGGTGAAATCGCGGCTGATCGAGATATTCGCACATTATCGTATTTGCTGCTGAATCTGAATCACGGTATTAACATCGCAGCTAAAGTAGATCCAGATCGTACGCATGCCGAGCAGATGGTAGAATCGGTTATTCGTATGCTGTAAAAGAGCCTGCAGCGCTATTCTCTTTCTATATCGAGTATAGTCTCAAGTGTAGAATCTATTGAAGTCATATGAAAGTCGCAAATATAGAAAATCATCATATCAATAACCGGATATGATTTTATTTTTAAACGTTCTGGAACGAATGTTCCGAATATATAAAAGAGGATAGGATGTGTTGAGGATGAGTGCGAAACAACAGGCTACAACAAGCTCCGCAGAGCATCATACGGAGCAAACGATGCCGAACTGGCTTATGATCTTTCTCGCGATTGCCTGCGGTGTGATTGTCGCCAATCTATATTATGCACAGCCGCTTGTCGGCTTGATTCGTGCGGATATCGGTCTATCCGCGGAAGCAGCCGGACTGATTGTCACGCTGGCGCAGATTGGATATGCGGTAGGTTTATTATTTATCGTTCCACTCGGTGATATATTAGAAAATCGTCGACTTGTATTTGTATCACTATTATTTACTGTCCTTGCACTACTCATGGCAGCATGGGCAGGTCAGGCTACAATATTCCTGATTGCTTCCATGCTGATCGGTCTTGGCTCGGTCGCCGCCCAGATTCTTGTTCCGTATGCGTCGCATCTTGCACCGGAGCAATCCCGCGGTCGCGTCGTTGGTAATGTGATGAGCGGACTGCTGCTGGGTATTATGCTGGCACGTCCCTTATCCAGTCTGATTGCCGATCATCTAGGCTGGCGTGCGGTATTCCTGATTTCGGCGGTACTGGTTACGATTCTTGCGCTTGTGCTGGTCAAAGCATTACCTTCCAATCGTCCGGCTGCTCGTCATCGTTATCCTTATCTGATTGCCTCAATGGTACAGCTTGTGCGCGATACACCTGTGCTGCGCCGCCGCGCGCTGTACCATGCTGCGATCTTTGGTACATTCAGTTTGTTTTGGACGGTCGTACCGCTGCTGCTGTCAGGGCCTGTATTTCATTTTTCACAGACTGAAATTGCGATCTTCGCCCTTGTCGGTGTAGCCGGAGCCACCGCCGCACCGATCGCTGGACGTATGGCAGATCGTGGCTGGATTCGTCCGGGTACTGCCATTGCTTTTGCAATCGTTATTATCTCCATGCTGCTGCCACTACTGGCGCGTGATGGCTCGATGGGAAGTGTACTGCTACTTGTATTGTCTGCAATTTTGCTCGATCTTGGTGTATCTGCCAATCTGGTGCTAGGACAGCGTGCGATCTTCTCATTAGGAGCGGAGGTGCGTAGTCGACTGAATGGACTGTATATGGCAACCTTTTTCCTTGGTGGAGCGCTTGGTTCATCTGCGGGTACGTGGGCATTTGAAGCAGGCGGCTGGACGGCTGCTATTGCGCTCGGTCTGGCATTGCCACTGCTCGCGCTACTATACTTTATGACGGAATTCCGCCGGAGTCCGGTGCAATCCTCCGCCAAATAAGTATTTGATTCTGATTTAAGTATGTGATTCAATCTCTACATAAAGCCTGATGGCAGCGTATATTTTGCGCTGTACATCAGGCTTTTTGCATTTAAAAAAAGTGTACCTGGTTGCAACAAATGGAAGGCTGACGAGAACAAATTGGTAATTTTATTGCTGAATATTATTGCAATACAAAGAAATTGGGTAATGGTAAAACAGGATGGCAAAATTTTTTGATAGTAATAATAATTATGCACAATTAATCCAAAATGAATAACATCGAATCGAAACAGAGGAGGAATCATAATGACAGCATTTGATATTCTATTTATTGGTAGCGGACAGGGAGCATGGAATGCGGCTCTACCGCTAAGTATGAGCGGTAAAAAGGTAGCGATTATTGAACGTGATAAAATCCTCGGTGTATGTACGAACTATGGATGTAATCCAAAGATCATTCTGGATGGACCGATCAAGCTGATGGAGGATGCGGAGCTGCTGGAAGCAGCAGGCCTGCAAAGTGAATTCAAGCTGGACTGGGGCAAACTGATGGCTCATAAAAATAAAATTCTGGACGAACTGCCGAAGACGATGGAAGCCAATCTGAAAAAGGCAGACGTCGAGATTATTCGCGGTGAAGCACGCTTTACCGATGCACATACGGTTGAAGTGGATGGAACTAGCTATACAGCGGAAACGATTGTCATTGCTGCAGGACAGCGTCCAGCCGAGCTTCATATTCCGGGTGAGGAATTGCTCAAGACAAGTAATGAATTCTTATACCTGCCCGAATTGCCAGAGGAGATTGTACTGATCGGGGCAGGCTACGTCGCTATGGAGCTGGCATCGATCGCTGCTCGCGCTGGCTCGCGCGTACACATCGTTCAGGTTTCAGATCGCGTGCTGAACGGTTTCCATCAACCGTATGCACGTCAATTAACCGAAAAAATGAAGCAGGATGGCATCCAGTTCCATTTCAATGAAAAAGTAACCGCCGTACAGCAAGCAGGCGCTGAGCTTCAGCTACAAACGGAGAGCGGACTGACATTAAACGCAGGTCTGATCGTAAATGCAACAGGACGTATCCCTAATGTAGAGCCCCTACAACTGGAAGCAGCAGGCGTTACCTACAACAAAAAAGGAATTGAAGTAAACGAATATTTGCAAACCTCACAGTCTCACATCTATGCAACAGGCGATATTATTGATAAAACACAGCCAAGACTCACACCAACTGCCGTATTTGAAGCAAAATATGTGGCAGGCAAGCTGCTTGGTAAAACGAATGAACCGATTCAATATCCGCCAATCGCTACGATTGCCTTTACTGCACCGCGTATCGCGCAGGTGGGGGTAACAGCCGAGGAAGCGGAGAAGCATAGCGATCAGTACAGTGTGAAGCCGATCGAGCTGGGCAAACAATGGGACTTTGCCGGACGTGGTGAGACGAGCGCCCATCTGACACTAATCTATGACAAGGACAACAAGCTGGTAGGAGCAACCGGGTACAGCCAGGAGGCGCTGGAGATTATTAATAGTCTGACTCCATTTATTACGCTTGGACTAACAGCAGCCGATGCAGAAAAGCTGGTATATGCATTCCCATCATTTGAAACGATGATTCCGCGTTATTTCCAGTCTTAATCGGTTGAAGATAGCTATATATAGCCAGCTTCATTCTTTTCCAGCTCTTTCTTTCTATTGCTAGAAAAGAATAATCGTTATCAAAGAAGCATTCAGCAGCATGAAAGCCGCATTATTCTGAGATCATGAGCCATCATGAAAAAGTAAGTTCTCAGGAGCATGCGGCTTTTGTGTATAGCAGATGATCCAACTGATCGCTTATTGTATGCAGCACAAGCGTATACGTATGCTAAAATAAAACAGTGCTTTATTGAAAAACGGTATACATACGAATCTCAATCGAAGGAGCTATGACTGCATGTGTCTTATTTTATTCGCTTATCAGCTTCATCCACAGTATCCACTTCTTGTAGCCGCTAATCGGGATGAATTTTACGATCGTCCTTCCGCGCCGGTTCATCGCTGGTCGGATGCTCCGCATGTCATTGCCGGGCGTGATCTATTGAAACTCGGCACATGGCTTGGTGTATCGGAGCAGGGACGTTTTGCTGGCTTAACGAATTATCGCGATCCGCTGGAGCAACGCGAAGGTAAGCGTTCGCGGGGAGAGCTGGTTGCCAACTTTTTGACTGGTGAGGCTTCGCCACAGGCTTATATGGAGCATATTCATAAGCATGCTCATGATTACCCCGGCTATAATCTGCTTGCTGGCGATCGTCATGAGCTATATTACTACTCCAATATAAGCCAGCAGCCACAGCGACTGGAGCAAGGTATTTATGGAATTAGTAATCATCTGCTGGATACAGGCTGGCCAAAGGTGGAGCAGGGGAAGGCAGGCTTGCATACGCTGCTTCAGCTTCCGGTTGCGTCTAATACAGAGCAGCTTGGCGATGCACTGTTCGATTTGCTCCAGCGTGCAGACCGTCCGGCAGATGAGCTGCTGCCAACGACTGGCGTTCCGCTGGAATGGGAACGCGTATTGTCCTCGATCTTCATTCGAAGTGAGGAGTCAAGGTACGGTACACGCTCCTCTACAATCGTGATGATGAATGAACAGGAAATTCTCTTGCGTGAACGTACCTATGCGCCGGAACAGATGGAGGAACAGCATAGGGTGATCCCTTTACAGGCATAATGGTTATGAGTAAGTGTACGTTTCTAAAATATCGATTCATATTCTGACCCATAGAGAGGAGCACCACCATGTCCATGTCTCCAATGTTTCCCCGCAAAATGATATTCAGTATGCTTGGCATCCTGTTACTTTGGCTGGCGATACCGTTCACAGCTTCCGCCCATACCAGTTTGGAAAGTGCTACTCCAGCGAAGGATGAAGCGGTGAAAGAAGCTGTAAACGAGATTCAGATGAAGTTTAATACACCTATCGCAGAACTAAGCTCATTTACCGTTACTTCTTCTGATAATCAGGCTGTGACTGTAAATGATATCAAGGTAGACGGTTCCTCCATGTCCGGTAAACCTGCTCAGCCGTTAACATCCGGTACGTATAAGGTGCAATGGAAAATAGTTGGCGAAGACAGTCATCCGATTGAAGGCAGCTATACGTTTAGCGTAGCAGCAAGTGAAGCCACAGGTAAAGTAACAGGTAATGAGGCTGCTGGTGAGGCAGCGGGAAGCACTGATTCGTCATCTGCCAGCACATCGTCAACAGAAGGTTCATCCGCAGCAACCGACAGTTCATCCACCAGTGGCGATACAACTGTAGAGAATCCATCTCCAACGACGTCTGTAGAAACGGAGACAACGCCAGCAGACGATGCCACAACGGATCAAAAGCCAGCATCAAGCGGCTCGACGACGACAGATGATGAAAAGGATGGCGAACGCGTATCTCCTGCAACGTGGATCATTACGATTGCTGTTATTCTTGTGGCGATCATCGCAGCCGTAAAAACGCTGAGTAAGCGGAGGAAGAAATAGTGCTGTATGGAGTGATACTTGCTGATCTGCTTCTGTACGTGTGTCTGTCACTTGTGCTAGGTACGCTCCTGCTTGGCATGATTCATCCAGCCTATCAGCCCGGTATTCATATGCCAAAGAAAGCATTAGCAGGAATGATCATCGGTATTATGCTGCTATCTGCTATACCTATGCTGCAGGTGATCAGCTTTTTCGTTACAGAGTTTGATTATACATTCGGATTTGTGCTCTCTTATGTGCTGGGCAGCTATAATGCCGGGCATGGCTGGTTAGCTACGGTCATTTGCGGCAGTCTGCTTATCATTGTGCTATATCAGCGCGTATGGAATGACCGCCCACGTATCGTATCAGCGATCGGTCTGCTACTGACGCTGGGCATGCTCGCAGGGATTGGCTATACAAGTCACTCCTCCAGCCTGTATGGTTTGACCGGCTTTGTGACCCATTCTGTCCATTTGCTAAGTGTGACGCTGTGGCTAGGGGTATTATTCGTAGTGGCATGGTTTACGAAACGCTCTGATAGATCAGACAATTCAAGATCAGACAACAACTGGCAAGCATGGCTGGGCTGGATGACTCCGTTCGCCATGATCTGTTATATTGCAGCGATTGCTTCCGGTCTGCTGATGATGCTATCGTTTACCGACAATTATGTAGGCAGTCTCGCGGTGCCATTTGGACAAGCGCTATTGATCAAGCATGCATTATTGCTGCCATTAACTGCACTTGCTGCAACCAATAGCTTTCTGTTAAAAGGCTATCTGGCACGTCATCCCGATTGGAGTCCATTACGCTGGTTGCGTATCGAGACCGTGCTCGCTCTACTGGTATTGTTAGGTACGGCGTATCTGTCCAATCAGTCGCCGCCCCATGATCTGGTCGCGGCACTGGATAGTCAGGTGATTCCGTTATCTCCACTGTGGACATTATTTTATGAACCTTTTGGACAGGCAACGATGTATGGCTTATTGCAACTGGGCTGGTCGTTTACCGGAATCGCGATAGCCTTACTCGCACTTGTGCTTGTTATCGCTGGTATATGGATGCTCGTTCGTTTCCGCAGTATATGGACATCGCTGGGATTGCTCGTCTGCTCAGCGATCTCGCTCTATACAGCGGTTATGATGAGTGTTCATTCATAACAAACGAAGCAATAGGGTGTTGGGGATCTGTGTTTACAGCGTTAAGCAAATATCATTAATAATGACTTCTTTCATGTGATCGAGGAGTCGATGCAATAATCTGCACGGATTCCGAATTTCATCGATTATGTAACAGCGCTACATGACCAGATGTATAAATAAGAGCACCGCCATAATGGAGTCCATCTTTCCACGCGAGAGAGGGACTCCATTATTTTGCACTAGAATGAATCCTCCTAATGACGTTTAAGCGCATCCATTAGCTACATATCCAAATCCATATTATTCAACTGACCATAGTGTATATTGCCAGGCATTGCCTGAAATGCGCGATTTTAAAGCATTTTATTCATTCAATTCCGCTAACAAGTCGCATCCTTTTAATGATGTTGAGATATAAAATAGACCATGCTATGATTTTCTCAAATCATTAATAACCATTATTTTGAATTCAATTACATAATTATGCTTATTTTGCTGAAGCGTAAAACAGTGTAAAGAGGTTAACCGGTGGGCACTCTTCTTTTACAGAATGCTTTTATACAATTCTTATGTAAGCGTTAACAATAATCAGAATGGAGGTTATATCATGTTACGGATACGCAAATGTTTCATTGTACTTATGTCTTTTATTGTATTACTGGGTACGTTCTCCTCATTACGTGCAGAAGCAGCTACCCCATCACTGGCCAAGTTGCCGGGTAATTCGAACCCGCTCATGGATCACAAGCTTGGAGCTGATCCATATGTGCTCGTGTACAATGGCAGAGTGTATGTATACATGTCGAGCGATACATACGTATACAACAGCAACGGAACGGTTAAGGAAAATGACTTTAGTGCGCTGGATCGTGTACAGGTCATTTCTTCCTCCGATATGGTCAACTGGACCGACCACGGAACGATTCCTGTCGCTGGAGCGAATAACAAAAATAATGGTAGAGGAATTGCCAAATGGGCTGCCAATTCTTGGGCTCCAGCGGTAGCGTATAAGAAGATCAACGGTAAGGATAAATTCTTCCTGTACTTTGCCAATGGTGGTGCAGGTATTGGCGTCTTGACTGCCGATTCGCCAATCGGGCCGTGGTCCGATCCGCTTGGTAAAGCATTGTTGACTCAAAACACACCGGGCATGTCTGGCGTAAAATGGCTGTTCGATCCAGCCGTTCTGGTCAATGATGATGGTACAGGCTACCTGTACAGTGGCGGCGGAATTCCAAACGAATCCGATCCAGCCTCCATCGCTAACCCGAAAACGGCGCGTGTGATCAAGCTCGGCGCAGATATGATCAGTGTGAGCGGCAGTGCGAGTACGATTGATGCACCGTATCTGTTCGAGGACTCTGGCATTCACAAATATAACGGGAAATACTACTACTCCTATTGCATCAACTTTGCTGGTAGTCACCCATCGCAATATCCGGCTGGTGAGATTGGCTATATGGTGAGCGACAGCCCGATGGGACCGTTCACGTATAAAGGCCATTTCTTGAAAAATCCATATTCCTTCTTCGGAGTAGGCGGTAACAATCACCATGCCGTATTTAACTTCAATAACCAGTGGTATGTGGTGTACCATGCTCAGACCGTGAGTAAAGCACAGATCGGTGAGGGTAAAGGCTATCGCTCTCCACATATTAACAAGCTGTTCCATAATGGAGACGGCAGCATCGCTGAAGTGCAGGCCAATATGACAGGCGTTCCGCAGGTGTTTAACCTGAATCCATATACACGCGTAGAAGCGGAAACGATTGGCTGGCAAGCGGGCATTAACACAGAGGCAAGTCAGGCAAGCGGCCCGGTTAATAATCAGAATGTAACCAACATCAACAATGGCGACTGGATCGCAGTGGGTAGAGCGGACTTCGGTTCAGCAGGTGCTCGTGCATTCAAAGCGATTGTAGCTTCTACGGTGGGCGGTAGTATCCAGGTACGACTGGATAGTGTAACCGGTCCTCTCGTTGGTACACTGCAAGTGACCTCTACAGGCGGTGTGCAAAATTGGAAAGAGGTTCAAACCACGATCAGCAACGCAACCGGTATTCATAATGTGTATCTTGTATTTACCGGTGGTAGCGGAAACCTGTTCAATCTGGACGCATGGCAGTTTGTATCCAATGCCGGAGTAACAGTTGCCCCGGCTGAAGCACAAAGTGCAGTGACAGAAGAACAGTCTGCTCCTGTGGTTACAAGTCCGGCTGAAACTCAGACAGGCGAAGCGACTGGAACAGAGGAGCCAGCATCTGCTACAACCCCGTCAACTACTGTGCCTGCATCATCCAGTTCAAACGAAGCTGCTGTCACTCAGCCAGCTACGGATGACGTGCAGTCAAATGAAGTGTCTGCGAGTGAGTAACATCGCAGTTCACTGAGGATGCAAGGCCAGGTTGAATAATTGTCAGTATTGCCTATCGCATACATGCCTGACCGCGATCGTATGCATGAAAATGGTTACCCTTTACATTCACTATATTTTGATGGAGGTTTTGTATGAAAAGAAAATCATGGTTCACCCTATTGACCGCTGTTGTACTGTCTCTCTGTTTCTCTGCCAATACGTTCGCAGCTACAGTATTCTGGGAGCCGCTAACCTATTTCAATTCGAGTACATGGCAAAAGGCAGACGGTTACTCCAACGGCAGCATGTTCAATTGCACATGGCGTGGCAATAACGTCACCTTCACCAGCGATGGCAAAATGCGACTCGGCCTGACCAGCTCCGTACAGAACAAATTCGACTGCGGTGAATATCGCACCACGAACAAATATGGCTATGGTAAGTACGAAGTTAGCATGAAGCCTGCAAAAAATACAGGTATCGTATCCTCATTCTTTACGTACACTGGCCCGGCCAACGGCACACAATGGGATGAGATCGATATCGAATTCCTGGGCAAAGATACAACTAAAGTGCAGTTCAATTACTACACAAACGGCGTGGGCAACCATGAGAAAGTAATCAATCTGGGCTTTGATGCATCTCAAGGCTTCCACACCTACGCATTCGACTGGCAGCCAGGCTCCATTAAATGGTATGTAGACGGCGTGCTGAAGCATACGGCAACCAGTAACATTCCGACTACACCAGGTCAGATTATGATGAACCTGTGGAACGGTACTGGCGTAGATGAGTGGTTAGGAGCCTACAATGGTGCGAATCCACTGTATGCGGAGTATGATTGGGTGAAGTATACGAGTAACTGATTTTTAAGTGGGAAATAGGGAAAAGGGCAGCCTGTGAGGGCTGTCCTTTTTGTATATGAAATTATTTAAGTTATTTTAGAACTATAATTACTTGTGAATAACGTAGTAGATTTTTCAGAGAGAAATTATTATATCTTGTATACTTTATGTAGTAAAATTTCCAATTATACGCTCTATAATTAATATGGTAGGTTGGAGTACATTAATCTTTTATTGGAGCGAACTCTATGAATAATGAACTGATCAAGCTAGCACAGTCTAATATAAGAGAAGCTATGATTGCCGAATTTGCTAAAAACCGTGAGGTGATTGGGAGTCATATTATGAATCGAAGAACTCCGCGTCATGTCAAAGAAATTGTATTTTATGCAATGGCACGCAATAATGCGATTACATATTTTCTGAGTTTAGAAAATCCCTCGCCTAGCAATCTGTACCCTCCTTTTCCTACGGATCAAGAGTATTTAAAATTGATGCAAAAAGTAGGAGCCACAAGATATCCTTTTAGTATTAGATACAGAGCAGAACGTGCTTTTTGGGAGGATTATACTCATTTAGACTACAAAAGAAAACGGCATTTTCTTGATACTCCGTTGCCAGATAAGCCCTCATTAAGTGAGTCTTTTTTAAATCTAAATAGCTCCGCAGCAGATAAGACTCAAATGTATAAGATTTTACTTTATATAGGAAGAATACTGGTTGGTACTCTAACATTTATTTACGAAGGTTTTTGGATTATTTTAATAGGTGGAATCATTATTATATCTGTAGTCGGTCAAATTAAACTTGCTTTCTTTTCAGAAGAATCATCCTCATATAATACGTTTAATCAAGGCGGTATAACAGATGGAAACTATTCTCCGAGTTGGTCATCAGATGATGCTCAAACTCCCGATACCTCTGGTCAAGCTGGTTTTGGTAATAACGGAATGACCAGATATGATGCAACTGATGAGTCTGAAACTGATCCATTATCAGCGCCTGATACAGAAATAAACAAGGAACAAAAAGAAGTAGCACCAGTTGCGGATATAGCTGCTGCTCCAGATCAACAAGAGCAAAATAGGAATAATAGCAGAGTTTTAGCAGATTCTCTTTTGTCGGATTCGACTCAAGAATCCTTTAATGTGGATAAAGAACGCTTGACACTTGGCTCCACGAAAGAACAGGTAGTGAAAGTGTTAGGTAATCCGGATAGCGCTTCAGACTCTAGTTATACGTATGGATTTTCTCAAATCAATTTTGAGAATAATAAAATCGTTGGATGGTTTACTATCGATCAGCCACTTGAAATATCGCTGGGCGAGAAGAAAGAGGGGGCTCCACCGTTCACGATAGGATCATCCAAGCAGGAAGTAGTAGATGCAATGGGAACACCAGGTTCACTCTATAATGATGCATTTGAGTATCAATTATCTCGAATCAACTTTGACAGTGATAATAAAGTGAGTGGATGGTTTACGATTGACGAGCCGCTCAATGTGGAAATAAAGTCTAATATTGCAACTGCTCATCCATTTGCTGTTGGATCTACCATAGAAGAAGTGGTGGCTATTATGGGAACACCGGATTCATATAGCGGTGATCAAATCGGTTACGAATATTCTATTGTTTTTATTCAAGATGGAAAAGTTAGTAAATATTCTGATATTAGTCATAATCTGATTACTACTGAATTGTCTAATTAAGCGAATAATATTTCCTTATATTAAATTAATCATAGTCGTTATTAGATGATAATTACTAAAAGGCACTTATATAATCCTAGTGTCTTTTTGGTATGCATCAGTTTAATTTAGTTCTACATTAAAAACCTCTTTCACTTCATATAAAGCTAATGACATAACACTAGTTTATCATCAAAAATGAAACGTTTCGCATAGAGTGTATAACGATGATCTAAACTGAAATGCCCATAAAATCTTTTTAGTAAACGCTTACAATTTACTATTTACCTCACAAGCAGAGTCATGCTATCATAAATGCGAAACGTTTCAATTCAAATCTGAGAGGAGAAAAAGCATGAGAAAAGTAAAGATATTCAGTATGATCCTCACTTTTTGTCTGATGGCGAATGTCACTTTAACTCCTGACGCGTCAGCGGCACCGGACTCCAAAAAGTCACCTGAATTTAACAAAGAATTGAAAGCGATTGCAGCTAAAACGTATAAATATTTTCAGGACTATACCGATCCCAACACCGGCATGACGTATGACGAAGTGCGCACGACAGACAAAGGAATCGAAGAAGCCAAACGCACGTCACCTACGAATATTGCAATGTATATGATGAGTACAGTCTCCGCCCAGCAAATGGGCATTATTAGCAAAAAAGAAGCCGTATCCCGTCTACAGACGACGCTCAACACGCTCGAGAAGCTGGATAAATGGAACGGACTCTTTTACAACTGGTACAACACAGACGATGGCACCGTTAAAAAAGATTGGGGGCAATTTATATCTCAGGTCGATAATGGCTGGATGTCCGCAGGCTTGATCGTTGTCGGGCAGGCGTATAAGGAGCTGAACGGACAGACTAGCAAGCTCGTGAACAAAATGAACTATACCACACTGTATGATCCAGAAGTTGGACAATTCCGCGGCGGGTATGACGTCGCTAAGGGTGCCCTCACGGATCATCATTATGGCATGTTCTATACCGAACCACGGGTAGCCAGCTATATCGCGATCGGCAAGGGGGATGTTCCGCAGGATCACTGGTGGAAAATGTACCGCACCATGCCGGCGGAATACGATTGGCAATCCCAGATCCCTCAAGGCAAGACCGTCAAGTACGATGGTGTCGATGTGTTTGAAGGCAGCTATGTGTACAAAGGGAAAAAATTCGTACCTAGCTGGGGCGGCAGTATGTTTGAAGCGTTAATGCCAGGTATCGTAATTAAGGAAAAAGAGCTGGGCAAGAAAGCGCTTGGTCTTAATAACGAGCGTCACGTACAATTGCAAATCGAATATGCGAAGGAAAAAGGCTACCGTGCATGGGGCTTCTCTCCTTCGGCTACACCAACCGGCTATAGTGAATTTGCAGCGACACCGCTGGGAACGTCCGGTTATAAGGATGGAGCAACGGTAACAGCGCATGCTACATTCCTCGCGCTGGAATACGCACCTAAGGATGCCCGAAAAAATATCGAAGCACTGAAAAGCTTCAATATGCTGGGGAATTACGGCTTCTATGATTCGGTTAATGTTGAGACAGGTGAACTGGCGAAGGCTTATCTGGCACTGGATCAGGGCATGATCATGGTATCGATCGCCAACTATATGAAGGATGGCGTTATCCGTGACTATTTCCATAAAGATCCGATTGGCAAAAAGCCCGAGGCGCTGCTGAAGAAGGAAGCTTTTTCGATTCAGTAAAGTAAGGTCGGTTATTCGGTCGTAAATCCGATATAGCATAAATATAATATAGCGTAACTTCCAGCTAGCATATGGACATTGGATTGTTGTCCTATGCTGACTGGAAGTTTTGTTTATAAAAGATAGTTTTACAGAAGACATGCATAGACAAATATTAACTGGATGCCTACAATAAATGTAAACATTTGCATGTGATTGACATACATAATGAGGTGAAATGGTTGAAGAGTTCAAATGTTCATCATACACAGTACGACAATCGGGAGCATCTTAAGGCGGATTGTGAGCAGTGCTTCGGATTATGCTGTGTTGCGCTAAGCTTCTCCGCTTCAGAAGGATTTCCGATGGATAAAGCTGCCGGTCAGCCCTGTAAGCATCTGCAGTTGGATTGTCGCTGCGCTATCCATCCATCGCTACAGAAACGAGGACTAAAAGGCTGTATTTCATTCGACTGCTTTGGAGCAGGTCAGAAGGTGTCGCAGATTAGCTACCAGGGAACGGACTGGAAAACTATACCCGATCAGGCAGATACAATGTTCAAAGTATTTCTCGTTATGCTCCAGCTTCACGAGCTGTTATGGCATCTAACCGATGCATTACGTCAGCCCGCAGCTCAGTCTATTCAATCCGAGCTACAGAAGCTACTGGATTTGACCGAGCAGTACACGATGCTATCTCCTGAGGAGCTACTGCGACTGGATACGCTCCAGCATAGAGACCAGGTTAACGTGTTACTGGTTCAAACGAGTGAGCTTGTACGTGCTCAGGCACGTAATAAGCAGAAGCCTCATTCCAAACAACGCTCACAATCCTCAAAACAGAAACGAATCGGACGCGGAGCCGATCTGGTTGCTGCGGATTTAAGGAGAATGGATCTGCAAGGAGCGAATTTAAGAGGCGCGCTTCTTATTGCAGCCAATTTACAGGATGTTGATCTCAGGGGTGCCGATCTGATCGGCGCGGATTTACGCGATGCCAACGTAAGCGGTGCGGATCTATCTGAAAGTTTATTTCTCACTCAGTTTCAGATTAGCTCAGCCAGAGGAGACAGAACCACCAGATTGCCGGCAGCCCTACAACATCCAGCACATTGGAATGAAAATCGGATATAAATACAGCACAGCTTGTATTGATTGAGGAGGTGTATTCCATTGATCCATATAGATATCAATCTCCCGATCCGAAATGAAGAGGTTCCTTCACTACGAGAAGCAATCGGCTGGTCAAGGCGAGATACGGATTACCCGCTCTTGTTTGAGCGATGTAATTTCTGGGCAGGAGCTAGAGACATCGGCAGAATGCTTGTTGCTTTTGGTTATATGACAGGCATGGGATTGGAGCATGGATATATAGAGGACATCATTGTGCACCCGGCTTATCAAAGGCAAGGAATTGGACAGCAACTCGTAAAAATGTTACTACATGAAGCTCAGTTGCAAGGTATTGAAATTGTGACCGTGACATACAGCAGTAAGCACGAAAGCTTTTATGAGCAGTGTGGCTTCGCAAAGAGTCATGCTGGTATCTGGAGAGCGCAAGAGATATAGTCGATTGTAGTTTATCGATACCAGGCGTAGCTTATTGGTATTATGTGTCATTCGATTTTGCATGATATCGGGTTATCGACCAGTCTATAGTATAGCCATGACATGAAATCTAAGGAGACAGCGACTATGAGAGAAGAAGAACGTATCATGCAAGGGATTCTGTTCAGTCCGGCTAATCCGGAATTAAAAGCGATCAAGCGTAATGCCCATAAGCTCAGTCAGCAATATAGTCAGACATTTGAAGACGAGGTCGAAGAGAGAGCTCGTATTTTGCAGGAAGCGGTTGGGCATATAGGCGAAGATAGCTTTATTCAGGGCCCGGTATTTTTTCATTACGGTGTACATACACGTATCGGACGCAATTTTTTTGCGAATTATAATCTGACGATACAGGACGATGCGCTGGTGACAATCGGAGATTATACCAGCTTTGGCCCCAATGTAACGATTGTTACACCGATCCATCCGTTGATTGCATCAGAACGTAGAAGAATGCTGGATCAGCATGGAGATGCGAAGGGACTATGCTATGCCAAGCCCGTTACTATTGGCAATGATGTCTGGATTTCCGCAAATGTCACGATTTGCGGTGGCGTTACGATAGGAGACGGCTGCGTCATTGGAGCAGGTAGTGTCGTTACCCGCGATATCCCTGCCCATTCGCTGGCAGCCGGTGTACCGTGTAAAGTGATTCGACCCATTACGGAAGAAGATAGTATGCGCTATAAGCCGGAAGTTATGGCGGATTGTAGCGTAATCTCGCATAATGCAGAGAATAAGAAAGAGGAAGATGAATGAGAAGCCAGACAACGATGATTCAACCTACGAAGCAGTTAATTGAGCTGTTTCGATCAAAGGTTCCTTTAGACAGTAGTATCATTCAATCGTATTGCGATGTGATTGCTTCATCTGGTGACGCTGAGGATGCGAAGAGCTTGCTGGAGTGGTATATGAAGCATTCAGAGGACTGGCAGTATGCTCCGATCCTTCAGGTAGTTATGCGTTGTGGAAATATGGAACAGGCAGCGGAGTTATACGCATATTGCTTTGAGAGGGGCAAGTTAAAGGATAATGCACCCGATGGTATGCTTCATATTCTTGCGTATATGGGGTATCCGCTCGCATCGGAATATGTAGTCGATTGCGTATCATCTAACGATCATGATGCTTGTCTGGCACTACTGCACATGCCTTATGATCATCATTACAGTCGACTAATCGAATTATTTGATCAGATGTATGGACAGGCCCTATTTCCTGAGCTGCTGCCGGCTCTGTCCGTAAAATGGGCATCGGCGGAGTACATGGTTCCAAAGTTGGTAGCCTGGGGCAAGCAAGCTTCGATTGATTGCAATGGTGGATTAGTACTGGGGATTGCGATGTATGGGCCTGCACAAAAGGAGCAGATCAAGCAGATTCTGTGGGATTCCGATTGGGAGCTGTACAGTAATGGAACTGGCGGACATTGGTGGGCGTATATGTCCATGCCGCTTGTTGGATTAACCTTTGCAGAACTCATTCACGATTTGAAATATACATTTGGTTTGAAAGATAAGGTAGACCACGAAGATCATGAACGTATTGTACGGAACGGAGAGCAAGCTGCCGATGCCTCAGATCCATTCAAACGATCGGCAGAGCATTGCTTTGATGTATTGTACAGCTTACTTCAACTCAAGTTAGAACGTGTACCGCATCCACTTCGATATGTTACGCCTAATCGCGAATCGATGATTGATCTGTATCAGCAGCTATTTGCATGGAGTACACCACATGTGGATGATTCTATATTAGGTGTGATTGGCCATACGATAGGCATACGTCATCGGCTCATGGAGCGATTTTATTATTTGAGGTCTGCGATGGAGCTGGCCGTTCGTTATGAGATTGAAAGATTGCAATTAAATATGAGTTAAGCCTAATGAGCAGTATTATACGTATATGCCTAATGTATGAAGTAGACCTATCATGTATTAGATACGATTGGAAAATATAAATAAGTACTGCTTTAAAGTCGCTTCGCTATGTGGAGCGGCTTTTCGTTTATTTTGATTCTATTTTCAATCGTAATATTTCCATCTTATGAAGATAATCATATTATGATTGAAAATAGAATGAATGCTGAATGAGGAACAAGGCGGAGAGAGCAATAGTAATGATACATTTGCAAATTATTTTAACACTTCATACGTTTTACGCGGTTTAGGTTTGATGTTCATTCAGATGAACCGCTTTATATCATTTACCGGAGAAAAGCCGAATAGGCGTGTATATTCCCTACTAAATTGGGAGGGACTTTCGTAGCCTACTGCGAATGCGATATCTGCAACATGGGTAGATTCAGTTAAAAGGCGACGACGCGCTTCTTGTAAGCGGATTTGTTTCTGATACTGTACGGGAGTCATAGCGGTTAGCTCTTTAAAATGACGATATAACGAGGAAGCGCTCATGTTCCCCAGCTCAGCGAGTTCTTCGATACGAAGAGGCTCATTATAATTGTTCTTGATCCGCTCAACCACTTCTGCAATAGCGGCATACTTACTTCCAACCAGAGCAATTTGCTTAAACACATCGCCATGATCATCGCTGAGAAGTCTATAGATCATCTCACGTATAACAAGAGGAGCGATTGCTGGAATGTCTTTTGGCGTCTCTAAAAGCGCTACGAGCCTAACGGCTGCATCCAGAAGAGTATCATGCATTTTGCCTACGAATAGCCCTTTATGGTACTTCTTCGTGTTTTTAGGTAGTAATTCAGTTTCCTTCATGATCTGAAAGATTTGGTCAGCTTCTAAATCCAAACGAATCGCTAAGTAAGGAACTTTAGGTGAAGGATCAATAGCACGACCGGTGATCGGTACATCCAAAGATACCGCCAGGTAATCGGATACCCCATATTGATAGCGCTCATCTGCAAGCATAATCACCTTCTCACCTTGAGCTACAATGCATAGCGAAGGTTTTTGAATTCTACATACGGGAATATTAGATTGAGAATCTCGAACCAGATGTAAGGAAGGGATCGGAGTGGCATGGTCGCCATCTGTACCAGAGAACTTCTCAACGAGCTTTGCAAGTTCTAACTGCTTAAAGTATGTTTTTTGATCTTCAGCCAACATGCGTATCTCTCCCATAACTATATTTCATTTTAAACCCATTATAAGTTCTCGGACTGGCTTTGTTAAGCAGATGACAATAATAGGCAAGAAGACGGAAGTAATGGGTTAAAGGAATTCAAAAGGAGAGACATATAATCAATTTGTGCTGACAGGCGTGTCGTAATTGCCTGTTTACACAACCTTGATTATCTATTGGAGGGAACAACATGCAACAAGCTAAAGTATGGTATGTAACCGGTGCTTCAAAAGGACTCGGCTTGTCGTTGGTCAGAACATTGATCCAGAGCGGATACAGAGTTGCCGCAACTTCACGTCATATCGAAGAGTTAAAGCAAGCTGTAGTGGGGGTGTCAGAAGGACAATTTTTACCGTTGGCGGTTGATTTAACACAAGCGGATTCGATTCAGAAATCGGTGAAGACAACGTACGAGATGTTTGGACAAATAGATGTAGTGGTCAACAATGCGGGTTATGGTATTGGAGGTGCGATTGAGGAGTTATCCGAGAAAGAAATCATGGCAAGCTTTGAAGTCAATGTTTTTGGTCCGATCCACGTTATTAAGAATGTACTGCCGTATATGCGAAAGCAGCGTTCAGGACATATATTTAATATTGCTTCAATTGCTGGCTTTGCTCCTCATATGGGCTGGAGTGTATATGCGGCTACGAAGTTCTCGCTAATGGGATTGACGGAGGTCCTTGCTCAGGATGTGAAGCATCTGGGAATCAAAGTAACGGCAGTAGCTCCGGGTGGATTTAGAACTCATTTTAATAAGGCAGATTCGCTAGTTTTATCTGCCAATAAAATAGAAGGTTATAGTGAGATTCACTCTGGTCATAACCAATTTGTATCGACTGATGGTAAGCAACTGGGTGATCCTGAAAAGGCAGCCGAAGTATTTATTAATCTAGCCGAATCGCCGAATCCGCCAGTTCAATTGTTTTTGGGAAGTGATGCTTATCAGAGAGCATCGGAACAGCTAGTTCAATTGCATGAAAAGCTGGAAGCGAACAAAAGTATTAGTTTTCAGACAGATTTTGAATAAGCATTGTGCATGAGCTAGTTTGGGAAATAAGAAACAAATCAAACGGTAAACGGAAAAGCGGATGTAGAAATCGCTTTTCCGTTTTTTTATTCAAGGAAGGATGGAATAAGCATAAAGTTGTGGTTAAGACTATGTATATACATGTGTACAAAATACAGTGTAATATTTAGTGGATTTATTTTTAAATATCTATTACTATAGCTTTCAAGAAACATAATATGTCACATCATATAGGAGGGGGAAGTAAAATACCCAAGTCGTACTATCATGTATTTAAGCCTAAAGAAGTTGAAAGTAAGTATTCACTCCTTGCTTTCTATAGGCACCAGCCTTTCATTCCTCTAACAGAGTTTTACCACTACCAAATAAATAAAATGAATAAAACAACAGTAGTATCATATGTAAAACAGATTGAACGATTTTTAGAATGGCTCGATGCTGAAAATAATACTGATCCCAAAGTATTTTGGAATGACGAACCTCATAGAATACGTTTTAAAATCGAGCTATTTTTAGTTCGAAATATGAATTGTAAAATTAGAAGTAAAGAGCATTATCAAGTCATCACCTTAACCAATAAAAACTCATCATCAATCAATCATTTTCTTTCCGCTATTAAAGCTTACTACAGATCAATGATTTATTTGCGAATGTATCATCATAATAATCCTTTGATTGATGAAAAATATGAATTAAAAAAACTAATTCCTGAAAGCCAGCGTGAAGGAAGACCACGTCTTTCAAGAGAAGCGGGTACAGAGGAATCCTACTCGAAATCATTCCGAGAACAGTCTGATTCATATTTTAAGCTCAGCGGACAGGAATGGATCCCTGTAGCGATAGCAGATATTGATCTTCCTCTAAAAATATATAGAGCTGCTGAAGAATTAAATTGTGATTTGAGAGATCTAGTTATAATACGACTTTTGTTTGAAACAGGCGCTAGAATTAATGAGATTTTGGAATTGATTTTCAAAGATTATAATAATCGGACAAGTCTTTATGAGATGAGTGCATTAAATAAAGGTAGTTACGGTAAAAGAATAAAATATATACGTTTTAGTTCTGATACCTTAAAACTGCTAAAAAAATATGTACGAGAAGATCGAAGGCTACATTCTAAAAATCAAAAAACGTTTAAAAATATCGACGAGAACGAGATGCTTTTTTTGACTCGTCAAGGAAAAAGATACAACTACAATGCATTTTATTATAACTGGAATAAGATAGTCGCGCATCTAGGATTAAAAATGAATCCGCATAAAGCAAGGCATTGGTTTGTAACGAACATGATGAGAAGCATTTACGAATCAACTGAAAATAAAGCAGAAGTGGAACTCAAAAAGAAAGAATTAATTCAGTATATGAAATGGAAAGATGCTAAAACGATAGACGCATATGAGCACTTTTTTAATGAAGCAAGATTTCGGGATATGCATACTCAAATGTTAGATACCATGTTTCATGCTAAATCATTATCTGAATTGCGCAAGAAAACGATTGAAGTTGATAGTTTTAATATCGAAGACAGCTGGATGGAAGAATTTATA
>JBCNLJ010000045.1:0-47680 GCA_039595515.1 Paenibacillus sp. | reverse complement strand
ACTGGCACTGGCACTGGCACTGGCACTGGCACTGGCACTGGCACTGGCACTGGCACTGGCACTGGCACTGGCACTGGCACTGGCACTGGCACTGGCACTGGCACTGGCACTGGCACTGGCACGAATAAGGGTACCTCCACTACCAGCAGCACAGCAAGTACAGATTCAGCAACGAATAGACAGCCGCCTACTAACAGTTCGGGCTCTGCACCATTGAACAGCGATAATGGCATGCGTCCGGAACGGCTGGCTGCCTTTACGATTCAGACAGATACACAGGGGAAAGAGACGAATCGAAGCTCTCAGGTGGAGCTGGATAGCGACTTATATAATAACGCTCTAGAGCAAGCACTCAAACGTAATCATGAACGCGGACAATTCAGCCTGGATGGCAGCGATTGGGCGTACCTGCGCCTGCAGCTTAACGATGGCTATCTGTACACCTTTCTGGATGTAACGGCGCGGCAGGAGATTTTGACGAATCTGATCTATACCTTTGCCGCTGTTGGCTTTGTGATGCTGGTGCTGCTGTTTTTCACCAGCCGCTACTTTGCTAATCGCTCGATTCAGCCTGTACAGGAAGCGTTCGATAAGCAAAAGCAGTTTATCGCGGACGCTTCCCATGAGCTGAAGACACCGCTCGCCGTGATTAACACTAACACCGATGTATTGCTGGCGCATCCAGATGATACGATCCGCAACCAGTCCAAATGGCTGCACTATATTAAAGGGGAAACGGAGCGCATGGCGCGGCTGACCGGCGATCTGCTCTATTTGACCGAAATGGAGCAGGCGCGTACGACCGTGGTACAGGCTCCATTTGATCTGAGTGAGACGGTAGAAACGATTATTTTAACGATGGAGGCTGTTATTTTTGAGAAAAATCTATCGCTTCATTATGATATCTCGCCGCACCTGATGATCGAGGGCAGCAGCCAGCAAATGCATCAGGTGACGATGATTCTGCTCGATAATGCGATTAAATATTGTAATCCTGGCGGCAGCATTACGGTGAAGCTGCATCGTTACGGTAACCAGACTGTACTGTCGGTAACGAATACAGGTGATGGCATCGCCGCTGAGCATCTAACACGCATTTTTGATCGCTTTTACCGTACCGATGCTTCGCGCGCCCGTCAGCTAGGAGGACACGGACTCGGGCTGGCGATTGCCAGATCGATTGTAGAGCAGCATCGCGGACGCATCGAAGCGACCAGCACTGTTGGCGAATCAACCACATTTACGGTGTATCTGTAATGGATCAAGGTGAGAAGACTGGTGATTTTAGGGTATATAAGTGTAAGATGTTTGGCTACGCACAAATGACTTCGTCAAATCACTTTGTATTGCACCCCGGTTTGAAGATCACAAATACTTACCACAATCCATGACAGAAAGGAACATGATCTGTGAAGCGAGCTATGATTATTATCAATCCTTCCTCCGGTAAGGAGCAGGCGCAGGAATATGTGGAGAAGATCGAGCAACTGCTACGCGATGAGGCTGACTACGATGTAGTCATCAATGAAACCGCCAAAGAACTGGATGCAACTAAATATTGCGCTTCTGCCTGTGCAGATTGCTTCGATCTGGTTATCTCGGTTGGCGGAGACGGCACATTGCATGAAACGATTAATGGACTGCTAGATCAGGAGCATCGCCCACTGCTGGGTGTGATTCCGCTCGGAACCGTAAACGACTTTGCACGGGCGCTGCATATTCCGCTCAATACGGATGAAGCGATTCGCACGCTCCTGTCTCCGAATCGGCGCAAGGTCGATATGGGACGGTTAAATGACCAGCTATTCGCCAATGTCGTTGCCGCTGGTTCACTTGCCGAAACGCTATCCTCGGTCAGCTCAGAGGACAAATCCAAATTCGGTGCCTTTGCCTACTTCCGTGAAGGGGTAAAGGAGCTTTTCGGCGGCTCTGCATCGCCGCTCACGATTGAATACGATGGGCAAACGTGGGCAGGCGAATCACCGCTATTTCTTGCCACATTGACCAATTCGGTCGGTGGCTTTGAGCAAATTGCGCCGGATGCCAAGGTCGATGACGGGTTATTGCACGGCTTTATTATTCACAACCTGAGCCTGCTCAATTCACTCGCAGTCGGCACATCGCTGCTGCTCGGTCAGCTCAAAGAGCACCACGAGGTCACTTATTTTACCGCACGCCAGATCGCAGTGCGCTCGGATGAGCCGGTACGAACGAATGTGGACGGTGAAGAAGGGCCTGTGCTGCCGATTGAAATGCATATTTTGCCGGAGTATGTGGAAGTGATTGTGCCGGAGGATACGAAATAAAAATGGAGGCTACCCCCTCCATTTTTTTATTTTGTTTTATATTGGAATACATACGCGTACCTTGATCGTAATTGATTTGAATATTAAAGCTGATTTCCGTGCTATATGATAGCAATGTTAGCACATCACAAAATGAAGATGTAAAACGATCCACATACAAGCAAGCTTCGATTGAGATAACATACAAAGATCCATCATCCACCTGCAAAATATCATCTTTTCGATCTAGCCAGCTATTCGCCGTATGCCGTATATCGTACAGCGAGATATGCAGAAAGGAACGCACCATGAACGCAAAAAAATGGATAATCATGATCGGCATTGTGCTCCTGCTTGCCGCTGCTGTATTGCTCGTATTCCGGCAGGAGCGTCAGCAGTATATCATACTGATTCCTCAAGGCTACACCGGACAGGTTCAAATACTGTTCGATCAGCCCGGCGCAGCACCGTTAACGTATGAGAACCGTAAAGCAGTGATCCCTATCTCCCCTACAGGTCACGCTGCAACTTCAGATGCCAATCGCTCAGGCACTATTCAGTATTATTTTGTAGATGCTAGTGGACAGAGAGCGGAGATTCTCAATACTCCAGAGACGATACAGAATCTTCATACTAAATCTGGCAATGACAGCGGGCAATCTTTGCCAGAAACGATTGAATTTGAGGTCGGCGTACAAGATTCCGCTCCGACTGAATGACAGCATGATAATAACGATAGCTAGATAATGCTGCTGCTATATTTCTGTTCTTCATTTCGTGAAACGTAATTTCTTCAAAATACATGCCTGATTTTCGGCGATGTCTGCTGCGGTTGACGCTATAATAAACGTATAGACAACAACGTGCAGAAAGGACGTGTGCGGATGATTACACTGGATCGCAAACAGGAATATTACGAGGCATTAGTGTCCAAAAATACAGAATACGAAGGCTTATTTTACGTCGGTGTCAAAACGACAGGCATCTTCTGTCGGCCGACCTGTCCGGCGCGCAAGCCGAAGTTTGAGAATTGCGAGTTTTATGAAACGGCGCAGCAGGCACTGCTCGCGTCCTTTCGCCCCTGTCAGCGTTGCCGACCATTATCCCATCCGAACCATGTATCGGCAGTCATCCGTACACTTGTGGAAGCTGTAGAGCGTAACCCGGAGAAGCGCTGGAAAACGCAGGATTTTCGCGAGCTATCGATCGACGAATCGACGGCACGGCGCCAGTTTAAAAAGCGGTTTGGCATGACGTTTGTAGAATATGCACGCGCACGCCGTATGGGCATCGCGCTCAAAAACATCCGCTCCGGTCGCAGTGTGATCGACAGCCAGCTCGATACGGGCTATGAATCGAGCAGCGGCTTCCGCGATGCATTTGCCCGCATTATGGGCACCGCCCCTACACGATCTGACGGAGAGCATGTGCTCAAGGCAACGTGGCTCGATACACCACTTGGCCCGATGCTGGCGATTGCAGACGAGCAGTCGCTTGTGCTATTGGAGTTCGTGGATCGACGCGGATTGGAGCGTGAGGTAGAGCGCCTGCGAATACGTGAAAAGGCGGCGATTATCCCCGGACGCACCGGTCCGATAGATCAGATCGAAGGGGAGCTGGAGCAGTATTTTGCCGGAACGTTAACGCAGTTCCAGACACCGATTCGTATGATCGGATCACCGTTTCAGCAAAGTGTCTGGAATGCACTGATGCAGATTCCATCCGGCGAGACACGCTCCTACCAGCAGATCGCCATCGCACTCGGACGCCCTACCGCTTCGCGCGCAGTTGCACGAGCGAATGGCTCTAACCAGCTTGCAGTTATTATTCCGTGCCATCGTGTAATTACGTCGGGCGGGGAGCTGGGCGGCTATGCGGGCGGACTGACGCGTAAGGACTGGCTGCTCAAGCATGAGTACGCGCATCGGGAGCAAGAAAGTGGTTGAATTTTGTTTAATATGAGTGAATATTGTATATAAAACGGTATATCCATGATATAATTTTTATCAATTCAAGAAGATAAGGAGGATTATATCATGTCACTTTACTTAAGAGAGATCCCTCCAGTTGAAGGCGAAGATGCTCGAAGACTTATTGAAAAGATTCAAAAAAATAATGAGAAAAATCAAAAAAAATTAGTAGCGATAAAGGAAAAACTAAATGCGAATCAAAATACAAAATCTTCAATTTCAACCCATCAATGAAGAGGCTATGCGTGACATAGCCTCTTTTTCTTCTGGCAATTCGACAATAGACTCTTTTCTTAAAGAAATGGCTTATTATTTACATATTAAAAGAGATGCAAGTACCACCTTAATCTACAACCTAGATAAAAAACTTATCGCTTACTTTACACTGACACGAACAAGAACAGATATAAAAACGGCGGACGTTGTGAACGATGAACATCTATTTGCACTAAATATTGCTCGTCTCGCTGTTGCAAAGCCATTCCAAAGTAACGGTATTGGTTCCACAATAATCAGCTATATTATGAACCTTGCAATTTGCACGAATGAGCGATTTATAGTTACAGATGCTCTTTTTGAGAAATGGAAGTGGTATCAAACGCTAGGCTTCAACTATATTTTTGAGAAAGATATTCATCTCGATACCACAAAAGGGATGGTTTATATGTTTTATGATTTATATGATTCTCAAATTATGGAAGACTACTTTGACGAATAAGTATATTTTATTATTTGAACTTTTCTAACTTTCCAGAACCCTACTCCACTTTCTGCTCCGGCTCATAATCTCGCAACCTACCCTCATACACAATCCGCAGCCGCTCGCTCGTACGCAGATCATTCGGCGTTACCAGCGCAGGCAGCTTATTCCATAGCTTAATACCGGAACGATGCAAAATCTCCGCCACAAACTGCGAGCAAAAGTACGAGTTGCTGAACTCCACCGGCTCCTGCAAAGCAACGCCGATCACGCCGAGCAGGTTATAGCCATACTTTGGACTGCTACGAATAAAAATATGGAGTACACGCTTCATTTTCTCCACCTCGCGTGCGGTCACCTTGAGTTCATAGATCACACAGGTCGTGTTTGGATATTTGCTATATGTACCGGTCTGGATATTTTCCTTCACAAAGCCGCCGTTCAGCGGGTTACTTGGATGCTTACGTCCAAAGCTATACAGCTCGTGTAGCTCCCGGTCAAACGAGATCGAGGCATGGTTATACGGTGCTTTGGTATACAGTTGGATCATGCGTGTGAATAGGGTTCCGGTATTCGTTAACAAAATAAAAACCGACTGCTCTTCGTTCATGCTGCAATTCCCCTCTTATCAAGTTCACGTTATTCCTTCATAATAACATAGGAGTACCTGTCTGCTCAGTCATCATTTGGCAGATTGTAGTGCATGTTGAGGATAGGGTGGTGAGGCGGTATGAGCGGCTCTGCGTTTACGCTCATTTTGATTTTTGCAGCTATGCTTGTTATTCAGCTCGTATACATAGTGATTGGTAAGCTCCAGCCGGATCGGGATTATCGGGTGATCGGGGCGCGTATTAAGACGTGGTGGGGCATGTTTTTTATTTTCTGCCTGGCGACATTGTTTAACCAGATCGTCTCGCTGCTGTCGCTGATGGTGCTGACGTTTTTCGCGCTCAAGGAATATTATTCGATGATTCGTACACGCAAAGCAGATCGACGGCTCTTTTTATGGTCGTATCTGGCGATTCCGTTGCAATTTTACTGGATTTATATTGGCTGGTACGGCATGTTTATTGTATTTATCCCAATCTATGTGTTCCTGCTCTTGCCGTTGCCGCGTCTGATCAACAAAGGAACCGGCGGCTTCCTGCGCAGTGTCAGCTCTACCCAGTGGGGGTTGATGCTCATGGTATTCGGGCTTAGCCATCTTGCCTATTTTCCGTTTGCGACGCCGCAATATGGCGGCGGGCTGGTGCTGTTCCTTGTCGTGCTCACACAGCTCAATGATGTGGTGCATTATGTGGCATCGATGTATATCGGCAAGCGGCGCATTGTGCCGACATCGAATCCGCATATTACGTGGGAAGGCTTCGGCTGTGCCTTTATCGTAACTACGCTTGCATCGTATCTGATCCATCCTTATTTGACTCCATTTGGCTGGGGCTTTGCCCTTATTATCGGGGCGCTGATTAGTTTGGCTGGATTTTTCGGTAGCTTGACGCTGTCAGTGCTTAAGCGTGATCTGCTGATCGGGGATAGCGACCGCGTAGAAGCACTGAAGGAAAGCTATCTGAGTCGTGTGGATAGCCTGACGTATACGGCGCCGGTGTTTTTCCATGTGGTGCGGTATTTCTTTGATTTTATGTAAAATGAACTGTTTCTGTACGTCGTCTCATTCACAACCAGAATGGATAGGAGGTGTAAGGCAGTGTACGCAAACGGATGAGTGGGCGCAGCCATCACTCTGAGAAGGAATAAGGAGATGGGTTCCCGTATCGCACAGGAATCTATCGATTAGGAGAAAAAGTAGCTTCCCATGCGCAAAAGAGGGAAGACATTTTGCTTCTGCAAAAATCACTCTTTATTGAACTTCGTGTTAGAGTGTCGCTAACACGTTAAATCACCCTTCCCTTTATGTCCTTCTCTCTGTTTCGTGCGTCCTACATCCTTACGAGCTTGCGTGCACGCCATATTATGCATATTGAATGGTCAAATTTAATTATTTCCGTTGTCACTCTTGTCGGGGTCGTCGCTCTGTTGATTTTGGGTACTGTTGCTTCTGTTCGAGCTTATCGTAACCGCAATCAGCGGCGATAACGATCATTGCAGAAGGTTTTCCTTATACGAAATACTAAAATAGCCACCATTGCCCTATACAGGCATCGGTGGCTATTCGTTTATTGATCTTGAAGTTTATTGATCTTGAAGTCTATTGATCTTTAAGCAAGAATGATGGATGTACGAGTCGTTGCCTTATTTCTCAAAGACATCCTTCAAATGATCCGCCATCAGCTCCCACGCTTCCAGCGAATTTTCAGCCGTGCCGTTATGTGTGAAGCCGTGCGCCTCGCCCGGATAATCGCGATACACAACTGGTACGCCGGCTGCTTCCAGACGCTGCGCATACTTCGCTGCCTCGGCAGCAAGCGAATCTTTGCCTGCTGTAATGACCAGCGCAGGTGGTAGTCCTTGCAGGGCTTCATCCGGTGCCCATACTGGAGAAGCGAGTCGGTCGCGTGCGTCCTCTGCATTATCGATATACATCGCATTGAATGTACGCGCCATATCGGCAGGGATCGCTTCAGCAAAGTTAGGCTTATCACCAGGATCGGTCGCCAGATCGAGCGGTGGATAATCGAGAATCTGATAACGGATCGGCAATGCATCACCACGTTCACGGTTCAAAATGCACACCGCTGCCGACAGATTACCACCTGCGCTATGTCCACCAATCGCCATCCGCTGCGGATCGATGTTCAGCTCGGAAGCGTTCTCATATACCCATGTTGCGATCTCATAGCACTGATGCACAGGTGCCGGGAACTTGTACTCTGGTGCCAGTACATAATCGACATTCACGACTACACAGCCGGTTCGTTCCGCAATAAAAGCACACCACGGATCATCCATTTCCGGTTGTCCCATAATGAAGCCGCCACCATGTAGATTAATAAATACGGGCAATGCACCCTCCACATTCAGCGGACGGTATACATTCGCACGCGCCTCCACCAGAGAGGTAGGAATACGAATCTCTTCGCGCTGTGCTTCCGGCGTCCGAGGCGGAGCAAGCACCGAACCATCAACCTGAGCGAAGGTCTGCTCCCTTATTTTACGTACCATTTCAATTTGCTGCTGCTGATTCATGTGTATCACTCCGTTTCGTCATTTGAACCTATTTACAAGCCAGGGGTATCGGTTAACGGGTTAATATAGCAGGCAATAGACGATAGCTGAACTGCAGAATACATCCTATAGACTGCCCGGCATTCGGTATGTACAGCATGTATTTCGATGCTGCCAACACGCTTATCCATTCATTACAGGTATTGCAGACACGTCATTGTACTATGTTTGCAGAATCAAGCATCGTTGTTTGCCCTACTTTTACTATATTCCCATTTTACGTACGATTCAAACCTTGCTTTCATAAAGAAAGTGTGCACAATGCATGAAAAAACACCGCTATCGTTTCATGTATCGCTTCAATTTTTCACGTATCGATCGCTTTGCTTATAACTCTGCGCTATAGCCAGCATGTTAAACATCGCTTCTGATGCGGTCTGTGATCGTTTTCTCTACTAACGAATGCCATTTCCGCCAAATCTCGTTATAATCAGAAGCATCCTCATAACCTGATAAGGAGCTGATCACTATCGATATTTGGACGATTCTATCCTTTCTCGGTGCCGCCGTCCTGTTAACCCTCATTCCCGGTCCGGACAATATGTTCGTGCTAGCACAGAGCATCACGCAGGGCAAACGAGCTGGCATCGCCACCACACTCGGTCTATGCACCGGACTGCTTGTACATATTACAGCCGCCACACTGGGCGTGTCCGCGATCATCTATCAATCCGCACTCGCCTTCAATATCGTAAAATATGCTGGAGCCGCCTACCTGCTCTATCTGGCATGGCAATCCTTCCGTGCTCCCCATAGCGAAGTATGGAGCGGCACAGGTGGGCAACCGCATTATCGGCTGACCGTACTATATCGCCGTGGCATTCTAATGAATGTGCTCAATCCCAAAGTATCGCTGTTCTTTCTCGCGCTACTGCCGCCGTTTATCCATCGTGAAGCCGGACAGGTTCCACTGCAAATGCTGCTACTGGGCATCCTTTTCCTCGTACAAGCATTACTGTTATTCATTGCAATCAGTGTATTTGCCGATCGGGTGCGCGTCTGGCTCGTGCGTAGTCCTCGTGTGTCACGGCATATGAACTGGATTCAGGGCACGATCTTTGCTGCAATCGGGCTGAAGGTAGCGCTGAGTAGCCGTTAACTCGTTTCCCTAAAATGATATACCTAATACTCGCTGCATAGGTATGCACAATTAGATTCTGCATACCTATGCAGCGAGCATTTTGTATATAATCTTCTACCTCATCTAACCTACTCCTATACTTGTTATAGGAAAAAGATATACCCCTCCCCCACTCCCCTATATCACATAAGGTGGTAAACTAATATCCAGACTTACGCAACTCCGTAACTTTAGTGCTATGTGAGCCAAATTGGGAATATATGCATATATATAAATGAAATCCTACATTACACCCTCCACAAACAAATTCAATTACACATTTTATCGCTCACAGATGATTTCAAAATCTATATTTATGCACATAAAAATATTAATATCCATATTCTTCATATCAATCCAAATGAATTCCAAAGTAAAAAAGTCATTATTTTTATTTTAACAAAACCAATTGACATACTCGGATTTAGATTCTATATTAAATTCTAATATCGCTAGTCACACTCGTTTAAAGCTTTAACGCAACCATGTACAGGGGGAAAAGAAAATGAATATTCGTTTGAAATCCACAGCTTTGCTCGCTATCCTGCTTATCTTCACCATCGTGCTGAGTGCTTGTGGAAGTGGAGCCGCTAATACGACTGCTTCCGGAAGCGCAGAGACAACCTCCGGCAATCCGCTTGCAGGTAAAAATATTGCACTGATCATGCGTCTGAACAACGGAACCTTCTCCGCTCAATATGTAGACGGCGTGAAGAATCAGGTGGCGAAGTATGGCGGTACGGTTACCGTTATTGCCGCAGACAACGACTTGAGCAAAATGGCATCCTCGCTGGATGCAGCCGTGAACCAGGGTCAATTCGACGGTATCCTGATCGACCACGGTGATGCAGGTGCACTGACTGCCGGTGTACAAAAGGCAGTACAAGCTGAGATTCCAGTTGTCGCTTTTGACTCCGCACTGGATGGCGTACAGGGTGTAACCAGCCTGGCGCAAAACGATCAGAAAATGGCTGAAATGACGCTGGAGCAGCTTGCTAAAGATGCAGGCGGTAAAGGCAATATCGTAAAAATCTGGGTGGCTGGCTTCCCTCCAATGGAATCCCGTCAAATCTCCTATAAAAAGTTCCAGGAAAAATATCCAAATATCAAAGAAGTCGCTGCCTTCGGTACAGCGGATAACGCACAGCTTGATGCACAGACTCAAATGGAAGCGATCTTGAAGCAATATCCGAACAAAGGCGATATCACTGCGGTCTGGGCATCATGGGATGAATTCGCAAAAGGCGCATCCAATGCGATCAAGCAAGCTGGACGCGATGAGATCAAAGTATATGGTATCGACATGAGCGACGAGGATCTGACGATGATTCAAGATCCAAAAAGCCCGTGGGTAGCTTCCGCAGCCGTTGATCCGACAACAATCGGTCGCGTACAGGTTCGTTATCTGTATCAGAAATTCGCTGGCAACAAAACCGACGAGAAAGTCGAGCTGGAGCCGGTATACGTAACACGCGAAGAACTGCCAAAGGATAAAAAAGTAACAACCGCTGACCTGAACCAGTATGTAAAAGGCTGGGGTGACAGCGATCAAGGCAACACGGATCAACTGAAAGAGCTGGAAAAAGAAGTTGCTGCTGGCAAGTAAGCTGCATCAGGCAGTTATGATGCTCTACCTTATAACAGAGACGACGCAGGGATGGATATCCGAATCCAATACAGCGCTCGTCTCCACCAATCCATGACAGTACCGATCCACCTGTGCGGTTTATGCCCGTGCAGGTGGATACTTTGCTATTACAGGAAGCAACAGAAAGGAGCATCATCATGAGCAACTCCGCAGCGAACACCGGTGGCAGTCTACAGATGACCGGTATTTTCAAATCGTTTGCCAATGTACCCGCGCTGCAGGATGTGGAATTTCAGGTCAACAGCGGCGAGATTCATGCCTTGCTCGGCGCAAACGGCGCAGGCAAGAGCACGCTGATGAAAATATTATCCGGTGCATACAGCTCCGATCAGGGTAGCATCACCATCGACGGACAGCCGGTAACGATCGACTCCCCTGCCGCTGCCAAGCGTGCTGGTATTCAGTGTGTGTATCAGGAGGTTGATACGTCGCTCATTCCACAACTGTCTGTAGCAGAAAATATTTTGCTGCATCATATTACCGCTTCCGGCGGCAGTCCCATTTTAAATTGGAAATCACTGTATAACGAAGCGGAAAATATGCTGAAGCGGCTCGGCTTTGCGATCGATGCACGCAAGCAGGTCAGCGAGCTAACACTGGCGGAAAAGCAGCTTGTGCTCATCGCTCGTGTTATGGCGGAAAAAGCACGCTTTGTCATTTTGGATGAGCCGACCGCCCCGCTCAGTATCGAGGAAGCAGAGCGATTGTTTACAATTATGCAGGAGTTAAAATCGCAGGGAATCGGCGTTATTTTCATTTCACACCGGTTACCGGAAATTTTCCGTGTGTGCGATCGGATTACGGTTATGCGAGATGGTAAGCGTGTGAGCACGTTGCCAACCGCTGAGACGAATGCGAACGAAGTCGTGCATTCGATGCTAGGACGTGCATTTGAGGAGGAATATCCGAAGATATTTGCCGAGATCGGCGAGCCGTTGCTGACTGTGAGTAATCTGGCGGCTGGACGATATGTGCAGGATGTGAGCCTTGAAGTGTGCAGCGGTGAGATCGTCGCAGTCGTCGGTCTGGTCGGTGCAGGTAAAACCGAGCTGTCCAAACTGCTATTCGGTGCCGAAGCAGCAGAGCGTGGCACGATTGAGCTGAACGGCAAGCGCGTTCGTGCGCGTACGCCGCAGCAGGCGATCAAGGCAGGCATCGTGCTTGTACCGGAAGAACGGCGCAAGGAAGGAATTCTCGTCAAAGAATCCGTGCTACACAACCTCAGTCTACCTGTACTGCAAAAGATTACCTCACTCGGCATCATCTCCGGACGCTCGGAGCGTAAGCATGGCGAGGGGCTGATCGGTACACTCGGTATCAAAACCGCTTCCGATCGGCAGCTTACCGGCTACCTGAGCGGTGGTAATCAGCAAAAGGTCGCCATCGGCAAATGGATGGAAACAAACGCCGACATTTATATTTTGGATGAACCGACCAAAGGGGTCGATATTGGAGCCAAACGCGATATTTTCAAAGTGATCGGCGGCTTGGCTCAGCAGGGTAAGGGCATTTTGTATCTGACCTGCGAATTTGAAGAAGCGCTTGGACTGGCTGACCGCATCCTCGTCATGTGTGACGGACGGATTATCAAGTCATTCGCTTATGGCGAAGCTTCGCATCAGGATTTGTTATATTACGCCAGCGCAGGCCGGGAGGAATTTGTATGAAACACCAGCTAGCCCAATTCTCATATCGTTACGGAGCGCTGATCTTTATCGGTCTGGTGCTGATCTTCTTCTCCGTGTATAACACGCACTTTCTCACGTACAACAACATTACTGACATTTTACGTTCAATCTCTATCGTTACGTTTGTGGCGATCGGCATTACGATCTCACTTACCGTCGACGGCTTCGATCTGTCCGCAGGCTCTACCGTCTCGCTGACTACGGTCGTATCCGCAGCGATGATGGTCTGGTATCAAATGCCACTGATCGTCGTTATTATCGTACCGATCATTCTCGGTATTCTCGTCGGCTTGCTCAACTCCCTATTAATCGTCAAAATCCGAATCCCCGATCTGCTCGCCACACTGGCGGTCATGTACATCATTAGCGGGATTCATCGCACGTATACCAAAGGCTATGCGATCTACAACAATATGCAATTTCAGGATGGCACCAAAGCACCGGGCGTGATGCTCGACTCCTTCCTCTGGATCGGTCAGGGCCGCCTGCTGGGCATCCCGTTTCCCGTCATCCTGATGATTCTCGCCGTAATCGGCATGCACCTATTCTTCAAATACACACGCGGCGGTCGCCAGATGATCATGACCGGCAGCAACGAAGAAGCCGCTCGCCTATCCGGTCTGCGCGTCAATCGCATTCGCACACTGGCGTACGTCGCATCCGGCATCTTCGCTGCAATCGGCGGCATCCTGTTCGCTGCCCGCGTCGGCTCCGGCCAGGTAGACGCCGGTTCCTCTATGCAAATGGACGCACTCGCAGCCGTATTCGTCGGCTACTCCGTCTTCGGCGCAGGACGCCCCAACGTAATCGGCACCTTCTTCGGCGCCGTCCTGATGGGCATCCTCGTCAATGGCATGACCATGCTCAACGTCCAATACTACGCCACCGACATCATCAAAGGCGCCGTACTCGTACTGGCACTGGCAGTCACATTCGTACACCGCGCCCGCCAGAAGGTCTGATGGAAGTAAGAAGGACATAGACACAATGACGAAAAGACAAGCACACCTACTCATTCGGTACTAAAACGCTACCCTACTAAAAGAATATTCAATCATGAAAAGAAAGATCATGTAACTATTCAGAGTCACTCATGAGCTCTTTATCTCTACAAAGCTTTCAACTGCTACAACAAACCCACCGGGAAAAAGCTTGCCAGAACCTTGACCGCGATGTCTATTGCTACTCCAAGCACTTCACTGCGGCAAGGGAATAAGGGAAAAGGACGACTTACAGTGTTAGCGATTTTCTAACACGGGGTGCAATGAAAATGGATTTTTGCGAAGCAAAATAGCGTACTGCTTTGGAGGAGCGGGAATCTCCATCTACTCCTAATCCAAAAGATTCACGCGGCTCCACGGAGTCCGTCCCCTTATTCCTTGCCGCAGTGGTGTACCATTAGCAAACACAGTCCGCGCGACCAACCCCGGCAAGTTTTTCCCAACTCAAGGAGGAATTTCACCCATGAGCACATCCGCCCAAGCCGCCTACGAGCCACTGAACGAACAAACCGCAATCCAGCTCGCTGTGAAGCTGAATCTGTTTGAAGATGGCACCGGGCTAACTTGCCGTGAGATTGGAGACGGCAATCTGAATCTCGTATTCCATATTACCGAGTCGTCTACCGGACGCGGCATCATCATCAAACAAGCGCTGCCTTACGTACGTGTCATCGGAGAAAGCTGGCCGCTCACGTTGGAACGAGCACGTATGGAAAGCGAAGCACTGCAAATCTTCGCCCGCTATGCACCGGATTACGTGCCAGTCGTGCATCATACAGATGAACAGTATGCCATTACCGTGATGGAGGATCTATCACGATTGAAAATTGTACGCACCGGCTTTGCCGAAGGAGCAGTCTATCCGCTGCTGTCCACACATATCGGTGAATATCTGGCACGTACGCTGTACGGCACATCAGACTTTGCGCTTGGTGCAGACGCACGTCGTGAGCTGGCATTGCAATTCCATAACCCTGAGCTATGTAAAATTACCGAGAACTTCGTCTTCACCTATCCGCTGATCGACGATGACAGTAATGCGGTAGAGCCAGGCTTGAGTGAGCTGGCACAGCAGCTTTGGAGCGATGGAACGCTATTGCTGGAAGGCGCTAAGCTTAAGCAGCACTTTATGACTTCGGCAGAAGCGTTGCTGCATGGCGATCTGCATACAGGTAGTATTTTTGCGAGCGATGAGGAGACGAAGGTAATCGATCCGGAATTCGCTTTTTATGGACCGATTGGTTACGATATCGGGCTGTTTATTGCGAATACACTGCTATCTGCGCTCGCGCGTCAGGATAACACGCGGGAGCAGCTACTGAACCATGTGACGCACGTATGGGATGTGTTTAAGGCGCGTTACAGCGAGCTATGGCAGACGGATAATCAGGAGCATTTTGCCGCGGTGCCGGGATATCTGGAGTATCAGCTACAGCATATTTTGGAGGACACGGTCGGTTATGCAGGCAGCGAGATGATGCGGCGTGTGGTCGGTCTGGCGCATGCGAAGGATATTGAAGCGATTCAGGACGATGCCAAGCGTCTGCATATCAAGTCGAGCGCGGCACGTCTGGCGCGTGATTTTATCGTGAACCGCAGTCGCTATCGTAGTGCAGAGCAGATTGTACAGGCATTGCAGCAGGCGGATCAGGGTGTAGAGATTGGCATTCACGCCTAGAAGGACATGCTCAACCTGTATGAATATAGCGGGAAACAGGTATAACAACTGCCCTTCTGAGGTGATCACGAACGATAGGGCGATAATCGTGATCGTATGACCAGATGAAGCAAAAGAGAGCTTGCATACGATGCGACTCTCTTTTGTTATTGTATAGAGCATAAGACTGGGTTTTGTGGACATATAGGAGCGCGCGCGCATCCAGCTCCGCAGTTCTGCTAGTGACAGCGAACCTTTAGTGACGGTCAATACACCGGTCGTACACCTTACCCATGCAGTCTGATAGCAAGCAGTCAAACATCTTTTGACAAAACTATAGCCCCGTATTACGTTGTACGTAGCTGCGTATATACGCTCATTGATGAAGTTTATCGTAGTAGGCTCACTCCACATAACAGTACATACTTCTAGGAGATTACATCATTCGATAGAATCCCATACTCTACAAGATGATATAACGGCGATGGTCTATCCTATTTTTAAGCAAAAGGAGTCCAAAACATATGAACCAGAAACAACGGATGCAGCAGGGGCTGCCGTACAAGTCTTCACTTGATGGTCTGAAAGAAGAACGCGAAGCGTGCCAGCTCAAGCTGTACGAATATAATCATCTGCGCCCGGATGAGCATGCACAACGTGACGCACTCATTCGCAGTGTACTGGGCAAAGCGGGCAGCGATCTTCATATCGAAGCGCCATTTCGGTGCGATTATGGAAGTAATATTGAAGTGGGTAATGGATTTTATACGAATTACAATTGTACGATTCTGGATGGCGGCAAAGTGACCATCGGAGATGATGTAATGTTTGCACCCAATGTATCGCTATATACAGCCGGGCATCCGATTCATTCGATTCCACGCAATGCTGGCTATGAATATGCTCTGCCGATCACGATTGGCGACAATGTATGGATCGGCGGCAATGTCGTGATCACTCCTGGCGTAACAATTGGCGATAATACCGTCATTGGCGCAGGTAGCGTCGTGACAAAAGATATCCCTGCTAATGTAGTCGCCGCTGGCAATCCGTGCCGGGTCATCCGTGAGATTACAGAACAGGATCGACCGTATTATTATAAAGATCGACCGTTTGATATCACTGCGGATGATCTGTAAGCTATGCTTATTGGTGGATACGAGCATTCTACATATGCAGGTAAGGCGCTGGTACTGCGCTCGATCGAGACCCCACCGCGCCGGGTTGCAAAAGGCTTTCAGCAGATCGTGCTTGATGAGTCTAAGATGGAAGGACAGGAATTTTTCACATTGGCGTATACCTATATTTCGAATCCGATCATTTCTGAGACAGTATATAAGAAGTGTAAAAATAAGAAGTTGAAGCTTCACGCTACGCCTGTTGGTGAGTTCAAGCCTTGATCGTTATAGAAGAATACAACCAACGGAAACATCTATCTCAACCATATAAACCTATCAAATTCAACCATTTTGAATAGTAATGCATAGTCTGACACACGATCCCATTAAAAAACGAAGCGATCCTTAACCATAGCGGATCAGCTTCGTTTTTTTGCGTATTTATTTGTGGTAGCTCTTATTCATGCGCTTCGTTGCAGGCTTTTCATCCCTATTCTTCATCATATCTGTATACCCTACATCCCATGCCCATTCGCCTGAATAAAGAACTGCGACTGAATATAGTTATACGTAATCCGCGAGAAGTCGAACGGCTGTCCATTGGCCAGGTGGAAGATTGTCTCTACATCCAGCTTCGGGTCGCCCTTATTCAAGCCCAGATGACCTGCCTCTTCCTCCTCCAGCTTGCCCACATGCAAATACGAATCGGAAAAGCCGATCTTCAAGCCCAGAGCCTCACGAATATAATCGAAAATCGAATCCGATACGATCTCGTTATTCAAATACGTCACAATCGCCTTGTTATAGTACGATTCCTCCACACAGAGCGTCTGTTCATAAATATACCGAACACGCTTCACATAATACACATCTTGCTCGGTGCTGATGTTCAGATTAGCGGCAGCTTCGCGCGTCGGCTTGCGTACCGAGAGCTCCAATACCTGCGATGTAATCGGGAAATGATCCAGATCGCGGGTGAACCCCTGATTTTTCAGTAGACTGATATAGCCTTTGCGGCCATGACGGCGGACGAAGATGCCGCTGCCTCTCACCTGAAAAATAACGCCTCGTTCCTCCAGCAGCTCCAGCGATTTGATAATCGTACTTTTACTAACGCCGAATTGCACCATTAACTCGTCCAGTACAGGCAGCTTATCTCCCTGTTGCAGCGCATGCTCCTGGATGTATTTTTCAATTTCTGCGGCAATATGCTGATATTTTAACATGAGCATTCCTCTTTATTTTCAATGTAGTCAATGTAGTCGTTGGTGTGATTGTACCATATTCTTTCCAAAACCTCACTTTCAAATTGTTTATTCAAAATATAATAATTTGGTTATTGATAAATTATACCGTTATAATTATAATATGAGTGTACCATCTTGATAGCGCTTTTTTATACGCAATCCATAAAGGACTCAAGCGGAAGCAATTCCAGTGCAGCAACCTATCTTATTGTTCATAAATGAAGGAGTGGTTCCATTGTCGGGAAAAGTTAGAGATTATCCAAAACTGGCACATGACATATTGGAAGCGGTCGGCGGCGAGCAAAATATCGCTGGAGCGACACGCTGTGCAACCCGGCTACGTCTTGTATTGAAGCAAGACAATGCGCAGGCAAAAGAAAACGTTTCCGCGATGCCTGGTGTCATTACCGTTGTTGAAAATGGCGGACAATTCCAGGTTGTCATCGGACAGCATGTCGGCGAGGTATACGATGAATTCGCCAAGCTTGTGCAGCTAGACGCCAATGATGACGAATCGCAGCCGAAGGGCACGATTTTGAACCGTATTATCGCAACCATGTCGGCGGTATTCGCGCCGTTTGTGTATATACTCGCAGCAGCCGGTATTATGCAGGGTCTGCTCATTATTGCGAATCTGCTGTTCCCAAGCTTTGAGCAATCTGGTACGTATGGGGTGATCAGCTTTATCTCATGGTCTCCGTTCACCTTCCTGCCGATCTTCATCGCCATTACGGCATCCAAGCATTTTAAAACGAATACGTACATCGCCGTCGCCTGCTGTGCGGCGCTGGTTAGCCCAACATGGGCAGAGATGGCTGCACAGATTGCAGATGGAGGAACCGTTAACTTTCTCGGCATCGCGCTGACAGAGACTACATATACCTCTTCTGTATTGCCACCGCTGTTTCTCGTATGGATTCTGTCTTATCTGGAGCGTTTCCTGAACAAGCGCATCCATGAAGTCATTCGACCACTGTTTGTTCCGCTGCTATGTCTGCTCGTGATGGTGCCGCTGACGATTGTACTGATCGGTCCGGTAACGACACTTGGTGCAAACGGCATTGCAAACGGATACAACTTCCTTGCTGAAAATGCTCCTGCCTTAGCTGGCGCCATCATCGGTGGTTTCTGGCAAGTCATTGTCATCTTCGGCGTACACTGGGGTGTCACACCGATGGTGCTGGCGAACTTCGAGCAATACGGACGCGATTCGTTCCAGGCGTATCAGACCATCGCTGTTGTCGCACAGATCGGTGCCGTACTTGGTGTTATTTTGAAAACAAGAAATCAGGAAACGCGTAAAATCGGTATTTCTGCCGGAGTAACCGGACTGTTCGGTATTACCGAGCCTGCGATCTACGGCGTAACGCTGCGTTTCAAAAAGCCAATGATCTTCGGCTGTATCTCCGGTGCAGTCGGCGCGATTGTAGCGAGCTTCTTTAACCCGTACTACTTTGCTTATGCAGGTCTTCCAGGTCCGCTGACCATCGTAAACAGCATTAACGCAGACTATCCGACCTCGGTATGGGGCATCCTGATCGGCTCAGCTATCGCTATCGTACTGCCTGTGATCCTGATCCAACTGTTCGGCTACGGCGTAGATGAAGCCAAAACACCGGCTGGCGACTCCAGTCTGGCGAATGAGCAAGGACAACCGGCAGCAGGCACAACAGCAGCCCCTGTAGCCAGTGCAAGCCAGGCGATGAGCGCGATCAGCGCAACCGCTGGTGCAGATACAGCACACCGCCAGATCGGTACAGACAGCTTGCCAGATGAGGAAACGATTAGCGCCCCACTCGTTGGCAGAATCGTGCCCTTAACCGAAGTTCCAGACGAAGCATTCAGCTCCGGTGCAATGGGACAGGGACTTGCGATTGAGCCGTCTGACGATAAGCTATATGCACCCTTCGACGGCACCGTAGCTACCGTCGCGCCAACCGGTCATGCTATCGGACTTCGCTCCGATACCGGCGTCGAGCTGTTCGTGCACATCGGACTTGATACCGTTAAGCTCAAAGGCGCACCGTTCCAACTGAATGTCAAAGAAGGCGACACCATCAATAAAGGCGACCTGCTGCTCCAATTCGATACAGCACTCATCCAGAGCAACGGCATGCCAACGATCACGCCTGTACTTGTGACGAACAGCTTCGACTACAAGCAAATCGTGGTCGGCACCGGGCAACAAGCGACTACTGATGCAGATATTTTGACTATAATTCGTTGATATATAGCACGAAGCGGCGGGAATCTTCATTTCATCCCAATCCCAAAGATTCCCGCCGCTTCACCCTAGTCCGTCCCCTTATTCCTTACCTGAGCGGTACCTTTTAAAAGCACAAAAGTAAAGAGACAAACTATACCTATATTGGACACTATGGAGGAATTCATCATGAGCAAACTACCTGTAAACTTTCTGTGGGGCGGCGCACTCGCTGCCCATCAATTCGAAGGCGGCTGGAACGCCGGTGGCAAAGGGCCGAGCGTTGTGGATGTGATGACTGCCGGTGCACACGGCGTACCGCGCCAGATCACCGACGAGATCGAGCCAGATACGTTCTATCCGAACCACGAAGCGATCGATTTTTACCATCACTACAAGGAAGATATCGCTATGTTTGCTGAAATGGGACTCAAATGCCTGCGCACCTCTATCGGCTGGAGTCGTATCTTCCCGCAGGGTGATGAGGATACACCGAACGAAGCGGGTCTGCAATTTTATGACGATGTGTTCGATGAGCTGCTCAAGCACGGCATCGAGCCCGTGATTACTCTGTCCCACTTTGAAATGCCGCTGCATCTGGCACGCGAATATGGCGGCTTCCGCAGCCGGAAGGTGATCGAGCACTTTGTGAAATTTGCTGAGGTCTGCTTTACCCGTTATCGGGACAAGGTGAAATACTGGATGACCTTTAACGAGATCAACAACAAAATGGACGCGCACAATCCGATCTTCCTCTGGACAAACTCCGGTGTGATGGTCAAAGAAGGCGAGAATGCACGCGAGGTCATGTATCAGGCAGGACACCATGAACTGCTGGCAAGTGCACTGGCAGTGGCCAAGGGCAAAGCGATCAATCCCGAATTCCAGATCGGCGCGATGGTATCACATGTACCGATCTATCCATACTCCTGTAATCCAAACGATGTGATGCTGGCAGAGGAAGCGATGCGCGAGCGTTATTTCTTCCCGGATGTGCATGTACGCGGCTACTATCCAAGCTATGTACTGAAGGAATTTGAGCGTGAGGGCTACAACATCGTGTTCGAGCCGGGGGATGAGGAGATTTTACGTAAAGGTACGGTCGATTATCTCGGCTTTAGCTACTATATGTCGACAACCGTCAAAAGCGATGTCCACAACGACAATACAGGCGACGTGGTCAACGGCGGTCTGCCGAATAGTATCGAGAATCCGTACATCCAATCCAGCGACTGGGGCTGGGCAATCGATCCGGTCGGACTACGTTATACGCTCAACCGTTTCTATGATCGCTACCAGATTCCGCTGTTTATCGTGGAAAATGGCTTTGGTGCGATTGACCAGATAGAGGCTGACGGCTCCATCCATGATTCGGCACGCATTGAGTATTTAAAATCCCACATCGAGGCGCTGGAGCAAGCGGTGAACTATGATGGCGTCGATCTGATCGGCTATACACCGTGGGGCATTATCGATATCGTGTCGTTTACGACAGGTGAGATGAAGAAGCGTTATGGCATGATCTATGTGGATCGTGATAACGAGGGGAATGGCTCAATGAAGCGGTATAAAAAGGATTCGTTCCAATGGTATAAGCAGGTCATTGCGAGCAACGGCGAGCAGATGGAAAACCATAGTAAAAGCTATACGTACAAGTAAGCATTCCATTCACAACTGTATAAAACGTGTAAAAGAGGAGCGACTAATCTACGGATTAGCTGCTCCTCTTTTTTATAATAGTGTACTACATGCAAAATGATTGTCTTTAAAAATGCTTCAGTAACTACATTTACTCTGATCGTTATTTTCCATCAGGCAATGCAATGATCATGTTTTCATAAGCGCCAGAGAATTCACTTGAGATACTAAATGCTTTGTTATCCTCGTTTCGATATCCCGCATTCAGAGCAGTGGTGTTATGGTTCACGCTGAAGTAAACGATACGATTTTGTATAAAGAAATGCTGGAAGGCAGGCGAGAGCGTATCCTTTAGATCGCCTGCAACCTGGTCAAAGCTTCCCGTACCCCCTTTATTCGTAAATTGTCCGATTGCAACGGCTTTACCATTTTTAATACTGACAATCGTGGAAACATAGCCATCCATATATATGTATTCATCTGCTTTGCCTTCTAAAAAATCATAGCTTTCTACCAAATAATTATTTTCCTGATGAAGAAGCTTAAAGCCCGCTTGAATCGGTAAGGAAATCGCTGCCTGTCTTGCTTTTTGTAGATCCTTGCTTGTCAGTTCAGTCAAACCCGTAAAGCTCTTGCTCGTCACAAACACAATCTGGCGAATCGTCTCAAACTGTACGTTAGAATCAAAGGCTTCGGTCACAAAACGAATCGGCAGATAGACACGCTCTTGCTTCATCTGAGCTGGGACATCTAAGGTGATCGGCTTGTCATCCTTATAGGCAATTTTGCTGTTCAACGTTACTTTCACCTTGCTTTGAGACGCATTGGAGATCGTCACCGTTTGGCTGGCACCATCCCACACATACGTGAGTCCCAATGTGGACAAGGAGCGAATCGGAATGAGCACACGATGATCTACTTCTTCTGGTGGGGTGCCGGTCTGGATGAATTTCCCGTTCACATTGATCAAAATCGGTCGAAACTTCGCCGTCGATGCCGCCCCTGTAACATTCGCCTGACTAAAGCTCAAAATCATTGTTAGACATAGCATAAGCAGTAGCTTTTTCATCTTTTCGTTCCTCCTGAGTGATATTCTGTTACTTTGCATAGACGAGTTTAAAAACGACAGACTCGCTGTGGTGCCAACGAATCTGCCGTCTTGAATCAACGATGGCGATTGTTTTTGCTAAACGCATTCTATGCCAGCACACCTATGTTTACTTCTTCATCCGTTCCAGATGTGCCTCCAGCCGATCCCATGTCTGCTTAATGCCCTCAGCCATGCCCATCTCCATCACCTGCTTGAGCGATTCCTCGGAATCAAAATAAGCGCGGCTGATCAGTCTGGTTTTCCCGCCTTCATGGTTGTGGAATACGGTCTGAATGCGGCTGCTTGGCATATCCTCAGATACGCTGCCGTCTGCATCAGAGAAATAATCCGTGTATACGATCTGGCTTGGCTTTTCGATCAGATCATAGACCGCTTTTCCCCATGATTCCTGTCCGTAAAAGTCACCCTGATTTTTATCCATGCAGGTCATGCAGTAATGCCACTCCCCACCCGGGCGAAAATCGATGTGGCATACGGTGAGCTCCCAGCCGTGGGGTCCCCACCACTCCTGTAGATGTCTGGCTTCTGAAAAGGCCTGGAACACCAGCTCTGTCGATGCATCGAAAATGCGTTCTAATGTGAGTTCCTGACCGTCTGTTTTGATAATCATCTGATCTGACATGAATGATGACCTCCTGAGCTTCGAATGAATTGGGTTTGTGATTCGGGATTTCATTTCGGTCTGAACGAAGATGAAGGGATCATGCGGCATAGCAGTATCATGGGATGATCGAGTATGTGACTGCACCGCTTGTACCTGCCCCTATCATATCATCCCTATTACCCGGATTTGTATCCGTATAGCAGGAATTATTTTGCAGCACTTCTAGTAAAGACGATATAATACGTAACAGATATCGTATCGTTAATAAGCGCTGCTGGTTGCAGCTAGATGGTATCGTTATTCCAGCCTTTTTTCTTCATTCAATAATTAACCATCTCATAAAATGGATGACTCCTGCACACGTATTCCATCTGTATTGATCTGTGCTCGATCTTCATTCTATCTAGCTTTCATCTGCATTCTATCTTTCTTATGCTGTGTTTCTAATTCTACATTCATTTCCTACACCACTTCCGTATCTAACATCATTCAGCCTCTCTTATCATTCCGATCCTGATTGTATCGCCAATCATCCGAAGCTCAGCTCTACCGTTGGTAACACCATCTCGCTATTCGAAAGGACGTGCCGCTATGAAATTGCAACGCTCTTCCTCTGCCATTGGCGAATTCATCCGTTCCCGGCGTGAACGAATTCAGCCTGCACATGCAGGTATTCAGCCCTTACCGGGCAGACGTCGTACGCCTGGCTTACGCCGAGAAGAAGTCGCTTATCTTGCTAATGTAAGTGTTACGTATTACACCTGGCTGGAGCAAGGTAAAGAAACGAATCCATCTCCAGAGGTGCTGGAGAGCATCAGCCATGCCCTGCGATTGGATGAGGATGAACGCGAGTATTTGCACAGTCTGATTGCTATTCACGATATGGAGCCATTGCCTGCCATATGGCCGCCCCAGCGTGATCATGACTTTTTGCAAAATCTGGTGCAGCAACTGCACTATCCTTCCTTTATTACGAATGAAGCGACCGATGTGATCGCATGGAATCGTGCGGCTGAGCTGGTCATTGCAGACTTTGCGGGGATGGAGGAACAGGATCGCTATATGCTGAATATTATTTTTCTAAACGAGGATTATCGTCAACGGCTGCTCAACTGGGATGATTTTGCTCGCTATAGCGCCGGTATTGTGCGTGCGGGATTTGAGCGTCATCGCGGAGAGCCGTTATATGTAGAGCGTTTTAATCGCTTGTATCGGGAAAGCGCCATATTCGCGGAGCTATGGGATCAGTTTGAAATTCGGCAAAAGCGTGTGGCGACCGCAACGTATCTGCTGGCAGACGGGCAAGCAATGGATTTTGAAATCCATTCTGCGTCTGCGATCGATAATGATCCGGGGTTGCACTGGTGTTTCTTCGTACCGTCTGCCGATACAGCCAGCAAGCTGACGCGGCTGCTGGAGCAGGATCGACTTGCCGGGCATTAACGTTTGGAGCCATAAAATGCTGGTATTACACAATATAAAATATAGAATGCTGACAACGACGAAGTGATGTTGAAATAAAGCACAGATCATTTGAACACCACTTCAGTGGCTGTAGTGCAGCTTTAATTCGTTTTGAATGCAGTTTGAACACAGTTTAATTACGACTTGAATCGAACTTGTAAATAAAACATTGTGCGCCTGCATCCGATGGGCTTATTCGAGTTAAATAGTAGCAGTAACCAGTAGTATGAAAAGATTACTGAGTGTGCTTACCTCTATCCAATTTGTCTGATCGGTCTAGCCTGCCTGGTCTGTTCAATGGGTCTGCGCTTTTGCCTGTTAGTGCCATTACCAGTATAACCGTAGTATGGCTAGCCTCTCCGCCAGCGATTATGCTGAAGAAAATACGGCATAACAGGAGGCAATTCATGACAAAGACATGGTTTATTACAGGGGCAACTGGCGGTCTGGCTACATCGATGATTGAGCAATTGCTACAGCGCGGCGATCGCGTGGCCGCTACGATTCGGAGACCCGGCGCATTGGATCATTGGAAGCAGCAATATGGTGAGCAGCTATGGATTGCTGAGCTGGATCTGACGTATCCTGAACAGGTAAAGGATGTAGTGGAACGCGCTTTTGCCGAAATGGGAACGATCGATACGATCGTCAATAACGCTGCGTATGGATTGTACGGCGCTGTAGAAGAAGCTTCGGATGAGCAGATTGAGCATCTGTTCCAGACGAATGTGCTTGGCTCACTGCGCGTTGCCAGAGCGGCACTGCCCCTGTTACGACAGCAGAGCGGCGGGCAGATCGTCCAGATTGCAAGTATGGCAGGTCACTATTCCACCCCTGGCATGGGATTATACTGTGCTTCCAAATGGGCAATTGAGGCTGCGATCGAGGCGCTAGCATTGGAAGTAGCTCCATTTAACATTCGAACGATGATGGTCGATCCCGGCGGAATCCGTACTAACTTCATTACGAGCAATGCGGTCTTCGGTGAGCGCACCGAGCTGTATCGCGAGCAGGAAGCCGGACAATTTGTCAGCCTGATGAAGGGTGAACTGCCGGGCGTTGATTTTGAGACATTTAACCGTATGGTCGTTGGCGATCCACAGAAAATGGCAGACACGATCATCCAAACGGTAGATGAGGATCGTATGCCATTACGCCTGCCACTGGGTAGCGATGCGTACGAATATATCCGCAAAGCGCTGCTTGATCGTCTGGATGCATTGGAAACACAAAAGGAGCTTGCCTTCTCTACCGATGCGGATGATGTGATCCGGCAGGTGTGAGATGAGCCTGTATCGATGCGGTACTTTCTAACATACACACGGGGTCACAGTTACTGGATAAAGCAGTAACTGTGACCCCGTGATTGGTTTATCCTTTGCCCAGTTTATAATTTGATCGCTATGCACTCATTCCTTTATTCCCTGTGAATTCTTGCTTGTTTGTAAATACATAAAATGAATCGGTATCCCCGATAAATTACTCTGTTATCTCTACTTTCCCTTGAGCAGCGCCTTAATTCAGCAGCTCCACCGCATCATACACCCAGCCTGCACTCAGCCATGTGCCCAGATCACTTGATCCGCTAATCGGTGTAATCGTGATCGTATTTGCACCTGCACGTAGCGTTGAAGCAGGTACAGTCCACGAGAACGTATGATTATTGCCCCGATACGTGCCGATCGTGAAGCTGCGCGAGCTTGGCTGCGTCGAAGCGCCCGGATTCGTTAATGTCGTGCCATTAACCGTTACGCTGGGACGACCATTGTTGTAGGCAGCGGTGATGCCGATATGGAGCACATGCGCTGAGCCTGCCTGCGTCCCGTCCAGATTGAATGTAATCGTCGTTGGCGAGTTTTGGTTGCGGAACTGAATGGCGGGGAAGCGATTCGTTGCACTGCCTGTCGCATAGGTGATCGGTCCCCAGCTCGCGTTGCGGCTATCAGACGGATGGCGCAGCGGAATCGTCTGTCCATTCAGGAATTCGCGTGGTGTTCCATCCCAGTTGCCGATGCGCCAGATGGCAGCACGCGTCGCTGGATCGCCGGTGATCGTGCGTGTATTCAGCGTCGTGGTATTGCCTGCTGTGACCGTTACACTTTCGGTATGCACCGCCAGTTCACCCTTGTACACCGTCATCGTATACGTGCCCGGAATCATATCACGCCTCACCGCTGCCCCACCTGTCGATGCGGCTGCCCAGTATTGCGCGGTGTTATTGGCAAAACCAATCGTATAGCCGTAGCTGCTATCCATACCGGACAATCCATTTAATACAACTGCACCGCGACTGGACACCCAGCCTGTCAGATTCAACCCAGCCATCCAGCTAAAATCAGGCGCTGCTGGCGTTCCGCCTGTCGTAAAGATCAGTGCATACGGTCCATGTAGCCCCATCCGAAAGGCTTCGGTCTGTTCATGACCGGAGTTCATGTAATTGTAGACCTCGGTATCCCCGCCACTCTGAAACTGAATATCGCGAAAGAATGGGCCACCCGAGCTTTTTTCACGGTTGCCATATGCCATAAACACACCGACATTGTTACCCGTCACGCCGCGAATGCCGAGTTCACGCGCCTGGTCATTGCCATAGTATTTGGAAGCGGTCTGTCCATTGGAAAAGCCGAATACATCCGAGCTCTCAATCGCACCCGTATTGCCGCGCAGATTGGAGCCTGTCGGTACGCCAGTTAGCACATTGCTGTTACCACGGAAAATATAGCGTAGCTCGCCAATCGACGGCTCAGCCGTTATGTAGGTTGCCATGTAGATGATATTTTCGCCGCTACGTGAAGCATAGTAGTGGGTGAGTGTGCTTGTTTTGGCGGTGATCAGTACGGTGGAGCCGGAAGGCGATGTGTTCCAGGTTACCTGCGTACCTGATCCCAGCCCGGAGCCGATATGCGAGCCTTTGCCGCCGGAGCTGCTTAGCTCGGTTCCATTCATTTTGCTGGAGATGATATCGCCGTTATTTTTGTTGACGGTGTACACCAGTCCAGCGCCGGTAGTAACGACGATATTGGAGCCACTTTCGGTGACACCGATTGCTGCCGCATGGGCATATGGTGCCGATAACCAGCCACCAGTCGTTACGAGCGCCATCAGTAAAACAAGCATAGCGGCTCGACGAAACACGGTTAAAGACGATACGGAACGGGTAGTCATAAAGAAATCCCTCCTGTTTGATGAATATAAAAATATGCCTTTACGTTCTTGTATGTGCTGCTGATGTATGTGCTACTGATTTTGCTTGTCCTGCGCTTGTGTACAACTCGGCTAGCTATCCTATAAAAAAGATAACGCTTACATTTTATTTCGGCCTGTTACCTGTTCCTTTCTGTATGTTTTGGAGTTAACGTTTGCTCCATGCGACGCGACGGCTACTCTATACGCCCCTCGAAGCTGATTTCCTTGATCGTCATACGGTATTTTTTTACATTATCTTACTTTTTAAAGAGAGCATTTAAAAGTTGTTTTCGCGAATTTTATAGCACAGCTCCTTTTTTTCATTGTGTCTGGAAATAGACATACCCGGAGCGGAAGTTCATGTTTTTATCATAAAAGCATTCTCCTGAAGCGGGATTATCGGTAAACTGGAATGGTAGACCTTTTGCATTCTGATGATCGGAGTGATTGCTATGGAGCAGGGGATGGACTCGTACAAGCTGAAGCCGCATTATGCACGCATGATTGTGGATGCCATTGTGGATGGTTATCGCGATTATATTGAGATTCGCAAAAAGTACCGCAGTCTCATGGCGATCAGCTCAGGCTTTGCCTGGACGAAAAGTAATTTTATCGAGCATAAGGTGGTCGAGCGCTGCCAGGCGCTTGGATTTCGCTATAAAAAAGCCCGTGCCGGGCTCACATGGGATTATTTGCAGTTCATTCATGAGCAGGATCGCATGATGTTTGTGATCAAGGATGCTGCTTATTTTCTCCCTGCCGGATCGGCGCAAAGCCGTTTGCCGCATCCGATGATGCAGGCTTCCTCGCAGCGTACGTATTTGAACGATCTGGCCCGGCTGAATCAGCATATTTTGTTTCCAGATGAGCTTCGGGAGCCGGCATTTGTGTTTGATGAGGAATTGACGCAGGGGGCTTTTGATTTTGGATTAAATGAGGACTTTGGCGCTGTGCCGGAGGATGTGTATATGGCAGTAAACGAGTTCCATATTCTGACCTATGCGCTGGACAGTCGGCATCAGATGTCCGAAATTATTCACTATATGCCAAGTCCTGAGGATCATCGTGCATATGAGATCGAAGACTTATCCTCGCTTATTCAGGGAGCGGAGCTATCGGAGGAAGAACGAAAAGTATTTGCTGCGGATGAGGATGAATATACGCGTGTTATTGCGGAGCATGATGCGTTGATGGATGCTAAATATCGCAGCGATGGTGAGTAGTGGGTGGTGTGCTATGAGGATACATCACTCCACTTACCATTTGCAAACACATAAAATCACCTTTATATCTCAGTATCTTGAGCAACTCAAATTAAGATTAAATCTGTTAAATATTTCAGACTCTTTTAGATCTGTTCCATCTATTGATCTTATGGAGTGTACACCTGCATCACAGAATGAAACCAGCGCTAATGTATAGTAGAAAAACGTATATTTAGTATAGTCGAGGCGTTGGCGCGATTCGTAGATGCCTCTTTTACTTATTATAAAAATGAAAAATAGCGACGTATGGAGACTTTACCTGTCTCTATACGTCGCTGTTTAGTATGGCAATCCTGGTTTGGATTATATTGCGGAGTGCTGTCTAATCTTTACTTCTTAGTCGTTATACCTTGCTACATGCTGCAACTTTTCAATTCACTGTCCTGCTGTAGCCAGCTCAATATCATGTGCTGCCCAGTAGGTGGAAGGCACATCTGACCATGATGTACCTGCACCGGAGGCAGTCGACTGATGGATGCCCAGCACCCGGTTGAATAAAGTGACGGCTTCGGCGCGAGTCAGTGTACGATTCGGCTCGAAGCTACCGTTCGGGTAGCCTTGCATATAGCCTGCCTGCTGGACGCGCGCAATGTCTGCGGCTGCCCAGTGGGTATTGGTATCCTTGAAGGACGCTGTTGCGGTATTACCGCTTAGCTTCATCCAGCGTGACAGTACGGTTGCCATCTCTGCACGCGTGATCGGACGGTTCGGGGCAAAGTGGTGCTGTTCATCGCCTTTCATCCAATCAGCTACCGTTACCGCGGCAATAGCAGAGGAAGCCCAGTGATCTGCATCCACATCATTGTACAGGCGCATCGCTGCAACCGACAGTGACGTTGATGATTCGGTCGGCTGTGCATCTGTTGTGGCATCATTTTGCTTGGTTTGAGCGAGACGTTTTAACATGGTCGCCAGTTCTGCACGCGTTACGGTGCGAGCGGGCTGGAAGGTGTGATCTCCATAGCCTTGCATGTACCCCTTCGCTTGCTGAGCGGAGTCAGTTGCCAGCGGGGCTCCTGTTACTGGCTCGAATCGAAGCAATGTAAAGGTACTGAATTTGTTCACATTAAATTGCACGGCCAGCGACTGATCTGCGCCGGTTACCAGCTCTGGACGAACAAGCTCCTTCGTTCCATCACTGTGCTCTACATACACGACCAGTTGCTGTAGGAAACGATCACGCTCGGCAGCATCGGTAGGCAGTTGCTGTGATGATACAGGCAAAGATAGCTGTACTTGCTTACCCTGTACATTGGTCGTAATCTCAACTGGCTTGCCAACCATCCAGATCTGCGCCATCCCTGCTGCCTGCTTCACGATCGGATCGCTGCTTGCACGTATAGCGGCATTTGCAGCCGCAGTCTCGGTGGCTGGCGTGATCGTAAACTGGCTCGTTTCGTTCAGGGTAGCCAGTGTGGACGGTGGTAGCAGCAGTCCGATTGATGCGGTATTCAGCTCTAATCCAGCAGCAGCTCCCGCCAGGGCGCGCGCTGTATCTGTTGGTAATGTAAAGCCAAGCTCTGCGGCTGGCGTACTGCCTGTCGGTACAACCAGACGTACACGGTTGGCGCCTGCCGCTTGCATAGCTGTTAAAGCTGTCTTCGCTTCAGCAGCGCTATAGCTAATCTGCTCGCGTGTTGCTCCATCTCCGCGCACACTGCGCTGAAGGGTGAAGGCAGAGGTGAGACTGCCATTTTGTGTACCTGCACCAATGCTAATCGTCTGGCCCTGAGCCAGTGCGCTTCCGCCACCTCCACCGGAGGAACTGGACGAATTGTTGCCGGAACTACCGCCATTCTCTCCGTTACTGTCTGGAGCTGGCGTAGGTGTTGTTGGTGTAGGCGTCGAAGTTGTAGGGTCTGGCGTTGTAATATCCGGTGTCGTCGGCTCCGGTGCTGGTGTCGGTTCAGGAGAAGCACCACGATCCGCATCCCGTACAAATGTCAGATAGAAATCATCCAGCGTTCCCCATGCTCCGCCATCTGCACGTACCTGTGCTCCAATCGTCAGTGCACCATCTGCTACGTACACATCATGAATGACTGGCTGACTCCACTGCACCCAGCCGTTCACGCTCGTCGGCTGCTCCAGCGTTTGTCCGCCTGTTTTCGCATAGAGCTTCATATCCGAATTCGTTGCACTGCCGCCCTGAATATTCATCGATAGATCGTAATAGCCAGGCTTGAGACCGTACACATCCTGCTCTACGCGGAAATCGACCCGATTCGCATCATAGAAATGAAGCGAATATTGTCCGGTCTTCGCATCGGATGCTTTGTTCTGGTAATCTGTATGCGGGGTTGTACCTGTTCCATACGTAATGTTCCACATCGTACGATCATTTTGCTCAAAGCTGCCGTTGAGCAGCAGGTTTGGCTTACGGATCGACAGATTCGCCTGTACTGGATAACCGCCCTCTGCTGTGCCATCGATGATATAGCTACCTGCCCCTTTTGCAATAGCCTGCTCTAGCTGTTGCTCGTTCCACACCACCTGAACCGTGCCTGTGCTGCCATCATTATAGGTAGCCGTAGCCGTTTCTGGCAGTTGGATCGAATCGCCTGCATTCACCGTCAGCGATACAGGCTGAATCGCATCCACCTTGAGTGGTGCGGTCGCACCGGTGTTTACGTATTTGAATACATTCAGCGATGCCAATGGATGACCGCCAAAATCAAACAGCGCCTGGTTGTCGACCGCACTACCGCCATACCATTTGCCTGCATCGTCCGGATCATATTCACCCGCATAGCTGGATGCCCAGCCCGAGCCGTATTGCTCCCATAGCTTCTTGTTGTTGTCCAGCTCACTTGCCGGACCGACAGGCAACCAGGCAGGCTCCCAGTAAAAGACCCCCAGCCCTGCTGTGCCTACATCGGCTACCGCCTGCATCACATTGCGCACCGAAGTCGCCTGCCCTTGTACGCTGATCGGATAATCAAGCGTCTGTCCGGTGCTGCGTGGCGCCGTATTTTCATGTCCGTCCCCATCTGTTGCTGTGTACGTATAGGACGTCTCTGCGACCATTACTTTTTTGCCGTACGTATCCGCAACCTGCTTCAGCACAGACGTCAGATTAGCGAGCGTACCGTGCCAGAATGGATAGTACGACGTAGCAAACACATCGTAATCGACACCATTGTCAGCGAGTGACTTCGCATAAAATGCATAGCGTCCTGCTGACTCTGGATTTGTAAAATGAAGCGCGACCAGAATCTTCGGATCAACCGCACGAATCGCCTGACTGCCCTTATTGAACAGCTTGCTAATATTCGTCCAATCCTTTTCACCGATAAAATACTGGTTCGTCTCATTACCAACCTGCACCATACCGACATTCACGCCAGCATCAACAATCTGCTGCAGACTGTTTTTCGTAAAATCATATACTGCCTGCTCCTTGTCCGCGAAGCTCAGATTAGCCCATGCTTTCGGTGTATGCTGCTTCGCCGGGTCTGCCCAGAAATCCGAATAATGGAAGTCCACCAGCAGCTTCATGCCATTGGCCGTAGCGCGCTTACCGATCGCAATCGCTTTGTCCAGATCGTTATCGCCGCCACCATAGCCCTTGCCTGCGGCAGTATACGGATCATTCCATACCCGCACACGCACATAGTTCACACCCGCCTCGTGCAGCGTGGTGAAGATATCCTGAATATTTCCCTGCTCATCGTAAAATTTCACGCCGCTTTGCTCCAGCGAAAGGATGCTCGACACATCCACGCCTTTAATAAAATCAGAGCTCAGCCCATCGATCTTTTTCACAAAAATATTTGCGGCTACGGGCTGTGATGTATCACTGCTCAATTGCTTGAGCTGTACATCGTCCAAATACCCCCATGCTTTGGCATTACCGCGAATATGCGCACCGATCGTAACATTCGTTGCTGGCTCCTTTAATACAAACTGTAGCTTCAGCGTACCCCAGTTGTTATAGCCCGTGGTAGCAGTCTCTGTACCCTGCGAGGTATCTGCGAATACCTGCACCTGTGCTGCTTCACTACCTGCGCCGCCCATCGCCTGTAGGGTCAGCTCATAGCTACCCGCAGGCAGCGAGTAGACCGATTGGCTAACGGTAATCTCCTGCCTGGAGGCAGCACTGTCCTTGATCCAATATTTGAACGCATGACTGCCCTCAGCGGCAGTAATAAAGGAATCGTCTGCATACGCATACCGACTACTATCCGTCTGACTCCAATCCGATGAATCCACCTTCCATGACTGATCGCTCCAGAAGTCACTTTCAAAGCCTGCATTCGCAAGCGAGATGCTACCATCTGCCGCAGCGGAAGCATGCATTCCGACTGGCCATGTTCCAAGTACAATCGCCACGATTAAAAGTAGCAGCGACGCCTGTTTTTTGCTTTTCATCTCTTTATCCCCTTTCGTTGTACAACAAGGTTCCTCACGTCATTCCCACTTCTTATAAAGCGCTTCCATATTGACTGTGATCACTATAGCAGACCATCGAAAAGGGCAACATGGGAGGATTGCAACATTTCGTGTTTTTAAGCAAGCAATTTGAAGACGATTCTATCTTATATGTATCTACACACCTACAGACACGCTCACATGTAAAAGGAGCAAGTCCCTTCATCCAGGCCATGCTCCTTACGTATAGACAACCTGCTAATCTACATAACAGCATCAGGTTTCATATTCACTATCGTGCTGCTCCCATTACCTGCTCGTTCTACAAGTTGAAACCCGTCGTTGCTCTATTGTCCAGCTTGCAGAACGAGCCTATTCTCGCTATTTACGATAGTATCATCCACACTTACGTAATCTAGAATCACGTCATTAGAATCATATCATCTAAACTCGTACAATTTCGAAATTAAATACTACGCGTAACCACATCCGGCGATGTTTCCACGCCCTTCGTTACGTGATCATTGCTATTTAACCCCAGCACTTCCGAGGTAGAACTGAAAATCTGGCGGAATAGATCCGGATGCTCGGACAGCGACAAGCCGTAGGAAGGGATGATCTCCTTGATCTTCGGCTCCCATTTTGGTAGCTCCTGCGGGAAGCAGCGACGAAGCACCTCCAGCATGACATGTACAGCCGTTGATGCACCTGGCGAAGCGCCGAGCAGTGCGGCAACAGAACCATCGGCGGCACTGACCACCTCGGTGCCGAATTGCAGTGTACCTTTGCCAGTTGGTGTATCCTTAATAACCTGTACACGCTGACCGGCAACGACCAGCTCCCAGTCTTCGCTTTTCGCTGTTGGAATGAATTCGCGCAACTCCTCCATCCGTTGCTCACTTGTCAGCATCACCTGCTGCACAAGATAACGGGTGAGCGCCATTTCCTTCATGCCTGCTGCCAGCATCGTCATCAGATTGTTCGGCTTCACCGAGCCGATCAGATCCATATTGGAGCCTGTTTTCAGGAACTTCGGCGAGAAGCCAGCGAAAGGTCCGAATAGCAATGCTTTTTTGTTATCGATATAACGGGTATCCAGATGTGGTACAGACATCGGCGGCGCGCCTACTTTGGCTTTGCCGTACACTTTGGCATGATGCTGTTCGATCACATCTGGATTTTTACAGACCATAAATACACCACTTACCGGGAAGCCGCCAATTTGACGGGACTCGGGAATACCGGTTTTTTGCAGCAGCGGCAGACTACCACCACCGGCACCGATAAACACAAAGCGTGCGACATGATTCTCGACGCGTCCATTATCCAGATTGTGCACCTTCACGTTCCACGAACCGTCCGATGTACGCTTAATATCTTTGATGCTGTGCTTGTAATGCACCTCGACGCCCTGATCCTTCAAATAATCAAACATCATTCGAGTCAATGCACCGAAGTTCACATCTGTACCGGAATCGATCTTCGTCGCGGCAATCGGCTCGCTGGATGTACGTCCATTCATGATGAGCGGAATCCACTCTTTGAGCTTACCCGGCTCATCCGCATATTCCATTCCTTGAAACAGCGGGTTTTGGGTAAGCGCTTTAAATCTTTTTTTCAAAAAAGAAACGTTGCTCTCACCCAGCACCAGGCTCATATGCGGAATCGGTTTAATAAATTGCTGCGGGTTGTGCAGCACGCCTGTCTGGATCAGATGCGCCCAGAATTGACGGGATAGCTGAAATTGCTCGTTGATCTGCACAGCTTTGCTGATATCGATCGTGCCATCCGGCTTCTCGGACGTATAGTTCAGTTCGCACAGCGCCGCATGACCTGTACCGGCGTTGTTCCATTCGTTAGAGCTTTCTTCTCCAGGGCTTGCGAGTTTCTCAAACACTTTAATTTCCCATTCTGGTGCTAACTCTTTCAGCAATGATCCCAGTGTCGCACTCATGACCCCGGCACCAATTAAGATAACGTCTGTTTTTTTCTGTAAGCTGCTCATAAAAACCTTCCTTATCTCGTATATTTGCAAAAAAGAGCAGTCGCTCCTGCTCGGGTATCACACGAAGCAAGGCTCCACTCAGGAACATCACGATACTGACTATTTTCCATTACCCCGCAGGGCGCTCCATCCTATAGTTCTATTATAACTCAATTGCAGTCTGTTAAAAATGTTATCGACTCTTATCCTTTAATTATATACTATTTAGAGTTGGTAAAAAATGAAAAGTTTGCTCGAAAAGGGCTAACGGGATTAAAAACCGATAGGAGAATACGGATTTCAGGGATGAAGAGCGGTAATTTCAGCGTGCGATCAGCTCTGTTACCCTCAATTATGAATGGCATCTGTATACATTATATATTTTTTGACATATATAATACAGCATAAATCGGCCTTATTTGTATTCTGTATCGTCCTCCAATACATGCAAAGCGCGTGACCGCTATCGCTTCATTACCTTGACTTCATTGTTTTAAGCGAAAGCGATCTCCTACATCCTCCACGTCAAATAGAAAACAGCGCGATTCCGGTATGCGGAACGGGCGGTGTAGAATTAGCTTCCATGCGCCATCCAGTGTCTGGAACAGCATGCCATGACCGCTATCCTCACGCACCAGCGGCTCAAGCTGCTCCCACGGCCCTTCCAGCTTGCCGCTGACCGAGCGCGCAATCGTCTGTACATAGCTGTCATGCTCATAGCTTGACCAGAGCATGACGAGCGAACCGCCAGATGTGCGGTAGAGCTGGCAGCCATCCGTGACATAAACGGTTGGCTCTGATGTAGCATCCGTATGCATTAGCGAGCCATGAGCTGTATTCGTGTCTGACTGTACCTGCTGCTGTCCATAAGACGATGCCGTGGATAGCCACGGTGCTGCCGAGCCGCTAAACAGATGCATCGGTTCGCCCACCGTACCTGACCAATCGTCATTCAGACGCATCGCTTCAATCGTGCCATCGATCGTCTGTACCCATTCATGACAGTAGACGATCCACGGTTGCTGCTGTTCATCGATATACAGCGTGCCATCCAGCGTCATCATCGTCTCCGGTAATACTGGACGCTCGCGATGGAGCAGCTCAAACGGTCCATCCGGTGTATCGCTGACCGCGATCGATGTACCGCGCCAGTGCTTCGTATATCCTTGAATCGGCTCGCCCTCTAGCAGACGCTCATCGTTATGGAGCGTTACCAGTAGATAATAACGCCCTTTATACGGGTGCACCTCTGGCGCCCATGCCCCGTGCTGTGGATGTGCCCAGCTATCGTCTGGAATCGTGAATACAACATATGGACCCGACCATTGCTCCAGATCGGTGCTCCTGTATACGAGCACACCATAACGATCTACACCGTGCAATTTCGGTGCAGCACCTGTGTACAGATAATATGTACCTGTTCGGGCATCTGTGAGAACAAAGGGATCATGAGCGGGAATATCCTCCAAGCGGTGACCGTGACCCGGGTTGGCTACATCGGAAGCAGCATTGTAGACAGACATACGTAACAGCTCCTTTAGATTTGAATACGCTTTCAATTTATTGTGGATAGCTCCTCATTTTTTCATTGCACCATTTATTGTTATATTCATCGTCATGATCATGGATGTATCGTCTGCAATTCTCAGTAACATTCACTTTTTCCGCCGTTCGCTATTGCTGTAGCTCGGCACTTCCTTAATGTGCGTACAACTATTTGTAGTATACCTGTTAGCATCGTAAAACGCCAAATAAAATCACCCGCTCCAACTTCCATTTTATTATGCATGTATTAATTGCATAGCCCGCTTTGTTCTTTTATACAAAGCTAAAAAGGCAGCTCTCCACGAGCCGAATAGACTGGTAGGAAACTGCCTTTATGTCGGTCTTCGTACTTCGTAATTGATACTTCATAATTGGCACTTCGTATGACTATAGCGACACTACTACAACTTCTAGCAATAGCTTCAGCATTTCTGTATTTATACGTTCAGCATGGCGGCATGTATATGTTTAGCATACCGATATTTTCTCGCGTCCAGCCTGTAACATCCGGGCATTCTATCGCATTCGCACACCCTTAATGTCCATCCTCTGCCCAGACCTGCTGCTGACGCTCGTACACACGCGCTGCTCCGGCAGGATCATCACCGTTGATCAATAGCTGGACTAGCTGTTCATAATAGCTATTCCCATATGGCTCCAGCTCGATGAGCTTATACAGCGGTGCAATTTGCTCGTCAGCATGCAGGTCTTTCAGCGCCTGCGCTAAATAGGCCGTAACAGATACGCGAAGTTCGATCCGATATGTATCCGCCCAAGCATAATGCTCGGTTTCCAAATAATCGCCGTTATAGAGTGCAATCAACTTACCCACCGTTTCAGCGGTGACAGGATGCTGTGCCATTAACTCCAGCAACTGCACCAGATCACTATCGAAAATAGCAGGATCGATCCAGTAGCGCTCATCACCATATTTGACCACATCCTCATAGCCAAGCGTCTTGAACAGATTACGCACATAATAGAGCGACGTATGAAGTAGCTTCTGCCCTTGCTGCGCCGGTACATCTGCCCATAGCTGCTCCAGAATCGCAAATTTATACACCGGATTCCCCTGATGATGCCAGAGCAGCGCGAACAGCTCCTTCGTCTTGCGCGTACGCCAGCCGAGCAACTTACCCTCTACCGTAGTCGCCTGTAAGCTACCCAGTACACGCAGTGATAGGGAAGCTCTGGAGGCAGAGGATAGGAGCGGCTGCTCCATTTCCTTATTGTTATGTTCTTCACTGATCGCAGTAGCATCCGGCGATGCTGTAATCTGCGCAGATTGCTTGCTTCGCTGATTGGCATAACGCTCCAGCGTAAGCCTCAGCTTGGCAGGAGCCACCGGCTTGAGCAAATAACCAATCGCCTCCGTATAAAAGGCATCAATCGCATACTGATCATGCGCGGTGACGAAAATAATTGCCGCTTCAGGACATACGACGGATAACTGCTGCGCAGCATCCAATCCGCTAATGCCCGGCATTTCGATATCGAGAAAGATCAGCTCGGGCTGCACCTCGCGGCATGCAGTCATCGCTTCCTGCACGAGCTGGTATTTGCCGATCACGTTCACCTGACCGGTTTCGCTCAGCATAATGTCCAGCACATCCAATCCAATCTCTTCATCATCAATTAATATCGCTTTCCACATGTGAGTTCTCCACCTCCGTCAAACGAATCGTAATCGTCGTCCCCGCACCCGGCTCGCTAATGATCTCCAGTCGGCGTCCATAGGTCATCTGCAAGCGACGATTCACATTACCAATGCCGACCCCTTTACTTTGACCGCGCTCAAGCTGTAATCGCTGTGCATCGGTCATGCCTACCCCGTCATCCTGAACGATAATCTCCACCATCTGCCCTGCGGCTCGTACGATAATATCAACCGTACCGCCCTCCGGCTTTTGACCGACACCGTGCCGTACTGCATTTTCTACAATCGGCTGTAGCGTGAGCGGCGGCAGCATAACATGAACCGCCTCATCCACCTCATAGCGCACCTGCAATCTCTTGCCGAAGCGAAGCTGCTCAATCGCCAGATACGCGCGCACCAGCTCCAGCTCACGCTCTAGCGGCACAAATTCACTGTGGAAGACAAAGGTGAACTTAGCACGTAAATAGGTCGTCAGATGCTGGATCATCTCTCGCAAACGATCCACATCCTTATAGCTCAAGCCGACCAGCGCATTCAGACTGTTATACAGAAAATGCGGTGTAATCTGCGCCTGCAAAAAGTCCATTTCCCGCTGTAGCGCCTGTTCCGACGAGCCCTTCATCGACAATAGCGATTGCACGCGGGCTCGGAACTCCGCCAGCTCGAATGGCTTTTGCAAAATATCGTTCGCCCCTGCGGCAAAAGCAGACAGCATATCCACCGTTTGCCCGGAGGCGGTCAGCATGAGCACAGGCAGCTCGGATAAACCGTGCAGGGCACGAATCTCGCGACAAATGTCCAGACCGGACGTGCCCGGCATCATCAGATCAAGCAGCACCAGATCCGGCTTCTGCTGCCGCAACGCCTCGCGTGCCGCTTCCCCGCTGCGAACCGCCGTGTACGTATGCCGCATACCTGCGATCACATCAGCCGCCACTTTTAGATTGGATAGCTCATCATCCACGATCAATACATGATACTGCTGCTGATCTACCATAAGCGAAGGCACAGATGACGTCGCTTCTGCCCAGCCTGCCTGCCCTGCGGATGGAGTGCCGTATTCCGTATATACCGTCTGAACCTGCTCCGTACGTGGCGGCGCAGTCGCTATTCCAGGTGCTGTATCGCCCATCCCCTCTGCCAGCGGAAGCGTAAAGGTAAAGCGAGAGCCTGTACCCCGCTGTGATTCGACCTCAAGCTGCCCGCCCTGCAACTCCACCAGTTGCCGGGAAATGCTCAATCCAAGCCCCAGACCAGCAGAAGAGCCTGCTCCGCGTTCATCATAATGGAAAAAGGGCTGAAATAAGCGCTCCAGCACATCCGCATCCATACCGGTTCCTGTATCCGTAACCGAGATCGCCAGTCGGTCCTGCTTGCACTCCGCAGATAAGACGATGCTGCCCTGCTCGGTGTATTTGATCGCATTTTCCAGCAGATTATGCAAAATCTGGCGCAGACGATTCTCATCTGCCCAGACGAGCGGCAGCTCTGCTGGAAGCTGACTGATCAGCGCTACCTGATGACTGATCGGTGTGATCGATAGCGTCTCCATCACGAATTGTGCTGAAATCCGCAGATCAACAGGCTTCAGCTGTACCTGCAGCTCGCCATAGCGAATCCGGTTCATGTCCAGAATATCGTTCACCAGACTGGCCAGCCGTCGACCGATTAGATGCAGCAGACGTATACTTTCGCGCTGCTCGGGCTGTAACGGCTGTTCCGTATGATCGAGCAATGTACCGGACAGATTGATAATGCCATGCAGCGGCGTCCGTAGCTCATGCGATGTTTTCGCCAGAAATTCATCCTTTTGCTGATCATATCGTAGCAATTGCCCGGCCAGCTCTTCACTGCGCCGCAGCGCCTCTCGAATGCGATCGGTCATTAAAAAGGATTGCGACAGCACAACGAGCAGCAACGTGATAATAATGTAATACGGGCTATCCAGTGCAAGCTGATAACGGGTTTGCGCGAAAATCCAGCTAATCGTAAGGAAGAATACCCCGAGCAAAATGTAATACACCCGCGCTCCCTGATGCCGATACCGGAGCAACAAGCCAAAAATATACCCGAACACCAGCACCTGGAGCAAAATGCCCGGCCAGAGCAGATGCAGTAGTTGTTGATTCGGTAATACGAGCAGCAGCAGCATATACACCGCCGATAGCGCTAACAGCACGCGGAATAACCACGTAGCTGGCGCATTCAAATATAGCCGCACATAATACACAAAGCATACGATCGATACATATGGCAAAATAAATAGCAGCTTTTGCAGCAGTAAAAAGGACATATGCGGGAATAACGCCGATAACACAATTTCATTATCCAGACTAAAAAATAATCCCAGCGTCAGACAAAACATACTGAAAAATAGCAAATACGGCTCCCGCCGCCACTGCCGGAACATCCCTGCAAAATAAATACCGAATACGAACAGCGTCGTCACAACGGCCATATCCGCCATCCGTGCATGATCACGTCGATTCATAATCTGATCTGCTGGTCCAAACTCCGGTGCTTGCACCAGCCCGCCTTTTAACGAGGCAAAGCTCGCTACCTGAATAATAATATCGAAGGAGCGCTGATCCGCATCCACCGTGCCAAACACCGGGACGTTACTCGGTACAAAGCCCGCTGCTGTCAACGAGGGTTGTCCGGTGCCACCGAGTAGCTTGTCTGCCATATAAATGCGGCTGGACATGCGAATCTTTTTCACACGCAAGCCGTAATCGCCTGCTTTATCAACGGTTATATGTAAACGATACGTACCTGCTCCCGATCCGTCCGGTGACAACCCCGTATTCCACCGTCCTGGAACTGGTAGATAGCGACGGATAGACTCCAGCGAGGAGGACTGTTTAAAATCATCCGGTGTGAGCAGCCGATTCGGGTAAAATTCCCATTCCCCTTGCAGCGGAATGACGCCGTTATCTGCAAAATTCCACTGTGCTGCATTCAGTATGCCGCGCTGTGCTTGCGGATAATGAGCCGCTGGATTCAGCCATTGATAAATAAACAGCGAGGTCGCTGCGATAAAGATAACGATCATACCGACCAGACCGAGCAATTGATTTCTCACCATATCGTTCCCTTCCATTTCCGGTCAACTGTATCCTGACTGAAAGCATATCTATTAGCTTCCATTATACAGCCTTCCGTATCCGGTGGTTGATACGAAATGAAGAAATCAGATAGACGGTAGTGCAGTAGACGACGTTTCCATATCGCGAGCGCATCCTCGCTGTCTCGTTTCATGATATTACTTTAATTGCAGCAATCGATCATCATTAGCTCCTGCGGAGCCGCGTGACGTATTATTGGTCAGTATATAAATATGCCCGTTATGCACCATCACATCACGTACCCGACCTACATCGGTTAAAATGTTCGTCATTTTGCGAGTGGATGGATCAAACAGCTTCAAGCTTTCACCCGCCAGCGTTGCTACCAGAATCGTATCCTCCGGTGTCGCCGCGATACCGGACGGAGCAATCGCACGCGAGCCGGCGACATAGATCGGTACGGTCATGCCTTTGGCTGTCTGTGTGCCCATCACCTTCGGCCAGCCGTAATTGGCGCCCGGCTTAATGATGTTCATCTCGTCAAGTCCGGTTCGATCGGTGCCGCCACCGGGAATCGCACCGCCACTTGGGCCATGATCGGAAGCATATAGTGTGCCATCAGAGGTCCAGGCAAGTCCCTGTGAATTACGCAACCCATATGCATACACATACGAATTAGCAAATGGATTATCCTGCGGCACCTTGCCATCCTTCGTCATCCGCAAAATTTTGCCGCCCAGACTGGAGCGATTTTGCGATAGCTCGCGTTGTCCGGTTTCACCGGATGTGCTGTACAGCATGCCATCCGGGCCAAAAGCAAGTCGTCCGCCTTCATGAATCGTTCCGCCCGGAATACCTTCCAGCAGTGCCTTTTGCTCTTTCCATACACCATTGGTCAGCTTCACACGAACGATCCGGTTCAAGCCTTTACCGTTTTGCTCATAAGCATGATAGATATACGCCGTCCGATTACTCGCAAACTCGGGATCAAGCACCAGTCCGGTCAGCCCTGCCTCACCAACGACACGTAGCGGCTTACTTGTCTGTACCTTTTGCACCGTTTGCTTGCCATCCTTCACCTGCACAATCCCGCCGCCACGCTGGGTAATGTACACGGTATCACCAGCAAATTGCATCGACCACGGAATATCCAGACCTGTAGCCAGCTCGGTATAGCCGCCTTGCAGCGAATCGACTAATGCCACATTACCGGTTTGGCTCGACGAAGTGACGGATGTACGCTCGGCTGCCATAGCGGGCTGCTGTACCTCCTCCTGGACAGTCGTTTCCGTTCCAGTTTCTATCGCTTCACGTTCGGTCGCACAGGCAGATAACGGCAGGGCAAGCAGCAGCGCAGACATCACCAGCTTTGCTTTTGCATTGGCATATAACATGCTGTTCCTCCTTTGGCTCTTTTTCCGTTTTTACCCAATACTGGTCGTCGGTAAAAGGAATCCGGTGAAATATTATCGTCAGTGGGAAGATTGGGGAACAGGGTGACCGCTAGTCAGGGATACAGGGATACGAAGACGGCAAATAAGGATGCCCTCAAAAGAAGCATCCTTATTCAGAATGAAGTTATAAAGCGATGAAGTTCTTCACCTATGAGTGGAAGCATTGAAGCTATGGAAGTATCCAAAGTATCGAGCTATGCTCCATTAAACGAATGGTATGACTGTATGCTGTATTATCATCTGTCACCTGTGTGTACCGTAGAGCCAGGCAAGCGTGGGGGTAACACGTCCTGCTCGAATCCAGGGAATACACGTATTCATGCAGATTGGTTACTTAATTACTACATACTCCAGACCAACCAGCTTCGCATAGCTAACGATCTGATCTGTGGTCAGGTTCAGTGAAACAACGGTATGGTGACCGCCGCCATTTTCGATCCATGCTCTTACGCCGTCCTGGAAGTTCGGTTTTACCGTCCACAGTACGCGTGCTACTGGCAGCTTAGGCGCTGGCACAGTTGGCTCGAATGCAGATACTTCGTTGATCAGCAGCTTATAGTGCGTACCGAAGTCTGCCATCGATACGACAACACCTTCGCCTGCTTTGCCGTCAAATACGAGACGTGCCGGGTCTTCGCGATCACCGATACCGAGTGGGGATACGACCACTTTGGGCTTGTTCGCTGCCAGTGATGGATCAACCTCCAGCATATGCGATTGCAGGATCGCTTCCTGTCCAGCCGCCAGCTCGTAGGTGTAATCCTCCATAAAGCCGGTGTTCTGGTTATGGCTCATAATTTTGAGCAGACGATCCAGCGCTGCGGTTTTCCAGTCGCCTTCGCCAGCAAAGCCATAGCCCTGCGCCATCAGGCGCTGTACTGCCAGACCTGGCAGTTGCTTCATGCCATGCAGGTCTTCAAAGTTAGTCGTGAACGCGCTGTAGCCACCGCGATCAAGGAAGCGCTTGAGCGCAATCTCATAGCTCGCCTGCACACGTACGCTAGCTTCCCATGCACCCTGCTCGTAATCGCCGTAGTCAAAATCGTACAATTCCTTGTACTCTGCCATCAGCTCGTCGATCTCCTGCTCGGTCACATTGCCAATCTCCTGTACCAGATCACCGATCCCGAAGTAGTCGACCGTCCAGCCGAATTGAATTTGCGCTTCGACTTTATCGCCCTCTGTTACGCCTACATTACGCATATTGTCGCCAAAACGCGCGACCTTGATAGTAAAGCTCTCATTGTACGCAGCCGCAACATCCATCCAGTCCGCAATCTGCTGCTGCACTTCTGGACGCTCCCAGTAGCCGACAACGATTTTATTCTGTTTGCCGAGACGCGCATTAATAAATCCGTACTCGCGGTCGCCGTGTGCAGCCTGATTCAGGTTCATAAAGTCCATATCGATTGTCGACCACGGAATGCTCTCGTTATACTGCGTTGCCAGATGCAGCAGTGGCTTTTGCAGCAGCTTTGTGCCACGAATCCACATTTTCGCCGGGGAGAAGGTATGCATCCATGTGATCACACCCGCTACCTCGTCACGATAGTTAATCTCCTTCATCACGCTGGTGATCGCTTCGGCGCTTACAGCAAGATCTTGCAGCACGAGCGGATACGGCAGGACGCCGCTTGCATTGAGTGCATCGGTAATTTTCTGTGCGTTGGCTTTTACCTGTCCAAGTGCTTCTTCACCATACAAATGCTGGGAACCTACAACAAACCAGAATTGTTTCGCTGCTGTTGCTGTCATGCTTATCATCCTCTTTTCCGATTATTAGGTGTCGTTCACGTCTTATTGGATATCGTTCACGTCTGGTGAGACGCTCTATTTTTGTCCGTAATACGCATCCTTACCGTGCTTGCGCAAATAGTGCTTGTCCAGAATGCCCTGTGGCAATTCCTTCGCAAAATGGTTCAGCTCGCGTGCGTACAGATTCATTTTGCACACTTCCTCCAGTACGACGCTGTTTACAACCGCCGCATGGGCATCCTTGCCCCAGGTGAACGGTGCATGTCCATGCAGCAGGACAGCCGGAATCGCCATCACATCGATTCCCCGTTGTTCAAAGGTCTCGATAATCACATTGCCCGTCTCCGCCTCATAACCGCGATCAATCTCCGCCTGTGTCAGAAAGCGTGCACACGGCACCGCTCCATAAAATGTATCCGCATGCGTCGTCCCCATCACCGGCACATCCAGCCCGGCCTGCGCCCAGATCGTCGCCCAGGTGGAATGCGTATGCACGATGCCACCGATCTGCTCATAGTGCTTGTACAGCACCGCATGTGTCGCTGTATCGGAGGATGGACGCATCTCGCCCTCCACCACATTACCGTCCAGATCGACAACCACCATATCGCTAGGCTTCATCGTCTCGTAGCTAACACCGCTTGGCTTAATGACGAACAAGCCGCTCTCACGGTCAACTGCACTTGCATTGCCCCAGGTGAACTTGACCAAGCCATGCTTGGGCAGCTCCAGATTCGCTTCATAGACCTGCTCTTTCAATTGCTCCAGCATTGCCGTTCCCTCCCGTTTTAGCTCAGATGCTCGACAGCCGCACGCTCAATCGCGAGCCCCTGACGATATCGCTCGATAAACTGACCAAATCCGTCCACATCCGCTGCATCCGGCTCCATTCGCTCTGCCGAGACGCCGCTAAATACACGTTGTTCCAGGAAATCAGCCAGCGACTGCTCGCCATCCCGATTCGCCTGATACGAAGCGAGCAACGCCATGCCCCATGCTCCGCCTTCACCTGCGGTCGACATTACCGATACCGGCACATCCAGCGCTGCCGCTACGATACGCTGCCCGACAACAGGCGTCTTGAACAGACCACCATGCGCCAGCACCGAATCGATCGCGACCTTTTCCTGCTCGGTCAAAATGTCCATGCCCAGCTTGAGTGCACCAAACGCGGTGAACAGATGCGTACGCATAAAGTTAGCCAGATTGAAGCGACTTTCCGGTGTACGGACAAATAATGGACGTCCCTGCTCCAATCCGGTAATATTTTCGCCGGAATAATAGCCGTAGCTCAGCAAGCCGCCGCCATCCGGGTCTGCTTCCAGCGCCTTGTTCAGCAGTACACTGAACAACTGCGCTGAATCGCTCTCATAGCCCATCGCTACAGCAAATTCACGGAACAATCCCATCCAGGCGTTCAGATCGCTGGAGCAGTTATTCGCATGCACCATACCGACCGGACTGCCATCTGGCGTGGTGACCATATCGATCTCCGGGTAGACGCGTGATAGCTCATGCTCCAGTACGATCATCGCAAATACTGACGTACCTACCGAAATGTTACCTGTCCGCTTGCGTACACTATTGGTGGCAACCATGCCTGTTCCGGCATCGCCCTCCGGTGGGCAAAATGGAATGCCTGCCTGCAAATCGCCAGCCGGATCAAGCAGCCTTGCTCCCGCTTCGCTCAGCGTACCAGCGTCATCGCCAGCCAGACGAATCGCTGGTAATAGCTGCTCCAATGTCCACGGATAGCCTTTGCCGGCTACATGCTCGTCGAACTTACCGATCATTGCCGGGTTGTACGCATGACTGGAATCCTCAATTGGGAACATACCGGAGGCATCGCCGATACCGATCACACGCTCACCGGTCAGCAGCTCATGGATATATCCCGCCAGCGTCGTGATCGATGTCAGCTCTGCCACATGCGGCTCGTCATTCAGAATCGCCTGATACAGATGCGCGATGCTCCAGCGCTCTGGAATATTGAATCCGAATAGCTCGGTCAATTCGCGTGCTGCTGCACCGGTTGTAGAATTACGCCACGTACGGAAAGGAACGAGCAATTCGCCCTTTGCATTCAGCGCGATATAGCCGTGCATCATCGCCGAGAAGCCAATCGAGCCTGTCTGCTGCAAGGTCACCCCATAGCGCTGCTGTACATCCTCCTTCAATTCACGATAAGCGGTCTGCATCCCGGTCATGATCAGGTCTTGATCATACGTCCAGTAGCCATCCTTCAACTGGTTTTCCCATTCATAGCTACCTGATGCAATCGTCTCAAAATGCTCATCGATCAATACCGCTTTAATCCGGGTCGATCCGAATTCAATACCAAGCGCAGTCGCTCCGCCTGTGATCGCATCTTTTGCATGGTTGTCACTCATCAGCGCGTAACTCCTTTCCCCAATTCCCTTTGTCATTCCGGAGTGCGGCAAGCCCTTCTCCGTTTGGCACTGCCATTTATAACTGCCATCTATAGGAGTGAAGCTATATCGATTCCGGCGTTCATTCAGCTCAATTCATGATGATCTGCTTTATGATTTACTTTTAAAAGAATACGCTTTCTTTTTGATTAACAACCTCAGTATAGATGTTGTACGTACATTTGTCAATTTGGATTAGTGGTTATATTTACAACTTAGGCGGGGAATTTTTTGAGCATCATTTTGAGCATTATAATCAGGGAGTGTTCAGGGATGTTTTTGGATGTATTTGCACACTTAGGTTGGAGGGAGATACACCACTGCGGGAAGGA
>JBCNLJ010000044.1:0-47770 GCA_039595515.1 Paenibacillus sp. | reverse complement strand
AGGTGTTAGGTGTTAGGTGTTAGGTGTTAGGTGTTAGGTGTTAGGTGTTAGGTGTTAGGTGTTAGGTGTTACTTGCGACTAGATTTTATGAAGTCGCAAATAGAACGTACCACTACGTGATCTCAAAATACTATAAAGGAATTTTTAAAGTGTTGAGGATTCACATGTTGATTCAGCACAGAACGGAGGGAAGGAAATAAGGGAAACGGGCGACTTTTGAGCACGGGAATCTACAACTCACTCCCACTCCGTAGATTCCTGTGCGAGACGGGAGCCCGTTCCCTTATTCCTTCCCGGAGTGGTCTATGCTCAAACAACGTACCACATCAGTTTACATCCGCAACCCACCGCAACTGTTATACCCACCCCTCAAACGGTTTATGGTTTAATAAGGAAACCCACACACATCAACGAACGACAATTCCACTGTACACACTTTAACAAGGAGGCGAACAATATGGGCTTTCAAACTGAATTCAATTCCGTCTGCAAATTCAAAAGCGAGCAGGAGCTGCTGGACATGCTCGAATATGGTAAAGGCAAAATGGTCAAGCAAGGCTTTCGCGTGTTCCCAACCGGACAGAAGGTCATTGCCTATACACCGGAAAACACAGCAATCGCCATCGTGAAAATCACCGGCTGTATCGCAGAGATTAATTTTCAAGGTCATGAAGTAACCGAAGTGGAGATGGAGCTGGTGCGTAAGCTAACACCGGAGGAATCACGCGTGCAAACCGAGCTGGCACATGAAATGTTTTTCGGTGAACAGGAGCAACTGGACGTATGATCGTCCGCTTTGGTTACGTCGCCATCTCATTACAGCTCAAGGATGCCTCTCCCTCTAAGACGATGACGATGACCAATTTCCGTAAACTTCCCGATCGCGATGCTGCATTGCGCAGATTGGAAGCGATCGGGCGTACTAATCTGCAAACGACACTGCGTGTGCTCAAGCATAATGTGGCGGAGGATATCCATATGTACCGAATGAGCTCCAAGCTCATTCCGCTCGCCACTCATGCAGAGCTACAGGATTGGGACCCGGTCACGGTGCTGCAGCCGGAATTTGCTGAGATTGGCGAGTATGTGCGGAAGCATGGTCTGCGCGTGTCCTTTCACCCGGATCATTTTACCGTCATCAATACGCCCAAGCCCGAAGTGCTGGAAGCGGCGGTACGCGATCTGCGTCACCATGTACGCATGCTGGATGCGATGGGACTGGATGCACGCTCGAAAAATAATATCCATGTCGGCGGCGCCTATGGTGACAAACCGACATCCGGTGATCGATTTGTCGAGCAGTTCGCCACGCTGGATGACGATATCCGCTGCCGGATCACACTCGAAAATGATGATAAAACATTCACTACACCGGAGACGCTAAGCATTGCGCAGCGTGCCGGACTACCGATGGTGCTCGACATTCATCATCATATGGTGAACAGCGAAGGCGAGCCGGCATCGCTATATTGGCCGGATATTGCGCGTACATGGGAGTCGCCGCTGGCGCGTACGGATGTGCCCGAGGGCAGTCATTTGCCGCCGAAGATTCATGCATCCAGTCCACGCAGTGCGACCGATCGGCGTAGCCATGCAGATGGGGTAGAGGCCGGGCCATTACTCGACTTTTTGCGTCAGGCTGCACGCACGTCCAGTCATCTGGATGTGATGCTGGAGGCGAAGCATAAGGATCTGGCATTGCTGCAATTAATGAGCGATTTGCGCGCCCTTGAAGGGGATGGGGTACGTATCATCGACAAAGCCAGTATCGAAGTGTTACCTTAAAGACAGACGATATGTCCAAACTGATGCAGACACTCTAAAGCGATCCTACAGGGAGAGGCTTGGCGGTCTGTATCCATACTTAATTCATGTTGAAATGCAAGCTTCAATACCAGACTGTGGCTTCGGCTGGCAGTCTAATATACCCAGGGGGATTGAACATGGAAGATAACCAAAAGCAGCCCTATGTTGTCAGCAGTAAAAGTCGTGTAGCTGTGGCGATTAATGCGGCATCCAAAACAGGCGAATGGATTAAAAGTAAGCTCGGCAGCTACCGTCAGCTTGATACGAAGACCTCTTCACAGGATCTTGTAACCGAGGTGGACAAAGGCGCTGAGCAGATGATTCGCAAGCTGGTGCAGACATACTGCCCTGGCGATGCTTTTCTCGGTGAGGAAAGCGCTGGTGTGGGTGCAGAAGCATCGATTCGTGCGGTTGAAGCGGTGAAGGATGAGGAATATGTATGGATTGTAGACCCGATTGATGGTACGACCAACTTTGTGCATGGCTTCCCATTTTACTGTGTCTCGATTGCGGTTGCGCACAAAGGTGAGGTTATCGTTGGTGTCGTGTATGATCCAACCCATGACGAGCTGTTCGTAGCGGAAAAGGGTAAAGGCGCTTATGTACACGGTAATCTGATGAAGGTTGCGGATCATATGAAGCTGTCCGAATGCCTGGTTGCGACAGGCTTTCCGGCAAACACAAGCGTAGAACGCAATACGAAGTCACTCATTGATCTGTTGCCAAAGGTACGCAGTATTCGTAACGGCGGTTCAGCAGCGCTGCATCTCGCTTATGTGGCAGCCGGACGTCTGGATGCGTACTGGGAAGTCGGCTTGAATGCATGGGATCTGGCGGCAGGTGCGCTGCTCGTTACCGAATCGGGCGGTCGTATCGGCGATATTTCCGGTTCTGACTACGAGCTGACCGTGCGTAATATTGCGGCGACGAATGGGCATATTCATGACGAACTGCTACAAGAGCTGCACGCATCTGGATTAAAGGCATTGCCGAAGTAAGACGTGATTTTATGTCGGAACAAACGGGTAAATAAACAGTAGTCAGCCAGTCATCGATCATTCGCTATACTGCTATACACTACATGAGCATACGATGATGAAGTATGGTGCAATGTATTGCCTGATCATGCGACGATGAAGCATGACATGATACGCTGCGCTGACGGACGGAAATGGCGTTTACCAATGCAAGGGCTAAGGATATCAATCATAACGATGCAGGGGAGTGAGCGTATATGTCATCATCCGACGAACTGGAACGTGAACTGAGTGAGCGTCTAACCGACGGGGAGATGGTAGAGGAGGAACGTGATCGTCGCGAGCGTCGACTGATTCCGCCGAAGTATGAGGTGCGCATCCAGATGGAGCATGACCCGATCGTCGAAGAGACGCTGCAATACCGTAAAATGGCTCGTGAGCTGGATGATCGTTATGATGATTATATGAAGCGAGCCACCCACCCGGAGCAGGCGAACGATGATAAGCCATCGGGAGCAAATGAAGGGGAACAGGAACGTTGATTCGAGCGGAATATGATCTGTTTTCATAGGATCAATTCCAACGATATCACAATCAAAGCCATACGGCTGCCGTAGTCCGCAATCTGGCTACCGCAGCCGTTTTTTGTATCGTGTATGCTGCTTCGTTCGGTTAAAGCGAGTAGTCTGAAGTAACGAGCAGATTGTAAGTCGATAAAATGAACAAGCCACACGAGCACACGATAAACAAACACATGAATGATGTAAATAGCGAAAAAGGAGCGACGTATGAATACAATAAAGCGCAAGCACAATCGTCACCAACAGCATGAACGATCCCAGCAACAGCGACTGGCAACAGAGCCTATACCGCAGAATCCCTTTTCCCATCCTGCAATGAACGGTAAAAAGAACGTCTGGCGCCAGATGCTACTTTCCGGTGCGATGACCGCGCTGCTGGTAGGAAGCAGCGCAATTCCGGTCTCTGTGGCACATGGCGCAGTAGATACAAATGGTGCGAAGACAGCAACTACAGCGAGCGCTTCATCTACCCCAAGCTCCACGATAGCCAATGGAGGTAATCGTGCTTATGAGCATATCGTCTTTCTCGGTGATTCGCTGACTGTTGGTTATGAGCCGGATCGCAAAGCGTCCAGCTATGACGGCTTTGCTGTGCGATTGAAGGAGCAGGAGCTGTTCCGCGGGCGAGCGATGGTCGACAATGAAGGGATTCTCGGCTTAACGAGCAGCGGTTTACATCAATATTTGAACGCGATCACGGCAGGCAAAAAGGTCAGCACCAGCGATATCCAGAGCAATCTGCCTGGCGCGGCTCGTACGCTGGATGGGGCGAGTGCAGCGAAGCAGATTCGTAGCGCGAACCTGATCACCATTACGATCGGTGGTAATGACTTCCTGAATGCACTGGGTTCACTAACCGCATTGCCACAGGATCTGTCCGGTCTGAATCTGGAGCCTGTCATTAGTGGCTATGAAAATAATCTCAAAGCGATTGTCGATCAACTCATTGCGCTGAATCCATCTGCAACGATTGTGATCGCTGACCAGTATCAGCCGGTGCCAGCCGTATCCGGTGCAGATTTGTATAGCAATCTGAATCGCCTGGCAGCTCAATTTAGCAACATTGTCGATCAGACTGCATCCAGCTACAAGGCGCAGGGCAAGGATGTGCGTGTGGCGCATATTGCCGAAGCATTCAAGGGCAATGAGCTGAGCATGACGCATATTGCAGAGGGAGATATTCATCCGAATGCGAGCGGATATCAGTCCATCGCTGTTGCCTTTAGTCGTGCAATCTGGGGCGAAAACGGATATCGTACACCGCCGACTTCGGTTAATGCTACCGATCGCACCGTCATCTATACAAATGGACGATTGCTGAATAGCTCGGCAACACCGATTGTACGCAGCGGTCGTACGTATGTCGCTCTGCGCGATGTAACCTCTGCACTTGGCGCCCGCGTAGCATGGTCGGATAAGACAAAGCAGGCAACCGTAACAGGTGGCAGCAGCAAGGTCATCATTCCACTGGGCGGTCATGCGATCAAAGTTAACGGTCAAAATGTACCAACCGATGCACCAGCCTTCGTACAAAAGGGTAAAACATATGTGCCGCTGGCGGTGCTTGCAGATGGTCTTGGTTATGATGTGCAATATGTACAGCGCTGGAAAGCGGTATTTGTTCGTCAGTGAGTAAAGATAGTACGAACCAAAGAAAATAGTACGAACGAAATGGATAAACACAGTCACTATAAGCACAGCCGAAGTGTAGAAGGAGAGCTTCTATACTTCGGCTATTTGCTATGCTGAGCGCTAATTGTTGGTGCTGATCAGGAATTCTTTTCTGGTGGAATCGCTGTATTTTTAAATAATCCTCGTTATAATATACATTAAATTACAATCCATGCTCGACTCTTCCTGTTCTCCGCACGATAGCAATATTCTACAATTACGCCTGGTCACAGTAACAGTTTGATCACAGTCATGCAGATCATCAATGAAACCAATCACATGAATACTAGAAGAACATCCGCACTAGAAACTCAGCACTACAAAGTAAAACGCAAGCAGACAACCAATCCCAATCCGGTTATGGGGGAAGATCCTATGCTAGCTCGTTTTAAAAGCGCTTACATTAATTTGGGCATTCATCGTCAAATGCTGCTGCTCATCTCGCTGCTGATGCTGGGCAGCTTCGCATCCTATGGGCTTGTGCTGAATATGGTATATAACACGTACGACAATCAGATGTATGAGAAGACGTCCGAGCTGCTGAACCTATCCTCATTTGAGATCGAAAACCAGCTTAAGGATATAGAGAATCTGTCCTTTCGCGTAGTGACGGATGAACAGCTTCAGCGGTATTTGTTCCAGCTTCAGCAGGAAACGTCCATTTATGAAAAGAACGTCATTCGCAAAAAGATCACTAATCGCCTCGTCGCCTTTGCCGGATCGGAGAAATTTGTGTATTCGATGCTGGCAATTGACCGGGAAGGCGAGCTCATGTTTGCCGGTAATCGGGAAGGCGTACCAGCGGGGATGCGACCGGAGCTGATCAGGCTGGCACAGCAGCATAGCGGCTCCAATGCATGGTATGCCGGGGATCGAGGCGAATTGATCGCTGTCCGTCAGTTCAAGCAGTTCAGCGGCTCCACGTTTACATTGCATGATCTGGGTACGATCATGATTCGAGTACGGATCGACCGGATCGTACAGGAGCAGGTAGAGAGCAGTTCAGGCAGTCAGTTGATCATTTCCGATGGCGGCAAGATTCTGTATCCGGAGCAGCTTGCGCTCAGCCGTGCGACCATCGATGAAGGACTTGGCGGTAACAAGCCGTATGGCGTCATTGCTGGCAATGGGGAAAGCTATTTTTCCGCGCGTATTCAGTCGCCCTATACAGGCTGGACTTATCTGCATATGACGCCATTTGATTCGATGTTCCAGCGTGTCATCTGGATCAAGCAACTGGTGACGGTAGTGTTTATCGGTATATTTCTGCTGGCGTTATTGCTGGGCACGAAGCTATCGCGGAGCATCACCCACCCGATGGAACGACTACTGCAAAAGATGCGGACTGTCGAAGCAGGCAATCTGGATCAACTGAGCGAGCTGCCTGCTGATCCGTCTACAGCCAGAGCGCAAAATGAAGTCGGCTTGCTACACCGTACCTTTAACCGGATGCTACGGCGAATACGGGAGCTAATTGATGAAAATTATGCCAAGCAGCTTGTTATCCGCGAAACCGAGCTCAAAGCGCTCCAGGCGCAGATTGATCCGCATTTTCTATATAACACGCTGGAATCGATTAACTGGATGGCGAAAATGAACAAGCAAACGGAAATTTCGCGTATGGTGGAGGCGCTTGGCTTTCTGCTGCGTAGCTCAGTTAATATGACCGAAAAGGTAATTCGACTGGAGGATGAGCTGGACATCGTGCGTAGCTATGTGACGATTCAGCGGATGCGATTTGAGGAACGGCTGGACTTTGCGATTGAGGTGCCGCCTGAGCTGGGCGATACGCTGATTCCGAAGCTAACGCTACAGCCGCTCGTCGAAAATGCGATCCATTATGCACTGGAACCGAAGATTGAGGCATGCCATATTCGCATCAGGGCATGGGCAGAGCAGGATGCCGTGCATATCGTCGTTGAGGATGATGGGCCCGGCATGACGGCAGCATTTCTGGAACGACTGCATCAGGGACAGGTACAGACGCGCGGTAAAGGCATCGGGCTAAACAATATTATCGAGCGCATACGGCTTACATTTGGCCCGGAATATGGGCTACAGATCGAGAGCGAGCCGGATGTGTGCACAGCGTTCCATATTCGTATTCCATATAACAAAGGGGAGCTATACGATGTACAAAGTGCTGTTGGTGGATGATGAGCGCATGATTCTGGAGGGTATCTCCAGTGTGGTCGATTGGCAGGCGAGCGGAACGGAGCTGGTCGGAACAGCGCGTAACGGGCTGGAAGCGTATGAACGAATCGCCGAGAAGCAGCCGGACATTGTCATTAGCGATATCTCGATGCCCGGCCTGGACGGCATTGGACTGGTAGCGAAAACGTATGAGCAATTTCCAGATGTCCGTTTTATTATGCTGTCCGGCTATAAGGACTTCGATTATGCACGGCGGGCGATGCAATATGGCGTCAAGCATTATCTGGTCAAGCCATGCAATGAGCAGCAGATCGAAGCTGCAATTGCCGAGCTGTTGTCGGAGCGTGCTGCTGAACAGGAACGTGACCTATTTGTCAGTCGGATGCGCGAGCAGTTTAGCCGGATGTTGCCGCAGGTGAAGGAGCAATTTTTAAAAGAATTCATCTCTAACAAAATGTACGGAAGTCGCGATCTTGCTTATTATGAGCGCTTATTCCATATGCAGCTCAGCGATCGCAGTGTACGACTGGTGCTGCTGCGTGCTGAGAACTCCAACGAGTATGAGCATCTATTTGCCCTCAAAAATATCGCTGAAGACGTGCTGGAAGGGTTGCTGATGGGCACGACTATTCAGCTACATGATGAGTTGCTGCTGCTAATGGATGATCCCGGTGAGGTAAAAGGGCTGATGGAGGGCTTGAATAGAGTAAAAGAAGTGTTTGCTGGCTTCTACAAGCTGGAGCTAACCGCTGCTGTGAGCGAGCCCGGACGAATGGAGGAATTGCGGCGCTTGTATCGCAATGCGCGTCAGTATATGACGCAGCGCTTTTATGTTGGTGGGGGGAGCCTGATCACAAGGCAGGATGTGGCGCTCAGTGATGGGCGTGAGCATAGCGGCTTCGAGCTGGACGAGGAGCAGTTCACAATGATGATCAAGTCAGGGCAGGTGCAGGAGGTTGAAGCAGAGATTGCCGGATTGTTCGCCACACTGGGCGAGCTGCGGCATGATATTGCGGTGACTCGCTCCTATGTACTACAGCTATACGCAGTCATGCTACGTCTGTACCCGGAGGACGAACGCAGCGCTCCAACCGCAAGGCTGGCGGAGCTATCTCGCCTGGATACGCTGACTGGACTGCATGACTTTATCCGGCAGGCTGCTATTGAGCTGACGGGCGGATACTATCGCAGTAATATGAACCGACAGTCGTCGGTGGTGAATAAGATGCTACAGATTATCGAGGAGAATTATGTGAATGCTGAGCTATCGTTGAATGGCGTAGCGAATCAAATGCTGTATATGAACCCGGATTATCTCGGTAAAATTTTTAAAAAGGTGACAGGTGATAATTTCTCGCATTATGTGAATCGGTATCGGATAGAGCGGGCGATGGAGCATATTCGGCGCAGTGGAGATGTGAAGGTGTTTGAATTGGCGGAGCTGTTCGGGTTTGGGGGGAATTCGCAGTATTTTAGTCAGGTGTTTAAGAAGGTGACGGGGATGACGCCGACGGAATACCGTAGGTGTGGGGAGTGATGGTCTTGAAGCTTTTAAAGTTTTGAAGTGCTTGAAGTTCTGAAATGCTGAAGTGCTGAAGTGCTTAAGTTCTGAAGTGCTTGGTGTGTTTGGGTGAATTGTTGGGGGAGCATCAATCACTCAGGCAAGGAATAAGGGAACGTCCTCGGGTGGAGCGCAGGAATCTACGGATTAGGAGAGAGGGTAGATTCCCGCGCTCCAAAGTCGTCCTTTTCCCTTATTTCCTTGCCTTCGTTCCGTGCTTTCTGCAACATATCGAAAAGCACGAAAAGCACGAAAAGCACGAAAAGCACGAAAAGCACGAAAAGCACTAAAAGCATCATGTGCATCAAAAGCATCAAAAGCATTAAGAGCATTAAAAGCATTAAAAGCATCAAAAGCATTAAGAGCATTAAAAGCATTAAAAGCATTAAAAGCATTAAAAGCATTAAAAGCATTAAAAGCATTAAAAGCATTAAAAGCATTAAAAGCATTAAGGGCTTTAATGCTTTTAAGAGTTAAGAGCACTACAAGCACTAACTCCCCAGGAGGGGGGAGCAGCAATTAAAATATCAAAAAAAGCTCCTTTCCAGATCAATTTCACTGGGAAGGAGCGGTGATGCTGTGAGCTTCTTGGGCATTGATTTTATTACGGGTACTGCGCTATTCAGGGATTTTGATGTAAATGCGGGGGTTATTGTCTTTGGTGATCCATGTGACCTGGGCGCCGGAGGCTTCGGCTACGAAGCGGAGGTTGACGTAGAGTAGCTGGTCATCCTCGTTATAGACGGGAGGCTCGAGCAGGTCATATGCTTGTCCGTTGACGTAGGCTTTATCGGAATTAGCGGTTAGTGTAATGGTGGTATCGTCGTTGCTGGCGGTTACTGATTTTCTGATGTTATCCCAATTGACGTTCATATGTAGCTTTTCAAATACAGGGCGAAAAGGGACGTAGGTGATGCCTGCTGTTGAAACGACGGCAGACATATCTACGCTTTCGTTATTTACATACACCTGGGGCTGTTCCAGTGATGCGTACGCTGAATGAATGTTAGCGAGCATGCATATCATCAGGAGTGCGAGCGTATATATTAATTTTCTGAGCTTCATCTATGTAGCCTCCATTATTTAATGTCATCGTTATACGCTTATAGTATACACGTTGACTCGGAAATGAACAGGTGGAGGGGAAGATGGAATGGACTTCAATGGCTGGTCATATCGGCTGGAGACAAATTTGGAGCGATGATACTAATGCTGGCGGTATCTGTATTGTCGTCTTTTGACCAGTTAACTGTAGCGCCGGTCGATTCAGCGACAAAGCGTAAATTTACATAAAATAGTTTAGTGGATGGATTGTAGACTGGAGGGTTGATTAATTTTACTTCTTTACCGTTGACGTATGCTGTGTAGGAATCATTAGTCAATACAATCGTTGTCGTTCCATCCGTAGCCGTTACTGATTTTTTAATATTGTCCCAATTTACAGTCATATGAAGCTTGTCAAAGATAGGGCGAAATGGTACATAAGTGACACCAATTGTGGCTACAGCAGCGTAAATGTCTAATTTTTGACCGTTTACAATAACCTCTGGTTTGTCGCGCGTGGCAGATGCCATATTGGTAGTTATACATACTAAAACAATCGATAGAGTTAAAGCAGATATCCATTTGATCATGCCTATATTCGTCCTCCCATATTGTTGTAATGATCTATAGTGGAGCAGACCATAATTGAGCTACGAACGATAGCTTCATACATTAAATTACAATTTTATTATGAAAAAGTAAACATACTATACGTGCTGATGGATAGCGACTACCTTTGCCGGTGAAGAATTTAACCCTATATTCCAGACCATCCCGCGACTCTGTTTTTTACACCAAAACCTCGGATTTGTGTATTCATTTGCTTCTGCACATCTGCGAAAATAAAAACACCATCATAATGTAAGCGTTAACAAAAACACATATCGACTACTTGTGTATTAGATTCATTGCTCCATCAAACTGCTCATAACGAAAGGGGATAACAAGCATGAAGATGAAAAAGACAGCGGCTATCGCGGTGCTGGTAGCGATTTTGCTCATGATTACAGCGTGTGGCAATTCGGGTAGCAGTACAGGTGCCAGCGGTGGTGATCAGGGCAGCAAGACGATTCGTATCGCCTGGTGGGGATCGGATACGCGTCATAGCTATACGCAGCAGGTGATCGATCTGTATAAGAAGCAGAACCCTGGCGTCAATATCGATGTCGAGTATGCTTCCTTTGACGACTATTGGAAAAAGCTTGCTCCGCAAGCAGCCGCGAATCAGTTACCTGACATTATCCAGATGGATATTTCCTACATTAGCCAGTATGCGAAAAATGGTCAGCTCGAGGACTTAAAGCCCTATATCGGTAACGGCATCAAGCTGGATGATGTGAGCGAGAGCGTCATTAGTACAGGCGTGATCGGCGGTACGCAGTACGGCATTCCAGCAGGCGTGAACGTGCTGGGCTACCAGTACAATCCGGAGCTGCTGAAAAAAGCAGGCATTAACGAGCTGCCAGCCGACTGGACATGGGACGATTATGAAAAGCTTGCTCTGCAAGCAAAGGATAAAGGCATTTACTTTGACGAGTCGATGACGGCGGATGTGTTTTTTAACTACTATTTGAGAACAAAGGGTGCTTCGCTCTACAATGCCGAAGGCACAGGGCTTGGCTATGAGGATGACGCGCTGTTCGCTGATTTCTTCGGTCGTCTGGCAAAGCTGATGAAGGAAGGCGCGACGCCATCTCAGGAAACATTGAGCCAGAACAAAGGCATTCTGGAGGAATCCGCTGTGGTCAAAGGGACAGCTATTGGTACATGGCAGTGGTCGAACCAGTTTGTCGCCCTGCAAAAAGTATCGGATCGTCCGATGGTGCTTGCTCCAATGCTCGGACCGGATATGGAAAAAGGCATTTACATGCAGCCAAGTATGTACTGGGCCATCTCGAAAAACTCACAATCCAAGGACGAAGCTGCTAAATTTATCGACTTCTGGATCAACAACGAAGAAGCGAACAAGCTGATCAAGGGTGAGCGCGGCGTACCGATCTCCTCTGCGGTCAAAGAAGCGATCACACCTGAGCTGACTGATGCCGAGAAGCAGGTATTTGATTTTGTTAGCAAAATGGAGCCAATCGCCTCTCCAATGAGTCCACCGCCACCGGTCGGTTCCGCTGAGGTTATCGCCAGCCTGTCCGACTATGTGGAGCAGATCAATTTCGGTCAAATTACAGCCGCCGATGCCGCCGCCAAATTCCGTGCGGATGCCAACTCGATCCTGTCGAATAACCAGCCATAATCAATCTGAGCAGGATTGTTGTTTAGCCGGTAAGCTTTATCGGGATGTGAGGAACAAAACGAAGGAAACAGAATGATTTCTAAGTGGTAGTGATCCTTTAATACGGGGCGCGATACAAAGTGATTTTGCGTAGCTCCATCAAGTTCATTCGCTTATTCTTGCTCAAAGTAGTATCTGCTCCAGCTAATCAGCTCATGAGTTAACTACCATTTCACCACGTCATCCAGGCAGCCTCTCCTGCACGTCACCGCATGGTCGGATGCGGGGCAGGCTGCGTTATTTTAAACCTGTGCTGTCTATTACGGGAGGTGCATGGACGTATGCGGAACCATTCGCTCAAAGCCAATCTGACCGGCTATACGTTTATTAGTCCGTTCATTATCGGATTTCTGGCGTTCACGCTGATTCCGATGTTCATTTCGCTGTATCTGTCCTTTACGAGCTATAACCTGTTTAGCCCGCCGCGCTGGGTCGGTTGGTCTAATTTTGAGAAAATGTTTACGAATGATCCGAAATATTGGAATTCGGTAAAAGTGACACTGTATTACGTGTTTATCGGCGTCCCGCTGCGACTGACCTTTGCGCTGTTTGTCGCCATGATTCTGAATACGGGCTCGCGCATGATTGGCACGTATCGTACGATCTACTATCTGCCATCGATCATCGGCGGTAGTGTGGCGGTATCGATCATGTGGCGTAATATTTTCAGCGAGCAGGGCATTGTGAACGGTATGCTTATGGCGCTCGGTGCTGCACCTGTGCAGTGGTTTGGCAATCCGAATGCTGCGCTCGGTATGCTGATTACCCTGTCCGTATGGCAGTTCGGATCGTCCATGCTGATCTTTCTGGCAGGTCTCAAAAATATTTCCGGGGAAATGTACGAGGCGGCAAGTGTGGACGGTGCACACCCGATTCGTAAATTTTTCAGCATTACATTACCGCTGCTCAGCCCGATCATTTTGTTCAATTTGATCATGCAGACGATTAGCGCCTTTATGACCTTTGTGCCGGCATATATTATTTCCAAAGGCGAAGGCGGCCCACTTGATGGCACGATGCTGTACTCGCTATATCTGTTCCGTCAGGCGTTCATGTTCAACAATATGGGTTATGCGTCCGCTATGGCATGGGTAATGCTGATCTTTATCGGCATAATCACCTTCATTTTGTTCAAAACGTCTAAGTTCTGGGTGTTCTACGAATCGGAAGGAGGCCGTTAAGCGATGGATGGACCTAAAGCACAGCAATATAGCACTGTTGCAGGTGCAGGCATGCAGCGCGGCACCTTATGGCGTCGTGTCAAATGGCCGCTCTACCACATCCTTGTCGGTGCGCTCGCCCTGTTGATGCTGTACCCGATCATCTGGATGTTTTTCAGTTCATTTAAGGAGAGCCGGACGATCTTCACGACGGCGACCACCTTGCTGCCCGCAGAGTGGATCTGGACAAACTATGTTAGCGGCTGGAAGGGCATCGGCGGCTATTCGTTTGGACATTACATCTGGAATTCACTCGTCATCGTGGTGCTGTCTACACTCGGAGTGGTCATCTCCTCTGCGCTGATCGCCTTTGGCTTCGCCCGGCTCCAATTTGTCGGACGCACCTTCTGGTTCGGCGTGATGATGGTTACGCTGATGCTACCGCATGATGTTGTGCTGGTGCCGCAATATATCATTTTCACCAAGCTCGGCTGGCTGAACACGATCTGGCCGATCGTCGTACCGCAGTTTTTCGGCGCACCGTTTTTCATTTTCCTGATGGTGCAATTTATCCGTACCATTCCAAAAGAACTCGACGAAGCCGCCACCATCGACGGCTGCGGCAAATTCAGATTATTCCTGCAAATCATTATGCCGCTCATCAAAGCATCACTTGCTACAGCAGCGATTTTCTCCTTTTACTGGAGATGGGAGGACCTGCTCGGCCCGGTGCTGTACCTTAATTCGCCGGATAAATACACCGTCTCCATGGGTCTGAAAATGTTCCTCGACAGCGAATCCGCATCCAACTGGGGCGGCATGTTCGCCATGTCCATGGTGAGCCTGTTACCTGTCATTCTTGTGTTCTTCCTGTTTCAAAAGCATATTGTTGAAGGGATTAGCAGTAGTGGGATTAAAGGATGATGGATGAGAGGTTGAGTAAACTGTTGTTGTAGGGCATCAACCACTCCGAGAAGGAATAGGGGGATGGACTCCCCGTCTCGCACAGGAATCTATGGATTAGGAAGAGATGTAGACTCCCGCGCTCAAAAGTCCGTCCACTCCCCCTATTTCCTTCCCTGCGTTCCGTGATTCTTGCACCCATACAATGTTACTCGTGTACTCTACAAAGCTCATATATATCCATTAATTTCAAATAGACACAATAACATATACAATCTAGCAACTTAGAAGATCAATCTGCATCCTAATACATCACATCAATTTAACGCTGTATAAGTGCACATATAGCAGAAGATGAGTAGATAATGTTCTGTAAAACTTTTTTTGCGGCATTATTGAACGATTTTATTCTTAAATAAACTTTTTTTAAACTGTATACCGCCAGACACATGTATATAAAGTTTAGTGGCAAGCATACAAACCGGAGTGATTCAAGTGATGCATGTACATGTGATCATTCACAGTACATTCTAACGCAAAAGCCCATTCCAACAAGACTTTCAAACCAGCCCAAAATATTAAAAAAAGACCTATAAAAAGCTCTTAAAAGACCTTGAAATTCTTTCAAAAATGCCACTAAAAATTTGCGTAAAGACGTATGTTATGAGCAGCACGGAACGGAGGGAAGGAAATAAGGGAAATGGACGGACTTTTGAGCACGGGAATCTACATGTTCTACTACTTCATAGATTCCTGTGCGAGACGGGAGTCCATTCCCTTATTCCTTCCCGGAGTGGATTCTACTCACCCCAGCTACGTTTTACACAAACCCTCAAAACAAGGAGGCTTCATCATGCCAGCACTGCATTTCGACGAGCAGCACATCAAGCAAATCATTGACCGCGTTGTAGAACGCACATTTAATATGGACTTCAACTGGGATTGGCCCGGTGGTGTCGCTTTTTACGGCGTATGTGAAGCGTATGAAGCGACAGGCAAGCGGGAGTATCTGGACAAGCTGCGTGAGTGGGTGGATGAGAATATAGCGGACGGGTTGCCGCCGCTATCCGTGAATGGCGTATCCATTGGGCATGGTCTGCTCACGCTGTACGAAGCGACAGGTGAAGAGCAATATTTACAGATCGCCCGAGAGATGGCAGAGTTTCTGGATACAAAGGCAGAGCGCTTTGCTGAGGGCGTATTTCAGCATACGGTAAATTCAGAAACGGATATTTTCCCGGAGCAGGCATGGGTGGATACGATGTTTATGGCAGGGTACTATTTGCTGCGCATCGGGCATTTGCTTGGTAATGCGCGTTATTTTGAAGATGGACTGCGGCAGTATCATGGGCATGAAGAGCTGCTACAGGATGCAGATACGAATCTGTATTATCATGGCTGGGACAATGTGCAAGGCCATCATATGTCCTCCATCTACTGGGCGCGCGGCAATTCATGGGCAGCGTTAACGATGTCCAAAGCACTGCAATATGTACCGGTACAGCATCCGTCTTATATGATGATCGATGGCTCGCTGCGCGATCAGCTCAGTGCGCTTGTGCGTTTGCAAGCACCGGAAGGGCTGTGGCATACGGTGCTGGATGACGAGACATCCTATCTGGAAACGTCCGGCTCGGCAGGAATTGCGACAGCACTACTCATGAGAGGACGTCTGTATAATAAATATTCACAAAAAGCGATCGACGGCATTCTCGCACGTATCAAGGAGGATGGCACCGTAACCGGTGTATCGGCAGGCACGGCGGTGATGAACGATATCGATGGCTACCGACAGGTGCCGGAAAAACGTATCCAGGGCTGGGGACAGGGCTTAACGCTCGCTTTTCTGGCGCAGCTTCTGCGTACCCGTCAGGACGTGTATGGACAGATGACCAGCAAAACGACAGGGGATATGGACGCTTCCTCCCGCGCTGAATCAAACTCAGGTCATACCTCTGGACGCGATGAAGTATCTGAAACGGGAGCTTCAGATCAGGCAGAAGTAGAGACACATTAAGCGCATGGCTACAGGGGGGGAAATTAAAGTAGCACTGTAGCGATCATCGCCGTATCATGAGCAGTGACAGTGACAGTGACAGTGACAGTGACAGTGACAGTGACAGTGACAGTGACAGTGACAGTGACAGTGACACAAAAATAAAAATAATAACACTGATATTAGTACGGGTATTAGGTACTGTTATTTTAGTAACAAATGAACCACTTACACAATCGCTACAAAAGCCGATCAATCCCTTACAAGGATCGATCGGCTTTTTGCTGTGCCTATGAAGTCATAGGGAAAAGTCGCCTGATCTATTACTTTGCATCTTTGTATCCAATTTTACTGTATAAATTCATGTTTAGATTCATAAGGTAATAGTAGTGAAATGCTGGAAGATGCAAGGTACAAAGCGAATGAAGTATAAGCGTGTCTCATAATACCGTAGGAAGAAAGCAAGAAAGAAAACAAGAGAACAAGCAAGAGAGACCAGGAGTCCCTTTTTGATTCCTAAAATAAGGACTTGTCATTTTGCGGCGTGAGTGCTATAACCAATGCGAATGAGCAAAATGCTTGTTGAGCACAAGTTTTCACGTATTAAAATTCGGTCTTAAATAAGGAGCGTAAGTAGCAAATGACGCGGAACGACAGTCGATATCACAACATGCAGAGGGGGCTGTGCTCTGGATAACTGATGCAGCAACAACAACTATAACCGGCTTATTATTCTTCTAACAAGCAACTTGTAATACGTAGCGTTTTGTAATAAAAGGACTATGTTGTCCATTCATATGCTGGATCTGTACGGCAGCGTTCAGCATATAAAAGCTTACAGATGAGATACCACCTATACTCGTTGAGGAGGCATGACAGGATGGAGAGTTATGGATACTGGCGGAAGATCGGTAAGAAAGGGTTGGCTTTATGTTGTGCATTGCTTTTACTATGCGTACAGCTACCGACTTTTGTATACGCTGCTGATGAAGGCACGAACGATACGGGAGTATCGTTATCCGGCAGCCAGCTACAGGTGAAGATCGGGCAATATGGAGAGATTGCATCGCTCAAGCTGACGAACGATCTGTTCCCGACCGAATACGTGATGAATAAAACGGTGACTCCCGAACAGGATACATATGATCACCAGTGGATGGGCGAGCTATTGTTCACCTATCGTCTGGACGGAGGTGAGTGGCGTAAAGCATCCACGAATCAATCGGATGATGTGCGTCGGATCGAACAGAGCGGCCAGCAGGTTCGGGTCACGTATGAGCATTCCAGTCATGCCGAAGGCATCCGAGATTTTCGTCTGACGGAGACATACGCGATCAAGTCGGACGGGTCGCTCGGCTGGACGATCGATATTGATAATACGAGTGGCAAGAAGCTGGAGATTGGCGATTACGGATTACCGATGCCATTTAACGAGCAATGGAACTATGGGGATGAGATTTATGAGACACGGGTCGTTACACATGCCTTTGTCGCTAACAATAGCTCGTATATTACAGCGAGTCGTCCCAGCGGGTTGGGACCATACTTGTTATTTATGCCGGATACAGATACCGGAGCAGGGCTGGAGTATCAGGATCGCTGGCGCATCGAGGAGCATCCGGGCAGCAAGTGGGCATGGAATCCCGCCAATGAAGGCAAATGGATCAAAGGACTGAATGTATTTTATCCGCATTCGGCAGTGATTCGCTCGACGAATCGAGGCTATTTGCCGAATACGAGTCTGGTGCTGAATCCGCAGGCAAGCAGTCGTTACGGATTTACGTTTGCAGCGGTGAAGGATGAGCAGCAGATGAAGCAAACGCTGTATGAGCATGGATTGATCGATATGACGGTTGTACCGGGTATGATCGTTCCGACCAATCAGCCGATTCAGTTTGACCTGCGCACAAGTCAACCGATTCGCAGCGTCAAGGATGGTCGTGGTCAATCCATTGCGCTTGATCGGACGAAGGCGGGTGACCATCATATTTATCGCTGGCGTCTTGATCGGATCGGCCCGCAAAATGTCACGATCCAGTACGGCAATGGCAAGCGAACGGTGATGCAATTTTATGGCATTGATGCAGTTGATCGGGCGCTGTCTACACATGCGAGCTTTATGGTGGATCATATGCAGTGGAATGCACCGGGTGATATGCGGGATAAGGTGTATGACGACTGGATGATGCATACGAAGCAGAAGCGCAATGCGTTTAACGGAAATGTATTTGATACACCGGAGCCATGGGGCTGGGGTTGGGGCGACGATTGGGGACTGACGCATGGCTTGTTCCTTGCCGAGCAAAATCGCTTGCAGCCTGTAGCACGTCAGGTGCAGTCGCTGGATGATTATTTGGAGACGGCGATCTGGAATACGCTGATGAAGGATCATCATGACGATTATCTGGTACGTAACTTCCTGACTGCTGATGAATGGGCGACGCTAACCGATCGAGGCTATGCGTATCCGCATGTGTACAATACGTATCTGGATATGTATCAGATTGCTCGTGATTATCCAGGTCTGATCGCATATAAGCATGATCCGGACACGTATCTGCTGCGTGCGTATCATATTTTAAAAACACTATACGATGGGCCGGTCAATTATAGTCTTGCGACAGGCTTGATGGGCGGACAGACGACGCCAGAGTTAATCGCTGCACTTGATCGTGAAGGCTATGTAAAAGAAGCGGATGATGTACGCGACAAGATGGAGCGTAAATATGCGAATTTTAAAAGCAATAAATATCCGTATGGCTCCGAATATTCCTATGACAATACAGGCGAAGAAGAAGTGTACACACTTGCTCGTTCCCAATGGGAAGCCGGTAAAGACACAGACAAAACGCTGACCATGATGAGCGAGATTAATTCCAAAACCAGAGCGAGTCGCGGGCAAATGCCAGTCTGGTACTACTACGCCGATCCGGTGACGAATACAGGAGACAACTGGTTCAATTTCCAGTACACGACCTCGCTGGCAGGTTATACGATGGATGATTGGATTCGTCATCATCTACTAGCCGAGCAACCGGCTGAGGCAGCACAGCAGCTTCGTCTGGCATATGCATCCAAGCTGGCGAATGTGGGGGCGATCAATAGCGGACAGATGAGCACCGACCCTGCCAATATCGGCGCTGCTTCCTGGACGTATCAAGCGGAAAAAGGCAATCAAGGCACGAACGGTACAGGCGGCGGACGTGATATACCGCTCATGAACGGATGGCGTAGTATGACAGGCGAGGCTGATCTGGGGCTATTCGGTGCGCTACGTATTCTCAGTGCCGATGTAGCGGAGGATCCGATCTTCGGTCTGATCGGTTATGGTGCGAATGTGAAGGATACAGGTACGGCGTATCAGATTACGCCAACAGACGGCGTATACCGCAAGCTGCATATTTTACCACTGAACTTCAATATGGAGCTTGAGCGGGATCAATACCAGGCGGCAGAGATTAGCAAGGATAAGCGTGAGATCCGTCTGCATATGACAAACACGTTCCCATCGCAAGCGCATGGAACATCGATTGAATTCACTGGACTCGCGCGCTCTAGTTATGGGATTAAGGTAAACGGTCAGGCTGCCGGGACATTGAATGCTTTTGCGGATCGAGTGACATTGAATGTATACGCACCGACGCAAACGGACTACACGATTGAGCTGTCGGCGACTACATCAGGCAGCAATGAGGCTCCGCATGTCGATGCTGGAGCGGATCAGCGTGGTGTGGTAAGAGAGCCTGTATCGCTGGTAGGCACGGTAACGGATGATGGACTTCCATCCGGCCCACCGCGTGCGCATTGGAGCGTCGTCGCTGCACCGGCAGGGGGGAAGGCTACATTTTATAATGCGGATGCGGCTCGTACTACAGTTACAGCAAGCACGTATGGAGCGTATACGTTCCGCCTGACTGCAACCGATGGCAGTCTGAGCAGTAGTGATACGGTAACGGTCAATGGGTATGCTGCACCCGCACTACCGAACCTGCTCGCTTATTATCCGTTTGACGAAGGGAGCGGAACCGTGGCAACCAGTACGTATGGTAGCAAGCAGCCTGCCCTACTGCAAAATGGAGCTGCATGGGCAACAGGTGTGAACGGCGGAGCTGTATCGCTGGATGGACAGGGCGCTTATGTGCAGCTACCGAATGATGTGCTGGGAGGCAGTCATGATCTGACACTCGCTCTATGGACGAAGGCAGATTCATTACAGGATTACAGCTCTGTATTCGATATCGGGCCCAATCAGTTTCTATATATGTATCTCGCTCCTCAGGTAGAAGGGCATATGCAGTTCGCCATCACGAACAATGGTGCCAATGGAGAGCAGACCGTTGAGGCACCCGTCATGGGGACAGGCGTATGGAATCATATTGCTGTTACATTATCCGGTTCAACAGCCATCCTGTATGTGAATGGCGTGGAAGCCGGACGCAATGATCATATTACCGTTGACCCTGCCGCATTTGGTCATACAACCAAAGATTATATGGGCAAAACACGTTATGACGATCCACCTTATCACGGCTTGCTGGATGATTTCCGTATTTACAGCCGTGCGCTGAGTGCCAGAGAAATCGCAGCTCTGGCACATGGGGACAGCAAGCCAAACTGATCTGCCAGCAAGCCGAATCGTTATAGGGAATCTAAACAAAATAAAGCAGCGAATGGGCTCCCCTATCCGGGTTGCTTTCCATTCGCTGCCTCTATACAAAGCCTCTATACAAATCGATGAACAGTGTCCGTACTTTTGCTTTCAACGTAGTCCTTTTGAAAATCCAAGGGGTAGCCGTCTGTGCATGCTAGATTAAAGGCTGTTTGACCAGCTTGAATTGACGATCCTTCGTTTCGATGAGCATGTACAGCAGCTTATTTTCATACTTGATCAGTCGCAGTCTGATTTCACCGGATAGTTGTGGTAATTGCCACAGCTCCTTGCCATGCTTGTCATATAAATACATGCGTTGTTCCGTATCATCAAGCACAAGCAACTGACCGTTACTATAGTCGGTTGACCAGCCTGGTTGCTGGGCAGTGAACACACGCGTCTTCTCGATCAGCAGCTTTCCTGTTGCTACATCGTAGCGTCGATAGATCGGATATGGAGTCGCTCCGCGTATGCCAAGCGCAAATTCATTATCGTTATAGCTGTAAATAACAGCCTGTCCATTCTCTAGCTGAAAGTCGCTTTGCAGATTCCACGGCATTTGAATGACCTGACCCTGGTTCTTAACCTGGCCTGTATTCAACAGCTCAAACACCTGATCCGTCTGCATCAGACTCCCTGCCGCATATTGAATGACCAGCCGATCAGACTGATATTCCATATGTGTGCCGCGGATGTCTTCAGCGGTATTGCTTTGCACAGCTTTCAGCTTGAAGGTACGGAGTGGCTTTTTCCACGGTGCTTCGTAGATGCGCACCTCATCATTCTGCTGAATGGCGAGTCGCTCCTTTTCACCCTGTCCTAGTGGAGCAGACCAGCTAATCAGATACGAGGCTAACTGGGTGTCGGACAGTGAGCCTAGCAATGCAGCAGGATAGGAAAAGGTAGAGAGCGTTTCGCCTTTTGAGCCCAGCACGAGCTTTTGTAGTTGCTGCTTATGCTGGATGATCAGCACAAGCTTACCGCTCGCAGGCAGCATCCGATAGCTGTAAATGTGCTCGTATTGATGCGACCATAGATTACGACCGGTGTTCAGATCGTTCATGTACACATCACCAGTAAAGCGGTCGACGAACAGTGCGCGATCTTGAGACAGATTCACGATGTCCTGTGTAATCGCAAAATCGCCAGGAAAAGAGAGCTGTTGCTGCTCTGGTGTCATTGGACTGGAGTTGATAATCGGTGCATCCGTCGCTTGTGTGTGTACTGGTGTATAGCTTGATGGTGTAGCTTCATGCTGCGCGGTTGAATGCTGTACCGTGTCTGATACTACATTCGTAGCAGCATCGCTATGTTTCCCTGCTGGCAGCAGCACGCCTGACAACAATAGTGGCATGATCAGCAAACGCGCAAGCAAAGTTCTAGTCGAAGCGCCTGAATGAAATGGCTTCATTATCTTCTTCCTTTCCGAATCGGGAATATGTAGGTTTATTTAGGTATACAACATAATCTATCTCTACTATACCCTATTCGGACGAAGGGAGAAAGGAAGTGAAAGCCGATTTACCTCGGCTGACGCCGCTGGCGATTCCAGTTCGTGCCGAGCACACCAATGATGATCAGGAACGCACCGATCACATGATAGTACTGAAGCTGTTCATGCAGAATGACTGCTCCGGCAATCATAGAAGTGATCGTAGCAAAATTGCTGAATACACTCATCTGTGTTGCTTTCAGAATCGATAGCGCATAGCTGGACAGCAATGTGGTGCCAAGTGAGGATAGCACGCCAAGATAGAGCAGCGATAACCAGTAATCCGGCTGTGCCAGTGGCTTCACATAGCCGCTAATATCACCCTGCGTGATATGCATAATAACAGCAGCTAGATTGAACAGCACCGCAGCGACAATCATCGTTACCCATGTTAATTCCAGCGGATTGTAGACGCTTGTTAACGGACGTGCAATCACACCATAGCCTGCAAACGATAACGCCGAGCCCATAAGCAGCAGCATTCCGCCAAGATGATCCGCCGACCATCCCGCACCGCCCTGGAGTGCGAAGATGAGGATGACGCCGGATACGGAGAGGAGCAGAGAAAGCTTTTGCATCAGCCGTGTCCGTTCTTTTAGAAAATAGGCGGCAAGCAGCATTGTGAAGATCGGCACGGTCGCTTGAATAATGCCAGCTTCTGCGGATGAGGCATGCAGCAGGCCAAATATTTGAAAGCTGAAAAACAGCACCGGTGATAAGAGCGCCAGCGGTAAAATGCGCTTAAGATCAACGAGCCGGATCGAGACGCGAATCCAGCCAAGGGCTACCGGAATCGCCATCACGAGTACGGATAGCAGAAAGCGGTGAGCGAGTACATCCAGTGGCTGTGCAACGACAACGGTCATTTTAACGAACAAAAACGAAAAGCCAATAATGAGCGCATAGGCGAGCGCAGCAGCGTATGCCCATCCGCGAGAACGGCTGGATGATGTATCAGATACATGAAGCGTCTGCTTCATCGCAGACAGCCCTGTTGAAGATTCGGTTGTCATCAGGTGATATCCCTCCATTATGATGGATTAGCAGAAGTCGGTGGGCTAATCCGTGTGGTATTTATATTTTGAAGTAGTACAAGCAACAGAACGACATGTGCACGATGTGATTGTATTGCCGGATATGGATTCTTTTTCAATATAGTTGCTGTACGAGAGGGCAACAACAGGTTTATTTGCAATCTGTACCGGTACAGATCACCAACTGTAGCGACGGATCAGCATCGAAATGAACTATAATAAGCATTACCGGAATCGATTGGATCGTTGTCTGTCATCTCGTATCGTATGCATCGGATGTAATCAATAGCTGTCTGAACGTAAAAAGCCCAGGCTAAGGGAGGAACGAACCATGAGTAAGCATGAACAGCTAGCCGTATTATTGCAGCGCCAGATTGTATCGGGGATTCGTCCGGCAGGCGCACGTCTGCCATCGATTCGTAAAATGGCAGAGCAGTATTCCTGCAGTGCAGCAACGGTTATTCGCGCCTACGAACAGCTCATCCGTGAGCATTTTGTATATGTCGTTGATCGCAGCGGATATTATGTGGCTGCTCAGCATCAGACGGCACCTGCTATCGTTGAAGGGGAGCAGATTGATATTGCTTCTGCGGCGCCGGCAGCAGAGCTGTTTCCATTCGATGATTTTCAGGGCTGTCTGAATCAAGCGATGAAGCTATATCGAGATCAATTGTTTACGTATGGCACAGCACAGGGCCTGCCTGCACTTCTGCATGAAGTGCGTGAGCAACTGGAGCGTGTACAGGTATTTGCGCGTCCGTCGAACCTGTATATTACCTCCGGTGTACAACAGGCATTATCGATTTTGACGATGATGCCGTTTCCCGGCGGACAGCAGCGCATTATGATTGAGCAGCCGGGCTATCATCTGCTAATTGAGCTACTGGAATCGTTGAATGTACCTGTCGTGCAGATTGAACGGACGTCCTGCGGATTAGATATGGCGAAGGTAGAGGAATGGTTTCAGACAGGAGAGATTAAGTTTTTCTACGTGATGCCGCGCTTCCACAATCCGCTCGGACATTCACTGGCAGCGGTTGATAAGAAGAAGCTAGTTGTGCTGGCAGAACGGTATGATGTGTATCTGGTGGAGGATGATTATCTGGCAGATCTGGAGCAGCATACGGGGATCGATCCGCTATATGCGTATGACCGTTCCGAGCATGTCATTTATTTAAAAAGCTATTCCAAAATGCTGTTTCCCGGTCTGCGCATCGGTGTAGCTGTATTGCCGGATCGCTTAACCGCGAACTTCTCACGCTACAAAAAGCTGCTCGATATCGATAGCTCGGTGCTATCTCAAGCCGCCCTGCAAATGTATATTAAAAATGGCATGTACGCGCGTTATCGCAGATTGATGCTGGAAGCGTATCGGCGGCGGACCAAGCGGCTGCATGCGGCAATCTGTGAGCTGGCGGCGAGCGAGCCTTCGTTTACAGGTGTGTATCATATTGATGCGATGCATGCTGTACTGCCATTGCCGGATAATTTCCCGATGTCGGCGCTACTGCGACGTTTGCAGGAGCTGAATATCGTAGCGGATTCGCTGGATCGCTATTTTATGCGGGATAGCCCGTATCGCTGGAATGGGCTTCGTATTAATGTATCCAATGTGCAGGAGGAGCGCATTGCGTCAACGCTACAGATCGTAGCTGCACAGGTAAGACGATTGATTGCGATGCCACTGGCACCACAGATCAGCGATGCGGCAAACACGGTGGATATAAAGCCTGTACGTGGTGCGACAGATACGGTAAATTAGGGTAATAAATAGAATGTTTCATGATCCATATGTATGAATTGACATTAGATAATTTGACATTGCTTTGCAAAAAGTGTATTTTAATTACGGAACTATTCGTTTCATAATTGTGAAGGAGACTCGCTATGGAAGGAACTAAGCGCAAACCAGGCAGACCGCCAAGTCAAAAAGCTAGAACTGCCATTTTCAAGGCTACCATGGAGCTATTATTGGAGCACGGTCTTCGTAAAATGACAATTGATAGGGTTGCCGAACTTGCCGGAGTGAGCAAGGCGACCATTTATCGCTGGTGGAGTGACAAGGTCGAGCTTTCGATGGAGGCTTTTGTCTATCATGTGCAGATTGAGGGCACAATCCTGAATACAGGCAATGTGGTGGATGATTACATCGACTGGTTCAGCAAGCTACATCGTTTCTATTCCAGTCCAGAAGGGCGTGTGCTCGCACAGATCATGGCGGAAAGTCAGAGTCGGCAGGAGATGCTGCTTCCTTTTCAGGAACGATTGCGCGCCATGCTATACGACAAATGTATGATCATTTGGAATCGCGCGCTGGAGCGTGGCGAGCTGGATGAGACGATTGATGCGATGATTACGATTGAGCTGCTGCATTCACCATCCAGCTACCGGATGCTGTCCAATCAGCCACCGCTGGAGGATAACACAACTGCGCAGATGATTCGCCTGCTATTCCAGGGTATCAAAAAGCGCTAAAACCGCTTTTTAGATCATATAGACGATACATCAAAAGGGAAAACTCTAGGCTTTGCCCATCAAGGAGGAATACCAGATGAAATTCACAAACATTATGCAAAAAACAGGAATCGCACTCGCGTTAACTGGCGTAGCTACTGCTGGTTCATTCGTTGCCAGCACCAGCCTGACCGCGCCGTCCGCGTATGCCGCAAGCACAACCGCCAGCCAGCAAATGAGTGGAGCAGCGCTCCTCAATACATTTTACAAGCCGGCATTGAAGGGCATGTTCCCGTCTGCGAATGGAAATCCAGTCAACAAATTCATCGTCGGTAAGACGACTCGTGCTAACGTTATCGCTACGTACGGTAAGCCAACGACGCCTCGTAAAACAGCGTCCGGTTATGATATGTATCATGCGGAAATGGGTACACCCGGCTATGCCATGTCCTATAACAGCGCGAATGTGCTGAAGGAGATTCGCTATCTGGGCACACAGGTTGAGCGCAAGCAGACCATCGGCAGTATTACGATGAGCGTGCTCAAGAAAACATGGTACGCACCAAGCTCCACTTCAACGATTATGACCGGTGGTAAAAAGCAGACCAAGCTGACCTACAACCGTGGTGACTATAAGCTGGAGTTCATCTACAATAGCCCAACCGATCTGGATCATATTAATTTGCTGAAAAAATAAATGTGGCATGAATCCTCTTGCCTTCATACAGAGCCGTACTGTATCGCACGGATGCAGTACGGCTTTTTGTCGTGATCATGTTCCTCCAAGCAGACGGATACAAAGTCCAACACAAAGAGCGCTGACACGCGCTACAGTGGGAGTCTACAGGCTCCACAGTGCAGCGCATGCCAGCGCTATCGTATCGGTAAGGATACATACAAGTTATTGAATTATTTTCCCTGCGAGACCAGCTTCATCGCTTCGTCCGTTGCTTCCAGCGTCAGATCAATATCGCCATCCGTATGTGCCGTCGTTAGGAACCAGGCTTCATATTTGGATGCTGCCAGACAGATACCGCGATCAAGCATATGACGGAAGAAAGCGGCGAATTGCTCGCCATCGGTGTCCTGTGCTTCGTCATAATTCGTAACCGGATGATCGCAGAAGTGTGTCGAGAAGGCACCACGAATGCGATTGATCGTCAGTGGTACGCCATAGCGCTCTGCCGAAGACTGGATGCCATCGGTCAGACGAATCGCCAGACGCTCCATCTCTTCATAGACGCCCTGACCTTGCAGCACTTCCAGACATGCGATACCGGAGGCAATCGATGCCGGATTGCCTGCCATCGTTCCTGCCTGATACGCAGGGCCGAGTGGAGCGACTTGATCCATAATATGCTTGCGACCACCGTATGCACCGATAGGCAGACCGCCACCGATAATTTTACCGAGTGCTGTCAGATCGGGTGTGATCTCATCGTGGTTATCGAGTCCAGCATACGTCTGAGCAGAACCGTAATGGAAGCGATACGCGGTAATGACCTCATCATAAATAACAAGCGCGCCATGCTCGTGTGCCATGCGGCACAGCCCTTCGAGGAAGCCTTTCTCCGGCATCACCATACCGAAGTTGCCGACAATCGGCTCTACCATAACGGCAGCTACTTCTTCCCCCCAGTGCTCTAAGGCTTCTTTCAATCCATCCAGATTGTTAAAAGGCACCGTGATCACTTCGTTCGCGATACTGGCTGGAACGCCGGCACTATCCGGTGTTCCAAGTGTGGACGGACCGGAGCCAGCGGCAACAAGCACCAGATCCGAATGACCGTGATAGCAGCCAGCGAATTTAATGATTTTGGTACGTCCGGTGTAGGCACGCGCGACACGGATCGTCGACATGACGGCTTCGGTGCCAGAATTGACGAAACGAACCTTATCGAGCGATGGAATGCTGTCTTTGAGCATTTGTGCCATATGGATTTCTAGCTCAGTTGGCGTACCGTACAAAATGCCATTTTCCGCTGCACGCGTAATCGCTGCGGTAATATGCGGGTGCGCGTGTCCGGTAATGATCGGACCGAATGCTGCCAGATAATCGATATATTTATTACCATCCACATCGAAGAAATGAGCGCCGCGAGCAGAGGACATAAATACGGGTGCACCCCCGCCAACTGCCTTGAAGGAACGCGATGGGCTATTCACACCGCCAACGATATGCTGGAGTGCCTGTTCATATAATTGTTCCGAACGTTTTCGGTTCATGGGTATAGTCTCCTTTGTACTGTACTGGGCGGGTTATTGGACTTTATGAGGTTTTGAGGTGACCCACTCCGGGAAGGAATAAGGGGACGGACTCAGTGGAGCCGCGGGAATCTACCGGATTAGGAAGAAATGTAGATTCCCGCCCCTCCAAAGTCGTCCTTTCCCCTTATTTCCTTCCCTCCGTTCCGCCATGCTCGCACCTGTATTTAAAAGCCAACATCCAAGATTTTGAGGAATGAAAAGCAAAATGAGAAGTAAAATGAAAAGCAAAAAGCAGAAGTTAGATTCATAATATACTTCTAAATTTCGGGTGTTAAATCTGAAATCTCTAATCTCAAATCCTGCATCCTAAATCTTAGAATCCGAATCTTAAATCCTAAAGCCGTGCGTTGCATACGTGAAAGACCGTATCTATTTTAACATGACCGACCCTATTGGCAAATGACGATGGTATGAACAAATGGGTGAAATGATCTTATTTGTAGTGAATCGAGCATGAAAAAAGGAAGCTTCGGTGAACGAAGCTTCCTTTTCATCGTTTAGTGCTGGAAATGATTGAGGGATGTAGTAGCAATCTAATAATTTATTTACTGGATGATGTGGAGCTTGAATTTGAGCTGGATGAACTGCTGCTTGTAGCACCGGATGGCGAAGTGTCTGATGAGCTGGAGCTGTTCGTGGTGCCGCTTGTTTCTGCATCACTGGAGCTGCCGGATGTACCTTCTGCGGAGACGGGAACCGGATCGGTTGCGTTTTTGCTCAGGGCATCCTGTACGAACTTTTTCAGTTTTTCTTCGCTGCTAATTCCGATTACCTGTGCACCGCCAACATGCTTCTCCATTAGCAGATTGTTTGGTGGCAGTTGTTCGCTGCTGCTCATTTTGCTATCGTAGGCAACGCTGGCAAGCTTCCACAGATCGTCCACACTCAGGTTCGTATCGATGTACGGATTGACCTGCTGTAGAATTTCCGGCAGATTCATAATCGAGGTGGTCGATTTTAATTTATCACCGACCGCAGTCAGGAATGCGCGCTGGCGCTCGGTACGGGCGAAGTCAGACATGGCATCATGGCGGAAGCGAACGTATTCGAGCGCTGTTTTCCCATCCAGATGCTGCATACCTGCTTTGAGATCGATATCGTACTCATGCTTGTCCGCCGCACTGACGTAATGCATATCCTTTTCTACATTAAAATCAATACCGCCGACTGCATCCACCAGCTTGATGAAGCCCTGGAAGTCGGTATACACATAGTATTGCACCGGAATGCCGAGCAGATCGCTAACGGTCTGCATCGCTGTAGCCGGGCCGTGTGTGATTGCCGAGTTGATACGGTTCTGGTCATGTCCCGGAATATCCACGTACGTATCACGCAGAATCGAGAACAGATGAATCGTCTTCTTTACCGGATCAAGCGAGGCAACAAGCATTGTGTCTGAACGAGGCACTTCGCCATCATTAGATTGACGGGAGTCAACGCCCATTAGCAAAATATTAACTGGTTCCGTACCTTCCCAGACCGGAGGAGCGGAAGCGACTGCGGTGTTGGTAGGCAGATTTTTGAACGGCGAGTCGCCACCTGTTTTTTGTAATGCGCCAATCTGGCTATAAATGGCTGTAAAGTAATAAATGGCATAGCCGATGACAGCCACGGCGATGATGCCCAGGCTCCATAACAGCGTACGCTTTGTTTTTGATTTCATGCACGTTCTTCCTTTCAAGGATGGGGTTTCACGATGTATAAGGGTGTACCTCATATTCGGACAAACAAAAACTACACAGAAACACTTCGTGCCGATGCATCCTGCGATATGCATGGCGGATAAAAGTTAATCGCTTTGCATTGTGTTAACAACACCCGTACATTATAATTTCTTTTCGGGTAACAATCAATTCTGACATAGCGGTGGAACAGGCAAATCGACTGCTGTCAATCCTTCTTTTTCTGTACCCTATCATACGGTGGTTTGGTGACGAAAAAAAGAGAATAAAAATGACAATCCTGTTGCTGTCTGCTACGTTTTGAATCGATTTTGTCATGAATACGGTAAGAACATCATGTATATACTTCGGCGATATCATGCCGACACAAAGGGGTGCACTATGCAGGCAATCGAGGTTCATCAATTACGTAAAACATTCCGCATCCAGCAAAGTCGCGGTGGACTTAAGGGCGCTCTTCAGGACTTGTTCGCCAGAGAATATCGCGAGGTGGCAGCGGTCAATGATATTAGCTTTACCATTCCGCAGGGAGAAATCTGCGGCTATATCGGTGAAAATGGTGCTGGTAAATCGACCACCATCAAAATGCTTACCGGCATCCTGGTGCCGACATCCGGGGATATTCGTGTCAACGGCTATGTGCCCTATCAGGAACGTGAGAAATTTGTAAACGGCATCGGCGTCGTCTTCGGGCAACGCAGTCAGCTCTGGTGGGATATCGGTGTGATCGAGTCCTTCCAATTGCTACGCAAAGTATACGGGGTATCCGAACAGGATTTCCGTAAACGTCTGGATGAGCTGGTTGAGCGTCTGGAGCTACAGGAGCTGCTCAGTCGCCCGGTACGTAAGCTGAGTCTCGGACAGCGTATGCGCTGTGAGCTGGTAGCGGCACTGCTGCACAATCCATCGATCGTGTTTCTTGATGAACCGACGATCGGACTCGACATTGTGGTCAAATCCGAAATCCGCGAATTTCTAAAAGACCTGAATCGCACGCAGGGCACAACGATCCTGCTGACCACGCATGATCTACAGGATATTGAAGCGCTCTGCTCGCGCGTTATTATGCTCGATGCAGGCAGTATTATTTACGATGGTGGATTGGATGAACTCAAGCTGCGCTGGGGCAGTGGACGTGCAGTACGGTTCCAGTTTGGCAAGGCAGTAGCGGTGCAGCAATTGCAATTATGGACAGAAGGCTTGCCGGTAACATGGACACAGGAGAGCGAGCTGGTAGCAACCGCACTCGTTCCCGCAGATACGGCCGTATCCGATCTGTTCTCGCGTGTGCTCGGTGCTGCTGAGGTGACCGATGTACAGATTTCCGAGACGAGCACGGATGAGATTGTACGCCAGATTTATAGCTCGGGTTCGGCAGAGAAGCCGGGAGCAGGAGGCATTCTTCATGTCTAGCCTGTATCTCGATTTTATCCGTATTCGCTTTCTGACGATGCTGGCGTATCGGGTTAATTATTATTCTGGCATTCTCGTCTATACGCTTAATATTGGCGTGTATTATTTTACATGGCAGGCGATCTATGGTGGCAAGGAGCAGCTTGCTGGCTTTACAGCGGCACAGATGACGACGTATGTGGCAGTATCATGGATGGCGCGTGCATTTTACTTTAACAATCTGGATCGGGAGATTGCGACCGAGATTCGGGACGGTACGATCGCAATTCAGTTCATTCGCCCGTACAATTATTTGCTCGTCAAAATGATGCAGGGCTTTGGCGAAGGACTGTTCCGGTTCACGATGTTTATGATTCCAGGGATGATCATTGCGATTTTGCTGTTTCCCGTACAATTGCCGACCAGCCCGGTATCATGGATTGGCTTTCTTGTCATGCTATTCTTTAGCTTTCTGATCAATACGCAGCTTAATATACTTGTAGGGTTGATGGCCTTTTTTATTGAAAATAATGATGGACTGATGCGCATGAAGCGTGTCGTGGTCGATCTGTTCTCCGGGCTGCTTATTCCAATTAGCTTCTTCCCGGGCTGGCTGGTGTCGATTATGAACTTTTTGCCGTTTCAGGCGATTACGTATTTGCCGGGCTCGGTATTTACAGGACGTGTGCAGGGAACGGGCATTCTGGAAGTGCTGGGCATTCAGGTGCTCTGGTTTGCCATTTTGCTTGTGCCGATGATTATCGTATGGCGTGCCGCCCGGGTACGACTGTTCGTGCAGGGAGGGTGAGTCGATGCGAATCGCATATTATATCGGATTGATCTGGGAGTATTTTACGAATTATATGAAAACAAGGCTGACGTATCGCGCCGACTTCTGGGTAGAAGTGATCTCAGACTTGTTATTTCAGGCGACCAACCTGATCTTTATCTTCGTTGTATTTGCACATACGGAGACGCTGGGTGGCTTCACCGAAGCCGAGGTTGTGTTCGTGTACGGCTACTTTATGGTGCCGTATGGGCTGTATAGCTGCTTTATTAATCTGTGGAACTTCGGTGATCGTTATATTGTGAAGGGTGAGATGGATCGTATCCTTACCCGTCCAGCACATAGCCTGTTCCAGATTTTCCTCGAAAACTTAGACCCGCCATCGCTGATCGGCTCAGCGATTGGACTGATCATTATGTTCTGGAGCGGCGGACAGCTAGGACTGGATATGCAGTGGTGGTTTATTCCTGTCATGATTCTGATGGTAATTGGCTCGACGCTGATCTATGCAGGCATCTACATTATATTGACGTCGGTATCGTTCTATTCGGATTCGCCAACCGGGATCATTCCGCTGATGGTGAATATCCAGACATACGGACGCTACCCGATCACGATCTACAACCGTGTGATCCAGATTATTTTGACATGGGTGCTGCCGTTTGCGTTTGTCGGCATTTATCCGGCGGCACTGTTCCTGCAACGTCAGGAGATGCTTACGATGGCATGGTTGACACCGGTCATGGGGCTGATCTTCTTCACCGCCAGTTTGCTTCTGTGGAATAGTGGGGTCAAGCGCTATCGCGGGGCAGGCTCGTAGGTCGATGCTGGGAGCAAGTAATTCACACATAAGCAGTCATAGTTTGCTAGTAATGCAATAAGAGTAGAATCGCAGGAAGCCATTGGTGATTGCATCATAATAGCAAGCACTGCTGGTATGATAATCAAGCGAGCAAGAGTGTGGAACCAGACAAAACAGCTTTATTTTAAAGGCGGTTTTCATTGTAGGGATAGTTGCTGTTTCATATCATTAGTTGCAGGGGTCATACCGTATGGCTAAACGCCGCGATATCGCCCCTGATTCTTTTAGAAATTTGGAATGACAATACATTATATGTTAGCGTAAAAGAATGATATACCAGATAAAGGTATGCAAAAGAAAGACATATCGAACAAGAATGGATACAAGGCAAAGAAGGTGAGCGAAGGGTGAAAAACAAGGCGATTTGGGTCATTGTAGGTGTGATAGTGATCATGGTTGTCGGTTATTTTATCACTACGAAGTAAATACATATTAGAAATATCTTTAAAAGAGCCCTATCGATACCATGATAAAGAGCCGTATCAGAATAGTTATTCTGAATACGGCTCTTTACGGTTGGAAAGCTTATTGCATCGTTTGTTCCATTGTAGCAACAACTATGGTTGCGAACGGATGCCTGTTATTACGGTGTATCTGTCGTTTCTGGCTCATTGGCAATAACCGGTGTAGCTGCTTCCGCTTCTTCACTTTGTTGTGGAGGACGGGAATAATCGTAGTTCTGATTTTCCGGCTCAACTACCGTTGGTTGCGGATCATTGTTCACAGGCTGCGATGTTTGCTCATCGCTTGAATCCGGTGATGGATCAGCTACAGGCTCCTGTGTGCCTGGCGTTTCGGAAGCAGGTGCTGTTTCTTCTGTGCCTGAAGCAGGCGCTGTATTCGTATCCGGTGTCTCTTCATTTGAAGAAGATGGTTGTTGTGTGGAGTCCGGTGTAGACGATGGATTCTCTACGTTACCACCTTGTACAGGCGTGCCTTCAATCTGCTCGGATTGATTTTGAGCCATTACAAATTCACGTTCTGCCTCAATTAGACTGATGTACATATCACGCAGCTCCACGAACGAAACGTCCGAGCTTCTGGATTGCAGGCGTTGCTTCGCTTCATCCAGATTCTGATAATAACGAGTGAATGGGCTATCTGCATGATCCAGTTGGTATTGCGCACTATTTAGAATATTCTCAATCATGCTGGATGTGATCCAGTCTTTGCTGTACTCCTCCAGTGCCGCTTTTAGGATTTGTTCATACTCGTCCAGATTACTCTGGCGTGCATTTTCACTTGGGATGAGCAATTGTGCATAGGAGAGCACACTGTAAAATTTCATGTTGTCTTTGTAGCTATCCCCACCATAATAATCATCATGATAACCAGAGTAGGCCTCATACTCCATTTTCGCCTGATTGATCACGATCAACAGGGCAGTTGGATCTTTAAGATTCGCATTTTTGAGTGTGTTAGCAATCGAGTATTGCATATAACCGAGTTTACTTACACTGGACGAATCCGAGTTGAGCAATTGCTCAGCCTCTTGACGTTCGAAAGTCAGGCGCTGTGCATCGTATTGCGGCATATATTCACCGTATTTGATCATCACACGATCGATTTCGATGATTTGCTCGTTCAACGCATTACGCAGTTCACCAAGCTTCACGTCATAAGACAGCTTAAAGGTAGTAAATGCAGCATCCAGGTTCGTGTATGCTTCTTCCAGCGTCCACGGAGCATCCTGCTCCATCATCGATAGATTGGCTTTGTTCAATACCTGACTGATTTCTCCAAATTCGCCTTCCATATAACGCTCCAATTGATCGTTGTTGCCATAGATCAGTTGAACGACCTGGCTGCTAAGCTGCATGAGCTTTTCACGATAGTCTGTCTCCGAATGTTGTGGGCGATCCAATCCGCTCGCAATCAGTTCCTCTGTCGCTTGTTGCAGCACCACGTTCACTTGTTCCTGCGTCATTGCCCGGTGCATTGCATTGGTATAGCGCTCATACATCTCATTTAACTTGGCAGCATCCTGTGCGTTCTTAGTGATACGGGATAGGTCGTCGATCTGGATTAGCTTGAGGTTCAGCTCGGTAAAATCAATATCTTTAATCTGTTCAAACTGCATTCTCATCTCAGCGATCGCTTGTGTGTACTCGTCAAATTGCTCTTTCGTTGTCGACGGATTGTAGTAGTCCAGTCCAAAGCCGATCAGGCGTTCTTTAAAATCAAAGCGTCCTGCATCAGTGTAGTTGATAGGAATTTTTCTAATCGTTGTAAACAGGTCATAGTAGCTGTACAGTGCATTTTGCGAAGCAGCGTATCTTTGATTCGCTTTAGCTATTGCTTTAGCAGCAGCATTGATATCCTGTTGAGTATGGTTCTCCTGATTCAAGGTCGCTTTAGCATCCACGATCGCTTGTTGCAGCATATCGCTCCAGAGCGTTGGAACTTCTTCCAATTCAGGCATATCCTTCGGATGTGTCAGCAGGTCGTTCGCCTGGTCGATACCGTCCAGCAGGCGAGATACATCCAGCTCGATGATTGCAGGCGTTTTATCTTTGTCCTTATCTTTTTTCTTCGTGCTAATGTTGTTGCCTGCCGAAGAAGAGTTAGACGAGTTATTATCTGTATTTTGTGCACCATTAATATTCGTTACGTTCGATTTCTGCTCGGTATAGTTGCGGATAATATCGGTAGCGGTTTTGTTTTTGGACAGCTTGATATTACCGATACCAGCAGACGGTTGCAGGGTTACGAGCGGATTGCCATCATATTGCGAAGCGTCCAGCTCATCCACCTGACCATCCAGCGTCAGTTGCTTGAGATTCGGCTGAATAACAAGCTGCTGAATCGAAGCGGAGTTATTTGTTTTTACTGTTGCGGTATTGTTCACGGTCAGCTTGCCGATCTTCGAATCGCCGGAAGCTTGAATCGTCGATGTTGGAGAAGAGATCGTTACATTTGCCCAGCTACTATTGTCCAACTGGGTGTTGAGGGTAGCATCGCCATTCCCGTTCACTTGCAGATTCCCGGTAGACTGAATATTTTTCAGCGTGACCGATCCGTTCACGATCAGATTACCGTTAAAGGTAAGACCTTTCCCGTCGAATACACCGCCATTGCTGTTCAGCTCAATCGTATTCACATGCGTTACAGTGCGCTGACTGCGATCGATGTCCAGCTTGGCGCCCTTGAGCACAGTGCCATTCTCTACACCGAACAATCCCTGTAAATCGCCATTGACCTTATACGGGATATTACCAACCCGTACCGTATTGCCCTGCGCATCTACCTGACCTACCGGATGATCCAGCAGTTGGATGAACAGATCAGCACTTGTTTGGCGATTAAGAGGAGCATTCGCATCTGTAGCATTGTCAGCGATCGCAAGTCCATACGAACGTGCAACATCCATCGAGCTCAGTGTAGCACCGTTGTTGTCGCTGTGCAGATCCATCGCTTTCACAAGAGAAGTGATCAGCTCCTGGCGAGTAACCGCCTGGTTCGGATGGAACAGTTCGCCTGTGCCGTCCATATAGCCAGCTTTTTGTACGGCTTCTATATAAGGTGCGCTCCAGTTCGCAGCGGATACGTCGAGATATAAAGTGTTGGAAGCAGGTTGTACATCCAGTTGGAAGATGTTACATAGAATCTTCGCCATTTCCGCGCGAGTCAATACCTTTTCGGGCATAAAATCGCCTTTTGCATCGCCTGTCATCAATCCGAGTGTACGGACTTCAGTTACGGAAGGTGTGCCTGCTTCTGCTGCAAAAGCAGTCGAGGTGGATGAAAAGAGAGAAGAAGTGAATGGCGTGGTCGCGATACCCAGGATGATGGCAGTAGCGATGAATTTTTGACGACTAACTAATTTCAAGATGAGCGCTCCTCGTATATAAGTTATGTTTGGACAATGATGGTGGAAGTTCGTTGTGTTACTCCACGCTATTATATGTCGGACGAGATCATCAATAATTTAGTATTTTTTATAAAAAAGTATAATTATGAAATGTATTATAAAATATGGATGTATATATTCGTTGTTAATTGAAACAGGGACTAAGTTATTTTTTTGTTGATATAACAGTCTTTTTTGCTGAATTTTATATAAATAACGAGCATAATAATTGTGTTAAATTAAATATTATGCATTTATTTATATAAATTAGCTACTTATCTAATAGAGAAGAATATTCATCAATATAGTATTATTTTTCGAATGGCTATAAAGGAGTTTGTGTTATGTCAACCAGTTGTCTGAGGAATTTAATGGAAGGGAACACGTATATTCGTGCCTTTTCAGTGTTCGGGATAGAGTGCAAGCTATAGCTTGCAGGGATATACGGAAAAGCACCTCTGTTCACTAACCACCCAACAGTGTCATAAACTGGGGCGCTTTGTGAAAGAGGTGCTTTCTTTTTACCTAATCGTTTGGATTAACAATGCCAAGTGTAACATGATCCTGCCAGACGCCATTGATCTTCACATTTTTCCGTGCCAGCCCTTCGCGTTCGAAGCCAGACTTCTCCAGCACGCGAATCGATCCCGTATTATGCGGCATCACACCAGCCTCCAGTCTGTGAAAATGAAGCTGTTCAAACGCATACTGTACGACCATATTTACCGCATCTGTCATGATGCCCTGTCCATTGTAGGCTGCATCCAGAAAATAGCCGATCCAGCAGCTTTGAAGATTATCTCGCACGACCTCGCTGAGCATGATGGTGCCGATAATCTGTTCTGTCTCAAGGTGTACAATGACGAACCAGTATCCGTGATCCTGTTCAGCTCGCTCCATTCGAGTCTGAGCTGTGCGCTGCTGTCCTGCCAGCGTATAAAACGATTCATCCCGCGCCCCGGTAAATTGCTGGAAAAAGTCACGATTGCGCGTTTCCAGTGCAAGTAGCTGCTCCGCATCCGTAGTCGTGGTGAGACGTACCTGTATGCGGTCATTTTGTAGAGGTGTAGTAAGATGGGTCATCCTATCAAGCTCCTTTGCAGTACGTATTTAAACGATGTACGTAGGTAGACGATTCTATACTAGCATACTACTCATACGATTCCCATTTCACACACGTAACAGCATTTAGCTAAATGGGTATATAAAATAGAGAGCGTTATTTCGCCCTGATACGACGTAACGCCGATGGCTATTATGCCGAAAAAGGAGTGTTCACGATGTACAAGCATATCGTTGTTGCTGCCGACGGCTCAGACAATTCGGTTCGAGCGGCGGGGGAAGCGGTGAAGCTCGCACGGTTAAATCCGCAGATATTAATCGAAGTTCTACTGGTTATCGATCCAGATCGCATACGAGATGAAGTGCTGCATTCGCCAAACCATGAGGAGATTGAGTTTTACCGTCAGGAGAGACTGCAGCCAGTGCTCGATATACTCCAGCAGGCAGAGCTAACGCCCAAATTGACAACAGTAAAAGGCGATCCCGGCCCCGCGATTGTGAAGTACGCCGACGCCAATGACGTCGATCTGATCGTGATCGGCACGCGTGGCTTGAACGCTCTGCAAGAATTTGTACTCGGCAGCGTTAGCCATAAAGTCGTCAAACGCGCTCATTGCCCGGTGCTTATTGTGAAATAGCTACATTCGCTCCAAATAGATAGACTAGATGAAATAGCTCAATTAGCTAAAGTAGTTCAATTAGTTGAAGTAGTTCAAGTAGCTAAATTAGCAGGAGTGTTGATCCTGTCTTTGTATCTTCACCAGCTATCAATAACGAACGCCGGAGCAAGTCTGTAGCTTACACAAGGCGATTCTTTCCATAGCCTACGCTTTCTACTATGATATAGATGAGCGCAGAGCAAACAGGACAGACGAAGAATGTATAGAGAAGAATGTATGGATAAGCATGTATTGATATGAAAAGGAGTTACGATCATGAGCGAATTGCAAATTGGACAGCCCGCACCGGACTTCACACTGGAAGCATCCGGCGGTAAAGAAATTTCACTGAGCGACTATCGCGGACGCAAAGTCGTACTGTATTTCTATCCGAAGGATAATACCTCTAGCTGCACGCAGGAAGCCTGTGACTTCCGCGATAGTACCGCAGGCTACGAACAACACGGTGCTGTCGTACTCGGTATTAGCCCGGACAGTGTGAAGTCGCATGACAAATTTATCGCCAAGCATGAGCTACCGTTCCCACTGCTTGCCGATCCTGATCATGCTGTAGCAGAGGCGTATGGGGTATGGCAACTCAAAAAGATGTACGGCAAGGAGTATGAGGGTATCGTTCGTTCTACATTCCTGATCGATGAAGAAGGTAATCTACAGCAGGAGTGGCGTAATGTGAAGGTGAAAGGGCATGTGGATGCTGTGCTGGAAGCGATCCAGGCATAGGAAGCACAATAGCAACCACCACTTGAACGCTATGCAATTGTTCGAGAGGCATACTATGAACAACCACCCGAACCATAGGTAAGCGTCCGGGTGGTTGTTTTTGCGCATATATGCAAAATGGGGTATGCTGATTAGAGATAGCAATGTTAATTTATACATATTAAAAGTAGCATAAACAAGGAGGTATAGCATGAATTACGTGATTGCCGCCATCATTCTGTATACCATTATTATTCTTACCTATCGAGTCATCCGCCGCCCCGGCAGGTATCGTTTGGAAAACTTCGGGATAACAGTTAGCACAATCGTAGTATCACTGTTGATCCAGCCTATGACACCAACATTGTTGTATGCAATCACGATAGCGGATATTCTGCTCGTGGTGCTGTTGTTGTGTAGCCTGCGTTCGAATGGGCGGAAGATCGTGTAAGAGCAGTATTATGATTTTGAGGAACGAGTCGTATTAATTGTTACTGTATAGTCGGCACTGTTCCAATTGACATGAGCACCAATTGTTTCTGAAATAAAGCGCAGTGGAATAAAGATGCTCTCATTTGCATATTGAGGAGGTGCAGATAAAGGCACTTCCTTGCCATTGACGATAGCAGCGTTCTTACCTTTGGTGAGTTGAATAGTTGTAGAGCCACTTGTAACCCATACATCATTTTTATTCTTTTGATCCCATTTGACGGTTGCATTCATTTTTTCGAACAGACCTCGAACAGGTACATAGACTGTGCTTTGCATGAAGATTGGAGGGTTAGGCATACGAAGCTGCTGTCCATTCAATTGGATAGCGATTGCCTTTTGAACAATTAAAGGAGTAGCAGCACTATATTTTAAGAACGGATCTCCTACTCCAAGCTGTCCACCGTTGTTAATACCCATACTATGCACGATTCCGTTTTTATCCAATGCCAGTGTGAAGCCATCTCCAGATACAACTTGAATAATGTCTTTTAATCCCGATATTTGTTGAGGAGAATTGGGGCGATCTACTGGATCAATCCTCCATACTTTATGATCATTTGTAATGAAATAAATATAGCTGGATACAAAGTTGTCTGTTGCAACCACCGGTGATTTAAAGCTAAGAATTTTGGGCTTGGGATGAGCGTTAGTTAAACTCCAATAGATGATTTGCCCTTTGGTGGTAGTAGCTATAATTTTGCCATAATTGATGTGCATGGAGGTGATATGTTGTCCATCTCCCAGCAAAGTAAGTGGAGCAATAAACTTAGTGATCGAATCATCAATCGCCCCCCATCCCCATAGAGTGCCATCATCTTTCAAAGCAATAGAGTAATTATCGTGGGATGCAATGGCTTTAACATGATCAAGTTCGGATAAACGTATAGGTGTTGTAACGTTTGATGCTGTAGCCATTGTTGCTTTATCTAATTGCCCAGAAGCATTGGAGCCCCATCCCCATACTTGCCCGGTGTTGTCCAAAGCAAGAAAATGTTTCTCACCTGTAGCGATCGAGGTCATATTTTTTAAGTCTTGAACTTGTACAGGAGAAGCTCCTTTTTGATCACTAGGATCATCTACACCCCAGGTATAGACAAGCCCGTCATCTGTAAGTGCGCTTGAATATACTCCCGAACCGATAGCGATACGGGTAAATTTCGTAGTAGCGTTTGGAAAAGAAACAGGTGATGAATGAAGATAGGTATCGCCTGTGCCAGCGTATTTTCCGTAGCCTCCAGCTCCTCCCCATGTCCATGTCGTTCCTTTATTATCGATAGCATAAGCATTATATGAGGAAGCTTGTATGTAGACGATTGACTGAAGTGCGTGTGCTGTTCTGTTTTGAGCTGCTGTTGTTGGAACAGGTAACAAGACACTAAGACAAAAACAAATGCACAAAGGTAGGATGTGCTTACCTACTCTCATTAAATTCCCCTCCTGATTGAATATGGTTTTTATTACATAAAGAGTATATATTATCTAGATATAATGTACAAAAAAGCAGGTTGAAGATAGTCATAGTAACGCGAGTATATCGTTCAAAAGTGCCAATCTTAATAAGTGAATAGAAAAAGAGCAACGTTTAAATGATAAACGTTGCTCTTTCGGCTATCCTATAACTCAGTTATCCTATTCTTCTGATGAGTTCTCCGACTTCTTCTTGCCAAATCGATCCACCAGATAAATTCCCATCTGCCGACGATACTTTACAATCACTGCTGCTATAATCAGCCCAACAATAATCGCAATCGCTTCAGCCGAATACTCATGAATCCAGTGAAAGATCTGATTCCATTGTGGCCCGAAAAGTTTACCAAGTAACGTAAACGTCAGCACCCATAAAAAAGCCCCACTATACGCATACGCCGCAAAGCGCCAAAATTTATAATTCATAATTCCGGAAAAGTACCCTGTAAAATGGCGCACTCCCGGAATAAAATATCCGACGAAAACGAGTGTATAGCCATACTTATTAAACCATTTTTGCGCTTTATCAAGCTTATGCTCAGGCAATAGAATCCATTTGCCGTATTTACGCATAAAGGGCAAGCCTGCCTTTTTACCGATAAAATACGTGATCATCATTCCGATTGTCGTGCCTGCAAATGCACATAGTAAAACAAATCCAAAATTCAAATGCCCCATATACGATAAATATCCGGCATACGCCATCGTCGTCTCACCCGGAAAAGGGAGCGCGATAAACTCCAGCAGCAAGCCGAGAAAGAGCACCAGATAGCCATGATGCGTGAATAAAGACTCCAAATATTGCACGATTCCCATGAGATTGCCTCCACAAGCTAGAATGATTCTTAGTATACTACAACGAAGTGGCGTTTCTGTGCCCATGTCTGAATAAAATGGGGCAACCGCGTCTTCTATTAATAACGGAAATTTCCAGTCATATGTTTATAGGATACGCGATATACGTGAAGCAAGCTACTGCTGTAACAGGTTTATTCCTTGACCACACCCTATAGTAGACACTTATGCGTACAAAGGAGGAGCATTTGTGAGCATTCAAGTTTGTAGATTTAGCAGCATCGGCTAACTCCAACTACCTCGCATGATGCGTATCGATCCAGCTCTGCACTGCCTCGAACACCTCAATTTTACGCACTGCATAACAGACCAGATGCCCACTAGCAGGTACAATAACCACTCGCTTATGTGGTGTACCTAGATGCTCTGCCAGATACGAGGCGCTTTTCATTTTCACCAGATGATCCCGATCCCCCTGGATAATGAGTACAGGGAGCTGGATATGAGGATAGATCGCAAAGGATTCGCGAACGATCCGATAAAATTCGCGTGTAGCTCTGGAGGGCACGACGAAAAAGTTACGAATATAAGCCTTGACCATCGGCCACTGGTACAGTGTGCGCATAATCTGCTGCGGATTGAGTGGAAACACTGGCGCAGATAGCATCGTTAACGAGCTAATCTGCTGCGGGTACTTTACGACTAGATGTGCCGCAATTAAGGCCCCTGTAGAAAAGCCGATCAGGTGAATCTTAGGATAGGTAGCCAGCAATTGCTGGCATTCCACCTCAGCACTATGAATCCAATCATGACGACTGGCATGTCGAAGCTGAGCTTTACTGCCGCCGTGTCCCTGTAAAGTAAACATTTTGACCCTATACCCTTGCGCTTCTAAATATTCAGCTAACGGGGACACCTCATGTTCTCCACCTGTGAACCCGTGGATAAGCAAGCATACTTTCACAATAAGCTCCTTTGGTTTTCATGATTGTAGGATATTTTAATTATAAGATCATTTGCTGCATTAAATCACATCTATTGAACCTCTTGCTAGTCAGGCATGAACACGTCAAAATATAAGAAATTATATAAGGAGTTCAGTAGTATTCATCCATACTAAGCAAATGTGTTTATCCTGCCAGATGCTAGATGATTATCCTAACGATGTATCTCGTGCAATAAAAAGTCTAACAAACTACAAGCAGGAACTCCAGTATGGCGCAAGCTCCTGCGCTTCAATACCCGCGTCCGATCAGTATCACGCCAGCTCTTCCTTCTATATAAATGCAAACTTCCAGCTAGATGCTGCTGCAATATCCACACTTCTCATTTACCTGTTATGAAAAAAACAATGAAATCATGTGAAAAATGCTGAAATCTAGGTACGACAAGCCTTGACGGTCTCTTTTACGGATAGGTATAATTAGACTCATTGAAAAGTGGGAGGCACATAATGAACAGTCCAAATGAAATTATCGTTGTCCTTGATTTTGGTGGACAATACAATCAGTTGATTGCAAGACGTATTCGTGACCTTGGCGTATACAGTGAGCTTTTGCCTTTTAACACCCCTGTCGAGAAAATTCGTGAACTGGCTCCAAAAGGAATTATCTTCTCCGGTGGCCCATCGAGCGTGTACGCAGAAGATGCTCCGCATGTGGACCCGGCTATCTATGACCTGAATGTGCCAATCTTCGGGATCTGTTACGGTATGCAGCTCATGGCTCAACAATTGTCCGGTAAAGTAGAACGTTCCGCAAAACGCGAGTATGGTAAATCGGATGTCGATTTCATGCCGCATTGCGCGCTGAACAAAGGAATGGAAGCAAGTCACACCGTATGGATGAGCCACGGTGACCACGTTGTGGGTCTGCCAGAAGGCTTTGTCGTGGATGCAAGCACCGAGTCTGCGCCGATTGCAGCGATGAGCAATGCAGCACGTCAACTGTATGCGGTACAGTTCCATCCAGAAGTACGTCACTCTGTGTTCGGTAACGAAATGATCCGCAACTTCCTGTATGAAGTGTGTAAATGTCACGGCGAGTGGAGCATGCAGACATTCATCGATGACACGATCGCAGATATTCGTGCACAGGTGGGCGACAAGCACGTACTGTGTGCACTGAGCGGCGGCGTAGATTCTTCCGTAGTAGCAATCCTGCTGCACAAAGCAATCGGCGACCAGCTCACCTGTATGTTCATCGACCACGGTCTGCTGCGCAAAGGCGAAGCCGAGAGCGTAATGGAGACGTTTGTCGGTAAGTTCGATATGAAGGTTGTCAAAATCGATGCACAGGAGCGCTTCCTGTCCAAGCTCGCTGGAGTAGACGATCCGGAGCAAAAACGTAAAATCATCGGTAACGAGTTTATCTATGTATTTGACGAAGAATCCAAAAAGCTGGGCGACTTTGCCTTCCTGGCACAGGGAACCCTGTACACAGATATCGTGGAAAGTGGTACAGCTACAGCCCAAACGATCAAATCTCACCATAACGTTGGCGGTCTGCCAGAAGATATGGAATTTGAACTCGTGGAGCCACTGAAAACACTGTTCAAAGACGAAGTACGTAAAGTCGGCGAAGAATGCGGCCTGCCACGCGCGATCGTATGGCGCCAACCGTTCCCAGGTCCAGGTCTGGCGATTCGCGTACTGGGCGAAGTAACCGAAGACAAGCTGACCATCGTTCGTGATTCCGACTACATCCTGCGCGAAGAGATCGCGAAGGCAGGTCTGGAAAGCGAAATCTGGCAGTACTTCACAGCCCTGCCGAACATGAAGAGCGTTGGCGTTATGGGTGATGCACGTACGTACTCGTACACAGTAGGTATCCGTGCGGTAACTTCGATTGATGGGATGACTGCGGACTGGGCACGTATTCCGTGGGACGTGCTGGAGAAGATTTCGGTGCGTATTGTTAATGAAGTGGATAATGTGAATCGCGTTGTTTATGATATTACCTCGAAACCGCCTGCTACGATTGAGTGGGAGTAGGATTAAAATAGTTTGTAAAGAGCAGTCTGGTCTTTGATCAGGCTGCTTTTTATATCATGTGAAAGGAAACTACATATGCCGATCATTATTCATGAAATCTATATCGAAGCTCCAATTCAAGGTTGTTTTGATCTCGCTCGCAACGTGGATATCCATACACAGACGACAGCAAGCACCGGCGAGAAAGCAGTCGCTGGCAAGACAAGTGGTTATCTGGAACATGGCGATGAAGTGACATGGGAAGCCGTTCATTTTGGAATCAAGCAGCGACTAACCGCCAAGATTATACATATGGAGTCGCCGCATCTTTTTGTCGATATTATGGTCAAAGGGGCATTTCATTCCTTCAAGCATACGCATGAGTTCGTAGAGCAGGGTACAGGTACGATGATGAGAGATCATTTTGAATATAAGTCCCCACTTGGGGTACTTGGTAGACTAGCCGATCTATTATTCCTCAAAAGCTATATGACTCGTTTTTTGATTTTACGTGCTCAGGAATTGAAAGTGCTCGCGGAACATATAGTAGATAGAAAGGATATCGAATAAAGGGAAGTAGTATGGGTAGGCACTGGAATTGATTATTTTTGATCGTTCATACTACAAAACAAAGCTCTATATAAAAGGTTGTTCTTTATTGGTTATCCGTATAATAGGATCGAGCTAGTTACTCAATTAACATTCTACATACATAGAATACATGGTATTATTTTACTGCTGTTCTTTATTGAGATAGTCCATAAGATTCATAATGATAAGCAATACAAAAAGCGGAGGTTAATTGTTTGGAAATGATATCAGTTTTAATTATTGTAGCCATTGTCGCAGTCGTTGCAATCGTATCTCTTGTAGTAAAAAGTTCCAAAACGAAACATAAAGCTAAAGACATTCGATCCATAGCAGAAAGCCATGATTTGAAAAAAATCACGATGGAGCATATTGATCAAATGAAGGATGGTTCCGAATTTGAGATATATTTGTACAGACTATTTGTGAAGTTGGGATACGCTGGTGTGTATAAAACGATAGGAAGTCGCGATTTTGGTGCAGATGTGGTGTTTACAGATCGTGAAGGTATTCGAAATGTCATTCAAGCTAAACGTTACTCTCCAGAAAATAAGGTCGGAATTGGTGCAGTTCAAGAAGCGTTTTCCTGTATGCGATATTACAAAGCCAAAAAATCAATGGTCATTACTACATCTAAATTTACGGATTCATGTGAAACATTAGCAGGCATTAATCATGTGAAGCTACTGGATCGTTATGATTTGATCGACATCATAAAGTGCTTACAGCAAGACGATATTGTAGCAATCAAAAATAGAATTGAAGCAGAGCCGCGAATGATTCTGGAATCGTGGGACGAAATGAATCGTTCTGAATTGTATGAAATCAAAAAGGATCACAAAGCAGAGAAGCTTCTCCAAAAGATGAAAAGCAGCTGATTTTGATATAATCTTTTCCGCAATCTAAGAAAGGAGGTTCAGATGAACTTCTACACCATCACCTATCTCGAAGGTCAATCCACGATTAACCTCTACCTTAAATATATCGTCATCTTCGTCGCACTCATCATTCTCCTGATCGTGTTCTCACTTTATCTACGTCACCGCATTCAGACCAAATACCGTGACCTCAGTATTATCCTACTGCTGGTTATCGTGTTCCTGCTTGGTGTGCAATACTCGGATTACACTCAGGATCAGAGTACCTATTCCAAATACTCGCAAATGGTTCAGTTCATGCATCAGTTCGCCCAGGATCAGAAGCTCGACGAAACGACCATCAGTGTCAATTCCACCACACTGAGCGACAATATCATCGTCAAAGCAGCGGACACTTACTATGCCGCTCGTTTCAATTCTGATATGAGCGCCTACACCTTGCAAGAAGTGTATCTGGTCAATGCTGATATCCAACTGGTCGACAAATAAACAAGTAGAGGAGCTACGCCCTACATGGAAACGTACTACCCTGTTATGATCAAACTCGCGCTGGGCATTCTCTGCCTGATTTTCCAGATTAATCTGATGGGCAAGGGCAATCTGGCGCCGACCTCGGCGATGGATCAGATACAGAACTATGTGCTCGGTGGTATTATCGGTGGGGTCATTTATAATGAATCGGTCAAGCCGCTGCAATTTTTCCTCGTATTGATCATTTGGACGCTACTGGTGTTTATTATTAAGTTTCTCAAGGAGCATAATCGTCAGATCAAACGTCTTGTCGACGGCAGACCGATCACGCTAATCGCCAACGGCAAGGTAGATGTGGGCGAATGTCTTCGCTGCGGCATGTCCGCCAATGAGCTGATGTTCAAGCTGCGCTCCAGCGGTATTTATGAGATTCAGACTGTTAAACGCGCAATACTAGAGCAAAATGGACAGTTGTCGGTTATTCAGTACGGTGACGAGACTATTCGTTATCCGATCATTGTGGACGGACAGGCGAATCAGGATGTGCTTGATCTGATTCATAAAGATATGGAATGGCTGGAACAGCAGGTACGGGAAGGCAACTTTAGCGGATTAAGCGATATTTATCTGGGCGAATACATTTCTGGCGAAGTGCGATTGCATGGCTATGTGAAGTGAATTCGCCATATCTCCGTATCTATTCCATTCTATTTATGATAGGATAAACACCTATATCGAAAAAGGAAGTGACCCACACTTGATCCAAATCACGATCCCTACACCGGACGTCTCCATTACAAAACAAAGCAATCCACAGCTCAGTCATATCTACGGTTTCACCGATTTCCACCTCATCACGCGCGAACTAGGCGGCATCTATATGTTCTACAACGAGCAGGATGAACTGCTGTTCGTCGGTAAAGCTCGCAAACTCAGACCGCGTATCAAAAAGCATTTTGAAGATACCGTGTCGCCAATCAAAAACCATCGTGATGAAGTGACTCGAATCGATGTTTGCGTTGTAGAAGATGCAACCGAGCGTGAGATTTATGAAA
>JBCNLJ010000043.1:0-48027 GCA_039595515.1 Paenibacillus sp. | reverse complement strand
GCAGGCAGCAGGCAGCAGGCAGCAGGCAGCAGGCAGCAGGCAGCAGGCAGCAGGCAGCAGGCAGCAGGCAGCAGGCAGCAGGCAGCAGGCAGCAGGCAGCAGGCAGCAGGCAGCAATCTGTACAGCAAAAAACGCCTTCTGCAATGAAGGCGTTCATGTATGTGGCTTGATGTTTATAGTGCGATAGGGATATCGTTTTTAAGTTTTATTTATATTCATAGCATGAGTAGCAGAAATGATATAGGGATAGAATAGACGCCTATTTCTGCCTACAGGCAACACATTTTCCCGCCTATCCAGTCAACTCAATAGCTCAGGCAGTAGAGCCATCGCGTATGTGTACTGGTAGTATCGTTTGATGTGCAATCTCTTCAAATTCTCCTTCAATCTCCCGCAGTAATACTTCAATAGCGGTACGCGCAATGTCTTCAATTGGCTGGCAGATTGTAGTTAGCTGCGGCATAAGTGAAGAGACGATGGTTGTTCCGTCATAGCCGATCACTTTTAGATCATCAGGAATCGACATATGGCGAACACCTGCCTCATAAATGACAGAGGCGGCAATCATATCATTACTCGCAAATACGCCATCCGTTTCAGGATGCTCGTCGAATGCGCGTCGGATGACGGATAGCTGATGATCGCGATCAAGCGGCAGCTCCAGTTCATATGTATGATGGGGTAATCCGTGCGTCTGCATCAGGTCTTCAAATGCTTTGCGCCGTAACTGAGCAGGAGTTTCCAATTCGGCAGGGCCGTTAAAATGTAAAATATGCTTACAGCCACGATCGATTAATCGCTGTGTGGCAAGCTTGCCGCCTTCATAATTGTCGGAGCTAACGACAGGAATCGTACCGGACAGATAGCGGTCAATCGCCACTACCGCCAGATTGGCTCTTTTATAATTAGAAATACCGCGGTTATGGGTGCCCACAATAATGCCGTCCACCTGATTCCGAATGAGCATTTCAGCATACTGCTCTTCTTTGTCGATCTGATTGAGACTATTGCATAGCAGCACTTTGAGACCCTGCGCCGCACATAAATTTTCAATATGAAATGTGAGCTCAGCGAAAAATGGATTCGCTGTTGTCGGTAAAATCAGTCCGATCAGATGAGTCCGTTTACTAAACAGCGAGCGCGCCAGATCGTTAGGGAAATAATTCAATTCTTCCATCGCGCTCTGTACCTTCATGCGGGTGGCTTCGCTAACATAGCCTCGATTGTTCATCGTACGTGATACCGTAGTCGGCGAGACACCGGCGAGTCGGGCAACATCTTCGAGTTTGGCTTTCATGCGGCAGTCTCCTTTTTTTCTCCCATTATACCATTTGCCTATAGGCAACAAAAGGATCGTTCCATCTGCGAAGGGAAGAGGGGAGAGCGCGCTCGTAATAGCAATCAGTCTCCTCATGAATAAGAAGTGATGAACGAAGCTCTGGCCGATCAAATCAATATAGCAAACAAGCCTGCTTTCACACCATCCGAGTAGGGATGCAATCGAAAGCAGGCTTTTTCGTTTATACTATGAAGCTTATACAAGCGCCTCATATGGAACTTTCTCGGCAACTTCGATCGTACCGCCGCCAAGACACACATCGCCATCGTAAAATACAACCGCTTGTCCTGGTGTGATCGCCTTTTGCTGTACATCGAATTGTACATGCACATTGCCATCTTCCTGCCAGGTCAGCGTCACGCCTTGATCCGGCTGACGATAACGGAATTTGGCTGCGCATTGCAGCGTTGTTCCCGGTGCAGGTGTCGCACCATCAATCCAGTTCACGCCCGACGCAATCAGTCCGGTCGAGTACATGCTTGGATGAGCATCACCCTGTACGACATACAGGATATTGCGCTCCAGATCCTTATCTGCTACAAACCACGGCTGTCCATTACCAGAACCGCCGATACCCAGACCCTGACGTTGTCCGAATGTGTAGTACATCAGCCCATCATGTCTGCCTTTTACTTCACCAGTCGCGATATCGACCATGTCGCCGGAACGTGCGGGCAGGTAGTTGCTCAAGAATTCGCGGAAATTGCGTTCCCCGATAAAGCATACGCCCGTACTATCCTTTTTCTTCGCTGTGTACAGATTCGCTTCTGCTGCAATGCGGCGAACCTCCGGCTTCGGCAGATGTCCAATCGGGAACATCGCACGGGAAAGCTGTTGTTGATTCAGCGCATTCAGGAAGTATGTTTGATCCTTATTGTTGTCAACGCCACGCAGCAGCGTAAAGCGTCCATCTTGCTCCACAACACGCGCATAGTGACCGGTAGCCACATAATCTGCACCCAGATCGATTGCCTTGTTCAGGAATTCGCCAAACTTGATTTCACGGTTACACATAACATCCGGGTTCGGTGTGCGACCGCGTTTGTATTCGTCGAGGAAATACGCGAATACTTTATCGTAATATTCCTTCTCGAAATTGACCGTATAATAAGGAATGCCGATCTGTTCGCACACGCGGCGGACATCTTCTGCATCGTCCTCAGCGGTACAGTTACCGAACTCGTCGGTGTCATCCCAGTTTTTCATAAAAATACCGATTACATCATAACCCTGTTGTTTGAGCAGTAGTGCGGTGACCGAAGAATCCACGCCGCCGGACATACCGACTACGACACGGGTTTCAGAGATTTCTTTTGCCATTTGCATATCACATCCTCGTTTAATCTGTTTGGATATTTTGCTTCGCAAAAATCCTTTTTTCATTTCAACTCGTGTTAGACGAGCGCTAACACTGGAATTGAACCGGATTGAAGTGCCGGCGGTGCATTGGTTGGCTGCCTTGCACCATAGATCATTTACAAATTTCACATATAGAGCAAATCCATTTCCCAAACGGTATTCGTTTATGTTACGATAGAATAGAAAAATGATCGGAATACACTGAATTGATGAAAATGCATAGCATATGTGCAACTGCTAATTATAACTGTGATAGTGAAATAAAGCAACAGCAATAAGGCAACAATCGTTCATGATTTTGGTCAAATGAGACGAGGTGCGATTATGAAAATTTCAACTAAAGGACGTTACGGTCTGACGATTATGATGGAGCTGGCATCCCGCTTTGGTGAAGGCCCAACTTCGCTGAAGAGCATTGCTGAGAGAAATCAGCTTTCCGAGCATTATCTGGAGCAATTGATCGCTCCGCTTCGTAATGCAGGTCTGGTGAAAAGTATTCGTGGTGCGTATGGCGGTTATATTTTGTCCCGTGAACCCGAAAGTATCACTGCTGGCGAGATCATCCGCGTGCTGGAAGGTCCGATCTCTGTTGTCGATTTTACCGATGAAGATGTCGCTGCCAAGCGTCACCTGTGGCTGCAAATTCGCGATGCAATCGCCAGTGTGATCGATTCGACCACGCTGAAGGATCTGATCAGCTATCAGGATGAAGGTGCGGAAGACAACTACATGTTCTATATCTAATAGGTATACAATATTTTGCAGCTTCATGAGTGTGGAATGGACATGTGTATACGATATGCATTTGGAAACGGAGCCCCAATAGTAGCGAGCCTGCTCGTTATAAAGGGAGATCTCCTGTACTCCAAACCGTATGTAGCGGAAGGACCGTAGCCCAGGCGCGGAAACCTTCCGTTTTTTGTTGAATTTTTTGCTGTAAAAGTATGCGGATGTATCGCACAATGAAATAGGGGAACAAGCTATTTGAATAGAGCTTGGAGTCCAACTACTATGAGGGTAGGTCGTCCTTTTTCCTTGTTTGCTTTTCACAGTGAAGAGCGGCTAACATGCATACGAATTGGCGTAGCCTGCGATTGGCATACATGCAATGATTTCCACATATTATAAACACAGAACGAACGAAAATATATTTAATGAAAGACAGGGTGAACTGTAATGACTTCAATCTATCTTGACCATGCTGCCTCTACACCGGTGCATCCGGAGGTGGCGCAGGAAATGTTACATGTAATGACGGGCACATACGGTAATGCATCCAGTGTGCACGGATATGGTCGCGCAGCGAAACGCATCGTTAGTGGAGCGCGTGATCTGATGGCAGCAAGGCTCGGCTGTCATCCAAATGAACTCGTATTCACCGCAGGGGGTACAGAGAGCGATAATATGGCATTGTTCGGTGCAGCCGAAGCGATGAAGGATAGAGGCCGTCATATCATCACATCCAGCATTGAGCATCATGCGGTACTGCATGCATGTGAAGCACTGGAGAAGCGTGGATATGAAGTGACGTATCTGCCTGTCGACACCTATGGACGTGTAGAGCTGGATGAGCTGCGCGCAGCGATTCGTCCAGATACGATTCTAATTAGCATCATGTTCGGTAATAATGAGGTTGGAACACTACAGCCTATTCAAGCAATTGGCGAGCTGGCACAAGCGCAGGGGATTATTTTTCATACCGATGCAGTACAGGCGCTCGGCGGTGTAGACATTAACTGTCATAAGCTACCGGTCGATCTGATGAGCTTTTCCGCTCATAAAATCAATGGTCCACAAGGCATCGGGGCGCTGTATGTGCGTCAGGGAACTCGGCTGGAGCCACTGCTTCATGGTGGATTGCAGGAGCGCAAGCGCCGTGCAGGGACGGAGAATCTGGCAGGCATCGCAGGCTTTGGCAAGGCGATCCAGCTTGCTACCGATAAGTTGGAGGAGCGTACTGAGGGTCTGCGTCAGCTACGTACTGCATTTATTGAAGTATTGACCGAGCAGGCAGGGAGTGATGCCTTTGTGATTAATACACCGCTGGAGCAGTCGCTTCCGCATATTTTGAATATGAGCTTTCCGGGGATCACCAGCGAGACGATGCTGATGAATTTGGACATGCAGCAAATTGCGGCTGCAAGCGGATCGGCATGTACATCGGGCTCGTTGGAGTTGTCTCATGTATTACAGGCGATGAATTTGCCGCAAAATGTACAACAATCCGCGATTCGTTTTAGCTTTGGGCTGGGTAATACTACAAAAGAAATGGAAGAAACTGCACAAAAAATTGCAACCATTTTAAAACGGCTGCGTAAATGATGGAAGGGCTCCCCTGTCAGGTGAATAAGGGAGGATAGATGTCGGCTAACGCCACCGGCCGGGTGTAAGCATTCAACGCTTACCCCGCGCAAAATGTGCGCCGAGGAGGTCCTGCAGATGTTGAAGATTCAAAGCATGATCGGGCTTGCTGTATTTGACGTAGAAGACGGCAAGCAGTTAGGGAAAATCCACGATTTTATCGTGCATGAGGACTGGTCTGTGTACGGCTTCGAGCTGGAAGGCAAAGGGCTGTTTTCGCTACAGGTTCGTGCGGTGAAATGGGAAGACGTGGTCAGCTTTGGCAGTGATGCCATTATGATTCGTAATCAACAGGCAGTGCGCCAGAAGGCGGCTGACGATATCAAGCATACATTCCTTATCGGGAACCGCAAGCTCAAGGAGCTGCCGGTTCTCACCAGTGATGGAGCCATGCTCGGATATGTGTCCGATGTTTACTTTAATCCTGAACTGGGTAAAAGCATTACCGGGATCGAAATTAGCGACGGTTTTATTTCCGATCTGATTGGCGGAAGAAAATGGCTTCCGATCAGCGACCAGATCTCTTTTGGTGAAAGCGCCATTATGACGCCGGTAGCAAGTGATCAACGACTGAGGGAATGCCTGTAGACTGTAGCTTGCAAGCGGAGAAACCGCTACAGACGAGCTTCATCAGACTTACCGTTAAGCAAGTCTGATGGAGAGCGGTACGTGCTGTAGCTGGAGGAAGCGCCGGGAATGAGGTGCTGCGCCGCAAGGCTGGCTGCCCAAACTTGTAGACGGATAGGGTGAGTGCGGAATGAAATGTCCAAACTGTAGTTCCAAAGATATTGGGAAAATCGGCTCGCATCAATTTTATTGCTGGGGCTGTTTTATTGAATTAACCGTAAATAACGGTAAAATGTCAGTGTATCAGGTGGAAGAAGACGGTACACTTAGCTCGCTGGACGATCTGTTTGTCGAACATCCAGCAGTGGCTGCTCAGCTTCCTTTGTCTTCGTGAGATAAAAGGAATGGGAGCATGACGAACGAACACCATCGGGGAATACGGCTGTACAATCATCGCCTTATACATACCACGATAACAGCGGGCTATTGACCCGGTTTAGACCTTGACGGTTGATGCGCATCACGGATGCGTGTCGACTGTTCCAGGTTTTTTTGCATTTAGGATAGACGAAGAGAACGATTGTCGAGCAGACATTGAGTGTATTCGCCTGCCTGTACAGCCTGCTATAGCCCTGCTGGGAAGCGCTTTTCATGCCTTGCTGTCTATGATGCCTGCGATTGACAGAGCCGGATGCGCTGGATATACTGATATAGGTTGTTGAAAAATCGTGAACTTCCGCTAAAAGGCTGGCTATTCCGGCGGAATCAGGTATCCGGGCATACCTCTTTTTTACCGTCCACTGTCCAATGAATGGGTAGACATTTGCAGTATCCTTCAGTAGACAGATGGAAGCGGCATAACAAACGGCGAATTACTCTGTAGTAACAGAGGAAGGCAGTAGCGCCTGCTGTACACAGCCTCGGCATAACAAAAAAGGGTGCAGGGAGAAGCCGTTTCAGGAAATACAAGAATACCGTCCCTGATCTATCGACAGGGGCGTTTTTTAGATTCCGGGCCTTACACGGTTCCCGTATGATGTGGCTGGCTCAGCATGATGGTCTGACGCTGCCGCGAGAATCTGTTTATACACCGAACACATGCGTTTGAATGGACAAACGCTATACTTAAGGAGGCTCGCTATTTATGAAAGCAAGTGAAATTCGTTCCAAATGGCTCGCTTTTTTTGAAAGCAAAGGACATAAAGTAGAGCCGAGTGCCCCGCTCGTACCGATTAACGATCCATCTTTGCTGTGGATCAATGCTGGTATGGCGCCGCTGAAGGCTTATTTTGACGGTCGTATTCAGCCGGATAATCCGCGCATTACGAACTCGCAAAAATGTATTCGTACCAATGATATCGAGAATGTCGGCAAAACGCGCCGTCACCATACATTCTTCGAAATGCTGGGCAACTTCTCCATCGGTGACTACTTCAAAGAAGAAGCGATCACATGGGCATGGGAGTTTCTGACGGGTAAGGAATGGATCGGCTTTGATCCAGAGCGTCTGTCTGTAACCGTATATCCTGAGGATGAAGAAGCATTCAAGCTGTGGAACGAGAAGATCGGTCTGCCAGCAGAACGCATCATCAAGCTGGAAGATAACTTCTGGGATATCGGCGAAGGTCCTTGCGGTCCTTGTACCGAGATTTTCTATGATCGTGGCGATGCGTATGGCGCGCTGGATCCAAATGATCCGGAAATGTATCCGGGTGGCGAGAATGAGCGTTTCCTGGAAGTATGGAACCTTGTATTCTCCCAATTCAACCATAATAAAGACGGTAGCTACACACCGCTGCCTAACAAAAATATCGATACCGGTGCAGGTCTGGAACGCTTCACTTCCATTTTGCAGGATGTGGATTCCAACTTTGATACTGACCTGTTCCAGCCGATGATTCAAGAAACAGCACGTATCGCTGGCGTAACCTACAAGCAAAACAACGAAACCGATGTTGCGCTCAAAGTAATCGCTGACCATATCCGTACTGTAACATTTGCTGTAGGTGATGGCGTATTGCCTTCCAATGAAGGACGCGGTTACGTTATTCGTCGTCTGCTGCGCCGTGCGGTTCGTTACGGCAAAGTGATCGGTCTGGACAAGCCATTCCTGTTTAGCCTCGTGAAAACGGTAGGCGATGTCATGGGCATGTACTACCCAACTGTGGTGGAGCAACGTGATTATATCGAGAAAATCATCCGCACCGAGGAAGAGCGTTTCCACGAAACACTGTCTGACGGTCTGAACATTCTGGCTGAGCTGAGCGAGCAGGCAAAAGCACAGGGACAGACAACAATCAGTGGTGCAGATGCATTCAAATTGTACGATACGTACGGCTTCCCATTTGACCTGACCGAGGACTATGCACTGGAAAATGGTCTGACTGTCGATCGCGAGGGCTTTGATGCTTCGATGCAGGAGCAACGCGAACGTGGACGTTCAGGACGTCAGAATAGCGGCAGTATGAAAGTACAGGGCGGCGTATTGTCCGAGCTGGAAGCGAAAAGCGAGTTTATCGGCTACGAGCAACTGACTGTACAATCGACGGTAGCAGCGATCATTGCAGATGAAGCTTTTGCACAGAGCGCTGGCGAAGGTCAGACGGTACAGGTCATTCTGGATGTAACGCCATTTTACGCAGAGAGCGGCGGTCAGGTGAGCGATCTGGGTCTGCTGATCAGCGACAAGGTAGAAGCATCGGTAGAAACATTGTTCAAAGCACCACGCGGACAATCCGTGCATATTGTGACCATTCGCTCAGGTGAGCTGCATGTAGGCGATACAGTAACAGCACAGGTCGATGCACCAAACCGCAACGACATTATTAAAAACCATACCGCTACTCACTTGATGCATAAGGCGCTCAAAGAGGTGCTGGGCAATCACGCGAATCAAGCAGGCTCGCTCGTTGAAGCTGAGCGTCTGCGCTTTGACTTCTCTCACTTTAGCAGCGTCACACCGGAGGAACTGGCAGACATCGAGCGTCGCGTAAACCAGGAAATCTGGAAAGGTCTGGACGTGGAGATTAACTACATGCCAATCGACGATGCCAAGTCGCTGGGCGCGATGGCATTGTTTGGTGAAAAATACGGCGATATCGTACGCGTTGTACGTATCGGCGACTACAGCATCGAGCTGTGTGGTGGTTGTCACGTAGACAACACCTCCCGTATCGGTCTGTTCAAAATCGTTTCCGAAAGCGGCATTGGTTCCGGTGTACGCCGGATCGAAGCGGTTAGCGGACGTCTCGCTTATATGTTCCTTGACAGCCAGCTTGAGCTGCTTAAGCAAGCGGCAGTACAGCTCAAATCGAACGTACACGATGTGCCAAAACGCATCGAAGCGCTGAACCAGCAAGTTCGCGATCTTGGACGTGAGAATGAATCACTGCAAAGCAAGCTGAGCCTGATCGAAGCTGGACAATTGACGGACAAAGTCGAGACAGCGGGCAGCACACAGTTGCTTTCAACAGAAGTGCAGGCACCAAGCATGGATGCACTGCGCGGTCTGGCAGACGAGCTGAAAGCGAAGCTGCCTGAAGCGGTACTTGTACTGGGCGCAGCGATCGAAGACAAAGTAAACTTTGTTGTCGTTGTACCAAAATCCGGCATCGAGCGCGGATTGCATGCAGGTAAGCTTGTGAAAGAAGTCGCTGCGATCTGCGGCGGCGGTGGCGGCGGACGTCCAGATATGGCACAAGCGGGCGGTAAAGACGCTTCCAAGCTGGGTGAAGCGCTGGAAGCAGCGAAGAAGCACGTCGCTTCCGTTTAAGCAATCACCGTTTAAATATTTGGCATTTATGTGATAATACTTTAAAATTCTGTAACTTTTCGATTAGTTTGAACGTAAATATTCCTTGTACATCCCTTGATGTGTTATGATGAGAAAGAATCAACATGAACATCAGGGGATTCCATTTTGAGGAAGTGTGTGTTCATACACTATTCCGAAAAAGCGAGGTGTCAGCGAGTGGACTCCATGGACAAAACGGTCAAGTTTAATGTCAAGGGTGATGAGCATGAAAGCTCGTCACAGGAAATACTGCTCACCGTGTATGATGCACTGGTGGAAAAAGAATACAATCCGATCAATCAGATTGTAGGCTACCTCATTTCCGGGGACCCCGCTTATATTCCCCGGCATAACAATGCGCGCAGCCTGATCGGGAAAAAAGAGCGGGACGAATTAATTGAAGAGCTGGTCCGTTCCTACCTGGCCAGTCATCGGTAGAGACGGAGCGTAGACACATCATGAAAATATTGGGTCTGGATTACGGAGATCGCCGGATCGGTGTCGCAGTCAGCGATGCGTTCGGATGGACGGCTCAAGGCGTTGAGGTCATTGACCGCCAGCGCAATGCAGCGGTCGACGAACGAATTGCTGAACTCATTCAGGAACACGAGATTAGCGAGATCGTGGTGGGGCTTCCTAAGAACATGAATGGAAGCATCGGTCCCCGTGGTCAAATATGTATCGAATTTGCAGAACATCTTCGGGAATCTGTGCATCTGCCTGTTCACCTATGGGATGAGCGACTTACAACAATGTCGGCCGAGCGAACTTTGATTGAGGCTGACGTAAGTCGCAAGAAACGCAAGCAGGTCGTTGATAAAATGGCCGCAAGCTTGATTTTGCAAAATTACTTGGATTCTAAAAGTAAAGGGTGAGGGTGGTTAATATGGCGAAGGATCAAAATTTGCTTGAGGACGAACCAGAAATTATTTACATTCCAGATGATGATGGAAACGAAGAGGAATTTGAAGTCATCATGAAATTCGAAGTCGATGGTTCGGAAGCCAAATATATGATGGTCGTGCCTATGGAAGCCACAGAGGACGATACCGATGAAGTATATGCGTTCCGGTACGAGGAAGACGGCGATGATCTAAAGCTCTATATCATTGAAGACGAAGACGAGTGGCAGATCGTTGAAGAGACCTTCAATACATTAGTGGCTGAATTGGATGGTGAATAAACCCATGAGTGATCTTTCTGCGAGTAATGTCAAATTATCGTCCAAGTTGCTTGAGGCTTACGGTGTACTGATCGAGTTAACCGATGAGAGCGGCGAAAACATCGTTTATCGTCTGATCAGCGAATTTGAGACAGAATCCGGTGCCTATGCGGTCCTGCAAAAAGATACAGCATTACCGGATACCGAAGTCGAAATTTTGAAAATTGTAGACGGTAAGGATGGACATCCCGAACTGATTACGATTGATGACGACGATGAATGGGAAGACGTAGCTGAATTGTACGACGAGCTGACCTTACCGTTTGAAGATTAATCACGGATTTGTATACGGCAGTTCCATGCTGCTGCAGTTATGTCTTGAGAAGAGCGGAGCCTATTCCGCTCTTTTTGACTGTCAAAGGAGTTGTTATGTCCATTGCGTAAAAAGGTCAGGACCCTTTTAGGAGTTATTGTTTTGCTTATTATTGTGCTTGCAGGAGCAACAATATACGGATGGAATGCGATGCAGCCAACTGCGGCTTCATCCGAGCCTGTTGCGTATACCCTTACAGAAGGCACGTCAACGGCTAAGCTTGCGGGCGATCTGGAAAGTAAAGGCATCATTCGAAATGACTTCGCGTTTCGTATGTATCTGCGCTGGAATCAGGAAGGCAAAGCGTTCAAAGCAGGCGATTATGAATTCACGCCAGGCATGACGTATGAGCAGATTGTGACCAAGCTGAACAATGCGGAGGTTGTCGTACCGAAAACGATGAAGTTTACGATTCCGGAAGGCTATACCGTCACCCAGATTGCCGACAAGCTCAGCAGTGCGGGTTATGTGGATCGGGATGCATTTTTGAAGCTGGTAGACGATCCGTCTCAATTCAAGCAAGCGCGTGAATGGAAGGTGCCGACAGGCAATGGCATTTTACATCCGTTAGAAGGCTATCTGTTCCCGGCTACATACGATTTGCCGCTGGATAGTACACCAGAAGATGTGATTGCTAACATGCTGGCAGGTACGCGTGCGAATCTGGCGACAATCGACAATTTTGATCAAAAGCTAAAGGCACGAGGCATGACACTGCACCAGTTACTGACCGAAGCATCGCTGATCGAGCGCGAGGTTGTCGTTCCGGATGAGCGTGCAGAGGTCGCAGGTGTAATTAACAACCGGATCAAGCAGGGCATGCGCCTGCAAATTGATGCCACCGTACAATATGCACTGGGCAAGCAAAAGCAGCGCCTGCTCTACTCTGATCTCAAAATTGACAGTCCATATAATACGTATTTGCATGATGGACTGCCACCAGGACCGATTGCGAATCCGGGGATTGAAGCGATTAAGGCAGCACTGGAGCCGAAGACATCCGATTATCTATACTATGTAACGAAAAAGGATGGCTCCGGTGGGCATCTATTTGCCAAAACCTATGCAGAGCATCAGAAAAATATCGCTGCCAGCAAAGAGACAAGTGCAGCGGATCAATCGGAGAGCAGTAGCACTTCGGACGAAGCAAATTAATTCTCAATTGAACCTACATCCACAGGCAGCGAGCCATTCGCTGCCTTGTGATGCGTGGAGAGTGTGATGATAGCAAGTCATGTATACTTAATTTATGAATAGCAGTATGTATAACGATGAAATGACAGCCACATGGCTGGGAGGTGCTTGATATGAGTAATAAACCTGAGCTGCTGATCACCGCTTCTTCACTGGAGGAGCTACGTCTGCTTGCTGAAGCGGGAGCCGATGCTTTTCTGATTGGTGAAGAACGCTTTGGTATGCGATTGCCGGGAGACTTTACGCTAGCCGAGATCGCTGAGGCGGTAGCTTATAGCCACGATAAAGGCAAGCGTGTCTATGTCGCAGTCAACAATCTGATGACGAATGATGTACTGGCTGAACTGCCAGCTTATATTGAAGGCTTGCGCGATGCAGGCGTAGATGGCATTGAATTTGGTGATCCGGCTGTGCTGACAACAGCACGTGAGCTAGCACCAGCACTTCATTTGCACTGGAATGCGGAAATGACCTCAACCAACTCGTCTACAGCCAATTACTGGGGACGTAAAGGCGCAACACGGGTTGTATTGGCGCGTGAGCTGAATATGGATGAGATCACCGGTATGACAGATAAGCTGGAAGTCGAAGCACAGGTACAGGTGCACGGCATGACGAATATTTATCATTCTAAACGCCGCCTTGTACAAAGCTATATGGCACATCAAGGACGTCAGGTAGAGGGTGATCTCGGTCTGACACGCGGCCTGTTCCTGATCGAAGCAGAACGCCGTGACGAAAAGTTTCCGATCTATGAAGACAGCAATGGTACACACATTATGAGTTCGGAAGACATTTGCATTTTGGAAGACTTGCATCTGTTAATGGAAGCAGGCATCCATAGCTTCAAAATCGAAGGTATACTCAAGCCAACTGCCTACAATGTAGCGGTCGTTCGTGCTTATCGCACAGCTATCGATACGTATGCTGCCAATGCCGACGAATACGAGTTTGACGAGTCCTGGCTTGAAGCTGTCCGTGAATTACAGGACCCTGAACGTGAACTGTCATTTGGTTTCTTTTATAAAGAGCAAGTCTATTAAGAGCAAGTTGATTAAGAGCGAATCGTAACAAGATCGAGGGGGAGATCTCCATGAATACCAAATCCAAACCAATTCATTTCGGCAAACGATACCGTCTGGACAAGCCTGAACTGCTTGCGCCGGCAGGTAATCTGGAAAAGCTGAAATTTGCTATTCACTATGGCGCTGATGCTGTCTATATTGGCGGACAAAAATACGGCCTTCGGTCCAACGCAGATAACTTCAGCTTTGAAGAAATGCGGGAAGGCGTAGAGTTCGCGAATCGATATGGTGCCAAAGTATTTGTAGCGACTAATATTTATGCGCATGATGAAGATGTGGATGGAATCGAAGAATATCTACGCAATCTGGAAGATGCGGGGATCGCTGCGATTATCGTAGCCGATCCAACCATTATTGAAATTGCGCTGCGCGCTGCGCCCAAGCTTGAAGTCCATTTGAGTACACAGCAGTCGACATTGAACTGGCAAGCGGTGAAGTTCTGGAAGGAAGAAGGCTTGCCGCGTGTTGTGCTTGGACGCGAAACGAGTCTGGAAGAAATTGCTGAGATCAAAAAGAATGTCGATGTGGAGATTGAGGCATTTATCCACGGTGCGATGTGTTCCTCGTTCTCGGGACGTTGCGTACTGTCCAATCATTTTACCGACCGTGATTCCAATCGTGGCGGCTGCTGTCAGTCATGCCGCTGGAAATATGATCTGTTTGAGGATGCACGTCCACAGAACGAATGGATTTCAGAAGAGGAAGTAGCAGACCAGCCTGTACTGGAGCAATTCCAGCTTGGCGTGAATCAGGTTCCATTGTATGAGGAAGGCGACAATCCATTCTCGATGGGCTCGAAAGACCTGTGTATGCTGGAGGCGATTCCTGATCTGATCGAGGTTGGTATCGACAGCTTTAAGATTGAGGGACGTATGAAGTCGATTCACTATGTAGCGACAGTTGTGAATGCGTATCGTCAGGCTATCGATTCCTATATGGCTGATCCGGAAAACTATGAGCTGAAGCCGGAGTGGCTGGAAGAGCTGAACAAGGCGGCGAATCGTCCGCTCAATACAGGCTTCTTCTATGATACACCGGATCAAGAGGATCATATTTATGAGCCGGAGGATAAAGCTGTACCTTATGATTTTGCTGGACTTGTACTGGATTATGATGAAGCGACAGGTATCGCTACAGTGCAGCAGCGTAATCATTTTAAACCCGGACAGGATATCGAGTTCTTCGGTCCTAACGGTACCTTCTTCAAGCAACAGGTCGGAACAATCTGGGATGAGGAAGGCAATAAGCTGGATGCTGCCCGTCACCCGCTGCAAAAGATCAGATTGAAAGTTGATCAGCCGGTTCGTTATTTTGATATGATGCGTAAAAAGAATGTGAAAGTCGCTCCAAAAGCAAAAGCGGTTGCGGCGATCTAATGTGTACGCTTATCAGGACAAAATCGCTAGCTGTCTTCAGTTGCCGATCAAGGATACAAAGATAGCCATATAGCGAGATATAATAGTAATTTGTAAAGTATAGAATTAATGCTGCGAATCATAGGGTAGTGAATCGTAGCAAAATAGAAATAGAAATAGAAGAGGAACGCTATTTCCGGGCTTATTCCTCTCTAAATCAAGGCAGAAAACAGTCGTTTGGTTAAGCTGAAGCATTTTTCAGTGTAGACCAAAAGAACCGTTTTCTGCCTCTTTTGTATCATTTACATAACATATAATGATATATTCATGTATTTTCAGAAAATAATATCGCTTACAATGGGAGTAATAGCCTAAATTATGGACTGATTTAATTCACTATGTTAGGTTTTTTATAAATTATAGTATAAAAGACCTTACTTTTTGAAAAAAAGTGTTCATTTTTGTCCTATGATCACCGATAATGGAAGCAGAACTATAGCTCTAGGTCTTCAGAGGGGGCTCTGACTAGATAAAATAAGTAACATGCTAGCCGGGAGAAAGCGCTATATTGCAGGTCCTGAATTTTGAGATGGTGGGTGAATGGTATGGGTTTATGGCAAAAACCGGGGAAATCGGAAGGCAAGCCAGCAAAATTATCCAAAAAGCTACTCAAGCAACCAGGCGAGACCAAGCAACCAAAGAATCAAACTCCAAAGCCGAAGCAACAAAAAGTTAAAAAGGGGGGAAATCCTTCACAGCAGGCGCTACATAAGTGGTTTAAAGAGCGCGGCAGGGGAGCGAAGGGGGTACCTGTTCAGGGCACACCGAAACATAGCAGGTTCAAGCTCAAGGCGCCGCGTATCTCGCGCGAGCAGCTCAAGCATGCCGGTCGTTCTTCTCTATCTGCCGCTAAAAATTGGCGTAGTTTTAATCCATCTAAATCAGTTGGAGTAAAGCTATTTTTAATGTTTTTCATTGCTATTATGCTGTGTGTCGTTTTACTCGGTTCATTTTCCTACCTGCGTGCGAAAAGCGTCATTAAGGAAAATGCTGCGATTAGCAATGAACAGACAATCATCCAGACCGGGGAAAAGCTGGATGTTATGCTCAGTCAGATTGTGAATTCTTCAGTTCAGGTCTTTTTTGATCCAACGATGCAAAATGATCTGACCAGGCTGGTAAGTCCAAATCTATCTGAATACGATAAGTATCAGACGATTAACTCGATTAGTCAGAATCTGCAAAATCAGATGAACTCTACAGATTCGATTGAGGCGATCTATCTGGTCCCTGTCGATACAAAGCTGAATATTATCGGTGCAGGTACAGGCATTCCTGATCCGACTGCAGTTCGTCAAAAGGATTGGTACAAAACGTTGACGGACGACAAAGGCGTAATGCAATGGATTCCAACCGAATCCGGAGCAGGAACGAACAAAAACTTTACGTATGCGCGTGCGATGCGTTTGTCGAGTAGTCCAGAATCGTTCGTTTTCGTAATGAGCATTAACAGCAAATGGCTGAATGATCAGATCGATAACCTTGATCTGGGTGATGGCGGCAATGTGAATCTGGTTGGCGGTCCAAACAATACGATTATTGCCTCCACACAACCGGAAACGGTAGCACAGGCATCGACATTCAAGTTCCTCGATCAAATTAAAGGCGGTAATGGACGCTTCCAAAATGATGAAGGAACCGAGCCGACACTTGTTGCTTACTCTGTGCTCAATACAGCCGACAATTGGAAGCTGATTGGAACTGTGCCAGTAAAAGCGCTTGTATCGAGCGCAAGTCCAATTCTTATGCTGACATGGATTATGGCAATTGTGTGTGCTATCGTAGCCATTCTGATCGGTCTGGTCATTATTCGTACGATTGGTACTCCACTGCGTAAGCTGCAGCGTCTGATGAATCTTGGTTCCCAGGGGATTCTGAGTGTACGCACCAATCACAAATCCTCGGATGAGATTGGACAGCTTAGCAGTGCGTTTAATACGATGATGGAAAATATTACGGATCTCGTGAAGCAGACGAATGAATCAGCACAGCATGTGCTGGATACCGCAACAACGCTGAGCTCAGCTTCTCGTCAAACCGCTACGTCGGCACGCGAGATCGCTGTAGCAACCGAAGAGATTGCGAATGGTGCAGGTAGTCTGGCATTGGAGGCTGAGCGCGGAACCGAGCTGACCGAGACGATGAACGACCGGATGGGTCGTGTTGTAGATGCGAATAAGCAGATGGAGCTGTCAGCGGAGAAAGTAGAAGAAGCTGGGAAAACCGGTGTTCATCATATGGACGAGCTGCTTGGCAAAACAAAGGTTACCGAAGATATGATCCGCTCACTGAGCGCACGGATCGACTCGCTTAAAGAAAGCACATCCTCCGTACAGCAGGTGCTGGATGTGATGCAAAATATTACGAAGCAGACGAATATTCTGTCGCTCAATGCAACGATTGAGGCAGCTCGTGCAGGCGCGGCGGGTAAAGGCTTCATGGTCGTTGCCGACGAGGTGCGTAATCTGGCAGAGCAATCACGTCAGTCGATTCTGATGGTTGGCGAGATTACCGCGAATATTCAGAAGGAAATGGATGAGACGGTGCGTGTACTGACCGAAGCCTTCCCGCTGTTCCGTCAACAAACCGAAGCGGTGCAGGCAACAACCGGTATTTTTGAAACGGTACAAGAGCAGATGACCGAGTTCGTACAAAAGCTAGGTTCTGCTACACAGTCGATCACGGAGCTGAATCGTGTGCAGCAATCGATGAGCGAGGCGATGAGCAATGTGAGTGCGGTAGCCGAGGAATCATCTGCTACTTCGCAGGAGGTTGCTTCCTTGAGCAGCGAGCAGCAAAATGTAAGTACACAGCTCGTCACACTGTCCGGACAACTCGAAACGGTATCAGTTGGCTTGAAGGATACGATTGCACGCTTTACCATCGACGATGTAGAAGTGCCTGAGGACGCCGTAGCTGGAGCCAATGCGACTGGAGCAACTATAACAGGCGAAGCCGGAACAACGGCAGAGACAGCCGATGTGCTACCTTTACAGTCGGTTGATTCGGCGCATGAGGAATCCTCTGCTACTTCCACAGATACGAAAAATGGATCGCATTTGGAAAAAGAAGCGTAAGCAGACAATCGGATCACGGCAAAGACGATCTATTTTTCATCAAAAATGAATGATATTGCGTTAGAAATTAGCAGAATATCCTGCTATGTGAAATATCCTGCTATATGGAATAGCAGAATATCCCTCTACTATTCACAATGAAGTACCATGTCACAATAGAAAAAGCTGCACTTTCCGTAACAGGAAGGTGCAGCTTTTTTCATGTAGGATGAGATGCATGAGCAGGTAAAAGGAGAAGAATAAACGTGAAGCGAATAAGCAGCTACGACGAGCCCAATAAAAGTGACGTTTAACTGGAAAAGAAATTCGTCTTCATCGAAATGACATCGGTACATCATACACAGCCTTTACATTCAACCTGTATCATAAGCTAAGTCTGTATGATCCCTATAAAATAGAGGCGATCATGCGGCAATTGATCAGTAGATGAATCGAAAGGCTGCTTTTCGTTTATAAATAATATAGGAACATTGGCATGGATACAAAGAATCAGTTATCCCTCTATTGATCATTCTATCTGATTGAGTTTACAAATGATCAGTGGAAGCTGATGGCTCCGTAGAAGGGGCGGGGCGGTTAGGATCATCGGAACGACCCATTGGCTCGAATTCTTCTTTGGGCAATCGAATCCAGCGCCGTAGATAGCCCTGCACAAACAGCTCTTTCAGCAAAATAATTAGAATTGGCGACAGCACCAGACCGGCCACACCAAAAATAGACAGCGAAATGATCATCGCAGACAGCATCAAATAAGCGGATGTGATGCCAATGGAGTTGCCGGTAATTTTAGGCTCCAGCAACTGGCGAGTCAGTATCACAACAACGAGCAGTACGGTCAGCCCGATTGCAAGTCCAGTCTGTCCTACAATGAACAGATACACAATCCACGGAATGAAAATAACCGGTATACCGAGTAACGGCAAAATATCGAACACCGCACTAAGAATCGCCAGTGAAAAGGCATGATCGACCTGCAAAATCAACAATCCTATGTACACAAGCACAAAGGTCAGCGACACCATCATGAGCTGCGCTTTGATATACGCACCGATCGCAAACAATACATGCTCCTTTAAAAAGAAAAAGGCTTGTTTGATCGTATTCGGTGTCTTTTCCGTTGCGATGCGGCGCCACAGATTAATCTCCGCACTCAGGAAAAAGGCAAGCACGATCCCGACCGCAAAGCTGCCGATAAAGGACGAAAACGTACCGAGCCAGCCAAGCGCTGCATTAAACAGCGACTTGCCCCATACGGCGAGTCCGGCGGTGAAGGTAGCAAAGTACTCGTTAATCTGCTCAGCTACACCCGGAGGTAACGCTTTGAGCTGATCCTGCAAAAAGCCTGTAAATTGCGAAAAATGATGCTGCACGATAGAGGCATAGCCTGGCAAAGCATCCGTCACCTGACTGATCTGTGCAACAAATACGAGCCCGGCGCCAAACAATGCACCTAAAATGATAAGCACGAACACCAGCACGGCAATGGCGGAGCATACCATTTTGGGTAAGCCGCGTCGGTTCAGAAACATCGCAAACGGCTCGATCATAGCGAAGATGAGCAAGGAAAGAAATACAGGTGCAGCAATCCGGTATAACCAGCTAGATAACAGCAGTACCAGATACACGGTCAGAACGACGATCCCGATATCGAATGCGGTTCGCCAATACTTTTTGTACAAAGGCAGCATGAAACGTAAAACTCCTTTTCCGTCAAAACGGTGAAATTCCCTCTTACTACAGCAGCAGGAGGTTATGATAAAATAGTATAGATGGAATAGTGTTAAAAGCCAATATATCGCTTAAAGCCAGATATATGGACGATTCATATTATTTACATGCCAGATGATACTAATCGTAATTCGCTTGCTCCACACTTGAATAGATACAGAAAAGTGATCCATACATGATCATAATAATTGCTGCACAGGGAGCTGAAAGGAGCAATGATGGAACATCTATTTTTGTGGCTGCTTTACATATGTTCATTTTATGCGTTCATTCCGGGTCTGATTAGTCGTCTATTTGGCTATCGCGTGTTTCGGCGCGGGGATAGCGAGACGGCTTTTGCGCTAACATTTGATGATGGGCCCGATCCGATTTATACGCCGTTGTTGTTGGATTTGTTGAAGCGATACGAGGCAAAAGCGACCTTTTTTGTAGTAGGACATCATGCGGAGTTATATCCAGATATTGTGCGTCGTATTCATGAGGAAGGACATCAGATTGGGATTCACAACTATATTCACCGGGCGAACTGGCTGATGTCGCCTGCAGCCGTGCGTCGGCAAATCTATCTAACCCAGCAAATTATTTATGGGATTACTGGCAAGCGTCCAGTATATTATCGTCCTCCGTGGGGCATCGTTAACCAGTCGGATCTTTCGCGTAACAGCCATTATGATATTGTGCTCTGGTCCTCTTTGTTTGGCGATTGGCGCAAACGGGTAGGTAGAGATAAACTCGCTGCCCGAATGCTACGTAAGCTACGAGGTGGAGAGATCATGTTGCTGCACGATTGTGGCAATACCTGGGGAGCGAATCGGGATGCCCCTGCTGAGATGCTCTCTGCGCTGGAGCGTGTGCTACAGGAGGCGCAGCAGCGCGGTCTGGAGGCAGTTACGATTGGCTCGCTCATGGAAGGGAGCCAATATATGTCCAAACAGCGAAAAGACCGCACCGCTCGCGAAGTAGAGGAGGGAGCCTATACTCGCCGTGCACCGCTCGGCACGCTCCTGTCTCCATTTAAAAAGCTGCTCGTGAGCATGTGGCTGGGCTGGGAAAAGCTATTTCACTGGCTGTTTCATTTGCAAAAGACAGGCCCGGACGGATTATTTCATTATCGATTACGCTCTTATCACGGCAGACCGTTACAATTGGAAACCGGAGAGTGGCTGGAACGCGGTGACTCCATTATTGAACTTCATTTTGATAACCGACGTCTATTCGATCTAACATCAGGCTCGCGTTCGATGATGCAGCTTGCCATCCTGTTCATTCAGGCAGCCAGACATGACTTTCCAAAGCTAGCTATGCAGATGAAGGAACAGCCCGAGCTGATGCAAGCACGCGCCCTGTACGGCGTAAGCATGGTCAACCGTGGCCCGGAAAAATTCGGCTTTGCGATACGAGAACTACCCCAGGGTTTATTCGCTGTCATGACACGCTGGTATCTAAAACTGCTCCTGACCATTATTCACCCATCAGGAAGCATGCGTCTGAAAGAACAATCGGATCACCTGATCCCACGCGCGATGATACTATCAACAGCCGCCTTCATGCAGCGCTACGGTATAGACAACGCAACGATGACAAACGATTCCAAACATCATACTGAGCGCAGTGTAGCTCTAACTCAAGTACAATCCGAACCAGCCTCATCCGTAGAAGATACCTTAACAGCAACCGACGTACAAACACAGCCTTCTTAAGGCTCGCAATGAATTAGTTATTCGCTCACAAGAAATGCCTTCATATTAAGCCATACCTTTATCGCCCGCAACGAATCGTCTGTTCATTGGATAAGTTGTAGCTCGCTTCACACTGGCACATTGCTAGTTTGCTGATGCTATCAACATATTCAGCAGGTAACGCAGATGATTTGTTTCGGGTTGTTTGATTTCTTTTATTTATGGCTCTGTTCAATTTTGCTGTTGATATGTATATAAAATAGACTTTCTCATACTCTGACTTATAATAAGCAACATCAAATTGTTCAAGGTCGATTAAATCTTTAAAAGTATTTGGTAGATTACAATGCCGCTCCAACTTATTAATCTTATGAGGAAAGTAGTCATAATTGGGATTTGGTGTATGGATATATACTGCATCTGACATGGGGTCATTTTCGTGGATGCAAATCCATGATTGATATCAAGCTTTACGTCACATGTGCCTATTCCGAGTGCATGCAATCAAGCTTATGTTTCCCCATGTATCATAACAACGACAACAAACAGCAAAGCAAAAAGACGCCCCGGATCGCAAAAACGCGATACCAGGACGCCTTCAACCAGACAACGATTAGATTTTCATAATGCCGCCCATACTTGCATTTGTTACGAGCTTGGAATAACGTGCCAGATAACCGGTTTTCACCTTCGGCTCGAATTCTTTCCACTCGTTTTTACGACGTTCTTCCAGCTCTTCATCGCTTACATGCAGCGTGATATGACGTTCGTTCAGATCCAGCTCAATGATGTCGCCATCATGAACGAATGCGATTGGACCGCCTTCTGCTGCTTCTGGAGAGATGTGACCGATACTGATACCACGGGATGCACCGGAGAAGCGTCCGTCTGTGATCAGACCAACCTTTGCACCGAGACCCATACCAACGATTTGAGACGTTGGAGCAAGCATTTCCGGCATACCAGGACCGCCTTTAGGACCTTCATAACGGATAACGACAACATGGCCTTCTTTAACGTGACCGTTAGCGATACCATACAGCGCATCATCCTGAGAGTCGAAGCAGATCGCAGGGCCTTTATGGTAGCCGCCAACCGAAGGATCAACTGCACCAACCTTGATGATCGAGCCTTCAGGTGCCAGATTACCGAACAGTACAGCCAGACCACCGCGTTCAGAGTGCGGGTTATCAATCGCATGAATAACTTCATGGTTTTGAATTTCCTGACCTTCTACATTTTCACGAATCGTTTTGCCTGTAACTGTAATGCAATCCTCATGCAGGGCACCCGGCTTTTTGAGCAGCTCATTCAATACGGCGCTTACGCCACCAGCCAGATGCACATCCTCGATATGCCAATCCGATGCAGGAGCGAGCTTCGCAAGGTGAGGCACGCGGTTGGCTACTTCATTAATACGTTCGATTGGGTATTGGAATCCAGCTTCATGCGCCAGTGCGAGTGTGTGCAATACCGTATTGGTAGAGCCGCCCATCGCCATATCCAGTGCAAATGCATTATCGATCGCTTTTTCCGTTACGATATCGCGTGGCTTCAGATCCAGCTTGATCAGTTCCATGAGCTGTGTAGCCGATTTGCGAACAAAGTCACGACGCTCTGGTGCAACTGCCAGAATCGTACCGTTACCCGGCAAAGCGAGACCGAGTGCTTCTGCCAGACAGTTCATGGAGTTTGCTGTGAACATACCGGAACATGATCCACAGGTTGGACAACCGAATTGTTCAAGCTCCAGCAGTGTTTTATCGTCGATTTTGCCGGCCTGGTAAGCACCAACGCCTTCAAATACCGAGGTCAGAGAGATCGAGCGTCCTGTGCTGTCTTTACCAGCCTTCATCGGGCCGCCGCTGACAAACAGTGTTGGAATGTTCACACGCAGTGCGCCCATCAACATACCCGGTGTAATCTTGTCACAGTTCGGGATACAAACCATACCGTCAAACCAGTGAGCCGATACAACTGTTTCCAGTGAATCTGCGATAATCTCGCGGCTTGGCAGGGAATAGCGCATGCCGATATGGCCCATTGCGATACCATCATCAACGCCGATTGTGTTGAACTCGAACGGTACACCGCCCGCTTCACGAATCGCTTCTTTGACGATTTTACCGAACTCTTGCAGATGCACATGCCCCGGAACGATATCAATGTAGGAGTTACATACAGCGATAAACGGTTTGTCGAAATCTTCTTCCTTAACGCCGGCTGCACGCAGCAGGCTGCGGTGCGGTGCACGATCAAAACCTTTTTTGATCATGTCCGAGCGCATTTTGTTTTTTGTGTTGGCTGCCATGGTGTCGGTTTCCCCCCAAATATATAATAGTAGCTTTTTGACTTTAGCGCGGTTGAATAGCAAAGTCTGAAGCTGGAAAAGGATTGCATAATACAGCAAAATAGCAAATGAACATACGGAAAATCACGTTTTTTCATACGGACCAATATGTGTCAACATAGGCTTACAGGCTGATATTACACAAAAGTTTTTAATAGAGTCTATCATATGTGTTAGCTTTTTGCCAGCTTATATTAGGTAATTTACAGAGAAAAAGACAACAAAAAAGTAGACTCTTTTTGTGCATCGTTAAAAGAGTCTACTTTTAATTATGACGGTGTGGCACCATTACCTCCTATTTAATAGGAGCATTGGTTAACGACTGCCACCCTTGCGACCGATTTCCTTATAAAAGTCGCGATCATGTGTCTCGGACGTCGCTTCGCCACCTTTGCGACCGATCTCCTGGTAGAAATCCTTATCATGGTTACGGGAGGTCGCCTGTCCGCCTTTTTTGCCAATCTGCTGATAGAATTCTTTGCTATGTTTACGGGAAGTGGCTTGACCGCCCATGCGACCGGCTTCCTGGCGGGTCATTTTGCCATTGCTCTTGTTGGTTGCCATAACAATATCACTCCTGTCAGTGTAAAGGTAAAAACCTTATTATTGTGATAAAACTAGTTGCTCATTAATTACCCTGTCTAAATTGCCTGAAACGAAAATTCCCTAATTTATCCACCTGGCATTTATTTTGTAACCGAAGCACGGTGTTGAACATGCCGCCAAAAAGCGGTAAGGGAACGTGGAGGGACTGGTTCAATCCACGGTTTGGTCCATTTTTGTACAATAGGTTGGGCAAGTGCGACCGCCATTAATATGGAAAATAATAAGAGGAATATTACACTTGCTGCGCCATACCCGAGTGTATCCACCAACCCGGTGGCGACGAGTGTACGCACAACCAATCCATGTAAAAGAAAGACGTACAGGGTGCGGCGACCTGCTCCAGTTATATAGCATACCTGCTGCGGTACCCAGGCGAGAAAGGCAATCGAAGCGACGAGCTGTAATGCGTACATGGCCAGTCGTAATCGCAACCCATCCGATACAGACACGCCAAGCTGGATAAACGTCTGACTGCCATAAAACCAGCCATGCGGCAGTAGCGTATGCACGGCAATGAATAGCAGCAATAACAGAACGGAGCAGATCGTTCCGAGCCAGCGCCGTTTTTGTCGGATCATTGAGGCGAGCAGCGATACATTCAGATGATAGCCGATCAGGAAAAATGGAAAGTAGATCAGCGTACGCGAAACGGCAAGCCATACGCCATCCAGCGGTAAACAGCCAGCGCCCAGACCGAGCAGAAGCGCAATAGTGAGCTGCATCGGGATACTGGAGCGATGGAGCAGGATAGTCAGTAAACGCCAGAAGGCGTGTCCCGCCAAAAACCATAGCAGCAAATAAGGGGCAAAGAAGGAATGAGTAACACCATCAACACGGAAAAAGGTAGCATCAAGCAGCGAATATAAAGACTGAAACAGAATATATTGCAACAGGATCGTACGCAGCACCTTGTGTCCTGCTCCACCATGCAAATTCGTACGCGCGAAAAATCCAGTTACCAGCACAAACAGCGGCATATGAAACGAAAAAATCCATAGGAATATCCCTTCTGCCAGCGCAGAATGACGAACAAGCGGCTCCAGCATATTGCCTGCCACCACACATACAATGAGTAGAAAGCGTAAATTAATAAAATAGGTTTCAATCGTAGACGTATGATCAGCAACAAGCTGCTTGTGCAGGGTATTCATAAATGCCAGACTCCTTTGCCGGAATGATAGTTTAAAAATAAAGCAAATTTAATTTTAATATTGTGAATTTAATCACAAATTCACATGGAATGGTGAACAAAAATGTACAAACATTGCAGACGTTCAATCATTGACAAGCCTGAGAGCGGTTGCGAAAATGGATAGTGTACGCGGTTACATATCTTGAATCACAAATTGCTTGAATCAGGAGGATGGAACATGAACAATCAGACAGGCTCTCCGGAAGTCGTGACCTTTGGGGAATCGATGGGACTGCTGACGGCAGAGGACTCTCGCGGTCTGGAATACGCAGCCCAACTGCGCAAGTCGTTTGGTGGTGCAGAGAGCAATCTGGCAATCGGCATTGCCCGGCTCGGTCATTCGGTTGGATGGTGTGGCAGACTTGGCAATGATCCGCTTGGGCATATGATTCAAAAGGCGATCCGTGGAGAAGGCGTAGATGTATCACGCTCGATACTGGCGGAGGGCGAACCGACAGGACTTATGCTGCGCGAAACGGTATCCGGTAAAGCATCGGTACACTATTACCGCCGTTTATCGGCAGCAAGCCATATGCAACCAGAGGATCTGGATGCTGACTATATCGCTGGAGCGCGCATTTTGCATGTGACCGGGATTACAGCAGCGATCAGCTCCGCTGGACTGGCTACGGTGAAGCGTGCGATGGAGATTGCGACTGACGCAGGGGTGACGGTATCGTTTGATCCGAATCTGCGCTTGAAGCTGTGGACGCTGGAAGAAGCTCGCCCGGTGCTGCTTGATCTGGCAGAGCGTTGTGATTATTTCCTGCCGGGGCTGGATGAGCTGGCTTTACTTTATGAGACCTCCAGTGATGCAGAGATATTCGACCGTTTACGTCAACTCAAGGCGATTAGTATCGTTAAGGGTGGACCGGACCTGACTTATGTGGTCGAGAAGGATCGTATAGTAGAAGTGCCGTATTTTAAGGCGGAGCAAGTACTCGATACAGTCGGTGCTGGCGATGGCTTCTGTGCGGGCTTTTTGACCGGATTGCTGCGTGGCTATTCCAATGAGGAAGCCGTGCGTCTTGGCAATCTGAACGGTTCGATGGTTATCGGAGCTGTAGGAGATTGGGAAGCATTGCCGACCCATGCGCAGGTTGAAGCCCGACTGGGCAACAAAGTACACATTGAGCGTTAAACGAGTAAACGACAACATAGAGCAGTCACCGTATTCATGCAAAGGTAAGGCAAGTATTCTCAAGTCTAAAGGAGAACTGACATGAAAAAACTGCAAATCCTGCAAAAAATGATGGACTACGGTGTCGTTGCCGTTCTGCGTGGCGAATCCGCGGATCAAGTATTTGCGATGGCCGAGCAAGCGATCGCTGGCGGCATTAAAGTTATTGAAGTTACCCTTACTGTGCCTGGCGCACTGCATGCGATTGAAAAGCTGAGCCGGATGTATAGCTGGAAATCGGATAAATCAGACAATTTTGCTATTATCGGTGCCGGTACAGTACTGGAGCCACAAACGGCACGCGCCGCGATGATGGCTGGAGCTGAATTTGTCGTCAGCCCTTCACTTAATCCAGAAACGGTCAAAATTTGTAATCTGTACCGTGTGCCGGTGTTGCCGGGTGTAACTACACTGGAAGGTGTGCAGCATGCACTGGAGCTGGGCGTAGATATTGTGAAGCTATTCCCGGGCAACCTGTATCAGCCATCTATTATCAAAACGCTGAAAGGGCCAATGCCGCAGGCGAACTTTATGCCAACTGGTGGTGTATCGCTGGATAATCTGGGCGAATGGATCAAAGGCGGGGCAGTTGCTGTCGGTATCGGCTCCGATCTGACAACCGATGCGATTAAAACGGGCGATCTGAGCCTTGTACGTCAGAAGTCCGAGCAGTATATGAAGGCATATCATGAAGCGAAGCAGGGCTAATATCGCTTGCCATCCTGTAGAAAAGTAGAGTACCGGATAGGCTGAGGGATGCAGCTCATACGTCGATATGATCTATTTTGCAAACGTCTGCAAAACGGGTATGGCCTGCTATAAAGCGGCTGCTCACGCTGGATTGACGTGCAAGGTTTCTTCTGACATAGCGGAAATGTTATACTAGACATACCAGCGGCCTGTTGTCCTGCGAGGGAGACAGGCTGCTTTGTATCCATGTTCAGTTGCTATTCGCTCTGCTGGTCTAAGAATGATACGACCGTAACGATTAAGGCAAACACATGAAGTATAGACGGGAAGCGTCAGGCGCTGTGCTTGGTCTGTCAGTTGAAGCCATCGCTGATAGAAGCTCGTACAGATCGGAAAATGAGTAATCCGGCAAGGACGGGTTGCCTGACTGCTGATGGAAGGAGATCAGGATGTTCAGACGTAAGACAAGTGGGTTTGGAAGCTACGGAGGTACACGGCGCAAGAGTCGTGCGCGTACCATCGGCAAAATATTGCTGGTTATTTTGATTCTGCTGGTCATTGCTACAGGTGCGGCAGCATGGTATGTGTTAACACCATATGGTCCGACCTCGCAAGCAGAGCAGGCGATAACCGCACCAGCAGAAGGTGTAACCGTGCAAAATACCGATCAATGGATCGAGTTTGCTCCGGCGAAGTCGTCCAGAGTAGGTGTTATTTTTTATCAGGGTGCACGGGTGAAGCCGGAAGCATACAGCTTGTTGGCGCAGAGTCTGGCCAAAGCGGGTCATCCGGTATACGTTGTGAAAATGCCGTTTAACTTCGCTTTCTTCAAGCCCGATGCGGCACAGGCGATACTGGATAGTCATCCGAATCAGAAGTTTATTATCGGCGGTCATTCGCTGGGTGGCGTGTTTGCTGCACGTTATGCGGCAGAACATACCGATCGGATCGCAGGTGTATTTTTCCTTGCTTCTTATCCAGATTCGAAAGGAAGTCTCGGCAATAGCGGACTGCCTGTCATGTCCATTACAGCCTCGAATGACGGGGTACTGCAGCGTGACAAATACGAATCTGCACGCAATTTGCTGCCAGCCGATACCGTCTACTATAGTATCAAAGGCGGCGATCATGCTCAGTTTGGTAGCTATGGTGAGCAAAAGGGCGATAAGCCTGCCCAGATTACCGAGCAGGAGCAGCGTAATCAGACGGTAAATGCGCTCGTAAGCTGGATGAAGGATATTCCGGCAACTGCGCAAAAGTCCAAATAAGATCGATACAGCAGTTTAACCATCGTTTGTCGAAGCAGCGTTTCGTGCCATCCGGTACATGAGGAACGCTGCTTTTTATGTATAAAAGGGTAATAATAAGGATGATAGGTACCGATAGCGACAGTGCACATAACGATAAAGTAAAGGGAGGCATATACGAAATGGATAAGGTAGACCAATTGGCAGCATGGATTGAGCAGTCACAGCGTATTGTATTTTTCGGTGGTGCAGGTACATCGACAGAGAGTGGAATCCCTGATTTTCGTTCGGCGCAAGGGCTGTATAGTGAGAGCGGGAAACGTGGATATTCACCGGAGGAAATGCTCAGTCATCGTTTCTTTCAGCAGGAGCCGGAGCTATTTTATGAATTTTATCGTACACGCCTGCTGCATCCTAATGCGCAGCCGAATCCTGTGCATCACTTGCTTGCCGAATTGGAGCAGGAGGGGAAACTAAGCGCGATCATTACGCAAAATATCGATGGTCTGCATCAAAAGGCAGGAAGCCATCATGTGCTGGAATTGCATGGTTCGGTGCATCGCAATTACTGCATTAGCTGTGGTCGAACCTATTCGCTCGATGATGTGCTGGCTCAGGAGGGCATCCCACGCTGTCCGCATGATGGTGGAATCATTCGCCCGGATGTGGTGCTGTATGGAGAGTCGCTTAATTCTGATGTGATCGGTCATACCATCGCTGCATTAGGCGCAGCAGATCTGCTTATCATTGGAGGCACTTCATTAACAGTTTATCCGGCAGCGAGCTTCATCCAATATTTCCGGGGAAATTATACAGTGCTTATGAATGCTTCAGCAACGGCACATGATCGTCATGCCGATCTGATCATTACCGAGCCAATGGGCGGGATTATGGAACAGATTCGCCAGCGACGCCTTTCCCGGTGATATAGCATCGCCAGGGAATCGTGCTAATGAGTGGGGTCTGCTTCCATCAATACGGGAAACAATAGCTATACGCCAGCAGACGCAAATTGATTTGCATAATGATAACGCTTCCGTTATGATTTGTGAGGAAATGGGTACTGATTTTATTTACCAGAAGGGTTGGGATCATTGTGGTCTATGTAGCTTCAGAACAACGTTATGACAATATGAAATATAACCGTACCGGACGCTCCGGCTTAAAATTGCCAGCGATTTCGCTCGGTTTATGGCATAATTTTGGCGGTGTACATACGCTTGAAAATTCTCGTGATATGCTGACACGCGCTTTCGATCTCGGTATTACACATTTCGATCTGGCGAATAACTACGGCCCACCAGCAGGTTCGGCAGAAGAAACATTTGGACAGGTATTGCGTCAGGATCTTGCTCCATATCGGGATGAGATGGTGATCTCGACCAAAGCAGGCTATTATATGTGGCCGGGCCCTTATGGCGAGTGGGGCTCCCGTAAGTATCTGGTATCAAGTCTTGATCAGAGTCTGAAACGTATGGGACTCGATTATGTAGATATTTTCTATTCGCACCGTTTCGATCCGGATACTCCACTGGAAGAAACGATGATGGCGCTGGATCATATCGTACGTTCCGGTAAAGCACTGTATGTGGGCATTTCCAGTTATTCTGCGGAGCAGACACGCGAAGCGGCTCGTATTCTGAAAGAACTGGGTACGCCACTGACGATCCACCAGCCGCGTTATTCGATGCTGGATCGCTGGATTGAAAATGGCTTGCAGGATGAGCTAGATGCGGTTGGCGCAGGCAGCATCGCATTTTGCCCATTGGAGCAGGGCGTGCTGACGAGCAAGTATCTGAATGGCGTACCGGAAGATTCCCGTGCAGCAAGCTCGTCTGTATTCTTAGGTAAGGATCAGATCACACCGGAGACTGTGCGTAAAGTACGTGCACTGAATCAGGTAGCTGCCGCTCGCGGTCAAAGCCTTGCACAAATGGCACTGGCCTGGGTTCTACGCAATGGCAAAGTAACGTCTGCACTTATCGGCGCAAGCCGTGTATCTCAGATTGAGGAAAATATCGCTGCACTGGATAATCTGGACTTCTCTGCAGAGGAATTGCAGCGGATTGAGACGATTTTGAAGGCAGCTTCGGAGCAGTCGGAATAAGGATTCAAGCTGGACTAGTCATACTTTCTGGATTATCATCCTATAGCCATAGTTGTAGTGCAGCTTATACAGTGCATAGCGACTATGGCTGTTTTGCGTACAGATCGTATTTTTATGCAAAAACAAATACAATAAATGTATACAAAAATAATAAAGAAGTGAAGCATAGTGCTTAGTACAAGAAAAGGAGTGTAGCCAGTATGTATACGATCAAGGATAAAGGCAAATTCAATAGCTTGCCTGAGCTAGCTGTACTTATTTATGAAGGACGATTAGAGGAACTGCGTAATGCATGGGCAGCAGGCAAATATACGGATGTGAATCAACCGCTATCGTTGAGCAAGCATACAGAGCTGACGCCGCTGGAGCTGGCACTTACGATGGGCAGGAGCTCGATTGTGGAAGCATTGCTGGAGCATGGGGTAGAGCTCAACGATCCGAATCATCCATCGATGCTTACCGCTGTACGATACGCCATCGAGCAGGATATACGCAGACTGCATGCAGCAGGCGCCAGACTGGAATTAACGGATCGTTTGAATAAGAATGCTTACGATGCAGCCTATTATGGAAAAAAACAGCATATTCCACTTCTTCATGAGCTAGGACTGGACATTCGTAAGTATGCTGGAGCAATATTGCGCAAGGCGGTCAGCAATTATGATTTTAAAATGGTCAAATACTTAATAGAGCAGGGTGTGGATATTAACTACAATGAACCGGATCAGATTTTTCCGTATCGAGCAACTCCGCTCACGGTAGCGGTACGTCATGGATTCGAACCGATCGCTCGTTATCTGATCGAGCATGGAGCGGATATTACAATCTGTGAAACGAATGGAGATCGTGCGTATACGATCGCTGTAAGTGAGAAGCATACGGAATTGGCTGCTTACATCAAGAGTCTGGAACCACCACAATTTCATAATTTGAGTAATAAGCTCCATTCGTTAAGCTCGTATAAGCTTCCGGCAGCACTCGTAGACACACTGAGTGGCGAACCTATGGTGCTGACATTACCTGAAAATGAGCTGGAGATCGGCAAAATCGAATTTTTTACGCTAACCGATACGATTGAAATGAAGATCGGACGTACACGGTTGCTGCGTTTATCCTCTTCCATCGATTCTTATAGCGATCTGCACATCGTATGGCATCCCACTTCCCGCAAAATCGGCTGTTATGATGAGGAGCATCTGGAGTATCATTCACTGGCAAGCTGGAGCGACTTTATCGCTAATCCAGTCGCTGCGCTTGAAAAGATGTTTTAAGATTCAGAGCAAATGCAAGTTCACACCTGCCCCGGCGGCTGAATTGATATCCGATACTGACTTGGTGACACCCCGTAGAAACGTCGAAACTGCTTGGAAAAATACAACGCATCTGTCAGTCCTACCGAAGCAGCAATCTGCTGGGTAGATAGCTCCGGGCGCTCGCGTAATAGCTGGCGCGCCTTATCGATTCGCAGCTTGAGCAAATACGTCACAGGCGTCATGCCGGTTTCTTTTTTGAAAATACGCGACATATACGCGCGATTATAGCCAATGCTGCTGCACATATCCTCGATGGACACAGGATGCGCGTACTGGCTCGACATATAGTGAATCATCTGCTTGACCGTCCGACGTGTGATCGATTCTGCGCCGGGAAGTGCTGCCTGTTGAGTTAATTGCTCACTCGCCTCCGCCATGATCAGATGCAAATAACCAAGTGCACTCAGATCAGAGCTATCCTTTTGCGTGTAAAAGGCTTGTAGCATCGCACTCAAATGATCACCGATATCGCTAGCTGATTCAGACAGTTGACCGCGACGTGCTACCGGAGAGTCAGCGCGAAAGCCTGCCTGACGCACCAGCTTATCTGCCTGCTCACCAGCAAAGGCAACCCAGTGATAATGCCACGGCTGCTGTTGATCTGATACATAGCTGACCAGTTGCCCCGGATGAATAAGAAAGGAATCGCCACTGCTAAGTGTATAGGTGCGATCCTCGGTAATGAACTGTCCGCGTCCTTCCGCTACATAATGATACAGATAGTAGTCATAGATTTTCGGACCGAGTCGATGAGCCGGAGCCGTTTGACTTTCTCCGGTAAACAGTACGTACAGAGAGCCGGCATCATGAAAAACCGGATTCGGTGCAACCTGATAAAATTTGTCCTGCATGGTGGGAGTCCCCTTTGGCGGCGGAATGGTTAAAAAGATATTTTACATAGACGCTTACTTCTGTTCATATACTCGTCATATCCATCTGCTATCATTATACAATTCCGAAGTCACATTTATCCATATAAACAGCACATCTGTTCATTACGCAGGATAACGGTTTCAGGATATACTGATATCAGAAGCCAACAAGGCTAGCAGCTCAAGTAATCGATGAATTTGGATGGATAAGGTGGAATTGACTCATGAATCAGGAACAGATGAAACAGGCATTTACAGATAAATATGGTGCAGGTGACGCTATTCGCGTATTCCATGCTCCGGGTCGCGTCAATCTAATTGGCGAGCACATTGATTACAATGGTGGCTACGTACTTCCGGCTGCGCTTGAGTTCGGAACAGCGCTGGCAATTCGTGCCAATACAGACGGAATGATCCGACTCGCTTCGGTTAATTTTCCAGAGCTGGAAGGCGAATTCACAGTCGACTCCATCGGTAGCGAGCACACAGGAGAATGGATGGATTACCCGCTTGGCGTAATGACTGTACTGAAGCAAAAGGGTACAGCGCTCAGCAGCGGATACGATCTACTATTTTTCGGTAATATTCCTAACGGCTCCGGTCTTTCCTCCTCAGCTTCGATTGAGGTGGTGACAGGATATGCAGTGTTGAGCATGGAGCAAGGTCACATTGATACTGTTGAGATCGCTGTTCTTTCCCAGAAAGCGGAAAATGAATTTGTCGGTGTCAACTGTGGAATTATGGATCAATTCGCGGTTGCTAATGGACGGAAGGATCATGCGATTTTACTGATGTGCGATACGCTGGAATACAAGCATGTGCCTTTCCGTACCGGACAATATCGCATCGTAATCGGCAATACGAATAAACGCCGTGGGCTGGTTGATTCGAAGTACAATGAGCGTCGCTCACAGTGCGAAGCAGCGTTAACTGCCCTGCAACCACATGTGGAGAACCTGAACTATCTGGCCCAGCTAACACCCCAACAATTCGATCTGCTGCACGTACAGATTGAGGATGCGATTGTCCGTGATCGCGCTCGTCACGTCATAGAGGAGAATGCGCGTGTCCTATCATCCACGCAGGCGTTACAGGAGGATGATCTGCAGCGTTTCGGCGAGCTAATGAATGCTTCCCATGAATCGTTACGTGATCTGTATGAGGTAAGCTGCGCGGAGCTGGACGTAATGGTGGAGGAAGCACGCCGCATCTCCGGTACGATCGGCTCTCGTATGACAGGCGCAGGCTTTGGCGGCTGCACCGTATCGCTTGTGCATGAGGACGCGGTAGAGACATTCCTGAAGGAAGTAGGCGCAGCCTATGAGTCACGTACTGGCTTGAAGGCAGACTTTTATGTATGCGCTGCTGGTGATGGCGTGACAGAGTGGAAATGATCACTGCCCAAATGAAATAATCATCTGCAAATCGTTAGATAAATAGGAGCGCATCGGACATATTACCGATGTGAGGAGAGAACAGAGCGGATTACAGGTATACTAATAATAGGGTATACCTGCATAGATATAGACACAATACAGAGAAACGTACAAGGCAATTTCACATTACAATCGATCAGGAGGAACGAACATGGCTATTTTGGTAACAGGTGGAGCAGGGTATATCGGATCACATACGGTGGCAGAACTGCTGGATCGCGGTGAAGAGGTTGTCGTTATCGATAATCTACTGACAGGACATCGCGAAGCCGTTCTTGGTGGCACATTCTACGAGGGCGATCTGCGTGACAAGGCATTGCTGGAGCGCATTTTCACTGAAAATAACATTACAGCGGTTATCCATTTTGCAGCGAGCTCGCTCGTAGGCGAAAGTATGCAGAATCCTGCGAAGTATTATGATAATAACGTCTATGGAGCGATGTGTCTGCTTGAGGAAATGCAAAAAGCGGGCGTGAAAAACATCGTATTCTCCTCCACGGCAGCAACATATGGCGAACCGGACAAAGTACCGATCGAAGAAACAGATCGTACCGAGCCAGCTAATGTGTACGGTGAAACAAAGCTGGTGATGGAGCGCATGATGTCATGGTTTGATAAAGCACATGGCATTCGTTATGTAGCGCTACGTTACTTCAATGCAGCAGGCGCTCATGCAAGCGGCAAAATCGGTGAAGATCATCGTCCAGAATCGCATCTGGTACCACTCGTCTTGCAAACTGCACTTGAACAACGTTCCCATATTTCCGTCTTCGGTGATGACTATCCGACAGAAGATGGCACCTGCGTACGCGACTACATCCACGTTAGCGATCTGGCAGATGCTCACCTGAAGGCAGTAGAATATCTCGCTGGCGGTGGAGAGAGCAGTGCATTTAACCTGGGTAACGGTCAGGGCTTCTCGGTCAAGCAGGTGATCGAAACCGCGAAAAAAGTAACCGGACGCGACATCCCTGCTGTGATTGAGCCACGCCGTAGCGGTGACCCTGCCGTACTGGTCGCTTCGTCCGCGAAGGCGCGCTCTGTACTGGGCTGGACGCCGAAGCACGATAGTCTTGAAAATATTATCGCCAGTGCATGGCAATGGCATGAATCCAAACCGCAAGGATATGGTAACCATGAATAATACAACACGTACCGATGAACAGAGCCAGACGCTGCTGGCGATTGATGAACTTGTGAAGTTCGCTTTTGATAAACAGATGATCAAGGTCGCAGACCTCGATTATTCACGCAATATGCTGCTCAGCAAATTCCGTTTCGATGAGCCATATGATCCGAATGTGCCTCTGCTTGCGAGCGTAGATCAAGGGGAGCCTGCCGATTCACCACAGCCGATGATCAATACGATTCTCGACTATGCGTACAGTATCGGTATGCTGCCGGAAAATACCGATACGTACCGCGATCTGATGGATGCGGAGATTATGGGTCTGCTGATGGCACGTCCATCCGAGGTGACGGCAGATTTCTTCGATACGCTGGATCGTGAGGGCATTGAATCCGCAACCGATCAGTTTTACCAGTTGTCGATCCATTCCAACTACATCCGTATGGACCGAATTGCGAAAAATGTATACTGGAAGCAACCGAGCGGCTATGGCGATCTGGAAATGACGATCAACCTGTCCAAGCCAGAGAAAACATCTGCTGAAATTGCACAGGCAAAGCTGTTGCCACCACCATCCTATCCAAAATGTCTGTTATGCCGCGAAAATGTAGGCTATGCGGGTCGCATTAATCATCCTGCTCGCCAAAACCTGCGTGTCGTTCCACTCATGCTGAGCGGAGAAGCATGGTTCATGCAATACTCGCCCTACGTGTATTACAACGAGCATTGCATCGTGTTCCATCATGATCATGTGCCGATGCAGCTTACGAAGCATACACTGCGCCGCTTGCTCGATTTTGTTGGAGAATTCCCGCATTACTTCCTGGGCTCTAACGCCGATCTGCCAATCGTAGGAGGTTCCATCCTAACCCATGATCATTTCCAGGGCGGACGCCATACATTCCCAATCGAAAAAGCAGCAGTCGAGCAAACCTATCGTCACAAGACGCGCGAAGATATTACGCTGGAGCTGGTAAACTGGCCGATGTCGGTCATTCGCCTGCGTGCCTTCAACGATACATTGCTGCTGGAAGCAGCGAATGATATTTACGAAGCATGGAAAGTGTATAGCGATGCCGAAGTGGATATTTTGGCGTCCACACCGGATGCAGACGGTAAGCCTGTACGCCACAATACCGTGACGCCAATCGTACGTCGCCGCGGCGAACAATACGAACTGGATCTCGTATTGCGTAACAATCGCACCAATGAGCAGCACCCGGATGGCATTTTCCACCCGCACCGCGAGATGCACCATATCAAGCGCGAAAATATCGGCTTGATCGAAGTGATGGGTCTGGCGATCCTGCCAGGTCGCTTAAAAGACGAGCTGGATCAGATTGCTTCCATCCTGACAGGCAATACCACTCTGCTGGATGAACTACGCAGCACAGCCGACCACAAGCTTGCTCATCATCTGGAATGGGCAGAACAGATGGTGACTCAGTACGGCACAGAGCTGGAGCAGGAAGCTGCTACCCTAACCGTACAGGACGAAGTCGGCCGCAAATTCACCGAAATTCTGGAACACGCTGGCGTCTACAAAAAAGACGACACAGGCCGCGCCGCTTTCCAACGCTTCCTCGAAAGCATCGGCTACCAGCTCAATAAATAATTTTTCAAGTCATTTTTCAGTAAGCTAAGCAATGGTCAGTAAGCCACCCAACAGAAAAGCCAAACTACGGTCCCCCAACATAACCGCAGTTTGGCTTTTTGTGTTTCCAGGCAAGGGATTAAAACCAAACAATTAAACCAAAACAACGTAAACCGATTTAAAGCCTCAATATTTAATGGCTCAATAAGATTTGAAATCTCAATATAAGTTTATTAAAATATAATTGCTTGAAATTATTTTGCTGTAATCAAGATCACTCTCAAAATCATAATGTAGGTGGCATTTACATGTACAAGCCCTGAACTAATCTGGCGCAAGAGTCTTTAAAGCATATATGCTTAATAATTAGTTCACCGTTAACAATTAAGCGAGTGCATTGAATTTTGCAATCTAGAATAAAAAGGCATACTTAGTTTAGGTGTTGGTTTTATATGTATATCATATAAAAACGAGCATAAAACAAATGTATTCTGCACACGCTCAAGTAATAAAGATTTGATTACTTACTGCCACTATCCTTATATGGCTGCATCTATTCTCATGGGCCACACCTATTACAAATGTTGCAAGAACCACGGAACGAGGGTAAGGAAATAAGGGAAAAGGACGCCTTTGGAGCCCGGGAATCTACAATCAACTCCAATTCCGTAGATTCCCGGGCTCCACCGAAGTCCGTTCCCTTATTCCTTAGCGGAGTGATGTACGCCCCATCACCCAATCTTTGATAGCACCCCAGTATAGATGCAGCACCCCAACCATTTTGATTTTGACCGTTTACAGTATATAATTGTAAAGGGCTAGGAAACAGTAACTAACTTATCGCTCGACAAGGAGGCTTTTCTCAAGATGAAATCTTTTGAATTTTATAACCCAACGCGCCTGATTTTTGGTAAAGGCCAATTGGAAACATTAAAACGTGAAGTTTCAAAATATGGTAAAAACGTGCTGCTCGTATACGGTGGCGGAAGCATCAAGCGTTCCGGTCTGTACGATGAAGTGATTGCTAAGCTGAACGAAGCTGGCGCTAACGTAACCGAGCTGGCAGGCGTAGAGCCTAACCCTCGTCTGACAACTGTGCACAAAGGCGTAGAGCTGTGCAAAGCGAACCAGATCGACCTCGTACTCGCTGTAGGTGGCGGTAGTGTAATCGACTGCGCGAAAGCGATCATCGTCGGTGCGAAATACGACGGAGACGTATGGGAGATTATCGAGCGTAAAGCGGCTGCAACAGACGCATTGCCACTGGGCGTTGTGCTGACTATGGCTGCAACAGGCTCTGAAATGAACTCCGGCTCCGTTATTACCAATATGGATACACAGGAAAAACTGGGCTGGGGTAGCGCATACTCGTTCCCGGCGTTCTCCATTTTGGACCCGGAATTCACGTATTCTCTGCCAAAAGACCAGACGGTATACGGCATCGTTGATATGATGTCGCACGTACTCGAAACTTACTTCCATCCGGAAGAAAATACGCCGGTTCAGGACGGCTCCTGTGAGTCAGTACTGCGCGCTGTTATCGAAGCGGCTCCAGGTCTGATCAACGATCTGGAAAACTTCGAGCTGCGCTCCACGATCATGTACTCCGGTACCATGGCGCTGAATGGCGTACTGAGCATGGGCGTAACAGGCGACTGGGCGACACATAATATCGAGCATGCGGTATCCGCAGTGTACGATATTCCGCACGGTGGTGGTTTGGCAATCCTGTTCCCGAACTGGATGCAATACAATCTGAAAGTAAACCCTGCCCGCTTTGCGAAACTGGCAGTCAACGTATTCCACGTCGATCCAGCAGGCAAATCAGATGAGCAGGTAGGCGAAGAGGGCATCCAGGCGCTGCGCGACTTCTGGGCCTCGATCGGTGCACCTAGCCGTCTGGCAGACTACGATATCGATGACAGCCAGATCGATGCAATGGTCGAAAAAACACTCAAATTCGGTCCATCCTTCGGTAACTTTGCGAAGCTGAAGGCCGATGATGTACGCGAAATTTACCGTATGTCTCTGTAAGCCGCTTGGACAGTAGTGGCTTTGCGAGCAGAGCCTGCGCTGTTTAACGAGCATGGTTTATAGCACGAATAAGATACAATGAAGATATAGCGAAAAGCGATTTGTCCTTCACTTCAGGTGGGGGCAAATCGCTTTTTTGTGTTGTATCGTTTAGGATCTTGATTCATTTCCAAAATAATTCTCTATTTCCTCCAGTAACCGTCCTTATTTTATATAAATTTGGATAATTTTATATAAATATGAAACCGATATCCTTTGCATACGTAATTATAGGTATATCGCCATTTTTGTGCAGGCTATGGATGCAGGGTAAGTAAGCATGTCACCCTTATTCATCCAGTATGGACAGAAATAAGCAGAAAGGAGTACACCGTTATGGAAACGCTATATTGGACGTGTCTGATTATTGGAGCGGTCTATGCGTTGTTCAGTCTTGTCTTTGGTGACTGGCTAGGAGACGTGCTGGGTGGCCTGGAGCTACCGGGTGTTGATTTTCTAAAGCCGATTGTGTTAGCCGGGACAGTGACGGTTTTCGGCGGGGCAGGCATTATTTTGGACAGATCTACGACATGGTCTACGCCGGTTGTGCTGATGTTATCGCTTGTAGCGGGAATACTGGGTGCATTACTTGTATTTTTCGCTTATATCAAGCCGATGGAGCACAGCGAAGTGTCGACAGGATATTCCATCCGTGAGCTGGTTGGCAAAATTGGAGAGATTACGATTCCCGTGCCTGAAGTAGGCTATGGAGAAGTGATGGTTCGATTATCAGGCGGTAATGTGGTGCATATCGCTTCCAGCTTTGATCACTGCCTTATTGCTGCGGGTTCACGCGTGGTCATTATCGAGGAGCGTGACGGAATACTGGCTGTAGCTGAATTTGAAGGGCAGGATTCGCTGTCATCTTTATCGCCTCCTTCGCTACACTAACATGACCAAGACGTTGAAATGTTGAAGCTACTACCTGAGAGGTAGCGGCGCAACGGAACGGCTCTGGCCTTACTTAGCAAGATGATATACATAGCCGTTCATGATCCCTGTCTGTCTTTGTCCCAACGAAGCAAGAAGCATGGCGATATTCGGCAGGCATGCCGAACAACAAATAAGCCAAAAGGGGAGAATGCGATGCCATTTGTAAATGAAGTTGTACTTATTGTAGCCGTAGTTGTTGTTGTACTGATGGTGCTCGGGATTACATTCTGGGCACGCTACAAAACGGTGAGCACGGATGAAGCGATGGTCGTTACCGGTTCATTTTTAGGAAGCAAAAATATTTCCGATGATGGCTCCGGACGCAAAATCAAGATTGTACGTGGTGGCGGTGCATTTATATGGCCGATCTTTCAAAAGGCTGAATTCCTGTCATTGCTGTCTCACAAGCTGGATGTAACAACACCTGAGGTGTACACCGAGCAGGGCGTACCTGTTATGGCAGATGGAGTTGCAATTATCAAAATCGGCAGCTCGGTCGAAGACGTGGCTACCGCTGCGGAGCAGTTTATGGGCAAACCGATTCAAGCGCTGCAAAGTGAAGCACAGGAAGTGCTGGAAGGTCATCTGCGTTCGATTATGGGCTCGATGACGGTAGAGGAAGTGTATCGGAACCGGGATCGTTTTGCACAGGAGGTACAGAGCGTCGCAGCGCGTGACCTGAAGAAGATGGGACTGCAAATTGTCTCGTTTACGATCAAGGATGTACGTGATAAGCATGGCTATCTGGAGGCGCTTGGTAAGCCGCGTATTGCGATGGTCAAACGAGATGCCGAGATCGCCGAAGCGGAAGCTGTACGGGATTCGCGTATTCAGAAAGCACAGGCAGAGCAAGAAGGACAAAAGGCGGAGCTACTGCGTGATACGAACATCGCCGAAGCTGAAAAGGAAAAAGAACTGAAAATCGCCGCCTTTAAAAAAGACCAGGACACAGCTCGTGCCGAAGCTGATCAGGCGTATCACATTCAAGAAGCCAAAGCAAAGCAGATTATGATGGAAGAGCAAATGAAAATTGAGCTTGTCCGCAAAGAGCGGGAGATCGATCTGAAAGAACGCGAGATTACAGTAAGTGAGAAGCAATACGATGCTCAGGTGAAAAAGAAAGCCGAAGCCGATCGCTTTGCCGTAGAACAAGCCGCCGAAGCTGAAAAGTCGCGTAAAATGCGCGAGGCGGAAGCACGCAAGTACTCCATCGAAACGGAAGCCAAAGCCTCTGCCGAGCAGCAGCGTCTTGCCGGTCTGGCGATTGCCGAAGTTGAGCGTGCACAGGGTACAGCCGAAGCCGATGTGATCCGTCTGCGTGGTCTTGCCGAAGCGGAAGCGAAGCAAAAGCTGGCTGAAGCGTTCGAAAACTACGGTCAGGCAGCCATTCTCGACATTATATCGAAGATGCTTCCAGAGCTGGCAGGCAAGATCGCGAGCCCGCTTAGCAGCATCGATAAGCTGACCGTTGTAGATACAGGTAAAGGTGATAGTGGTGGTGCCGCGCGAGTAAGCGGCTATGTGACTGAGCTGATGGCAACCGCACCTGAAATGCTGAAAAGCGTCTCGGGTCTCGATCTGGAGTCGATGATCAAAAGCTTTACCGGTCAACCAGCCGAGCCGCACACACCGGCTGCCAGTCGCAGCAAAAGTAAAACAGAATCCCGTCCAACTACAGCGACCGGACTGCTGGATGCATTGACCGCCAAGCCTGTCGCTGTAGTAACTCCAACTGAATCGCAGCGCGTCATCGATCACGCTGTTCATCAGCAGGATACACAGCATGTAATCGAAGAACGAGAAGAAAGTAAAGCGTAAACGTAGCTCAAACTCAAATATAAACGTAAACATGGATTGCGACAGAAATAATGAATAAGAAACAAAAAACAAAAAACAAGAAACAAGAAACAAAAAATAACAAATAAGCTAAATAAGCCATACTAACTGAATAACATCCCGTATGGAATACACGCTCGCTCGATTTCGCTTTATTTTATCGATCGAAATTGTTTGAACGAGCGATTCAGAATAACACCCAAAGGGCGGTAAAGTCGCATGAAAAAAGGCTTTGCCGCCCCTTTGCGTTCCCGCGCTACCGGGCGTTTCGTATTGACGTGACAGTGATTTTTTGGTAACTTATTCGGGATAAGGCGATAGTAAAAGGGGTGCAACTGTGAGCAGCCTACAGGTAGCTAAAGTGCTGAATAATAACGTAATTATTGCAGATCATCCCCAGTATGAAGAAGTCGTGGTGATCGGTAAAGGAATCGGTTTTAACCGTAAGGCCAGCGATCATATTCCGCTGGATGTCGTCGAGAAGATGTTTATTTTGACTAATCAGCAGGAGCAGGAGCAGTATAAGCAGCTTGCGATGCAGATTGACGAACGAATCATCGAAGTGATCAATGAGATCATTCACTATATTAATAAAGAAAGCAAAACACCGCTGAACGAGCATATTCACATTGCCTTAACCGATCATATTGCATTTGCTATTAAGCGGGCCGAGCAAGGTATGACGGTACAAAATCCATTTTTGTATGAGACACGGGAGATGTATCCGGCTGAATACAGACTGGCTGAGCACGCGCTGGAGATTATTAATAAGCGTCTGGGCATTAGCTTGGAAGAGGATGAGATCGGCTTTGTCGCGCTGCATATTTATAGTGCACTGACTGATCAGCATATTACGGAGATCAAGTCGCATTCCAGACTTATCGCTGATATGATCAAGGTAGTCGAGGATTCACTAAATTTGAAAATTGCTGGAGACAGTCTGGATTATTCTCGATTGCTGACCCATCTGCGGTTTGCTATTGAACGGATTCGCCGCGGGGAGAAGGTAGCGGCCACTCATCGGCTGGAGGAAATGCTCAAGTCTGAATATCCGGAAGTGTATTCGCTCGCCTGGAAGCTGACCAAGATGATGGAGAAGCGTTTGCGACGCCCGGTGTATGCGGCTGAGGTTAGCTATTTAACGATGCATTTGCAGCGGTTTGTCGAAAAAAATGAATAGCTTTTCCAATTTTTTAATGAAAAGGCTTGCAAGTTAGAAATGTCAATGTTATAATTCAGAACGTAATCAACAAATGAATAACGGATATAACGTGTTACTGATTCGATCAGGCATGAGTTTACAAGTATCTGAAAAGCAAGACTGCATATGCAGGGACAGGTCTATCCTGAATCTCAACATACAGTTTTATTTTACAGGTGCATTGTTTGCTCATGTCTTTTTTGCGTGGTCTCCATTATTCGTGTTGTTGAGCATCGCATATTATATTTTACTATCAAGAGGGGAAGTGGCTGTATTGTTTAAACGTCTGTTTGGCGTTTTGCAGAAAGTTGGTAGAGCACTGATGTTGCCAGTAGCAATTCTGCCTGCAGCAGGTTTGCTGCTCGGGATCGGTAACATGCTCGTTAACCCGGACTTTTTGCAGTATATACCTGCACTTAATGCACACTGGGTTCAAATCACTGCTCAAGTTATGATGAACTCCGGGCAAATCGTATTTAGTAACCTTTCATTGCTGTTTGCTGTCGGCGTTGCCGTCGGTCTTGCTGGCGGGGAAGGCGTTGCCGGTCTGGCAGCAATCATCGGTTACCTGATCATGAACGTAACGATGGGTACTGCAATGGGCGTTACAGCCGATATGGTAGGCAAGCAAGATTTCTCCGTTGCTTCCGTACTCGGTATCCCAACGCTGCAAACGGGTGTATTCGGCGGTATCATCGTCGGTATTCTAGCAGCATCCATGTACAAGCGGTTCTTCAAAATCGAACTGCCTTCGTACCTCGGCTTCTTTGCCGGTAAACGTTTTGTACCGATTATGACGGCTGTAGGCTCACTCGTACTTGGTCTGATTATGATCATTGTATGGCCTCCAGTTCAAACATTCCTGAACACTGTTTCTCACAATATGGTTGATGCGAACCCAACACTGTCTGCATTTATCTTCGGTGTAATTGAGCGCTCGTTGATTCCATTCGGTCTGCATCACATCTTCTACTCTCCATTCTGGTTTGAATTCGGTGAGTATGTGAACAAAGCAGGTCAACTGGTACGTGGTGACCAGAACATCTTTATGGCTCAGCTTCGTGATGGTGTACCATTCACAGCGGGTACATTTATGGTTGGTAAGTTCCCGTTCATGATGTTCGGTCTGCCTGCTGCGGCACTGGCGATCTACCATGAAGCAAAACCAGAACATAAGAAATACGTTGCTGGTATTATGGGTTCTGCGGCACTGACTTCGTTCCTGACTGGTATTACAGAGCCACTGGAATTCTCGTTCCTGTTCGTAGCTCCAGTTCTGTTCGGTATTCACGCAATCTTCGCTGGTCTGTCCTTTATGACTATGCAAATTCTGGGCGTTAAAATTGGTATGACATTCTCCGGTGGTCTGATCGACTTTATCCTGTTCGGTGTTATTCCGAACCGTACACCTTGGTGGGACGTTATCATCGTCGGTCTGATTCTGGCTGTTATTTACTACTTCGGTTTCCGTTTCGCGATCCGTACCTTCAACCTGAAGACACCGGGCCGCGAGGATGTAACTGCAAACGATACGCAAGACGGCGGCGGTTCCGCTTCCCAGGACGAATTGCCAGGTAAAATTCTGGATGCGTTTGGCGGTCAGCAAAACATTTCCAGTCTGGATGCTTGTATCACGCGTCTGCGTATTCAAGTAAAAGAACCAAAAGAAGTAGATAAAGCACAATTGAAAGCACTGGGCGCTTCCGGCGTACTGGAAGTGGGTAATAATATCCAGGCGATCTTCGGAACACGTTCCGATACGATCAAATCGCAAATGCAGGATATCATTGCAGGACGCACACCACGACCTACACCTCCAAGTGTGGACAATGAGCCTGTGAAGGCAACTGCTGAGGGACAGGTAAATGTAATGGCGGAAGAAATGATCGTTGCTCCAGCCGAAGGCGAGCTGTTGAACATTTCCGAAGTTCCAGACCCTGTATTCTCGCAAAAAATGACAGGTGACGGTTTCGCCATCCTGCCATCAAACGGTACGATCGCTTCTCCAGTAAACGGTAAAGTATTCAACGTGTTCCCAAGTAAGCACGCAATCGGCATCATGTCCGAAGCGGGCAAAGAAATTCTGGTACACGTTGGTGTGAACACCGTTAAGCTGAAAGGACAGGGCTTTAACGTACTCGTTGCTGAAGGCGACGATGTTATGGCTGGACAACCAATCCTTGAAGTGGATCTGGAGTATGTAAAAGCAAATGCTCCATCGATCATCACACCGATCATCTTCTCCAATCTGCCAGAGGGCGCAGCGGTAACGCTGAAAAAATCCGGCACTGTAAAAGCTGGAGAAGGCGACATCATCTCTATCAAGTAATGATCGACCTGGTTTCAGGCAGCAGAGCCTGACACTGTTCCAGTGACAGTGAACAACAAAGCAATCGATCTCATTTTACAAATGCATAACGACATCGTTGTAGCCTTGCCGGTCTGTAAGACGGCAAAAGGCAATTCCCGCAGACTATAGGCGACCTTTAACCGGGTTCGTCTATAGTTTGCTATCATTATGGAATGAAAGCATTTTGCGGTGAACAGGAGTAATTGTCTGATTCGTTCATGAATTTGCCTAAAAATTACCGTAAAATGTTGGGTATTGCTGAAAAAAGTCGATTTTTTTTCTAACAGAAGGTGCATCCGGCGTTATTATGCTGTACAATGAAATGGATGGCTTGATGATTTACATCTATCTAACAAAACCCCAAATTATAAGAAAGCGAGTGACTCTATAATGGAAAAAACATTCAAAATCGTTGATGAAGATGGTATCCACGCACGCCCGGCAACAGCTCTTGTAACTGCTGCTAACAAATTTGCTTCTACTGAATCTTTTGCTGAAGCTAAAGGTAAAAAAGTAACACTGAAATCCATCCTGGGCGTACTGTCCCTGGGTCTGGAGCAAGGTGACACTATCGTTCTGTCCACTACTGGTGCTGAAGAAGCTGCTGCTCTGCAAGCTCTGACAGACGTAATGGTGAAAGAAGGGCTAGGCGAAATCAATGGCTAATATTTTGGGAATCGCGGCGTCTTCGGGCATCGCTATTGCCAAAGCATTCCGTCTGGAGCACCCTGAATACGAAATCAGTAAGCGCTCCGTAAGTGACGCCGATGCAGAATTGGCTAAACTGCAAGCTGCTCTGGAAACTTCCAAAGGCGAGCTTGAAGCGATCAAAGAACGTACGCTGCAAGAAATGGGGGAAAAGAAGGCTGAGATTTTCCAATCTCACCTGCTGATCCTGAGCGATCCTGAGCTGATTGATCCGGTCAAAGACAAGATCACCAGCGAAATGATCAATGCTGAATATGCACTTAACGAAATCGCTTCGCAATTCGTAGCGATGTTTGAAAATATGAAAAGTGCTTACCTTCAAGAGCGTGCGGCTGACATGCGTGACGTTACAAAACGCGTGATCAACCATCTGATGGGTGTAAATTTCCAAAGCCCAGCAGAAATTCGTGAAGAAGTGGTCATCATCGCTGAAGACCTGACTCCTTCCGATACAGCACAGCTTGATCGTAACTACGTAAAAGGCTTCACGACTAACATTGGTGGTCGTACTTCCCACTCCGCAATCATGGCACGCTCCCTGGAGATTCCAGCAGTTGTTGGTACAAAGGAAGTTATGGAAGTCGTACAAAACGGTGATGTAGTTATCGTTGACGGTCTCGAAGGTAACGTTATCGTGAACCCGGACGATGCTACACTGGCTGATTACCGTGCAAAACGTGAGGCATACGAGGCTCAAGTAGCAGAATGGCGCAAGCTGCGCGACGAAGCTACAGTGTCCAAAGATGGCGTTCACGTTGAACTGGCAGCCAACATTGGTACACCAAACGATGTTGCTGGCGTTATCGATAACGGCGGCGAAGCAGTAGGTCTGTACCGCACCGAGTTCCTGTACATGGGTCGCGACGAATTGCCATCGGAAGATGTACAATTCAACGCATACAAAACCGTACTGGAGCGCATGGAAGGCAAGCCGGTTGTTGTTCGTACACTCGATATCGGTGGCGACAAAGAACTGCCTTACCTGACACTGCCAAAAGAAATGAACCCATTCCTGGGCTTCCGCGCAATCCGTCTTTGTCTGGATCGTCAGGACATCTTCCGTACTCAACTGCGTGCGCTGCTGAGAGCAAGCGTATTCGGTGAACTGCGTGTCATGTTCCCAATGATCGCGACACTGGGCGAATTCCGTCAAGCAAAAGCGGTTCTGCTGGAAGAGAAAGACAAGCTGGTATCCGAGGGTGTTGCGGTATCCGATAACATTCAGCTCGGTATCATGGTTGAAATTCCTTCGACAGCGGTACTGGCTGACCAGTTTGCTAAAGAAGTGGACTTCTTCAGTATCGGTACAAACGATCTGATCCAGTACACAATGGCGGCTGACCGTATGAATGAGCGCGTTTCCTATCTGTATCAACCATATAACCCGTCCATTTTGCGTCTGGTTAAAATGGTTATCGATGCAGCACACAAAGAAGGCAAATGGGCCGGTATGTGTGGCGAGATGGCAGGGGATGCAACAGCAATTCCACTGCTGCTCGGTCTGGGACTCGACGAGTTCAGCATGAGCGCAAGCTCCATTCTGCCTGCACGCAGCCAGATCTCTAAACTGTCCAAAGCTGAAATGCAAGAGCTGGCTACGAAAGCACTCGATATGCAAACAGCCGAAGAAGTGGTTGAGCTGGTTAACGCGATTCAGGCATAATACGAACGTGTTATTTGCTTTATCGCAATAGCTAATGGAGTGTATTGCCTGCAATTTTGAGGCGAGCTCTATTGAATCGTTTTCCAACAATCCCATTAAGCTGATTTCCTGAATTTTTCGGGGAATCAGCTTTTTTTATTTAAAATGCTGGGCGGAGCATTGGAGAGCGCTCCGTAAAAGGATTGTCCAACGGCCTCCGGTTAAGCCTGCAAATGTTGTGATTGGAGATGGTACATTTGCAGGCTTAAAGGTCGGCCTTTTGGACAATTCCTTTTCCTCCGCTTGGTGCGTGCAGGCAGCAGTTTTAAAAGATTGCTGTGGAGGCATTTTAGAGCTTCGAGGTATGTTTGCTGTATTATTGCTAGTAAATTCAGTGATTAATAAGGAATGATAGCTTGTCACTGTATGAATTTAA
>JBCNLJ010000042.1:0-48583 GCA_039595515.1 Paenibacillus sp. | reverse complement strand
AGTCCAGGAATCTTTTGGATTAGGTGGAAATGAAGATTCCCGGGCTCGGAAGCAGTAAGATATTTTGCTGCGCAAAAATCACTTTTCATTGAACCTCGTGTTAGAAAAACGCTAACACTGTAAGTCGTCCTTTTCCCTTATTTCCTTGCCCTCGCTCTGTGGGTGTCGCAGCATTTTTAAGTGCTAAGTGCTAAGTGCTAAGTGCTAAGTGCTAAGTGCTAAGTGCTAAGTGCTAAGTGCCATTTGCAAGATTTGGACTCAATATTCTAAAGAGCAAGTCTTGAAGCGAAAAATCTACAATCACTATTTTTATATTGATTGAACTAGATGAGCCTGTGCGTAAACGCGTATGGATGTGAGCCGCACTTCACTGCGGGAAGGAAATAAGGGAGATGGACGACTTCTAGTGTTAGCGTTTTTCTAACACGAGGTTCAATGAAATGTGATTTTTGCGAAAGCAAAATATCTTACGACTTCCGAGCACGGGAATCTACAATGATATTCTAATTGATAGATTCCTGTGCGAGACGGGATTCCATTCCCTTATTCCTTTCCGGAGTGGTGTATGTTCCACAAACGAGATATGCACATGTATCCTGAGCAATTTAAAGCCACATGCATTACACTATTATAATAGAAGAAAAATTGTGAATATTTCTCAAACTAAATAAAAAATAATCTGTGCAAAGTTAAATATCTTACATCTTTTTAATCGAGTTTCTTCTATTATAATAGTGAGCCGTAAAGTAGGTGAAAAGCGGCTGGCTGGATCTGGCATCGCGTAAGTATGAACGTCATGTATGCTCATCATTATATCGAGGTTAAAACGATGCCGCCACTACAGCATACCATACCCTACAATAGAGAAAGGATGGAGAGCCAAATGGAATGTATCGTAAAATTTGATGTGGTTCATGAACAGGAGACCAAGTCGCTACGGGGACTTGTTTTTGTACAGGAAAATGAGCTTCCGAATGTAAATCAATTGACCGAGATGTTAAACGATATGAAGTATGAAGTAAAAGTAGATGCGGCTGATCCGATGCGTTATATCCCTGTAAATCAGGGTGCGAGCTACCAGCATATTCAAATTCGTGAGCTGGATACAGGCGAGAAGACATATAAAGAAGACCGGGACTTAAAGAATATCGTATCGAATCTCCTACCCAGCCAGAACCGCCCAATCTAACATCAGCACCGACTCTGGCAGGATAAAAATGAGCATACAGCACTTATTCACATAAAATAAAGCGCCCCAACCGAACATTCACTGTTCCGAGGGCGCTTTGTTTTGCATATTTACGAAACACACCAAAATACAGACAATACAGCCACCAAAAGTAAGCCCCAGGTAAAATAACAGTATCATCTAAGCGATTAATAATTAAGGAATAGCGAAGTGCTTCGAGTGTTATAAGTGATCAAAAGGCTCTAAGTGCTCTAAGTATAGACCGAGTGTAAATAATATAAATGAACAGCCATCAAATAAGTATCTAATAATCATATAACTAAGTAGACGAAGGTACAGATATAAAAATATAAACAAGCAGTAGCAAACGATGCGATAATTTGTAAGAGGTAAGAGGTAAGAGGTAAGAGGTAAGAAAAACGAAAAACGAAGAACGAATGCTTGAACTAATAAGTGAAGTCAAAAAGAAGCAAGATAGCCTATTATGAAGTTAAGATTGCTAGAATATACATAGAATACTTTGATTTAGTTTAGTTCGAATCTTACTTTGTTTTAACGAGAGCCAGCATATACCAGCATATAATAGAAAACAACTCTTTTAATGTCTTGCAGGCTTTTAAGAATGCAATACGTATATTGCAAGCAGCACGGAACGGAGGGAAGGAAATAAGGGAAAAGGACGACTTTGGAGCCCGGGAATCTACTTTTACTCCTACTCCGTAGATTCCTGGGCTCCACCCGAGGACGTTCCCTTATTCCTTCCCGCAAGTGATGGATGCCTCAACACCACAATATGCATGCACGCCTTCTATCATCAAACCCCAATTATGCACCACCACTACAAGTTCTACCAGAGATAGCTAACAGATCATTCCCCCTCCCGCCATGCAAAACAAAAAGACTGCCAAAGGCAGCCTTCCCCATACCAACTACATTTAAATCATCCCTCGTTCAAACCAATCCAGTCTTTACCCTCATCACTTCACGCTTGTTTATCGAAGCCTTCACACCTAAGTCCACTCAAGCTAGAAGACAATCCCCCTAAACAATCACACCGTCGTCGCAGCCGTATCCAGTTGAGATGTGCAATGCGGACAACGTGTTGCTTTGATCGATACTTCGTTGGTGCAATACGAGCATGCACGCGTGGTCTTCTCCGGCTCTGGCTTCGCATGCTCTTTGCGCTTGAGCATATTAATCCCCTTCACAAGTAAGAATACGCATAATGCCACGATCAGAAAGTCGATCACATTGTTGATAAACTGACCGTAGGCGATAACCGCAACACCTGCTTGCTGAGCTTCAGCGAGTGAATTGAAGTGCTTGGCATTGGAGCCTGTTAATTCATCCAGATTGATGAATAGATCGGCAAAGTTAACGCCGCCGAGTATCTTCCCGACAGGTGGCATAATGATATCATTTACCAGGGAAGTTACAATTTTACCAAATGCTGCACCGATAATAACCCCGACAGCAAGGTCGATTACGTTGCCGCGGACGGCAAATTCCTTAAATTCTTTGACTAATCCCATAGTTCTTAGCTCCTTTTTATTCAAAGATGGGTCGTTTTGCTAGATTTCGTAGTAAAAAATGTCGTATCGGCTGATTTGGAACTTTGGACATATCAGTAGGCAGATTTCATTTTAACATATTTGCCAAAAAACATATAAATTCCTGCTACCTTTTTGGAATAGATTCATGAGGTTAAAGAAATGTAAACGTATACAAACAATTGTAACAAATAATTAACCAACGTAATTAACAAATATAACCAGTTTCAATACTTAAAAACTGTTTAAATTACCAAGTAAACTGTAAATAGGGTGAGAACTAGACGGAAAGACCTGTAAATTTCTGAAAAGAAAAAAAGGCTGAGTCTAAAGGGATAGAATACGACATTTTATGTTCCTTAATGCCCAAAACCAAAGATACACAAAGTCGAAAATTAAAAAAATAAAGTTTTATTTTTAGACTAGCGTTCGACATGATTTTCAGATAACCTAAATTATAATTTATTCAAAACGAATAAGTATCATCTGGATTATAGGAGGGAATTGATGTGAGAAATCAGTATGTTCTTAATGAATCATGGATTGAAAAGAAGAATGAGGTGAAGACATTCTTCCACCGTCTTTCCACCGATCCATCACTACAGGATAGCGAAACTTGCAAATCGGATGGACATCTGGCAGACTGGTTGTCGTTGGCCCGCTACCCATTAAATCAAGAAATATCATACCAGCAAGGTGTTTATCAGGATAAAATGTACCGTCCCATCACAGAACAAAGCGCTAAAAGCATTAACGTCGCATTGTTAATCGATATGATTTTCGAGAAAATGGGCATTCAAGCGAATGTGGATGATCTCATGAACCATATCAACAATGGAGGAACTTTGGAAGGATTCATGACAGCAGAAGATAATCAATCTTCATAAAAATGGTAAATGAAACCATTTTCGCAAGTCAGGGTGGTTTACAAAGCTTTCATCAGGCAGTATAATGAGCGCATAAGTTATTCAAAACGAATAACTATCAAGGACGGGAATTGGCTTCATCCCACAACTGCATAGCGAAATATGGAATATGGATGTAAGAAGCAATGTACGCGGCTTTGTAACAGTCATCATATACAGAACGGCAATCTCTCTTGATCTAACATTGAAGTGAAAGCCGTTATTTTCTATTCTTAACATGTTACAAATTTGTAATTTAAAAATGACATAATGTAACTAATAAACGTACATGTTGATTTTTAAGCCGGAAAGGGGAATGCCAACCTGATATGCGGGCCACATCGGCAAACACAGAATGACAAAGCAGACCGCCCATTCAAGACAAAGTGTTTGCGAACCTCCTGTTGTGAGGTTCAATGAAACGTGGTTGTTTACAGAAGTCACTTATCTTAACAGTTACTGGAGGAGACATAGTGGAGATTAGACAGTATCTGAATATTATCAAGAAGCGCCTCTGGCTCATTATGTTGATCGTCGTGGTCATTACGGCTGCAACGGCTGCCTACGCATTCATGACCAATGCCCCCCGATATACGGCTACGGCGAAGCTGGTCGTTAACAGCACGCCGAAAGCGTCAGATGGTAGCACCGGTAATCAACTGGATCTTGGAACGATCAATTCCAATATTCAGCTCATTAAGACATATCAGGAGATTATCAAAACGCCAGCCATTATGAACAAGGTTGTGGAGGATCACCCGGAGCTGGGACTGAATGCAACACAATTGATCAATATGGTAAGTGTCAGCTCGGTCAATGAGACACAGGTGATGTCACTCACCGTAACCGATGGATTGTATGAGCGTGCTGCCAAGACGGTGAACGCGATTGCGAAGGTGTTCCAGAGTGAAGTGCCTCAGATTATGAATCTGGATAACATCATTGTACTGGATCAGGCTGATCCGGCTGCCGGCGGCGTTCCGATTGGTAACAGCCCAATTCTTTTCGTACTGATTGCGCTGGTGCTGTCCGTTGTGATTGGTATTGCGGTGGCCTTCCTGCTGGAGTATATGGATGATTCGATCAAGACGGAGGAAGACATTCGCGATGTGCTTGGACTTCCGGTGCTTGGCGTGATCGCTAAAATGACAGAGGAAGACATGACTGCAAAGGAACATGTACCGGCAAAGCCTTTGGTAGGAGGTGGAGAACGTGCCAACCACACTTAAATGGCCGCTTATTACAAAGCAGAATCCGAAATCACTCATCGCTGAGTCGTATAAGGGACTGCGTACAAATATCGACTTCTCCCGTCTGGATGCCCGTGTCAAAAGCGTACTGGTTACCTCAGCAGCACTTGGTGAGGGCAAGAGCACAACGGTAGCAAACCTTGCTATCGCCTATGCCGAAACCGGACGCAGCGTGCTGATCGTCGATGGCGATCTACGTAATCCGGCGATGCACCGTATCTTCAATCTGTCGAATGAGAAGGGACTGTCCAATGTGCTGTTTAATACAGCCGATCTGGAAAAGAACATTCAGGGGAGTCGCACGATGAACCTGAGCGTGCTCACGTCAGGTCCTGTGCCACCGAATCCATCCGAGATCGTTGGCTCACGTCAGATGGAAGCATTGATGGAAGAAGTGAAATCGCAATATGATCTCGTTATTCTCGACACGCCGCCGATTCTTCCTTTTACGGATGCACAGGTAGCGACCACACTGTGTGATGGTGTAGTGCTTGTGATCAAGGCCGGCGGCGAGAGTCGTAAAGATATTACGAAGGCGATCACCAGTCTGGAATTTGTAGGCGCACGTATTCTTGGTGCGGTACTGAATCAGGCAAGTCGCAAAACGCTATCTGCTGCTTATCACGATTAAGCGCAAGCGGCGACATGACGTGTAGGTGTCATCAAAAGGTGTATTACCCTGTACGAAGCATCACATATAGCGATGGTTACTACAGGTTCGATAGCACACAATATAGACCAAGCTTGGGGTAATGCCTCCTGCACCCATATCACTGGAGACACTCGGTCATGCTGTGGGCTGCAGGTGCAGCCTTAGACGTACATCGTCAAAGGCATGAAGATGAGGACGGGTTGAAGGCCCGGTAACGGCTTTTACCGACGCTGCCTGCAAGTGTCTGAAATGATACGTTATATCCCATACAGAGCAAGGAGAGAGTATAACGCATCCTTTCAGACCGCATGGTAGTGTTCGGCAGGCTGTGCTGTCTCTTACGTGTCTTACGTGTATGGAGAAAGCATAGTCTACATATATGCAGCCTGGTCACCATGTGAAACAAATAAAAAAGGGATAGGGTGTGATCTTGTGAAGAAAGTTCGTAAGGCAATCATTCCTGCAGCAGGTCTGGGAACACGCTTCCTGCCTGCAACGAAGGCAATGCCGAAGGAAATGCTTCCGATCGTGGACAAGCCGACCATTCAGTACATTGTAGAAGAGGCGATCGCTTCTGGTATTGAAGACATCATTATCGTCACAGGTAAAGGGAAACGCGCGATTGAAGATCATTTTGACAATGCCTTTGAATTGGAAGCAACGCTTCTGGAAAAGGGCAAGCTGGATCTGCTGGATGAAGTACAGAAGTCATCTAAAGTCGATATCCACTATATTCGTCAAAAAGAAGCGAAAGGCCTCGGACACGCCGTATGGTGTGCACGTAACTTTATTGGCGACGAGCCATTTGCCGTATTGCTTGGTGACGATATCGTTGAATCCGATACACCTTGCACACGTCAGTTGATCGAACAGTACGAGGTGACAGAGAAATCGGTCATCGGTGTACAAACTGTACCGGATCATCAGACACATCGTTACGGCATTATCGATCCGATTGAGCAGTTCGGACGCTTGCATGAAGTACGTCAATTCGTAGAAAAGCCGGCTCCTGGAACGGCGCCATCCAATCTGGCGATCATGGGTCGCTATGTGCTGACACCGGAAATTTTCGAATTCCTGGGCGAGCAACAAATTGGGGCAGGTGGCGAGATTCAACTGACCGATGCGATTCAGCGACTGAACGAGCTGCAACAGGTATTTGCGTATGACTTCCAGGGCACACGCTTTGATGTGGGCGAGAAGCTCGGGTTTATTCAAACCACGATTGAATTTGCCTTGAAAAATGAAGATTTAAAAGCACCGCTGTTATCTTCTCTCAAGGACGTGCTGGAGAGAGAAGCGCAGAAGAACGTGCTGATGGCAAGAGGTGAAGCATAATGACTCCAAGACATGGGAGTGAAGCCGAGGCTTTAGCAAGCTACAGCGAGTTTTATGCGAGACATGTAGGCAGCATGACCACCAAACTCCGGTTTTATATGCTGGTGAAACGAACGCTCGATATTATTTGCTCACTGCTGGGGTTAATCGTCCTGTTACCACTCTTTATTGTACTTGGCATTCTGATCAAGCTGGAAGATCCGAAGGGGAAGGTGTTTTTCTATCAGACCCGGGTCGGTAAAGATGAACAGCCGTTTCGAATGTACAAATTCAGGTCAATGGTTTCAGATGCCGAGGAGAGGTTAAAGGATCTGCTTGCGCAAAACGAAGTCGAAGGCGCGATGTTCAAAATGAAAAACGACCCTCGCATCACGAGAGTCGGTCGCTTTATTCGGAAAACAAGTATTGATGAATTGCCGCAATTGTGGAATGTACTGCGCGGCGATATGAGTCTGGTTGGACCTCGTCCGCCATTGCCGCGTGAAGTTGAAGAATATAGTCCACGCGACAAGCTGAGACTGAGCGTAACACCGGGGTGCACCGGGTTATGGCAGGTCAGCGGACGGAACGAGCTAAGCTTTGATGAGATGGTTGATCTCGATTTACATTATATCAAAAAAAGAGGGATAATTTTCGATTTATTTATTCTCGTTAAAACAGTCAAAGTACTATTCGGTGCGAAGGACGCGTTTTGATGACAAATTTAACTTTTGATGAGGTGATTATTGATGAATAAAGACTCCAAGATTTACGTAGCCGGACATCGCGGTCTAGTCGGCTCAGCGATTTTGCGCGCACTTGAAAAGCAAGGCTATACTAACCTCATCTATCGTACCAGTGCAGAACTGGATCTGCGAAATTTGAATGCGGTATATGCTTTCTTTAAAGAACAACAGATTGATTATGTGTTCCTGGCTGCCGCGAAGGTAGGCGGAATTGCGGCTAACAACGATTTTCCGGCAGACTTCATTCGCGACAATCTGCTCATTCAGACGAATGTGATCGATGCTGCTTACTTTAATGGCGTGAAAAAGCTACTGTTCCTCGGCTCGACATGCATCTATCCAAAGTATGCACCACAGCCGCTCAAAGAGGAGTATCTGCTCACTGGCGAGCTGGAGCCAACGAACGAGCCGTACGCCATTGCAAAGATTGCTGGTATCAAAATGTGTGAATCGTACAACCGACAGTACGGCTCCACCTTTATCTCAGCGATGCCAACGAATATGTACGGGCCAAACGATAACTTTGACCTGAAAACATCGCATGTATTACCAGCACTTGTGCGCAAAATCCATGAAGCGAAGGAAAACGGCTCGGCAACCGTCGAAATCTGGGGCACAGGTACACCGAAGCGTGAATTCCTGCACTCCGATGATCTTGCCGATGCGTGCATCTTCCTGATGAACAACTACGAGGGCAATGAGATTGTCAATGTAGGTGTTGGTGAAGATATTGCGATCAAGGATCTCGCACTGCTGATCAAGGATATCGTCGGCTTCCAGGGTGAACTCGTGTTCAACTCCTCTGTGCCGGACGGTACGCCGCGTAAGCTGGTGGATACGACCAAAATCAATGGACTGGGCTGGAAAGCAAGCATTCCGCTTGAAGAAGGCATCCGCGCAGTATACGAGGATTACCGGAGCAGCGTGGCTGTACGCTAATTCCATAGTATTCAAGTGAATTAAAAAAGATATCATACAAAAAACATATGGTGGAGGGAATTCATTTATGAAAAGCGCATTGATTACGGGTGTAACAGGACAAGACGGATCTTACCTGGCAGAGCTGCTGCTGGAGAAGGGCTATAAAGTATATGGTATTCGCCGCAGAACAAGTACACCAAACTACGAAAATGTCGAGCATATCAAAAATCAAATCGAATGGATCTCGGCAGACCTGACCGATCTTGGTTCTCTGATCGAAGCGGTTCGCGAAGCTGATCCAGATGAAGTATACAACCTGGGTGCACAATCCTTCGTTGCTTCCTCCTGGCCACAGCCAGTAGCAACAGGTCAAATTACAGCAATCGGTGTAACGAACATGCTGGAAGCTGTTCGTCTTGTTAAACCGGAAGCTCGCTTCTATCAAGCATCCAGCAGTGAGATGTTCGGTAAAGTACAGGCGATTCCACAGGCGGAAACAACGCCATTTTATCCACGTAGCCCTTACGGTGTAGCAAAGCTGTACGGTCACTGGATCACTGTTAACTATCGTGAAAGCTTCGATATGTTCGCTTGCTCCGGTATCCTGTTCAACCACGAATCTCCGCGCCGCGGATTGGAATTCGTGACACGTAAAGTAACGGACGGTGTAGCACAGATCAAGCTGGGTCTGGCAAAAGAATTGCGCCTTGGTAACCTCGATGCGAAGCGCGACTGGGGCTTTGCAGGTGACTATGTAAAAGCAATGTGGCTGATGCTGCAACAGGATACACCGGACGATTACGTCATCTCTACAGGTGAGATGCACACGGTAGAAGAGCTGGTGCAAATCGCATTCGACCATGTGGGCCTGAACTGGAGAGACTATGTTGTCATCGATGAGAAGTTCGTTCGTCCTGCAGAAGTCGATCTGTTGCTCGGCGATTGCACGAAGGCAAAGGAAAAGCTGGGCTGGGAGCTGGAGGTTGGCTTTGAACAGTTGGTGAAAAACATGGTCGATGCTGATCTGAAGCGTCATTCCCTGAAGCCATCGGCTGTACCTGTCTATTAAGCGAGATGATTATGAATGGCTAATCCGATTGCCAAAATAAAACGCAAGCTATCGATGACTCCAGAAAAGCGCAAAATCTTCTTTAACAGTAACTGGCAATTGATGGACAAGTTCCTGCGGCTTGGCATCAACCTGATCGTCAGTATCTGGATCGCGCGCTATCTTGGACCGGAGCAGTTCGGTCAGTACAACTTTGCGATCTCATTTGTGACGATTATCGCGGCGGTCGTGCCGCTCGGTCTGGCAAACATTATCGTCAAAGAGCTGGTCGAGCACCCGGATAACAAAAACGAGATTCTTGGCACGGTATCGACATTGCGCATGGTCAGCGGCCTGATCGCCTTTGCGATCACGGTTGCACTTGCCTTTGCCATTCCCGGTCAGGATGCGATGGTTCGCTGGAGTATCATCATTATCGCAGCCAATATGCTGTTCCAGCCGCTGGATGTCATTTCTCAGTGGTTCGATTCGACCGTGGAAGCGAAGTATGCGGTCTATGCGAAAGGGATTGCCTTTGCCATGACCTCGGTCATGAAGGTGCTGCTGATCGTATTCCATTCCTCGCTGATCTGGTTCGCTGCATCGTATGCGCTGGAGCTGATTCTAGGATACCTGTTCCTGTTGTTCACACAGATGAAGCGCGTGTCGCTATCCAAGTGGAGCTTTAACTGGCAACTCGGTAAACGACTAACAAACAGCTCATGGCCACTCATTGTCGCCGGTATTTCCACGATCATCTATTTGAAGATCGACCAGGTTATGCTGAGCTACATGATCAACGATACAGCGGTCGGCATTTACGCCGTTGCTGCCCGGTTGTCCGAAGTCTGGTACGTCATTCCGACCGTCGTTGCCGCTTCGTACTTCCCGAGCATGATCAAAAACAAAAAGCTAGGCCCGGCTGTCTATCATGCCGAGCTACAAAAGCTGTACAATCTGCTGTTCTGGTTTGCACTGGGCATCTGTATTACCGTCACCCTGATGGCGAAGCCCGTCATCTCGATCCTGTACGGTAAAGCCTATCTGGAATCGATCAGCATTCTCGTTATTCACGTCTGGGCATGTCTGTTCATCTTCATGCGTGCTGCCCTGAACAAATGGATTATCAGCGAAGGATTGTATCGGTTCGAGCTGATCAGCCAGGTGATGGGTGCCGTCACGAAGATCGTCATCAACCTGATCCTGATTCCGCTATTCGGCGGCATGGGCGCTGCGGTCGGTACGGTATTTGCCTTTATCGTATCCAGTTACGCCTTCACCTTCATGTTCAAAGAAACAAGGGTATCCGGCGTAATGATGTCCAAAACACTCATCTCACCGATTACCGCAGTGATCAGTAGATTGAAAGCAGGCAAAGCCAAGCTTTCGACCAATCAGGAATAGGCACGCGGAACATCAGGTTCCCCTACTTACGGGGAACCGATGCTTTCCTGCTTCCTAAATTGAAAATAAACTTCAAATTTGTGAAAACTGTTCATGAAAAGGCTGGTTTTCTTGTGACGTAGGATCAAGTCTTAAATATTTTTGAATGTGATGCAGCAAGCTTAGATAGGTGAAAGATGATTTTGCCAGGAGCGATGCGCAAACGGGGACGTTGAGATATCAACCACTCCGGTAAGGAATAAGGGAACGTCCTCAGGTGGAACCCAGGAATCTACGGATTAGAAGTGCATGTAGATTCCCGGGCTCCAAAGTCGTCCTTTTCCCTTATTTCCTTCCCTGCGTTACATGCTTGTCGCAACAGAATCGTTCGTGCATACTGGCAAAATTATCTTTTCACTACTCTAGAGCTCGCGTTTAAAGTGACCTCAAAATCTAGACTGCGTATATAAACGTTTCTCGGTCGCGTTTCAAAAGTTAAACGCTGAGCTGCTTTATATTCAAGTGCATTTAAGCAAATGCAACTCATTTCACTTATGGATTTATTCAAAAAATACATCTAAAACCAACTTCAATCAATCTAATCTAAATAAAGTTAATTCTTAAACTCACGAAGGAGGCATAAGCATTGAAAAAGGTACTGTATGTCCATCATTCGGGTCACATGGGTGGCGCACCACGAAGTCTTACTTATCTGATCAGCCATCTGGATAAGCAGAAGTTCCAGGGGAATGTGCTCACGATCCGTAACGGCCCTGCGGTGAAGCTGCTGGAATCGGGTGGGTTGCCGGTGGAGGTAGCGAAAGGGATGTTTCCTTTCCACGGTTCAACGGTATCCGGTATGACGCCGAAGCTGTTTGTTCGTAATCTGATCGGTGCCCTGCCAACATACTTTCAAGCTAAAAAATACATTCGTAAATACAAGCCAGACATTATCCATTTGAATAGCACATGCTTATTCCAGGTTGCCAGAGCGGCAAAGAAAGTATCGCCAGAGACGAAGGTTGTCTGTCATGTGCGTGAGCCGCTGCTGAACTCGTTTGCCGGTAACATCTTAAAGCGTATGAATCATAAATACGTGGATGGCTATATCTCGATTGACCAGTTTGATTCCGAGACGGTCGATAGTGATGGACGCGAGTTGGATATCGTATATAACTTCGTAGACTTCAAATCGTACAACCCGGACGTGAATGGCGCTCCGGTACGCCGCGAGCTGGGACTCGCAGATGACGATATCGTGTTCCTGTATATCGGTCGTATCGTACACGGCAATGGTGTGCTTGATATGGTCAACGCATTTAACAAAATTGCGGGAGCAAATCCGAAGTTCAAGCTGATCGTCGGTGGCTTTTATTTCAACAAAAATAACGCCTATGAAGATAAAGTGATGCAGGCGTGCGCGGGCAATGATCAGATTCATCCACTCGCCTTCCGCGATGATGTACCGCAAATGATCGCTGCCAGCGATGTGATGATGTGCCCGTTCGTGGAGCCACACTTCTCGCGTAGCATTATCGAGGCAGCTTCGATGAAGAAGCCGTCGATCGGTACGAATATCGGCGGGCCGAACGAGCTGATCCTGCAAGGCAAGACCGGTTATCTGTTTGAAGCAGGTGACTATGATGCGATGGCACAGTATATGGTGCGAATCGGTAATGATCGTGCACTGCATGAGAAACTGGGACAGCAGGCACTGGAATTTGCACAGGAAAACTTTGACGCTCGTAAAAATACGAAACGCACGTTTGAATTTTATAATCGATTCTTTGTTAGGGAGCCGGTATGATCACTTCTTTTATCCGAATCAAACGTAAAATTTTCAAAAAATGCGCTACCTGGGTGACACGCCGTATGCTCCGCGAGCAGCGGATTACGGTCGGTGCGAATCTGATTGCGGTCGGTGTGCCCATTGTAGACAAGGAGCCAGGCAGCAGCATAACGATTGGTCGCAACTGCATCCTGTGCTCGGATGACTACAGCAACCCGATCGGGCTGAATCATCGCACGGTCATTCGCACACTGGCAAGCGGCGCGACGATCACGATTGGTGATGATGTGGGCATTAGCGGCGCAAGCATTTGTGCCATGTCGAGTGTGACGATTGGGAACGAGGTTATGCTCGGCGTCAATGTGCAAATTAGCGATACCGACTTTCATCCGATCAAGCCGGAAGGACGACGGTTTAACAAAAATAGTGCCGATATTGGCACAGCTCCTACTGTCATTGAAGACAATGTGTGGGTTGGCGCCAACTCGGTTGTACTCAAGGGAGTCACAATTGGCAAAAATAGTGTTATCGGCGCGGGCAGCATTGTATCAGGATCGATACCGGCGAATTGTATTGCAGCCGGCGTGCCTGCCCGGGTGATCAAACATCTGGATGTGATAGAAGCATGATGAATAATCCTTATACATTGTCCGCTCAGCCGGACATCACGGTGAAAAATAAGTTTTTGACCTTTATTGCGGTAGCGCTCATCGTCGTTACCTCAGGTTCGGTGCTGTTCGGCAAGCTGCTGTATTCGGATTTCATTATGGTACTGTTTGCGGTCGCGGTGGTGTTTTATTTTCCGAAGCGGATTGAGCCGAGGCAGTTTCTGATTTTGCTGCTGGTGATGATCGTCATTCTGGGCAATATGCTCATGTACCGTACGAATATCGGGGGCTATGCCGGACTGATCCTGAAGATTATGGCGGTATTTATGGTGCTGAATCGACTGGATCTGAGACAGGCTGCCAAGAGCTACCAATGGCTCATTCTGGCGCTAGCCATTCTAGGAATGCCATTCTACCTGCTCGGTGCATTCGACGCTGCGCTTGTGCGGGAGCTGATTCAACCGACAAGCGTCTGGGGCGGTGCGTACCGGATCACTCCGTTTCATGTGTACGGACTGTGGAATATGTCGCGGAATCAGGGCATTTTCTGGGAGCCGGGCGCCTATCAGGTATTCTTGAATCTTGGGATTTTCCTGACCCTGTTCATGAATAAAAAGCTGATGAAATGGCGTCTGGTTATCCTAACGGCAACGCTGCTGACCACGATGTCCACATCCGGTTACATGATCTGTGCGCTGCTCTATCTCGCTTATGTCATTCGTAACGGCAAGCGCGAGCAGATCTCACGTATGCTGCTGTCGCTGTTCCTGTTCGTACCGCTGGCGGTATTTATCGCTCAAAGCGGTGTTATCACCGACAAGTTTCAGGATGGCAATGCATCGTTTGATCGTCGCTCACTGGATACCAGCTCCAATCTGGAGCTAATGATTGAGAAGCCGCTGCTTGGCTGGGGCTTTCAGAATAACGAGATTTTGATGGAGCGTTACAGCATTCCAGATTCGTCGAACTCGTTACTCACCTTCGGTTATCAATTTGGTTTGCCGATGCTGCTTATTTTAATGATCTATTATTACTTTCAGTTGCTCCGGCCGATCGGAGGCGTCGTGCAGGCGCTGCTTGTCTTTATCGGACTGCTGATCGTATTCTCTACTGAAAATATGCTGTTCCAGCCGCTGTTCATCGTGCTGATGTTCCTTGACACCAGCCGATTGCAAGCACAGGAACACACAGAGCGAGGTGAAGTCCGTGCCAACGAAGTCAGTCGCATACGTCGCCCCTTACGTCAACAGCGAGTTGCAGCAGAAAAGGGGCTATAGTGCCAAGCATACCGCAGGCAATAAGAAGATTGATTGTATCCTTCATGCGATGGAGAAGGGCGGCAACGACATTACAGTCATCTCGCCGCTACTGCTCAAGCGCGGCACGATGAAATGGTTCCAGCGTGATACGTACCCGATTGGTAAGCGCAGCGAGGTAGTGTATCCGGGCAACATCGATATGAAGGGTGTTAGCCTGCTCGTTACATTGTTCACAGTATTTTTCCAGCTCGTACGCTGGAATCGAGAGCATAAGAAGGAGCCGCGTGCAGTCGTATTTTACAACTATCGATTAGAAACCGCATTACCAGCCATTCTGTTCAAAATGTTATTCCGTGTCCCGCTGCTGATCGAATACGAGGATGGCATCTACGCCGTTACCGAAACGAACCGTCATTACAAAAAAATCTCGGTTGCGGTGGAGAAGTTCGCCAATCGCTTGCTGGATGGTGCGATACTCGTCACCTCTGTCTTGAAAAAGCGGGTCAGCACAAACAACTATACTGTTGTCCGTGGCGGCACGGTTCATCCGGCACGACTGAAGCCGGTACGAGAAGTCGATCTGGGTACAGATCGTCCGCTGCGCATGGTGTACTCCGGGCGCCTTGATTATGATCGTGGGATCGAGATTTTGCTGGATGCATTGCCACATATCCACACCGAACGTCCGCTGGAGCTGCATATTACTGGCTACGGCCCGGTTGAGGATAAGCTGAAGCGATTCATTCAGGATTTCCATCATACTCGCATTACGATTAGCTTTCATGGCTTTTTGGATGATAACGAATACGGTCAGTTGATGGAAACGGCAGACCTGTTCATTAACACACAGCGGGAGAAGATTCCATTTAGCGAATGCTCCTTCCCGTCCAAGGTCGTTGAATATATCAAATACGGCAAGCTGGTACTCACTTCCGGTGTGTCCGATATCAATACGATTAATCAGCAAATGTTCGTCACCTATGACAACGATGATCCACGCTCACTTGCAGCCGGATTAAATGAAATACTGGCGCATCCACAGCAATACAGCCTGTATCCGGTACGTGCGATGGAGTGGCTCGTAAGCGATTGTGCCCATGAGGTTGTTGCCGACAAGCTGGATCGTGTACTGAACAAGGCGATTGATCGCCAGCCCGGTAAGCCGGTGTATTCATCCGAGTCACCGCAGGCCGAGTAAGTAAAAGTAAGCTAAGCGTAAGTCAACGTACAGCCGCTCATGACGAGCATAGCTGCTGCTCATGATGGATTACGTTCATTGAGATGATCCAATCAAGCCTAACCAACAAGGAGGAGAACGGAGATGACGCAAATCCGGCTCGATCAGTACAGTCAGGCGGAGTATTCACGCGGCAAGCCAGGCTGGTATTGCCTGATCTGGTGGTTCGTTCAGGGAACGCTGTTCCGTTTCTCGCTGCATAATATGTACGGCTGGAGACGATTCCTGCTCAATTTGTTCGGAGCGAAGCTTGCACCCGGTGTGCGGGTTCGTGCTTCAGCCAAATTTACGTATCCGTGGAAGGTGACCATCGGGGAGCATTCCTGGATCGGTGACGATGTCGAATTTTACAGCCTCGACGAGATTATTATCGGTAGCCAGTGCGTCATTTCGCAAAATACGTACCTGTGCACCGGCAGTCATAAATTAAGCGACCCCACCTTCGGACTGATTACAAAACCGATTGTGATCAAGGATGGCGCGTGGGTAGCCAGCGACGTATTCGTTTATCCGGGTATTACGATCCATGAACTTGGCGTTGCAGGCGCACGCAGCACCGTTGTGAAGGATATTCCGCGCAATGAGGTGCATATCGGATTCCCGGCAGCCTTTTTCAAACACCGTTTTCCCAAGGAGGAACCAAAGCCTGCTGTACACATCGTGAAATGAGTTCAACTTGAGATGCAAAGGAGGGATACCGTTATGAAAGACAAGCCGAAAATCGTGTTCGTCATCAACTACTTCTATCCCGATTATGCTTCAACCGGGCAGTTGCTGACGGAGCTGTGTCTGTACTTGCAACACGATTTCGACATTACTGTTATCGCTGAATGCCCGCCGGGCTATGGCGGTGCGGATGCAAGCAAGGGACGTGTGCTACGCGATCGTCTGGAAAATATCGAGGTTGTACGTATCCGTCTCCCTGAGGTGGATAAGCAGAACAAGCTGAGCCGAATCAAATACATCTCTACGTATTTCTGGTTCGCCACATATCAGCTACTCAAGGAAAAGAATACCGACTTTATCTATACGATCTCGACGCCCCCGGTACTCGGTGGACTGATCGGTACGATCGGCAAGCTGTTCAAGCGCTCCAAGCATATTTACAACATTCAGGATTTCAATCCGGAGCAAGCCGAAGCGGTTGGCTATACGGATCGGAAATGGATTTTCAATATCGCACGTATGATTGACAATATTAACTGCTCCCTATCCGATCATGTGATCACGGTCGGCAAGGACATGCAGGAAACGCTGGATCGTCGCTTTGGTGGACGCAAGCAGATTGCGAACACGGTCATCAACAACTGGACGAATGAGCAGGAGATTGTACCGCTTGCCAAGGATCATCCGCGTGTTGCTGAATTTGTACGCCAGCACGGCTGGGAGAACAAATTCATTGTGATGTATTCCGGTAATCTCGGTCTGTACTATGATCTGGAAAACCTGATCAGCATTGTGCCGAAGCTGAAGGATTGCAAGGATCTGGTGTTTGCCTTTATCGGTGAAGGCGCGATGAAGAGCAAAATGCAGGAATATGCAGCCAGACATGGACTGATTGAATCCGGTCAGGTATGCTTTCTTCCGTTTCAGCCTAAAGAAGACCTGAAGTATTCGCTCAATGCCGCAGATGTGCATCTGGTTGTGAATCAGAAGGGCATCAAGGGTGTATCCGTGCCAAGTAAAATCTATGGCGTGATGGCAGCCGGTAAGCCGGTCATGGGCGTGCTGGAGGAAGGCAGTGAAGCACATCGACTGATTGTGGAAAGCTATTGCGGCAAGGTTGCCGAGCCACAGCATTATGACGATGTAGCGGCTCGCATTCGCGAGCTGTACGAGCTGGATGCATTGGAGCTACAGCGCGTCGGTCAAAACGGCCGCGATTATCTGGAGAAATATTTACGCCGTGATGTATCACTGGAGAAATACCGGCAGCTATTGCTATCGATGGTTACACCGTCCTCATCCCCAAGCATGCTGCCTGAATCAAGGTAACGATCACAGGGAGTGGACGTCAACATACGTTCATTGCACATAAACGGAATACCCAAACTACAGAAAACATAGGAGGGATTGGAGTGAAACTTATCCTTTTATCCGGAGGTTCAGGAAAGCGTCTGTGGCCTCTGTCCAATGATGCGAGATCCAAGCAGTTTTTGCGAGTGCTGGAAAATGAGCAGGGCGAACTGGTCTCGATGGTACAGCGGGTGTGGAACCAGCTAGATGCCAGCGGACTGAGCGAGTCGAGCTACATCGCAACAGGCAAATCTCAGGTTGAGATTATGCGCAGTCAGGTCGGTGCGGACGTACCGCTGATCGTCGAGCCGGACAGAAGGGATACGTTTCCCGCTATTGCTTTAGCGGCAACCTATCTGTATTCCATCAAAGGTGTCAGCCTGGACGAGGTCGTTACAATTTTGCCAGTTGATCCTTATGTTGATAATCACTTTTTCGAGACGGTGCGCAGTCTGGAGGATGCGATTGATGAATCGCAGGCTGATCTGGCACTGATCGGTGTAGAACCGACGTATCCGTCTTCCAAATACGGTTATATTATTCCTTCCGGCGAAACGACTGTAACCGGCATCCGTCAGGTAAGTCGTTTTCAGGAAAAACCAAGCGAAGCGTATGCTGAGCAACTGATCGCGGAGAAGGCACTGTGGAACTGCGGTGTATTCGCCTTCCGTCTCGGTTACATCATCAATCTGCTGGAGCAAAAGGGATTGCCGATCCAATACGAACAGCTACTGAGAAATTATAGCAAGCTGCCGAAGATCAGCTTTGACTACGAGGTTGTCGAAAAGGCAGCAAATATCGTGGCTGTACCGTACACCGGCTACTGGAAAGACCTGGGTACATGGAACACCTTGACCGAGGAAATGAGCAATATCCAAATCGGACGCGGCATCATCAGTGACGATTGCGAAAATACGCATCTGGTGAACGAAACGAAGGTTCCGGTAACGGTGCTGGGCATGAAGGATGTGGTCGTTGCGGTAAGTCCGGACGGTATTCTCGTATCCGACAAAGCCAGCAGTCCGAAGCTGAAGGAACTGGTGAACTTTGATCAGGGTCCGATGTTTGAAGAGCGTCAATGGGGCTGGGTGCATGTGCTGGATGATCAGACGTATGAGGATGGACGCTGCGTGTCAACGAAGCGAATCGGTCTGAAGCATGATCATAACCTGAGCTATCGTTCCCATACCGAGCGTGAAGAAGTATGGACAATCGTCAAAGGTGAAGGCGAGTTCGTCCTGAATGGCAATATGATGCAGGTGAGCGCAGGCAATGTGCTGCATATCCCGGTGAAGGCGATGCACAGCTTGAGAGCACGAAGTGAGATGGAGTTTATCGTCGTACAAACGGGAATGTTTGAACGCGAAAATAGACTGGTGGAGCTGTTCCATTCATGGGAAGACATCGCACAGAACTGCATGAAGATCTGACGGTCATTGCGTATTACGTATCCGATTACGGATACGGCCATGCGGCTCGCAGTATCGCGGTCATTCGGCAATTGCTAGCGGACAGTCCCGTACCGCTGCATCTGGTGATCAACTGTGGCAAGGCGCTGGGCTTTCTGTACGAATCATTGCAGCCCTTTCAAGGTCATCATCAACTGGAGTTCAGAACACTGTTCTCGGATACCGGTTATGTATTGCAGCATGATTCGATTGCAGCCGATATTCAAGGGCTGAGAGAGCAATACAGACATGATATGTCGTTGTTTGATGAAAGAGTCACACAGGAATGTGAATTCTTACTGCGAAGACGGGCACAGCTCGTCATTAGTGATATTTCGCCGATTCCGATTGTTGCTGCTTCTCATGCAGGCATCGAATCGCTGGGCATATCGAATTTTACCTGGTATACCGCGTATCGGGATATGCTGGAGCCGCAGGAGCTGAATGAACTGCGTGCTGCTTATGCACAGATGGATCATTTTATCGGTCTGGCAGGCTGCGCAGAACCGGCATGGGGCTGCAAGGATCGTATCCATACTGGCTTCTTCTGCCGCCAGCCGGATGCCGCTGAAGTCAAACGAATTCGGCACAGGCTGGCGGGAGATGGACGACGCATCGTGTTTTTCGCGCTTGGCATGAGTATCGAGGTGGAGGAGCTGCAGAAGCTACCCATCTGGGACAGTGAACATACAACCTTTATCGTGTCATCCAATATGACGGTGGAGCGAGAGCATATTCATCGGATTCCGCCCGATTATAGCGAATCGCAAAATTATGTAGCCGCTGCCGATCTGGTCATTACGAAGCCCGGGTGGGGTACGATCGGCGAAGCGGTGGTGCTGAACAAGCCGCTACTGCTATTAAATCGCAGTCGATTTTATGAAGATCGGCATACGCTGGATGCTATTCCCGCAGATCATCCGCTAAGGCTCATGTCGTGGGACGAGATTAGCAGGCTTGATCTGAATCGTTTGGAATTGAATCCGAGTGCAGTAGAGACGCAGTCATTACTGCCAGATGAAATACCGCACAGTCGCGTGCTGTCCGATATTACACGGTATATCAGTAATCTGCTTCAGCATGTGAGTGTCTAAACGACCGCTCACGACAGAATGAATGTTGCCTGGCTATTCTTTAGCGTAGTGCAATAGCAACAGTGAAGATCGCTGCCCACAGCAGCAGAGACAATGCAGTACCCCAGAGACAGCCTTTGGCAAATGACGGATTTCCCTGATATTTCATCATAATCAGCCTCCACATATAGATAAGGTAGGTTGCCTGACGAAGCGCCGCATTGCACTGTCCGGGATGATTCGCCGGCAGGAAAAGGCATCGTACAGAGTCAGGCTATACAGACTATATCGGTTGATAAGCATAAACCATGAATAGAGGTTTTCCAGGTCATCTGAATAACGGCGGCAACGCCCAAACTAAATCGGAAATGGGAGTGTGGATAATGAAAATTACGGTTATTGGTACAGGATATGTGGGTCTGGTGTCCGGCGTATGCTTTGCAGAAATCGGTAATACCGTTACTTGTGTAGATAAAATTCCGGCGAAAATCGAAACGCTGAACAAGGGCGGCGTACCGATCTATGAGCCCGGTTTGCAGGAAATTATGCTGCGTAACGTTGAAGCAGGCCGCCTGTCGTTCACGACCGACCTGAGCGGTTCGGTGCCCGAATCCGATCTGATCATCATCGCCGTAGGTACACCGCCGCTTCCATCCGGTGAAGCTGATCTGCAATACATCGAAGCTGCTGCACGCGAGATTGCACTGTCGATCAAAGGCTATACCGTTGTTGCCGTGAAGAGTACAGTGCCGGTAGGTACAAACGAGCGTGTGAACAGCATCATCGCCAGCCTGACCGATCAGCCATTCGCTACCGCTTCAATGCCAGAATTCCTGCGCGAAGGCTCGGCCGTGAAGGATGCCTTCAATCCGGATCGCCTTGTTATCGGTGTGGAAACTCAGCAAGCGGCAGACCTGCTGCTGGAGCTGCATAAGCCACTGACTGAAAATCTGGTCGTGACCGACATCCGCAGTGCAGAGATGATCAAATACGCATCCAATGCCTTCCTGGCAACCAAAATTTCGTTCATCAACGAAATTGCGAACATCTGCGATAAAGTAGGTGCGGATGTGGATCAGGTAGCACGCGGTATGGGTATGGATCGCCGTATCGGCGCATCGTTCCTGAATGCAGGTATCGGTTATGGCGGCTCTTGCTTCCCGAAAGATACCCATGCACTTATCCAGATCGCTGGTAACGTAGAGTACGACTTCAAGCTGCTCAAATCGGTTGTTGAAGTGAACCAGTCTCAGCGCTGGGCCGTGATCGACAAGCTGCTCGATTCACTCGGCACGCTGAAGGATAAGAAGATTGCCGTATGGGGTCTTGCCTTCAAGCCAGATACAGATGATGTGCGCGAAGCACCATCGCTGGAAATCGTACCGAAGCTGGTTGAGTTTGGCGCATTGCCTCAAGTGTTCGACCCGGTAGCAGCGGACAACTTCCGCCGTGAATACAATCACCCGGCGATCACTTACGCATCTGACGCACTGGAAGCCGCGCGTGACTGCGATGCCATCTGCCTGCTGACCGAGTGGGGCGAATTTGTCAATATCGATCTGGCAGAGGTTGAAGCGGTTATGAGCAATCCAGTGCTAATTGATGGACGTAATGTATACAGCGCGGATCGCATCAAGGCTACACGTTTTGACTACCATTCGATGGGTCGCCCGTCATTGCTTCGGGATAATGTTATAGTAGCCAAATAACCCAAATTTGAACCATTATTTGTAAATTGAAACAAGTCTCCATTCCACCATCAGGGTGGGATGGAGACTCCGTCTTCACCAAAAAGTATAACGCTTTCAAACCATGCCAAAAAGCTGCCGATGCTTGTATTTGTACACGTCGGTGGCTTTTTTACGCTGTTTATCGTTTCGCTATTGTTATATAGACAATATGCTTACTGCATGAAGCTCAAAGCAAGCTACAGAAATGATTTATATTGTATGCAAAAGACGGATATGCGCCATAAGTACCAGTTAGCTCAAGCCAAAATAGACTGCGTCTCAAGACATAGAAAAGGCGGTGCTCTATTGTAAAGGGCATGACAAAACCGACTTCATCTGAGCGGTGAAGCCGGCTTCATCGAGTCGTTACTATACAGGGTGATACACAGGTTGCTATACAGGATTCCGGATCAAGTTCTGGACAGAACTCTACAGGTTCGGATAAAAGAAAGGAATAATGAGACGCTGCAACAATGGTATTTCCAGAAGTGAGGGTACGAATATGATTAATGGTGTTCTTCCTCCGAATGCGCACGATCCCGCACAACACGTTCCAGTAATTGCCGGATTAACTGCAGATCTTCATCCTCAAGAGGCACGCCATCCCAGTGTAGATGTGCATAATTCAAAAACTCTCGGGCATTGGTGTTCTGTGGGGTAGGATCATACTGCTCTGTTAAACCAAGCAAATAATCGGATGTGGTGCTGAGCTTGGTGGCAATCGCCTGAATCGTTTCGAGTGTAGGCTGGCGATAGCCTGATTCGTAGCCCGCATACGTGCTTTTGGCTACTCCGACATAATCCGCGACTTCCTTCATCGACATATTTCGTCGTTTACGAAGCTGTTTGAGGCGTTGGGCGAACAATACAAAGACCTCCTAGTGAAGCAATAATGTATGCGACCCGGCAATCAAGAAATAGGAAAAAAGCCGCAGACAGTAAATAAATTATAGCATGATGTGATAGCATTTCCCACTTGGCATCTGATTCGCAAAAATAGATCTAATTCCCTTATATGCCATTTATGAACATATAAGTCTTATTTTTTATATATAAACAAATCTTGCAAGAAGTAAAAAGTAGTCCATAAAGATTATAACGTATGTTCAGGCAAAAGCGGCTTGTCTATTTTATGTAAAGCCTGTTTAAAGAATCCTCACATTCTGGAAAAAGGGTAAAAAAACAGCTTCATTACTCTATTATATTCCGAAATACGCTATATAAATTTGAACAATCTACATATATATCGGCTATTTTAGCGTAAAATTAAATTGAAATTGGGAAAAAACTGTAACAATTTTGTGTAAGCCCGAAAAAGGTAGGGGCTTAGCGCACTCTTTGCTGTGCAGATATAGCCCAAATCGAGTATAGTATGAGTACATTTTGACGATTTGAAAATCGTGGACAATTGCACCTTTCATTGCAGGAACATCCCATGCCAAAGGAGCTACAATAATATGGAATTATTACGCAACAAAGTAATCACAGAGGGCATTGTGCTTCCAGGCAATGTGCTCAAGGTAGACTCGTTTCTGAATCATCAGATGGACCCGGTGCTGATGCAGGAGATTGGTCGCGAGTTCCGCAGGCGCTTTGCAGATGCAGGCGTAACACGCGTACTGACGATTGAGTCGTCAGGCATTGCACCTGGCATCATGACTGCGTTGGAGATCGGAGTGCCGCTTATTTTCGCCCGGAAACAAAAGTCGCTGACATTGACCGAGGATATTTTCGTAGAGACTGCGTATTCCTATACAAAGCAGCAGAGTAATGATATTACCGTCTCTAAGAAGTTTATTCATCCTGGGGATCGCGTACTCGTTATTGATGACTTTCTGGCTAATGGTGAAGCTGCATTTGCACTGGCTCGGATCGTACAGCAGGCGGGTGCTGAGGTGGCAGGCATCGGTATTGTGATCGAGAAGTCGTTCCAGCCTGGGGCAGCACTGCTCACAGGTGAAGGCTATCGTCTGGAATCGCTTGTGCGCATTGCCGGGCTTGCTGACGGTGAAGTGCAATTTGCTGATTAAAGCTGGAGTCCGATTATACAAAAAGCGGCGTGGATGCTCGGAGTTAACGAGCATTCACGCCGCTTCTTCTATTTATTCGAGCATCCTTCTGCTCCGGCATAACGCCATCCGTTTGCAACTGTATTCCATTCGACCGAAGTATTTAAGCGCAGCTCTCTGCATGTCATCGGCTTTCTTTGTATATCATCGATAGGCATTGCCCTGCAGAACCGGTATCGGCATCACTTTCGTGCCAACCGCAGGCTGTTGCATATACCGCGTCACCAGATCGCCAGCGATACATGAGGCGGCATCCGGCATTTGCATATGCTCCATCTTTTGCCGCATTATATCCAGTCGCTCCGGATGATCCAGCATCTCACTCAGTGCAGCAGCGAGTAATGTCGGGGAATGACACACCTCAGCGATCCCCTGCTGCTGTAGATAGAGCGCATTGGCAAGCTCCTGACCCGGAACAGGACGCAGCAGGAATACGGGTAAGCCGCAGCGGATACATTCGGACATCGTAATACCGCCTGGCTTGGTAACGGCGCAATCGCTTAGCAGCATCCATTCACTCATCCGGCGTGTAAACCCGTATATATGCACATTGGGCACATCACCGTAGCGCTTTTCCAGATCACGGCGTAACGGTTCATTTTTACCGCAGATGATGACGAGCTGAGCATCGCCACGCTGTGCGACCACTTCACTCACATCGCGTACGTTTCGTAGCACCCCATACGCACCAGCCAGCAGCAGCACTGTCTTTTTATCCGGATGAAGACCCGCCTGCAGTCGCAATTGTTTGCGTGTATGTAAGCGTGACTCGGAATCAACAGGAATCGCCTCAAAGCTGCTATGCAGCGGAATGCCAGTCACGCTAATTCGAGCCGGAGCGATGCCACGCTGAATCGCCTCATTACGCATTTGCTCGGACGGCACATAATAATGATCGATATGAGGATGCAGCCAGCGTCCATGCAGATCGTAATCGGTCAAAATGTTAATCAGCGGCACCGTTAGCCCCCAGCGCGTCTTCAGATGTGGAAGCGCAAGCTGCGGGAAGGTGTGCACAATGAGCTGCGGACGCTCCTGCTCCAGCACTTCGCGCAGACGGCGAATGCCGAACGAATGCAGCCAGTTGGAAAATGGCGATTCCGCCTTCATGTCGCGCGTCATATTATACACCCAGCCATACAGATGCGGGATCGTCTTAAAGCTTTGCATGTATACAAAACGGGTCAGCTCATTAATGAGCGGATGCGCCTCAGCCATCAGATCAAGCAAAATAACACGCTCGATCCCTTGCGATAATAGACTTTCTTGTAATGATCGCGCTGCCTGAAGATGGCCATCGCCATAGCTTGCATACAAGATCAGAACACAAGAGTTAGATTGCATACGGATGTCCTCTCCTGGTCAAATGATTTGGCTTCGCTGCACAGGTAGCCGTAAGGGATACCATCTATTCGTTTACAGACAGGGGTATTAGTTCGTATAGCTCTATTATAATCACTTTCCCGTGTTTGTGACCGATTTCGATATAGATCCTATAGGAATTCATACATAACCTCTAGCTTCAGGTAACAACTTTATATCGGTTGGAGAAGATAGGGCTGCTAAGTACATTATAGTAAAGCTCCTGTACAGGTGTTGTCCAGTTTTGCCTGTTCTGGCATAGCATAAAGTGCGATGCTGCTTGGATTGTATCGTTAGTATTACCCACTTTTCAGCGCTTGAGAACGGTGCCGGGTGTGTCATTGATTTATTAAGCATTGCCAAATTGCTCGATTTACAAACTGGGTGTGCTTTTCAAGCACAGAATGTGATATGATAGGGAAAGATGGTGCTTAGATAAGTGCTGATAACACAGCAGCATTCTTGACCGGGTCAGCACGCCAGAGAGGCGCCCTCAAGCAAGACAATTGCAGCAATATGAAGGGCAATATCGGCCTTGTATACCAGATAGGAGCTATAGCCGGACTGATTCACATGCATGAGCCAGGGGTAATTTTTGGGATAAATGCCTGTTGGCAAGTGCTACGAAGATCACACTACAGACAGATAACTTCATACTATAAGACACAGCTAAGGATCTTTTCGGCGTCTCACAAACAAGGCACGTTTTGGGGAGGGAATTCCATGGCAACTAAAGGTCACAATGAAGTCAAGGAAAGTCTACGGGAGATGACAAGAATCTTCCGGCCTAAGGATCCAAAAAAATTCGTAAAAGAATATGTGCGCAAGTATCACATTACTGGCGGATACGAAGAAGAACTCACGCTTCTCGTAGAGGACGAAATGCACAAAATTAATTCGTCCGTTTCCTGACCGAATGAAGATCGCACATGCATCGGTTATGCTGGCTGGTGCTTACGGTAATCACGAACAGTGATTTTACAATTGCATTTAACATTTTAAAATATGATAAGTATGAGAATATGTCCTTTGGCGAATTGGCCAGAGGACTTTTTTTCTGTGTTTATATTATGCTGGATCATCGTTTAAGCCTTTTCCTGTCTACAACGAAGCGATCTAGCGAGTAAATGGATGTCAAATTCATTCCAGTAAAATTCAAAAAATGTGTTGCTGGAGTGTGCATACTGTGTATATACTGTATATAACGATATATACACTATACACACACAACATACGAGCAACGTAATCTAACGATAACCTTATTATTTATAACAGAGAGGGTGTACGTATGATTGATTTCAAACAGGGATGGCTGATAACCAGACGGGAACTACAATCGAATGGTATCATGTTCATCTGGTCGACGCTAATGATGGTATACATGGGTGTGATTGTCGGATTTTTATATTACACCAATCAAAACGAAATTCTAAATTATGGGTTGTTAGATATTCTGATGCTCGTCACAGCACCACTTCTTAGTATCGATTACTCCCGTCGTTCCTTCCGATTGATGAAGGAGGATACGTATCGGAAGCAGATGATTTACTTCCGTAGCTTACCGATTCCATTTTCAGCGGTGCTGGGTAGTCGATTACAGGTTATGGGCATTATGCTTCTATACAACAGCATTTTATTTTTCGGACTCATCTATTTTGTCGGAGCGCATACGATTCCAGGTATGAATATTACCGCGTATCTGACCTATGCCATTAGCTGGATTTCACTGGGTCTCATCCTGACTTCAATGTATGTCTATATGGAATATGCAGTCCGTCAAAAGACATATCTATTCTGGAGTATCGTTAGCACGGTGCTGTTATTCGGACTTGCGATCCTTGGTATTGTGATCAATAAGCATGCTAGCAGTATGGTGATGAAGGCAGCGATCGATTATCAGCTCGCTTCTCCAATTATGTGGATCGCGCTGGCCATAGCGGCGGTAACTTTAATATTCTCGTTTCGCGTTATTTATCGAAAAGCAAGAGTACGTGATCTGGTATGAAGCTGAAGCGAGAGAGAGGTACGGGTCAAAGACGGAGGCGAGATGTATGAGAATACCGGTACAGATTAATGAAAATAGTGCAGAGCCTCTGTACCGTCAGGTCGAAGATCAGCTACGAGCGCTCATTTTAAGCGGACAGATTGAAGAAGGGCGATTACTTCCTTCCATTCGAGAGTTCGCGGCAGAGCTGAAATGCAGTGTGATTACGATCCGGCGTGTATATCAGGATTTAGAAAATGAAGGCTTATTACGAACCCGTCAGGGAACAGGTACTTTTGTTACCAGGGTAGAGGAAGAGCAGCGTGTACGTTTAGGCGAACAGCAGATTCGTCAGCTACTGGATGAAGTGATTACACGAGGAGCGAATTTTGGCTGGAATCGTCAGCAGTTGCATGAATTATTCGAACAATTGCTAAACGAACGGCAGCTACCATAAGGAGATGAAAAGGCATGAATATTCAGGGTACAGGAGTGACAGCCAGCATGATGATAGAGCCACAACTTGAGTCAGCGATTACACTCGAGCAGGTATGTAAGAAGCGTCGTGAGCATGAGATTGGCCCGATTAACTGGAGTATACCCCGTGGATATGTGACTGCGCTGGTCGGGGAGAATGGTACAGGTAAAAGTACATTGATCCACATGTTGCTACGCACCCTGTATCCGGATAGCGGACGCATCACCTGGATGGGCGAAGCGTGCGATGACGAATTGCCAACCCATTTACGTCAACAGATTGCCTATGTAGCCGAGCTTCCTATGCTGGAAGAGAATCGCTCTACAGCCAAGCAAGCCGCAGCCTTTCGTTCGCAGTGGTATCCGAACTGGAACCAACAGCGATTTGATGAGCTACTGAGCCAGCTCAAAGTGCCGGATGATGTACGTCTGTCCAAGCTATCCAAGGGTCAACAGCAGAAGTTCGTCTTTGCGGCTGCACTGGCAGCATCACCGAAGCTGCTATTGCTGGATGAGCCTTCGTCAGGACTTGATCCCTTTGCCTGGAAGGACATGATTGCCGCTCTACATGAAGAGATGGAGCGCGGCGATGTCACTGTGTTAATCACAACACACCGGATGGAAGAGGTAAAGCGACTGGCGGATTATGTCGCTCTGATGTATGAAGGTCAAATCTGCGGCATGAAGGAGAAGGACGAGTTGTATCAGCAATGGAAAGAGGTGTGGCTGGGACCGGTAGCCGATCCGACCATGCTGGATGATCTAAGAGACTTACCCGGTATATTAAACTGGGAAACGAAGCCGGATGGTGCCGTATGCATCCATACCTCTGATCCTGCTGAACTACAGCAAATCGCCGCAGAAAATGAAATTCCGATCCAAGTCGTAGGTCTGGAATGGGAAGAACTACTAAGCTGCTGGGTAAGCGATTACAAGCTACATCAGCGTAAGGAGGGTAAGGCATGAATCCATTACAGTTAAATGGCATCGTCAAGCAGTACGCAGGACATACCGCAGTAGATGGACTATCACTTGAGGTGGAAGCGGGGGAGATTTACGGATTACTCGGAGCGAACGGCGCTGGCAAAACGACAACGATGCGTATGGTACTCGGTCTGATCTATCCCGACGAGGGTAGCATTTTATATGATGGCAAGCCGTATCACAGTGGTCTACAGCCGTTGATGGGATACCTGCCTGAGGAACGCGGTCTATATCCAAAGGTGAAAATTAACGATCAACTGCTGTATCTGGCGAATCTACGCGGGATGAAGACAGCCGATGCGAAGCAAAGTCTGCGCTACTGGCTGGAGCGCTTTGATGCACTGGAATATGAGAATAAGCGGATCGAAGAGCTGTCCAAAGGTAACCAGCAAAAAATGGGCTTTATCGCTGCCGTCATTCATCGTCCGCAAATTCTCATACTGGACGAAGCGTTCAGCGGCTTGGACCCGGTCAATGTGGAGATGCTCAAAGAGGTCGTATTGGAACTGAGCCGCGAAGGAACTGCCATTCTGTTCTCGACACACCGGATGGAGCATGTAGAGGAGCTATGTCGCCATTTGACGATGCTTCGTCGCTCCAAGCCTGTGCTACAGGGTGATATCCGCGAGATTAAAAAGTCATATCCGCGTGAACATGTGTTACTAAGAACAGCACAGTATATTCCGAATCTGGAGCTACTGGAAGGTGTGCAGTCTGTTGATCGCCATGACGACGGGAACTATCGCATTCGCATTACGAATGAAGAAGCGGCACAACGGATTTTACAGGCAGCGATTGCGCAGGGACCTATAGATCGTTTCGAGATTCAAGAGCCAACATTGAATGAAATCTTCATTAAGGTGGTGGGTTCATCCCATGAATAAACTCGGAGCTGTAATTGCGTTTACGTATCGTAACAAGGTCAAAACAAAGTCGTTTCGATTAACAACCCTGTTGCTTGCCCTGCTGATCATAGTCGGTATGAATATCCCTTATATTATTCAGATGTTCTCCAGTGACGATGGAGATGGTGCGCTAAAGCTAGGTATTGCGACAGGCTCCTACAATGAGCTGGCACAGCAGATTAGCGAAGTGTCTGTACAGGCGCAGAAGCAGCAAACACAGGCAACAGCGGATAGCTCGGCTGCGATGGGCAGCAACTCAACTGCGACGCCTGCTGAGATCGACTGGCAGACACAGCCACGCAGCGAAGCAGAGCTGAATCGCCTGATTGAAAATAAGGAGCTGGACGGTTATCTGCTGCTCAAGGGCTCTGACAAGGATACATTCCCAACCGTCACGCTGGTAAGCGATAGCAACGCATCCGGCGCGCAGACCTTGCTGCAAAGTGCTGCCCAGACCGTGAAGCTGCGGAGTGTAGCCGCTGGACAGTTGAATGATCAGCAATTGCAGGAGCTAAGCAGTCCGGTTACGATCGTGCACCAGTCACCCGACCAGCAAGGAAGTGGCAGTACAGGGGATAGTGAACGCTCGTATACGCGTGAAAACTTTATCCTCGTCTATATTCTGATGATTCTGTTCTTCATCTCGCTCACGATGACCGGCAATATGGTTGCTTCTGAGATTACGTCGGAAAAAAGCTCGCGTGTGATGGAAATTCTAATCACCAGTGTAGCTCCATTAACACAGATGTTTGGCAAAATTATCGGCATCTTCCTGGTCGGTATTACGCAGATGGCAGTATACGCAGTCGTTGTCATTGCCCATCTATTTTTACCTTATTATCAGGATGTGCTCGCTCAGTTCAATCTGCATGTATCGAATCTATCGTGGCATGTCGCGGTACTCGGCTTCATGTTTTATATTCTCGGCTACTTCCTGTACTCCACGCTGTATGCAGCGGTTGGCTCGATTGTGAGCCGTACCGAGGATCTGGGACAGGCGGTATCGCTACTGACTGTATTGACACTGGCTGCATTTTATATCGGTATTTTCAGCATTTCCAACCCGAATTCATTGATCATTCGGATTGCATCGTATGTGCCGTTCTTCGCTCCAACGACAGCACTGATCCGAATCGGGCTCGGCACAATCGCATGGTGGGAGGTTCTTATCTCCACGATCATTCTGCTCGTTTCGATTCTGGTCTGTGGCTGGATTTCCACCAAAATCTATCGTACTGGCGTGCTCATGTACGGCAAGCGTCCAACCTGGAAGGAGCTACGCCGTGCGATGAAGGCGTACAAAATTTAATCGTACATCAAGCAGCATACGCTGGTGCTAGCGAAGCTAGCTGGCACCAGCCTGGTATCCTATGAGATCGTCATCATGATGATGGGAACCATGACGGTAACTGTGACCATAAAAGTAACTGTAAGCATATTCTAACCTCATCTTGCTATAACAAGGAGGAATCAGGATTGAAAAAACTACCGTACTACAGGTCTACCCGGCAATCTACCCACCATTGCGCATCTGCTGAGCCATCGATATTTATCGCCAAACGTCGTGTTTTATTCCCATTTGCTGCGCTAGTCTGTACATCCATGCTATTACTGAGTGGATGTGCAAATGAAGACAAAGCGACCTCGCCCAATCCTTCAGTTTCGGGCGATCATCCAGCCGAAGCTGCTACATCACAGGAGGGATCAACGATGACAGAAGAGAACGCTAATGCACCTGCCCATCCATCCAGTACCGCATTCATACAGCCTGAAGATATTGCAGATGCATTGCTACAGGGACAAACAAAGCAAGTGTATGCTCAGCTTACGCCAGCTTTTCAACAGACATTGACAGAGCAAGCGCTGGCAGATACCGTCAGTCAGTCGTTACAGGGCATCCAGTCCTTTCAACCGCTAAGCAAGCCGCATACGATCAATGGCAATTGGCATTACGATTGGATCAGTGATACGGGCACGCTCGGTCTGATGGCGATTGTGAATAAGCAGGGACAGATTGCTGGGATGCTTCTGAAACCGATAGAGACATTCCCGGCTACGGATAACAAGCTAACAAGCACAGTGTACAGGCTTCCTTTGCGTGGCGACTGGTTCGTATTCTGGGGTGGACATAACGTCCTGCAAAATTATCACTATGCCGTTCCAGCCCAGCGCTATGCATATGACTTCGTTCAGCTTAAGGATGGCATGTCGTATAGCGGTGATCCGAAGCTGAACAAGAGCTATCATGCATTCGGTCAGCCTGCACTGGCACCTGCAGACGGTACGGTCGTTAGCGTTGTGAACGATATTCCAGACAATGAACCGGTAGGCAAAATGAATCCGGCACAGCCTGGCGGCAATATGGTGATCATTCGGCATGGCGACGAATATAGCATGCTGGCACATCTGGAAAAAGGCTCCGTTATCGTACAAGCAGGAGATAAGGTGAAGCAAGGGCAGGCGATCGGCAAGATCGGTAACTCCGGTAATTCAAGTGAGGCTCATCTGCATTTTCAAGTATCCGACCAGCCTGATCTGCTGAAAGGAACGTCGATCGCGATTCACTGGTCTGACGGATTGAAGCCGCTCAAAGGCGATATTGTAAATAATAAGTCCAAGCAATCCAGTACATCAAGCCAATCTGATGAGTCATAGGCAAGCAACATTCACATTACAGAATGGAGGCACTACGATGAATAGAACATATGGCATGCACGACAACAACGGGATGAACGAGCAAGAGCGAACGTACGATTATAAGGGGCAGTGGAAGCAAGAGCAGAGCGAGGCATTTCCTACACGACGAAGGAAGCGCATCGTTCGCCAATGGACATCGGCATGGATGGCAATGCTGCTGGCGCTGAGTTTGTTCACAACCGCCTTACCTGCATCAGCCGCACCGGCATCCAGTCAGCCCACGCTTCATATTGACCAGAAACCAGTCAGCTACAGCAAGGCAGCCCCTGTTATTCAGAAACAAACGACGCTTGTACCGTTACGTGCGACACTTGAAGCGATGGGTGTCAGGCTAGAGCAGGTATCGGGACAGGCGATCGCCGTAAACATCAATGGTAAAACGATCAATATCACCGATAAGCTCACGATGCTTGATGGCGTGGCCTACATGCCTGTTCGCACACTCGCTCAGCTTACCGGACATACCGTCAACTGGAATAGCAAGGAACACTCTATTGTGCTCATATCGGGCACCATAACAGCCGAACGCCCAGCAACTGGTGGCATATCTCGTCCAGCTACCGATGCAGCAAGCGAGACGACTGCCGAGGGTGGACGTGGATTTCTATGGGAGGTGAAGCATGGCGACACTACGGTTGATTTGGTCGGTTCCATGCATATCGCAGATGATAGCTTTTATCCGCTCCGCAAGGAATACCAGCAGGCATTTGAAAAGGCAGACTATCTTGGTGTTGAGATCGATATTTCCAATGTGAGCGAAGCACAGCAACAGCAAAGTTTGAAGCTGGGCATGTATCAGGACGGAAGTACACTCCGGGATCATATCGCTCCAGCTACCTACACCAGACTGGGCAAGGTGCTGGAGCAGGCTGGCATGAAGCCGGATGCGCTGGATGCGTTCAAGCCATGGATGGTAGAGCTGACACTGGTGAATCTGCAAGCTGCACAGTCTGGCTATGCCGCATCGGCGGGTGTTGACCTGTACTTTTTGAAGCAAGCAGCCGAACGTAAGTTACCTGTGATCGAGCTGGAAACGTTCGATTCACAGCTCAATATGCTGAACGGCTTCTCCAGTAAGCTACAGGAGCAAAATCTGAACGCTGCACTGGATAGCATGGGTCAGCACGATCAGGCGATCACGCTCAAAGAGATGGCAGACATGTGGAAGAGTGGCAATGACGAGCAATTGCTGGAACTGACCAACAATATGGCACCTGATCCGGAATATCGTCAGGCGATGCTAACCGACCGTAATATCGGTATGGCCGATAAGATTGATCAATATTTGCAGCAAGGTGGGGGTAAACACTACTTTATCGTAGTCGGTGCTGCACATTATCTCGGTCAGGATGGCATTATTCAATTGTTAGAAAATAAAGGATACACGATCACACGTAAATAATCTGCGATGCTACTGGACTACCATGTTACGATGATGTCGTGAGAAGGAAGACAATCATGAAAAAATGGACGAAGAAATTATTAAAGTGGCTGCTGCTTGCGATAGCTACCATGGTAGTGCTCATCGTACTGTTCGTTGCTACCGTTTACACCGTGAATGCGATAGCCAGCAAGTCCGAGCAAAAGGAAATTCAGCATTATGGTCAGGCAGTCACAGTTGATGGGAAGCGAATGAATGTGCTCATTCAGGGAACAGGCAAGCAGACGATTGTGCTGCTGCCAGGCTTTGGAACGGCCTCCCCTGCACTGGACTTTAAGCCACTGATCGATCAATTAGCGCCGGATTACCGGGTCGTTGTCGTAGAGCCGTTTGGCTATGGGCTGAGCGATGTAACAGACAAGTCGCGTACGGTAGACCATATTACAACTGAGATTCATCAGGCCTTATCCCAGTTGAAAATAAACAAGTATGTGCTGATGGGTCACTCGATCGCAGGGATTTACGGTCTGGACTATGTGAACAAGTATCCAAATGAAGTGACCGCTTTTGCTGGTGTGGATACCAGCGTGCCGAACCAACCGACAGCGGCAATGGATACGCAGACGCTGAGCCTGCTGGAAAAGTCCGGCTTTTATCGCTTGCTGGTGAAGATGAATCCCGCGCAGATCATGACGCCGGATGTGAATGAGCAGACGAAGGAACAGATTAAGCTGATCACCCTGCAAAATATGATGAACACCGATATCCAGAGTGAAGCCGCGCTCATTCCTGATAATTTTAAAGCGGTACAGGAGCGGCAATTCCCAGCTAATCTACCGGTAATCTTCTTCCTTGTGAAGAATGAGGCAGAGATTCAAGATTGGATTCCACTGCATGAAGAGCAGATTAAGCACTCCACTCATGCGAAGATCGTTCCACTGGAAGGCAAGCATTATCTACACTATACGCAGTCGAGGACGATTGCGGAGGATTTGCGAAGCTTTTTAAGTACGGTGAATCATTAGTACAGTTGAAGTGGTCACTGTAGATGTAGTTATAGATAACAGACAATAGAAATATAGCGAAACACAAAGAGCCGAATGATACCCGAATGATACCCGAATACAGGTGTCACTCGGCTCTTTAAGCTGCCATGAGCGATGATAGTTTGCATGGTTAGACTACGTATATCAAGACATACCGCTCTACTGGTAATATTCAATCCACTACTCCTGATAAAAATATAAATATACAGTAATAATCATATTGTACTCCAAATAAGAATATGCAATATTAAAAGAGACACGTTTGACTTGCAACATCCCTGATCATTCAAGGAATGGGACAGTCCGGATATCAAACATTCAGAGGGAGTTCTGCAATGAAAAATTGGCATCATCCACTACTGTCCCTGGTTCTCGCAGCAGGTCTGCTTGTAACCACTACCCCGGCGCTGGCATCCGCAGCTCAGCCGCTGACGGTCAAAGTCAACGATAAGAAGGTAGAATATAGCGCTGGCGTAGCCCCTACGGTGCAGCAGCAGACGACACTCGTACCGCTACGCTCTACACTCAAAGCGATGGGCATCACACTGTCCAGCGTATCCGGTAACCAGATCACAGCTATCGTGAATGGCAAAAGTGTCACCGTCAAAAGTAAGCTGACCAAGCTGAATGGTACGATATACGTGCCGATTCGCACCTTTGGCGATCTGACTGGATACGCGGTAAGCTGGAATGCGAAAACGCGTATTATTCAACTGACAGCCCCGGTAACGGTGCCGGTGACAACGGAGCCTGCAACGACACAGCCGGCTGACAGCACAACGGTTGCACCAGCAGACCCGACTGTAGCCCCGTCTGCGCCTGTAGCTACAACGCCAACCGATCCTGCCACGCCAGCCTCAACGACCCCACCTGCTACCGAACCAGCAGCAGCTACCGGTGGAAAAGGCTTTATGTGGGAAGTGCAGGCCAATGGAAATACCGTCTATCTGGTAGGCTCTATGCATATTGCGAACGACAGCTTTTACCCGCTGCGTAAGGAATATGAAGATGCTTTTGCTCAAGCGGATTATCTGGGCGTTGAGGTCGATATTACCAAGACGACAGATGATGATTTTTACCGCCAACTCGCACAAATGGGCACGTATCAGGATGGCAGCATACTTCCTAATCATATCGCTGCGGATACATACGCCAAACTTGGCAAATTTCTAAAAGAAAATGGTAAAGAACCAGACGCTCTAAATGAATTCAAACCATGGGTAGTGGAAATGATCGTTGACTCTATTGCCTATTCCAACTCCAAGTACCAGGCCGAAAATGGAATCGATCTCTACTTCCTCAAGCAAGCAGCAACACGTAAGCTACCTGTCATTGAACTGGAATCGGATCAGTCCCAACTGAGTATGCTGAACAACTTCTCGCCGCAATTGCAGGATGCTTTGCTGTACTATTCGCTGCGTGATTTCGAAGACTATGCAGACGGCAAGACCGATGACTCCGTTGATAAAATGGCAGAAACGTGGAAAACCGGTAATGAAGTTGAGCTGTATAATATGACGATCAGCTCCGAGGATATTCCGGAATACCACAAAGCGATGCTCGTCGACCGCAACCTCCGCATGGTTGATAAGATCGATGGCTACCTGAGAAATGGCGGCGGCAAGCAATACTTTATCGTAGTCGGCGCAGCTCACTATCTGACCGATGATGGTATTGTGCATCTGCTACAGAAGAAGGGCTACACCGTCGTACGTAAATAGTCATGATCTTTACGAAGCAAAATATGTTACAGTTTTATTCTATATACAACCTATGAGTCCGTACCTACCAGACTTCGATACTACTGCCCGTAAGCAACAAACGTGATCATAGAAATCGCCTGTGCTCCATTGGAGACAGGCGGTTTTTTTTATATACGATATATGCTCGTATTAACAATGAAGAAGCAGTTTGTCTTTATGAAGATCAACGATCGTAGCCAGTTCAGATATGCCTTCATTACTCCAAGCGTTAGAAACGACAGTTTCTGTTCTATAAGGCTATAGTATATAAAATTTTAATATTGATTTTTACGTATTCTGATAGTAGCTTAATAGTGAATACAATATGAATCAGGGCGTGTACGTAAACGACCTGGTTTGATTAGGGTCACAGGTTATTACCAAAAGCTTCGATCCATCGTTATAAATATAATAAAAGGAAGCTGACTATGAATTCTATTCGCAACAAAATCAATACATGCATGACCCTACTCTATAAAATGGAGGCTCGTTGGCTGTCTCCCATTCTGTTTGCTGATTCGAGATTAAAAAGAACCGATTTTTTAAGGATTTTTGCGAACAGTGGCAAAAATAAAATAATGAATAAATTTATATTTGAACTATTAAAATGGGCATTAATACTGGTGCCCATTTCACTTGTCGATAAGCCATTCCTATGGTCTGTCATTATTGTGCCAATCGTTTTAATCATGATGTTTCGCTTAACGTGGAAACAGATCCTACTATTTTGTAAAGCAAAGCGAGTGGTCTCCACTCATCAGCGTCTGCTCTACAATAATGACCTCTATGATCGCAAGCAACGTATCATCGTGAATCGACTCTTTTTAAAACTAACGTTTAGTGTTGCCATTATCATATTATATATAACTGTTTTGGGCATTGTTTTATATCAACCGATGCCTATTTTAAAAGTGAAAAACCTTCTTATGGATTCCATAGCCGCCTATCTATTCTTTTATATCGGTACAAGATTTTTTATGTATTTCTGCATCAAAGTGAACCATGTATCCATATTGATGGTTTTATTGCTATGTACTAATCCGATCCTTCCATTATTAGTTGCCTTGTTTGCGATTGATTTTGTGAAAATACAAGCGGGCGATGTGCCCCTGTTCAATAACAGTTTAGATCGAGTCGTGTATGTCTTTTTTGATATCGGTCTTCAATATGAATTGCCGGTTATTAGTATCATAGCCTCATCGATATTACAGATCATTTATGCATATAATCAGCCCCTGTATAAGCTTGAGCGTAGTCGTCTTGCACTCGAACTGGTGATAGGTATATTTGCGCTTATATCGATTAGCAGTATTATTTATTTTAAAGATATAGCGGAATATTTATTTACTTATATGAAAAGCAACCGTAGTTTTGGAAAAAGCTTTTTTGAGTATGCCAATGACGTTGGTCAGCCACAATTAAATGATTTAGAGGGATTTACATCATTTTGTGAACAGACCTTCAAACTAAGTTTAGCGCCTTTCTCCATTTGTTCTGCTATTGCGATGCTTGTATTTAAATATAGAGAAGTGAGTGCCAAAAATGTAGGTAGTTCTTATTATCAGCAATTAACGATGAATGTGGAACCATTCCCACTGGAGCAAAAATTGAGTACATTAAAGAATGCGATGTATTATGGCGGGGCCAGTATAAAAAATGATATATCGTCTCATACTCAATTACGAGTCATCACTTTACGTCATCTAATGGATTATTCCAAACACAAAGGCAAATATCATCTTAAGTTAATGAGCGTGAAGAAAAGATTGAATCGGAGACAAAAAGCGAGCAAGCTCTTATAAAATAATGGCATTATCATGCAGTATATTCAAAGCATAAACGTCCGTACCGATCCTATTGTGATTCGCTATCCACAAGCGACAAACGTGATCGAAAAAACCGCTTCTACTCGATGAGAGTACAGGCGGTTTTTTGATATACGATCTTAGCCAGTTGTGCCTGATGGTAAGCATCATGGGTGATTTTCTATTTACCATGCCAATTTGGATATTGCTCTAGGGCGTGTACGCCCAGCTCAAATAGCTTGCGCATATGCTCCAGTATAGATTTTACATGGTGGTGTGGTTATTCCATCGTGAGGCAGATACAATAGAGTGAGGAATATAAGCTGCATGCAACACATCGGATCATATGCCGTATAGCATACGTCATAAGTAAAGTGGAGATGTATAACAATAACAGATGAGAGGATACTTCATAACAGGATACAGCAGAGTGAAGCAACTTCGATATCATCGGATTTTATTATGTAACGTATAGGGAGAATGAACGTGTATCAGACTACAGCCAAAACGTTAAAGCGGCAGACGTATGAGCGGATTGCTGCGCAGGATGACGTTTCCAAGATTGAATTAATGAAGGATATCGATATTACGAGCAGCAGCTTGAACCGGGTGCTGGATGAGTTGCTGCATGAAGGCTGGATTGTTGAATCCGGTCTTGGGCAATCGACAGGGGGACGAAAGCCTGTCCTGTATCGGATGAACGCGCATAATCGGTATATTTTCGGATTGGATATTTCACGGGTCTACTCCGTGCTGGGCTTATACGATCTGCGTATGAATACATTGTACTCCCATCGCTGGTCGATGGATGAACGAATGACACCGGAAAAGCTGGTGGACGAGGTGGGCCAGCAGATTCAGCAGGTGCTCGCTGAGCGGCATATGAGTCGCCGCCGTATTCTCGGTATTGGCGTCGGTGCGGTTGGACCACTGGATCATGAGACAGGGATGATTCACCGCCCGATCTATTTTAATGCAAAAGGCTGGCAGCAGGTGCCGATCTGCCGCTTGCTCACAGAGCGTACTGAATTGCCTACACTGCTTGATAACGGAACGAATACCGCTTTACTCGGAGAGCACTGGGCAATGCGCGAAGACAATGCTCGCCATGTGCTGTACGTGAATGCAGGAATGGGCATTCGATCAGCATATCTATCGGATGGACGGCTGATGCGCGGAGCGGTAGATAAGGAAGGTGCAGTCGGGCAAATGATCGTGGCAGCAGGCGGCGCGAGATTGCATGAGCAGGGAAACTACGGTGCACTGGAAGCCTACGCGTCCATTCAGGCGCTGGAGCAACAGGCACGTCAGCATAGTCGAATGGGGCTGGACTGGACGCCTGCATCAGTTGAGCCTGAGGAGCGTCATTCTGCACCGATCGATATGCTGGATTGGGAACGAATAACGACTCGTTTACAGCAGGGAGATCATACACTGCAGGAGATGTTCCATCGTTCCGCAGGCTATATGGGAATCGGGCTTGCCAATCTGGTTAATACCTTGCAGCCGGAACGTGTCATTCTGGGTGGGGCTTTGATTCAAGCCGCTCCAGGCTACTATGATACAGCCGTCCATGTTGCGCAGCAGCAGATTTATGGTGAGCCTGCGACCTATCCGCAATTTTCGCGCGGGTATTTGCAGGAGCGTGCCGCATCGGTAGGTGCTGCCGTTATGGTGCTTGAGCGGATGGAGATGTGACCGCACCACGCACAATAGAGCATAGAACGGAATGGATAGCCTTTCGTGAATAGTGGATTTGACCGCGAAGGATTATGCTGACCCCAATGCACGTAAATAGCCGCTACACTTGCAGTTGTTATGCTGCAAATGTAGCGGCTATTTGATTTGTTTAGTAGATGGATGAGCTTATACCAGGGGATGCGACTCACTATTGAATCTGTGAGCCATGTACAAAGTATCTATTGCCCATACAGCAGGACGATAGGGATCGTCCATACCCTTATTCCATAGAATCAAATTGGGCTCCGTACGCGGTGATCGCTTTTTTGTACGTGTTGAGTTCAGCCATGCCAGCGTCTACTTTCTGATTGGCTTTATTCAGGATCGATAATTCAAGCTTCGGACTGGATACGTACTTTTTAAACATATTCATCGCTTCCAGATGCAATGAAGTCGCTTTGATGTAATGCGTATGAATTTTGGCGAGCTGTACGCTTTCCGGCTTGATTTGTTTGAGACCGGCAAGGAATTTGGTGTAGTTCGGAATGACCGTATAGGTCAGTGCCGAATATGCTTGCTTACGATTAGCGGAGGTGACATAGCGGAATTTGTTGTATGTATCGACCGCTTTGTCCTCATATACGGCAAGTTTATCCAATTGATCCCCATAGGCGATCATCGCTTCCGCTTCGGCAAGCAGTGCCGGGTCAAGCGCAGACAGATCATCTTCGCCTGTCGTAAGGTCTGTATCCGTACTGGTATCATCGCTCAGTGGCGGCTGAGTCGTACCGTCTGTGCTGTTAGTCGTAGTGGTTGTATCGGTCGATGTGGAGGCTGCCTGCACATACGGCGTAACAGATGGTGCAGTTAAGCCAAGCATAACGGTTAGTGCGAGCAGTAAAGAGAGTTTCTTTTTCATGAGATTAGCTCCTTTTATGTAAATAAAATAGTTACCTGATGCTGATCCTGATCCAGTCATGGAACGGTAAATCGGTTATATCGGTTATCTAAAAATCGCGTAGCTGATATGATCGATGCAGCAGCGAACGAGCACAGATTCATCGATATGAATGCGTGCTCGTTCGCTGCTGTTAGATCATCTATCACAGCTAAGCGGTGTTGCTATATGCAAGTCTTACACATAATCGTCCAGTGATGTCGATGGAGCTGTATCTGTACTTGAAGGCTCATCCTCATAAAGTCCCTCAATATCGTAGCTCTCATCATCCGGGTAGCTTTCATCGTTCTCGTACTCATACAATGGATCAAAGCGAACCTGATATTGATCCATATCGCTATAGTATTGATCGACGAATGTACTGCCTGTAGTCATGATCGCTTGCGATTTTTTCAGGAGTAGCTTGTTCATCGTAGTTGAGGATACATATTTTTTGTACAGCATAAAGGCTTGCAGCTCAGCAGAGGCACCTTTTACATATTGAGCGTGAATTTTGGCAAGCTCAGCATTTTCTGGCTTGATCTGCTTCAACCCAGTTACAAACTTAATATAGTTTGGAATAACGGTGTATGTCATCAGTTGATATTCCTGCTTTCGATTCTCAGAGCTTACATATTCACTCTGATTGTAGGCAGCCCATGCTTTATCCGAATAATCGAGCAACGAACCAAGCTCACCTAGATACGTATCGAGTTGGTAAAATTCATCCAGTAATGCAGGATCGATATCGTTTAGCGAACTGTCATCGCTATACGTATCGTCTTCTACATCTCCTTCTGTGCTCGTATCATCGTTCAGATCCATCGTATACGATCCATTTGGATTACTGTCATTAGAGGCTGCGAAGATCGGCGTCACAGGCATTGCGGCACTTCCGACAAATACGGCAGTCATCGTGAGTGTAAGCCATAGTTTTCTCATGATCATAACCCCTCTGATCTGTATTTAATAGATTTTTTTTACAATTTAACATGGCATGTAAATAAAAGAAAGGATAAAAAGGTGACAAATCCCAGTTAATAGCATTTTCAGCGAATAATAAAGCAAATGAGGTAAATAGGCTTATCTTAGAGTGTCCAATCTGTCCTGTCTACTAATATATAACCAGGAAAAAAGCACTTGCTACTCCTGTACAGAGAGATCATTTCACACTTTGTATTCATGGATTGCGTACTCCGATTCAAGGTTAAAAGGTAATAGAGCACCTAACTATCTTACATGGAACGAGGCGATAGGACATGACATCAACCTACGATCTGATCGTAATTGGAACTGGAAGTGCAGGAGCCTCTGCCGCACAGCTTTGCCGCCAGCAAGGCTGGGAAGTAGCCATTATTGATGAACGGGAATATGGGGGCACCTGCGCCCTGCGCGGCTGTGATCCGAAAAAAGTACTCGTTGGAGCCGCCGACCTGGTCGAACGATCTGCACGTATGCGCGGCAAGGGGATCGATGTAGCTGCAACGATCGATTGGTCCGAGCTGATGGCATTCAAGCGTACCTTTACCGAGCCGATGCCTGAAGCACATGAGCAGAAGCTACAGGAAGCAGGCATTCACACCTTGCATGGACAGGCGCATTTTACAGGCAAGCAGACGATTGAATTGAACGGACAACAAATGACCGGACGTCATATTCTGATTGCAACTGGCGCGGAGCCTGCACCTCTGTCGATTCCGGGTGAGCAATATATGACGAATAGTGATGGATTTCTAGGATTGGAGCATTTGCCAGAGCAGATCGTCTTTGTCGGTGGTGGCTATATTTCGTTTGAATTCGCTCATATTGCTGCTCGTGCCGGAGCGAAGGTGCATATTTTACACAGCAGCGAGCGTCCGCTGAAGGGCTTTGATCCCGAGCAGGTGGAGGCATTGGTTGAATCCTCCAGAAGGGCAGGGATTCAGATCCATCTGAACGTAGAGCTGGAATCGATTGAGCCCGTGCAGCCGGAATCGGAAGCTGAAAGTGAAGTCGGTACAGCTTCCACATTGACTTCAGGCGAGAAGTCCAATTCCCCGCTGTATCGGGTGAACGCTCGTTACAAGCAAGACCAGGCAGGACAGTCTGGCGCATCAGAGCCACTCCATATTGAATGCGGATTAATCGTCCATGGTGCTGGACGCAGACCGAATATTCATCGTCTGGAGCTGGAGCAGGGTGAAGTCGAATTTGAGAAAAAGGGCATCACCGTCAACGAATACTTGCAGAGTGTCAGCAATCCGCATGTGTATGCGGCTGGAGATTGCGCAGCCTCGCCCGGGCTTCCGTTAACGCCTATCGCTGGTCTGGAAGGGAAAATAGCGGCTAACACGATGCTGCATGGCCCTTCACAAAAAGCCGAATACGCGGAAATTCCAAGCGTCGCCTTCACGATGCCGCGCCTGGCTACCGTGGGAATATCCGAGCAGGAAGCACGCAAGCTGGGCGAGCAGGTTAGCATCAAAACCTACGATATGTCCTCCTGGTATACGTACAAGCGGACAGGGGAAGATACGGCGCTTGCCAAAATTATTCTGGATAAGCAAAAGCGTACCGTACTGGGCGCTCATCTCCTGAGCGGTGAAGCGGATGAACTCATTAACCATTTTGCAGTGGCGATTCGGCTTGAGCTAACGGTGGATCAGCTCAAAAGTGTGATCTATGCATATCCGACCGCTGCTTCGGATATCAGCTATATGCTTGATCTGGATAACGAATAAAAAAGCCCACCTTGCGATGATTCAAGCAAGGTGGGCTTTTTGTGTTGAATTATTTGGATTTGCCGCTCGTACGTGTACGACGGCTATTCATGCGATTTAACAAAATACCCAGTGCAACGAGCGAAGCGCCAGCGATCCAGAATGGTGCATTGCTGTCTTCGCCTGTTTTTGGCAACATCGGTACAGATGGATGCTTGACCGGAGTCGAAGGTTCAGACGGCACCGTTCCCTGTGGAACTGGATCATCCGGCACCGGAATGTCCGGTGTAGTCTCCGGTGGTGTCGTTCCCTGTGGTACAGGATCATCCGGGATCGGGATATCCGGTTCCGGCGTAGTCTCGTCTGCCGGCGGAACAGACGGCTGATCTGGAGTCACCGTACCCTGCGGTACAGGATCATCGTTGATTGGAGTCGTCGGTTCAGTTGGAGTCGTCGTTCCTGGTGTCGGATTCGTTGGATTGCCTGGTGTCGTTGGTGTTGATGGTCGATCCTTATCCGGCTTGGACGGTGTTGGGGTTGGTGTGCCCGGTGTCGTCGTGTCTGGTGTAGGAGTCGGTGTTGGTACTGGTACAACTGGTGTTTTCGTATTGGTCAGTGTGATGACCAGTCCGCTTGCTGTTTGCTGATTCGTAGCATCGATCGTGACCGTGTGCACAGTAGAATCAAGTACATAGCCCTGTGGAGCCGTAATCTCTTGCAGATTATACGTGCCGTATGGCAGTTGGCTAAACAGTGCCTGTCCCTGTGCATCCGTCGTTACTGCGATCGGTGCATTGACGCCTGCTGCATCCTGCAACTGGAATACTGCACCAGCCAGCACGATGGAAGCATCTGCACTATCGACCTTATTCACCAGGAGACTACCTACGGCAGGCGGTGCCTTCGTATTTGTCAGGGTAATCGAAGCGACATTACCTCCCTGCTGATTCGCTGCATTGATCGTAATCGAATGGACAGTCGGATCAAGCACATATCCTGCTGGAGCGGTAATCTCCTGCAAATTATACGTGCCATACAGTAGCTGTGTGAACAGGATACGTCCCTGTGCATCGGTCTTAAGCGTAATTGGTGAACGTAAGCCTAATGCATCCTGTAGCTGGAATACCGCGCCGGCCAGCGAGATCGAAGCATCCGCACTATCGACCTTGTGCAGGATCAGGTTACCGACAGCACCGGAGCCTGTACCGCTTGCAGAGGAGCTACGTACGATAATTTCTTTGTTTGTTTGCACGGTTCCGGTTGTAATTCCATTGCCCGTGAACTTCACACTATTGCTCACTTTATCGCGATCACCCGCAGTGATCAATGTAGCATAGTCGAGAATATAAGCGGATTGAATCGGTTTGCTGAAGGATAGCTCGAACTGCTCCGGTGTGCCCGGAATGACAGACAGTTTGTAGTCTGTGCCTTGAACAGCTTCGGCTCCACGCTTCAATGTGCCATCTGGGTCTACTGTTGCATTGTACAGATGGAACGAGTCGGTCAGCAAAATCTGATTCGCTGTCGGTGTATCGATAATTTTGGCATTTTCAACATATGATTGGCCGCGGTTGATATTGATCGTCCAATTGATATTGTTGCCTTTTTGCTCACCTGTTTTGTTGACGTACTCGCCGCCATTCGGAATGCTCACATTGGCTGCCCATGGATAGTCGCCTTCATTGCCTTTGAGCGTTGCCGCATTGTGCACGCTTTTTGGAATGACCTGTCCGGTCAATGTCGTTTTGAAGGTGATCCAGTAGGCCGAATTGATCGGCTTAGCAAATTTGATTTGCAGTGTTCCACCGTTCGCGCCGTCCGGCGGAGTGGTGACGGTATAATCTGCTGGATTCACCGGCGCACCTTGCTCTACGCCATTCCACCAGCCGAGCAGCGTCATATTCGATACGCTCAAAGAACCCGTAACATAGCTTTGACCTGCTTCAATCGTATCGGTTAATACCGCATTCGTTAATGTCTTGTTGTTATAGTTAGCTTTGATCGTCCATGTGATTTCTTTCGTAACCGCATTATACGTTCCATCTTTGGAGCCGTTGTTTACGGTCAGATTATCCGGCCAGAAGCGCGCTTCGGACGGAATGGTACGATACTTGCCATTTTCCTGCCAGTACAATGCAGCGATGTTCTGATACGATACTTCGGATTTGTTCTTTTTCCAATCCGCATTAAAAGTAGTGCGATACGTAATCGTAAGCGGCTCGCTTGGCGGTTGGAGGAACGTGATTCGGAAGCCTGCACGCGCATCATTAACCGTTACAGTGTATAGCGATGAAGGATAATCGCTACCGTTGGAACGAGCAACCTTGAGTGTATCTGGTAAGAACTCCAGACCACCATTCGGGAATTGATCATCGATCAAGGCATCTTGCAGGGGCTGTCCTTGATTGTCAAAGGTCAGCTTCCAGGTCGCATCCTTGCGAATATAGTTGGCATCAGTCAACGTTTTTACAAACGATAGCCCTTTGAGCGGCTGACTGGCAGAAGCACTTGTATTGCCTGCAGTCACCGTGTTTTTAACGGTTTCACTCTGGACAATTTGTCCGACAGGGGCTGTGCTGTACTTGATCGTATAGACCGTTTGCACATCTCTGTTAAATTGAAGATCGAAGCCAGTTGTGCCATTTTGCGCCGCTACGGTAGTTAACGTGTAGTCCGTACCTTCGGTCAGCACATTGTTGTTGCTGTCATATACTTTCAATGAACCCGCTACAAGCTGCTGCGAGCTGTTAAAACGGTCTTTCAAAATCGCCTGACTTTGCGGGATCGATTGGTTGTTCAGATTGTAGCCGATCGACCAGTTGATCGTTCCGGTAGCAGAGTCATAGCTATCGACCTTTTTACTCAAAAATTGCTGTTGAACGGTAACCTGCGCATCTGCTGTAGCGCTGCCGCTACTTGTGCTAAGGCTGGCTGTGTTTTTGAATACCGTCTGTGCATTATCCGTGATGGATGTTACATAGATGACACGATAAGCAGAACGCGTGGAGCTATCAAACGAAAGCTTGAACTGGCTATCATCTGCAGTCAATGTGTAGCCCGAGCTAAGCTGTGGCCCCAGACTGGTACTACCATCGACATTGACATTCAGCGTGTACACTTTGATGCTCGATGGGTCCAGCTTCAATCCAGCCGTCATCGGATCGGTCAGTAACGCGTTGTCGAGCTTTTCACCAGTTGTGTTCAGATCGATCGTCCAGCGAATTTTACCACCATCAATAGCCGTTCCTTTTTTGCTAATCGTGTTGCCTTTAGCTGGCTTGAGATAGATGATGATCACTTCGGAGCTGTCACCGAGTGGAACTGGAATCTTGACCTCGGTGCTACCGCTTACCGTTTGCTTGCTCAGCGCGGTGCGGAATTGCATCGTGCCATGAATATCGGAGTAGCGTTCAATCGTTGAATTGAATGTTACTGTCACATGACCGCTTTGTGTAGCATCGAAGCTACCTACAGATTGGCCACCGAAATCAAGTGAGACATTGTTAATATCGTTGTAAAGCGTAAAGTTGGAGGGAAGATCGAATTCGAATGTCGATCCGGCTTTGTAAGAGCCGTCCTCCGGCAAAGACCATTTGTAATTCAGATTAATCGGTGCATCCGGGTCAATAGCTGCTCCCGAACCGTCACCCTGAATCACATTACCATTCGCGTCGGTCAAAAATGCATCAGTTAAAATGCTCTTCTTGGCTGCCGGAGTGGTCGATTGCGTATCAGCAGCAGGAGTTGCAGCGGGATCCGTTGTTGTGGAACCGCTGGTATTGTCCGGCGCTGATGTTGATCCGTTCGTTCCATACGTGTCCGATTGTACAGTTGACGTAGAGGTGCTTTGTGAGCCAGAATCACTCGAACTGGTCGACGCATTATCCTCTGCATGCGTTAGTGTAGGTGTGATCGTGCCGGTCATCAATAGAATGACAGCGATCATTAATACACTAACTTTCTTAAATAGATGCATAAAAAACCCCTTTCTTATGTAGTAAATAGACAGTGGTCGTCAGCTCGAAGTGTTCCTTCTCTCCATTAATCACTACGATTTGCAGCGCTAGCAGGAAATTGGAATAGATGTACTAACTATTTAATTGCAACTATGCAATGAATAAATAGTTAATTTCTGTAAGGTGACCTACTTGATTATACTTCATTGTATCCCATGATGTAATATGCTTATTAATAAATTTAGTAAATAATTTTAGGGATAGTTTGCCACCTAACTATAGTTCCAATGACCTGTTATATCGAACAAGTCGTATGAACTATTAAAGCTACGCGGTTTATGGTGAAACATGGTAAAAAATGTACATTTATCCTTGCTAAGTTGCTGTCTAATTTAAAGCACTGGTTGCGATTCCGTTCGTGACAGGTTTGGAAAGACCGGTGTTTGGGGTATAAGGTCATATGAGCGATGCAGCATGCTTGCGAATACGGACATTACTAGCGAGAGGAGCTTTTTCGTATGAAGAATCGATTATGGATGGGAACTGCTGCGGCAGTTTTATTGTCAGGTGTGATTGCCGGATGTGGCGACACCAATAAAGATGAGAGTCAGAGCAGCGATCCAACCGCGCCTCTGCAAAGCGCAAGTGAGGCAACTCCGGAGGATACCGGACAGGCGAACACGAATGCGCAAACGCTGGAGGGCGATTTCCGCCAGTACTCTACCGATCCGAACAAGA
>JBCNLJ010000041.1:0-49925 GCA_039595515.1 Paenibacillus sp. | reverse complement strand
GTAGCAGCTCAGATCAGAATCGATTGAGACGTTGTCTACCTGCACATTCCGGTTATACAATGCTTTATAATACTTATGAATTTGTTCGACGTATTTCAGTGCAACGGTTGGTCCGCTCGATTTGTCGATCGCCCACCAGTTGTCCCAGTCGAACAGGATCGCTACGCTTGCTTCAATACGTGAATCAAGCAGTTGATCGCCCAGCCTTTGCAGCTCGTGTCCGAGCGTACTCGTTTCACGAAACACGCGTGTATTCGCGTGTCCGGCATGCTCGATCACGGCACCGTGAAATTTCTCACAGGCGCCAATCGAACGGCGAAGCTGGAAAAACATAACCGTATCGGCACCATGCGCAACAGCCTGGTAACTCCATAGCCGCATCACACCGGGACGTTTAAGCGAGTTGTACGGTTGCCAGTTTTGCTGGCTTGGCGTTTGCTCCATCAGCATGAACGGATCACCGTCTTTAAGACCGCGCATCAGATCATGTGCGAGAGCGGTGAAGCTGATCGGGGTATTCAGACCCGGATAATTATCCCATGATACGATATCCATATGCTTGGCCCATTTGAAGTAATCAAGTGGTTTGTAGAAGCCCATGAGATTGGTCGTAATGAGCGCATCAGGAATGATGGAACGAATCGCGTCATATTCGAGCTGATAGCATTCCAGCATGCTGTCCGAGTTGAAGCGTGTATAATCGAGCGAAATGCCCTGGAAGCTCGAACTGTTCTCGCCCCATTCCTCACTGCGATGATCCGGCACAACGATCTCATCCCAATCGTAAAAGGTGTGACCCCAGAAAGCCGTATTCCATGCCTTGTTCACAGCATCAAGCGTGCCATAACGTTGCTTGAGCCAGACGCGGAACGCTTTCTCGCAGTTATCGCAATAACACTCGCCGCCATATTCATTCGAAATATGCCATACCAGGATGGCAGGATGCTCCTTATAACGTTCTGCCAGCCTGCGCGCAATTTCTACAGAATAATGACGGTAGGTTGGACTGTTTGGACAGGAATTGTGACGACCGCCAAATTTGCGCTTGCGGCCATCCTTTTCCACTCGCAAAATGTCCGGATAACGGGTTGCCATCCATGCCGGATGCGCACCCGTGCTTGTAGCCAAACAAGTATAGATACCGCTTTCATAAAGGCTGTCGATGTAGCTATCCAGCCATTCAAAGTTGTATGTAACCTCGTCCGGCTGATTGCGTGCCCACGAAAAGACGTTGAGCGTAGCGATATCAATTCCAGCCTGCTTGAACAGGTCCAGATCTTCAAGATGAGTTCCGTGATCCCATTGTTCCGGGTTGTAGTCGCCGCCATAAAACATTTTAGGAAGTCTGTTGCTGATCAACGCTGTCACTCCTTGTATAAGAATAATTCTATACTAAACGATAACAAACCCTTGTAAAATATAAGATAATTACACTATGATATTAAAATAAGGATATAGGATGTGAATATACATGTACGTTACCAATCCGCATCGCCGCTTTTTTAGTGAACTGAAAGACCTGCAATTACCGATTCATATGGAAAGTATTGGCGAGAATCCGGATCAGGAAAGCATTGAGCGTCCGGATGGGTATCCTTGTTATCACTGGCTGCAAACGGTACGTGGAGAAGGTGAATTTACGTTTGGTGGAGCGCGTTATATGGTGAAGCCGGGTTCGGGTGTATTGCTTGCTCCGCGTGATACGCACAGCTATCGTCCGATTAGCGGAATCTGGGAGACGACGTACTTGACCTTTGGTGGCCCGCAGTCGCTTGCTCTGCTGTCGACCTTTGGTTTATCACATTCCGCTTATTATGAATGGGATCGTGATTGTGAGCTGGAATTTTTTGCAGGAAGTTTGCTAGGACAGATTCGCAGTAACCGTGATCTGTCAGGACTGGATACAAGTGCCGATCTGTACCGTTTCCTTACATTGCTGAAAAAGCATGGACGGGTGAACAATCTGCCGTCACTGTCACATACGGTAGAGCGCCTGGCACCACTGATGAGCTTTATGGAGGCACACTATGATGACCCCAATATCGGGCTGGAGGATATGGCACAGCAGGTTGGCGTGAGCGCCAGACATTTGAACACGTTATTCCGACAAACGTTTGGTATGACCGCTTATGCTTATTTCATTTTGCTTCGTTTGCGTAAGGCCAAGGAATTGATGACACTGTATCCGCGTATGACGATCAAGGAAGTGTCCGGTCAGGTCGGATTCCGTGATTCCAGTCATTTTGTCGCTACATTCCGCCGTTTGGAAGGCGTAACACCAGAGCAATTCCGCAATCTTTACTAGCTCATTGTCCGATATGTGAGGGAGTTGTCACCTATCGGCGTGACAACAGGTAAGATTCATCATTGAAACGATTATCTAAAGCGCTTACAATATAAACGTTTAAAGAAATAGCGAACGAGTGTGCATCTTGTACCCTGGCTGGAAAGCCAGGGCCTATTTTTGCAGTCATGCACTGGATTGTGTCTATCAGCGCGTATGGATTCGAGTGTACTATACTTGAAAATGTATCACGAGTTGACCTATTTTCTACGGTGTGTCTTTAAACAGAATAGCACTGCTGGATGAACATGAATGAATGATGGAGTGGAGGATACATATGGAACGGATTTGGATTGCAGATGAACATATTGTGGATGAGAGTGGTACACGTCCTTATTTAGAGCCTTACCTGGTGTCCGGTGCAACCAGTGCAGTGATCGTATTACCCGGCGGCGGCTATGAATTTCGAGCTGATCATGAGGGTGGGCCGGTCGCACAGTGGCTGAATGAGCAGGGAATATCGGCTTTTGTGCTGCAATATCGCTTGACGCCAAAGCATCGCGGTATACCGCTGGAGGATGGGCAAGCCGCCATTCGTCATGTACGTGCACATGCAACGGAGTATGGACTTCGTTCCGATCGGATTGGGATTCTTGGTTTTTCGGCTGGTGGTCATCTGACAGCGATGACCGGAACGGTATTTAGCGAACAGGAGATTACATTGCCGGATGGACGTACCGAGCAGGTCAGTTCACGTCCCGATCTGATGGTACTATGTTATCCGGTCATTACGATGGAAGGCTACGGACACGAAGGCTCCAGGCGGGCATTACTCGGGGCGGATGCTTCATCTGAACATGTGACTGCTCATAGCGCAGAGCGTCAGGTATCTGTGCAGACACCGCCTGCCTTTATCTGGCATACCGCAGATGATGAATTGGTACCCGTGCAAAATAGTTTGCGTATGGCGCTTGCACTGGAGCAGCATGGCATTCCATTTGAACTGCATGTGTATGATCATGGTGGACATGGAGCAGGACTGGCTACAGGACATCCATCGATGGGGAGCTGGACGGAGCGCTGTGCAGACTGGCTTCATCGTCAGGGCTGGTAACGTACACATTTGTACTATAAATATCAGCAATATATATAATGGAAATATGAATAATGGAACTAGAAGCACTATGGACTGCAAACCAGTTAGAGACAGAAGGGATGGATTGAAATGAAAATAGAGCCTAATAGCAAGCTGTTAATGATTGGTGATTCTGTGACGGATTGTGGTCGCGCGCGTCCGGTTGGCGAGCACTGGGCGATTGGAGATGGATATGTAGGTCTTGTCGATGCTTTACTAAATACTGCTTATCCGGATTATAATCTGCGAGTACTCAATACAGGCACAAGCGGGGATACAGTTCGGCATCTGGAGGCACGCTGGCAGGAGGATGTGTTTGCTCACTCGCCGGACTGGGTATCCATTATGATCGGCATCAACGATGTATGGCGTCAGTTTGATCGCCCGGCTGATCCCGAACAGCATGTGTATCTGGATGAGTACCAGCAGACGCTGCGCAAGCTTGTTCTGGATACACTGCCTAAAGTAAAAGGTCTGGTATTGATGACACCGTACTATATGAGTACAACGGTGGAAGATCCGATGCGTGCAACGATGGACATTTATGGTGAAGCGGTAAAGCGGATCGCTGCGGAGACAGGTGTGCCTTGTGTGGATACGCAGGCGGCATTTGATCGTATCGGTGAGCATATCTATCCAGCTACACTGTCGCAAGGATGGGATCATGTGCATCCGAATACGAAGGGTCATATGGTGCTGGCACGCGCCTTTTTACAGGCGATTGACTATGATTGGAGTCGCAACCAGGCGTGAAGAGCGAGCTGCTGAAATGGTGAAGTAGTGGGCTTCTATTCAGTTACATGGCTCGACCGCTCCATTCTTGCATATATGCTAGCTTAGCTGATTAAACGGCAATATCGTTTGTCTATTCACACGTATCGACACGGATCTAACGAGCACATGCCGTAATTTGAAATGACATGTACAGGAGGCGTTAATGATGAAGCAATACGAAGCGGAACTGGTATTGGATGTTCAAGCCAAGCTAGGAGAGGGTCCAAGCTGGGACGAACGAACGCAGGAGCTGTTGTGGGTAGATATTGAAGGCTTTAAGCTGCATCGCTACAATCCTGCAACTGGCGAGGATGCGGTAATCGATGTAGGTGAACATATCGGCGCTGTTGTGCCATATACCGCGGACGAAGTCATTGCTGCGCTATTCAGCGGCTTCTATCGTATTCATTTGCAAACAGGTGAGAAGATTGCCATTCATGATCCAGAGGAAGGACGCCCGGGAAACCGTTTTAACGATGGAAAATGTGATCCATACGGTCGCTTTATCGCAGGAACGATGAGTCTGAGCGATGAGAAGAAAGCTGGCGCTTTGTACAGCATGGATACATCCGGCAACGTACGCTTGCTGCTAAGCGAAGTATCGACGTCCAATGGACTGGCATGGAGCGCAGATCGACGTCTGTTTTATTATATCGATACACCGACATTGACGATCCGTGCCTTTGACTATGATATCGAAGATGGCTCAATCGAAAATGCCCGCGTAATCGCTGAGGTGGATGATGCAGACGGTTTCCCGGATGGCATGACCATTGATGAAGAAGGTATGCTGTGGGTTGCTCGCTGGGGTGGACGCCGCGTATCGCGCATCGATCCAGTCACCGGTGAAGTGGTTGCCGAAGTGCAGGTTGCTGCCGATAATGTAACGTCCTGCGTATTTGGTGGTGCTGATCTGGACGAGCTGTACATAACGACCGCACGCGGCGAGCACGAGCCGAATGATGGTACGCTCGATGGCGGTCTGTTCCGTGTTCGTCCAGGGGTTAAAGGCACCCGCACAGTGGCGTATAATCTCGGTCAACCTGTGAACTGGTAAGGTAGGGAGTCTTATTTATCAATCCCAATAAACGATTCAAACTTGGACCGTAGTCCTGCTAAGCAGGATTATGGTCTATCTTAATTTGCAACAGATCGCAACGTTATTTATAGTGGAAAATAAGAAAAGATAAAGTTATATCGATCGATACATAAGATCAATTCAATGCTAAGGAGGTACGCATCCTATGACTAGAATGATTCTGGAACAATCCGAACACCCACTCACTCCCGCAGATCTGGACGAGCTGGAGAACCTGCACAACTGGAAATTCCCGGAGTCGTTTCGCCAGTTGTATTTGCAATACAATGGAGGCTATTTGCCCGAGGAATGGGCGGAGCAGCAAGGTATCATTTTCGGTGGCTTTAATGCGATTCGATATGAAAAGGTGCCAGCCGAGCAGATCTATCTGGATTTAATTGAGTCTTTTCCGCAATTAATTGATCTGTTTCCATTTGCTTATGATGGATTCGGACATAGCTTTGTACTGTCGCTGCGCGCAGAAGATTACGGAAAGATAAGTTTGTTCGCAATGGATGGCGAAGATTTTTATGAAATTGCGGATACGTTTGACGAATTTTTGGATTTGCTAATTTTTGATTGAGTCGTAAAGGCATGAGTGGCGAATATGTTTTACATGAGAGAGAACAGGGAATAGGTCTGGGATACGAGCAACAGTTAACTATGTTATTTGCAGTGGGAAATAATGGAAGGCAATATGAAGCATACTAAATCGAAGTATGAGAAATTGATATATGCCTCCAACTAAATAACAGTCGTCACCGATCTATACATAAGACCCGATTACTACAAGGAGGTACCCACCCTATGACGAAAATGATTCTGGAACAATCCGAACACCCACTCACTCCCGCAGATCTGGACGAACTGGAGAAACTGTACAACTGGAAATTCCCGGAGTCATTCCGCCAGATGTATTTGCAATATAATGGGGGCTACTTGCCTGATGAATGGATGGAGCATCAAGATATTATTTTTGGAGGCTTTAGTTCGATTCGATACGGTAAGTCGCCAGCAGAGGAAGCCTATCTGAATTTAATCGAGGATTATCCACAATTCGTCAACCTGTTTCCATTTGCCTATGATCAATTTGGGCATGACTTCTTGCTTTCGCTCCGTGCAGAAGATCATGGAACGATCTATATGTTTATAATGGATGGTGAGGATTTTTTTGAGGTTGTTGATACGTTTGACGAATTTTTGGATTTACTGATTTTTGATAAGTCATAAAAGCATGAACGGCGAATCTGTTTTATAATAGGTAAACGCTAGCTGAACATGTAGCTAGTGAATAACAGTAATAGATATATAGGAAATTAACCTGTTGTCTCGTATTTATAGTGTAGTTATTAACATTATTTGATGGCATGTAGTTGTGACTGATTATACTATCAATTCAGGGCAAACAAGGCGGGATAATAGGATACAATCCGTATATAATGAATGCTCAACTTCAATCTATATTCGTCTCAAATATATATTTGTTGTCTTATATCATACAAAGGAGTCTGATCATACCATGATCTTTACCGTTGAAGAATGTGAGCAAGCATTGACCGAGCACGATCTGGATACATTGGAGCAACAGTTGGGACGTCGCTTTCCGCTTGCATACCGTCAGCACTATTTACAATATAACGGCGGATATTTATCGGAGGAATGGAAGGAGCGAGAGCAGCTTTGTTTTGGCGGCTTTAATTCGATTCGATATGGAGAGCTGCCAGCCGAGCAATTGTATATCGATCTATTGAAAAATTTCTGCATTTAGAGTATTTGTTTCCATTTGCTCATGATCAGGGAGGAAATTGCTTTTTGATCTCACTGCGAGAAGAGCCAGATTACGGTAACATTTATATCTGGATCATGGATACGAAAGACTTGTTGTTAGTTGCCGATTCCTTTGAAGAATTTTGGCATCGACTGCAAACGGAATTAGACGATTGAGCCTGTACCGAATACGCTGCATACAAATATCTCCATAATCGATGGATTGGATGATACGTCGTATAGCGTTTGAAGCAGGCAAGTTGGGTATGATAGGAACACATCCATAGATTAAAAGGGTATGCAGAATATGAACTTGACCAACATTAAGATAGAATCGGGCAATGGGTTTGGAGGAGGAGTTAGATATGACTGGCAAACGAATCAATCAATTTATCCGCAACGAACGCGAGGCAGAGCTGGCAGCATGGGCGGATGAGCTGGCTGTACGCTTTGCGGAACGAGCGGCAAAGCATGATGCGGACGGAACATTTCCATTTGAAAATTTTGCGGACTTGAAGGAAGCGGGCTATGCAAAGCTGACGGTCAGCCGAGATTATGGTGGCGATGGATTATCGCTGTATGAATGGCTGCTGGTGCAGGAGCGTATCGCTCGTGGCGATGGCTCGACTGCGCTCAGTGCAGGCTGGCATGGTGGAATGATGCTGCATTTTCGCGAGGCTGACGGTTGGCCGGAGCCGACCTTTTCTGAATTTTGTCAGGATGTAGTTGCGCATGGCAATATGATTAACAAATTTGCCAGCGAGCGTGGTACAGGCAGTCCAACTCGTGGTGGTCGTCCAGAAACGACAGCCGTACGCACCGATGGTGGCTGGTTATTAAATGGACGCAAAACGTACAGCACACTGAGTCCGCTGCTGACAGACTTTATCGTGAGTGCTGGATTAGATGGACAGCCAGAGCTTGGTGATTTTCTCATCCGTTCGCGTGAAGGCATCGAGGTAGAGGAAACGTGGAATACGCTGGGGATGCGCGCGACAGGCAGTCATGACGTTGTGCTCCACAATGTATTTGTGCCAGAGCGTCAGGTGCTGAACATCTACAAACCGGGTGCACCGAAAACAGGACGTGACGACGGTGACGGCTGGCTGCTGCACATTCCAGCCTGCTATCTGGGCATCGCTTATGCGGCACGGGACTTTGCGCTGCAATATGCTGCCAGCTATACCCCGAATAGCTTGAATGAACCGATCGCCACATTGCCGCATATTCGTCAATGGATCGGGCAGATCGAGAGTGAGCTGCGCTTGGCACGTACACTTCTATATGATGTCGCAGATCGCTGGGATCGTCAGCCAGAAGAACGCAAGCACATGCGCCCGGACTTCGGTCTGGTCAAATACAATGCGGTTCATTTAGCGAATCAGGTGGTGGACAAAGCGATGAAGATTGTAGGCGGCGCTGCCTTATCGAAAAATCTGCCGCTCGAACGTCTGTATCGTGATGTACGTGCAGGTTTGCACAATCCACCGATGGAGGATGCAGTCATCCAGACGATGGCACGTACCGCTTTGGAGGAGCTAGACCTGTAACGGTAACAGAAGACTTTGTTTTCGGCATATACGTAATATAGGCGAGTACAGGCGAGGTACACAGTTTGGTGAATAATCTGATAGACAGTGGAATATCGCTGCATACGAGATCATCTTTCTACAGAGCGGAGGCGAATACCGATGTCTGAACGTCTGCATCACTGGCCGCAATCGAGCACAGACGAACGGTTACAATTACTGCTTCGTATCGATTCTGCACTGGATTTTGAAGAAACGGAGCTGCTACTGGATACAGCTCAACAGACGCAAAGCGATGACATTTTGCGTATTGAATGCTGGAAGGTACTTGGCTTATATAGCGAGGAAGCTCATAAAGCACAGATTCGCACAGCCATTCACCAGCACTGGGTGCAGGAGCAGGATGAAGAATATGTACAGATTGCGATGCTGGAAGTCTTGAGCGCACTTGATGTGCAAACCGAGGATATCGATCTGGCACTATCTATTGTACAAAGTGACGAATATATTTTAGTTCGTTCGGCAGCCTTTGCTTTGCTGAGGCTTCAGTCACAATTGCCGCAAGTACGACTGGCGCTGGAACAACTGCGTGATGATCCTGATTTCGGCAATTTAGCAGTGAAGCTATTGAAAGAAGTGTAGCGATAGGTCTGCATAGGGATGTAAAACCGATAGAGCTTATTTTATCGAAAATCATCACTGTGGATCGATAGACATGTATAACCGATCGCCATACGAGTTGCCGTTCATTCGTTTCAATAAATAGGCTTAGTAAACCATAAGTTTATTAAACCAATTAGCTTGTCAAATAAAAAAGCTAAAACGAGTCAAACCGCCCTTCTGCTTGAGAATGGGCGGTTTGACTCGTTTGAATGGCGGGAAATCACATGCTATATGTAAGACACTAACGCTATCATGCTCCGCGCGCATCACACATATAGCCAGGAGCGTTATTCGTTATTAAGCACGAATGTCCAGTGTGCTTCCCAGTGTTGGGTGAGGAGCTTGCTTCAGCATTTCTGCCAGTTGCTGGCCTTGTTGCTCGGCCATATCCTTGGATAGGGACAGTACCTTAATGCTAGCGGCCTGCGACACTGCGCTTTGACTCATTGCGGTGGACAAAGAAGCGATATCCATGAATACATTCCTCCTTTCCTGCCTCTAAACAGGGCATATCCTTATTATCGGTGTAAACGATTAGCTTGATAACCCTTGCTTCCATATATTAAGATACGATAGCGGAAAATAGCTGCTTCAATCATCGGGTAAACTGAAGTTTTTTTGAATTTTAAGCTAATTTTTAGGTTCGTATCAGCTTCATTTCAGCTTATGCGTTTAAGATACAAACATACCCCTTTTGATATAAATATTGCCTACACCCTGCCTCGATCCCGGGCAGGGTCCTTTTTTGTATAATAGCTATTTTGCATCCAGTATTCCCTTAATTTGATGCCCTCATGATTACATATGCAGTAAAACCGTATGGTTAAACGCTAATTTTACGATCCTATCAAATTTAATCCAAAATTTAACATAAAAAGATTTAAATTTTACATTCACTCGCTTAAAATGGTACTAGATTCCAGTTGTGCACAATGTACAGCAAGCGCTGATCGATGCTGACTTGCTGTATATCCAGTGCAGGGTGGAATCCACATCCCTTTAGGAAGCGAGTTGATTGTATTGAAACGAATGAAAAAGCTAGGCATGATGTTGATGATGCTGGTGGTGTTGTTGACGACACCAGCGCTGTTGCAGGGGGAAAATAACCTGCATCAAGCGTATGCAGCGGCAGCGTATGATTACACATTGACATTCCCATCCAGCCGATACCCGGAAACTGCATCCCATATTCGTGATGCAATTGCCGATGGTCACTCTGCTGTCTGTACGATTGATCGTTCCGGTGCAGATGAGCGTCGTGAGGAATCCCTGAAGGGCGTACCGACAAAAAGTGGCTATGATCGTGATGAATGGCCAATGGCAATGTGTCTTGAAGGCGGTGAAGGCGCAGATATCCGTTACATAACGCCATCGGATAACCGGGGCGCAGGCTCATGGGTAGGCAATCAGCTCACCAAATATCCAGATGGCACACGAGTTAAATTTATCGTAAATTAATTCCCTTATTCATACACATATCAGCAGAAAACCCGATCCATGCCTATAGGATCGGGTTTTCTGCTATTTACATTGTGAACTGGCTACCCGGTGTCATGATCTGCTACTCACCGTCATAACCGCCTACGACTACGGAGGGCATAGACCATTACCGGTCAGCAGAAAGGAATTAGTCTACTCTAACAGCTTAAAAAGCATGCCGGGTTACCGTAAATTGAAACACAATCCCAAATGGATCACGAACAGCCGCATAACCGCTGGAGAATGAATTAGGTCCAAATGGAATAATGATCGTGCAGCGTGGATCAGCAACGAGCCTGTTATACAGTGTTTCCATATCCTCGTGCTGGCGGGATTGTAGACAGAGTGAAAAGGAGTTACCGTGTTGCCACGATTGCTCGATATCAGCAGGTTCTTCCGCGATCATCAGCTTACCGCTGCCTAGCTCCAACACCGAGTGCGTGATGTAGTTCTCCTGCCCGGGCTGCACCTGAAAGCTATCATCCATAGCCGCGAGCTGCGCATAGGTGACTTTTAATAGCACTCTGGCTCCAAGCTGCTCGTAAAATGCAATCGCTTCGGCAGCCATGCCATTTAACGAGAGAAAAGGAATCACTTCGGTTTGGATCATCTGGTTAGCTTTTGGCTCGGTAGCCTGTGCATGGGTAGGCTCTGTGCTTACCGCTGCTGCTGTTTCTGTAGTCGATTGGGTTGGATTGTTGTTCATGTTCATCGCCTCCTGTAATGTGATACAGTAATAGCATAGAACAATAAGGTGCCAGAATGTGGCACCTTTAAAATAAGAAAAGAGGATACGTATGAACAAGGCAGAACGCTTGCAGCAGATGCAGCGCTATGTGTATCGGCAACGCCGGTTTACGCTGGCAGAGCTGATGCAGCAATTTCATATTTCACGGCGCACGGCTATTCGCGATGTAGAAGCGCTGGAGGAAATAGGTGTACCGTTGTATGCCGAGCATGGGCGTTATGGTGGATACCGGGTACTGGATACGGCGACATTGCCGCCGATTTCATTTACCGCACGCGAGGTGCTCGCGCTGTACTTTTCGATGCAGGCGTTGGAGAGCTTTTCGGGTGCGGCGTTTGGCGTATCGTTTGATTCGATTAATGCCAGGTTTCTCGATATTGTATCCCCACACCAGCAAAAGCAGATTGAGCAGTTTCGTGATCGGGTTGCCTTTTATCATCATATGGAGGCAGAGCCAGGTCCCTGTCTGGAGGAGCTATTGCTTGCAGCAGCAGATCAACGCGTCGTGCAGATTAGCTATCATTCCGGTCATCGCTTGAGCGAGCGACGTATTCAGCCGTTCGCGGTGTATGTGATGGAGGGCTACTGGTATTGTCGTAGCTATGATATGGATAAGCAGCAGTATCGTGTGTTCCGCTGTGATCGTATCCAGTCGATTAGCACGGTAGAGGAGCAGAACGGGGAGATTTTTACCGATATGGATCTGCATTCTGCGCCAACATTGCGCCAGCCCACCAGTCAGTCGATTCGTTTTGACTGTACATTGCCGGAGCTGACGGATGAACGGCGCCTTCGGGCGCGCTTGCTGCCATCGATGCGGCTAGAGCATACAGAGGAAGGCTGGCAGCTTGCAGGCAGCTATGAGCCGGAAGAAATGGATTTTATACTTGTGTACTTGACCGGATTGGGCACAGTATTAGCGAATGTGAAGCCGATCGAGCTAAAAAAGAGATTAATCGCACATTATCGCAAATTAATGGAGCGGGTGTAAGCGATCTGTTGTGCACTGCGTCGATAAGTGATGTAATGGGTTGATGAGTTATGCAATGGATGGATAGGCGGTGTATGGAGTATGGTGAGGTAACGAAAGTATGGTAAAGTAAAGAAAGAATAGAAATGGCTAGATAAAGTAGCATAAATAAAAATAAGATCAGCTAGAGAACATCCGGGTAAAATCGGATCGGTCTCTGGCTGATCTTCATGATGTTGAGCTGCTATCTGCGGTTAAATTAGGCTTATTTTGTAGATTGTGTAACATTCTGTTTTTAAACGAACACAGATTTCGCTACCCTGTAAACGAGCGAGAAGCTTCTAATGAGCGTGAAGTCTCTACCTTCCAGCTTGTCACTCCTCTACCTTCAAGCAGCTATTTACAGTTGCAATCTATTGCTGTTAGTTAGACTCCGCTGTATTCGAATGGGTTGAAGGATGAGCAGGTGTTTGCGGTTTCACACGCAGGGACAGCAGGAAGCATAATGTCAAAATAATCGCTGCCATCATATACGGATAATTCACATCCACATCGAATAGCGCACCTGCTACGATCGGGCCTGCGATATTACCAAGACTTGTGTAAGCGGAGTTGAGACCTGCTACATAGCCCTGCTCCTGTCCGGCTTGCTGGGAAAGCTGAGTACCAATCGCTGGACGCAAAATGTCCATCGCCAGAAATACCGCAAAGGTTACAGCAAAGATCAGGAAATACGTGTGCACGAGCAGTGTGAGTACGATAAACACTGCAGATGCGATCAGACAGACGATAATTAACTTTTGCCCACCAAATCGATTCATCATCCAGCCGAAGATCGTTGCCTGCACGACCGCACCGGCAATCGAGCCAAACGTAATGATGATCGCGATATCCTGAGCAGTAAAGCCGAATTTATGATCGACGAACAGTGAGAATACCGTTTCATAATTCGCCAGACCAAATGAAGCAACAAATACGATAATCAGACTAAGAAAATAAGGCTTGCGATAAGATTGCAGTAGCTGGCGTACCATACTTTCGCCTTGCCCCGGACTGTTTGCCAGCGCTGCACGACGCTCTGGCGATAGGGATTCGGGTAACAGCAGTAACGTTGCAATCGCAGCGACCAGACCGGCAATCGCTGCCGCATAGAAAGGCACGCGAATGCCATACTCAGCGAGCAAGCCGCCAATCCCTGGCCCGATAATAAAGCCGGTCGTAATCGCCGCATTGATAAAGCCCATAGCGGAGCCGCGTTCTTCATTCGAAGTTATATCCGCAGCGTATGCCATGACAGACGGCATGATCAATGCAGCGCCCAGACCACCAATAGCACGCGATACGAACAGCAGCGCCGGTGCATGAGCAATCGCAAACAGCCACTCCGATACGGCGAATACGAGCATACCGGTAATAATAAGCTTTTTACGTCCAATTCGGTCAGATAGACGACCGCTGTACGGAGAGAAGATAAGCTGACTGATCGAAAAGGCTGCCACCATCAAGCCAAGCACACTACCGCCAATATTCAGCTCATTCATGTAGGTGGGCATGATCGGAATAACCAGACCGATTCCCGTAAACACAAGGAAAATATTAAACATCAGCAGCAACAGTGCTGCTCGATTACGCATTAAAAGTGACATGATATCCTCCGTAAAATAACTGCGTGTCATTCCAGACACGAGCCGAATCACATGAAGCAATTGGATTGAATACAATACATACTGAACATTCGGTCAGTAAAAAGGTGTTAAAATACCGGATCATCAGCAGAGCGATAGCTTCGCTATGACTGCTGAGGTCCGGCTGCAATGCCATGCAAAAACGTGTGGATCGCAAATTGATAATGCTCCAGCACCTGTTCCAGCGGCTGATTGCGACAGACGCGACTCATACCGACAATAATACCTTCCAGCACGAGTGCCTTTTGCTCGATCTGTTCACTACTGAATTCTCCCTGCTCCACGCCTTCCTGAATAAGCTGGCGATTGAACAATAGATGCTCCTGCATCATCGTATTTACTTTCTCCTCGATCTCGCTTTTTTGCTCGTTATTACTGAAAAATTCGTCGGCTGCACGGGTCAATGGATGGTTCAGATCCTCACGTACAATTTGCTCGGCAAGCCCGTACATTTTGGCAGTAGCGGTAGAATAAGAGGGAAGACGTGCCTGCCATTTGTCCAGCCAGTCACGATCCCATTCGTGCAGCAGGTAGGAGAAGAGCCCCTCCTTGCTTTTAAAATGGTAATAAATATTCCCTTTACTGCTGCCTGTAGCGGCAACGATATCTTCGATCGAAGTCGCTTTATAGCCCTTTTGTACAAATAGACTGCGTGCGGCTTCGCTTATTTTTTTGCGTGTTTGTTCACTTTGAACCTGCTTTTTGTTCATCGTCTCACCTCAATACTTTCGATACTGAACGTTTGTTCAGTATTGTAGCAGATAGGGATTGTGAAAGGCAAGCAGAACGTAATATGATTTTGCAACGACCGTCTGATATGATACGATAACGTCGTGTATTTGCTTGGTGGGCAGCGCTCCTGCGGGTAATGAACATCAAGCGTAAAGGTTAGATTGTAGAAGCAATATAGCGACTGCTGCCAGTTTGCTAATGGATATACAAGCTGACCGGACTTATCGGAGCGGACAGAAGCTGAATGATAAAGATGAATCGTAAAAAGAATACGATCACTGTTGACCAGCAGGCTGTCCTACATTATATACAGAGGGTGAATGGAACGGAATGAGAGTCATTTCTGGAAGTGCAAAGGGAAGACCGCTAAAGGCGGTGCCGGGTAACGGAACCCGTCCAACGACCGACAAGGTAAAAGAGGCGATGTTCAGCATTATTGGGCCTTATTTTGATGGAGGGCATGTGCTGGATTTGTTCGCTGGAACAGGTGGACTCGGTATTGAAGCATTAAGCCGGGGCATGGAACATGGTGTATTTATCGATATGGAGCATAAAAGTATCGAAATCATCAAAGGAAATGTGCAATCAGCACGACTGACTGAGCAAGCGGAGATTTATCGTAATGAAGCAGGACGCGCGCTTAAAGTATTGCAAAAGCGTGGCGCTGCCTTTGATCTCGTTTTCCTTGATCCGCCCTATCGTATGAAGAACGGCATTGAACTGATGCAGGATATGCATGAACGCGGCCTACTGAATAAGGATGCCACGATCGTACTGGAATTTGAAACGGGACATCCGTATCCAACGGAGTGCGAACATTTTGTTGGCGTTCGGCAGGCGGAGTATGGAGATACTACATTGTATGTATATCGTTATGAACCTGGGAACGAGTCCCAACTAGAGGAAGCGCATCAGGAGCCTGAAGCCCAGCAAGGAGGAGCGTTAGATGAATAACGAGCAGAGCAAGCCGATTCAATTGGTAGAGAGTGGAGGCAGGCGCATCGCTGTCTATCCAGGCAGCTTTGACCCGGTAACGATGGGACATCTGGACATTATTCACCGTGCAGCGCGTCAATTCGATACGCTGGTGGTCGCTGTGCTAAACAATATGAGCAAAAAGCCATTGTTCAGTGTAGAAGAACGTGTGGAGCAGCTCAAGCAGGTGACTTCCGACCTGCCGAATGTAGAGATCGATAGCTTCCGTGATCTGCTGGCGAACTATATTCGTGAGCGTGAAGCCCATGTGATCGTGCGTGGTATTCGCTCGGTAACCGACTTTGAATATGAGCTACAGATGGCTTCGATTAACCGTGAGCTGAACCCGGATGCAGAGACGATTTTTATGATGACCAATCCGCGCTATTCGTATCTCAGCTCCAGTATGGTGAAGGAGATTGCTCGTTTTGACGGACCTGTCTCAGACTTTGTTCCTCCGCTGATCGAGCAAGAATTGAAGCTCAAATTCGGAGCAACCTCCAATTCATAGTTGCTGCGCGATAAGAGCGATCGTCAAAGTGGATTTGCTGCGCTGGTCATGGGATAATAGACGGACAGATAGGTCGTTATCGACATCGCTCTGTCCGTTCATTTCCAGCCGGTGCAGCAGACCTGGACAACCGCAGTGCCAGAGTGGAAACGAAGGGCAAGACTTGCCGTGGCGAATATCCCGCCTGTTCAGGCATCCGAGTGTAAAGGAGAGAACTGCATGTCCGGCCCATCCTTAAAATCCCCGTTTTCGCAAAAGCGAATATGGGTTTATTTGCTTTGCTTGCTTCTGTTTGTGTATGTGCTTGTCTATATGCCAACTCCTTATGTGATTAATGCGCCGGGCAGCGCCAATGAGCTGAAGCCGATTGTCAGCGTATCGGGTGGCGATCCAACAGAGAAGGGCACATTTATGCTTACGACCGTGTCGATCAGCTATGCGAATACAGCGATGCTGATTGGCAGCTTATTCGATCCCGACGAGGAGATTGGACCGAAGCCCGCTCAGACCGATCGTAAGGAGTATGCCGCTGAGCAGCTTTATTATATGAATAGCTCCCAATCGAATGCGATTGCGGCTGCTTACAAAAAAGCAGGCATTCCTTTTAAAATCGAGCCTCAATATGTATTTGTTGTGAATGTGCCAGCGAGTAATACAACGATTCATGCCGGTGATAAGTTCGTTCAGGTGGATGGACAGACCATTATCTCGATTGAGCAGTTGGAGAAGATTTTAAGCAGTAAAAAAGCAGGCGATGTTGTAAAGGTTGTTATCGACCGTGCAGGCACGACTGTAGAGCAAAATATTACGCTGACTGAGTTTCAGGATTCGATTGGACGCGTTCGTGTCGGCTTCGGGGTGTCGATTGGAGAAGTACAGAAAGTAACACCGGATGATCCCGCCCATGAGGTGAAATTTGCCGATACGAGCATTGGTGGTCCTTCAGCCGGTCTGATGTTCAGCCTGGAAATCTATAATCAACTGACCCCGGGCGATCTGACCAGAGGCTATCGAATTGCCGGAACCGGAACGATTGACCCGGACGGAACCGTGGGGATTATCGGCGGTGTGCAGCACAAAGTTGTGGCCGCGCAGAACAATGGCGCTGAGATCTTCCTTGTACCGCAGGGCAATTATGCGGATGCAAAGGCACAGCTAGATCGCATGCATTCCACGATCAAACTGATTCCTGTTCAGACGATGGACGATGCACTGAAGGCGATTGCGGCGCTTCCTGCAAAATCGTAAGGGTACACAACACTTAAACATTTTCAAAAAAGTAAGCGAAAAAGAGAAGGCGCATAGCAGCCTTCTCTTTTTTGTGCAAGCAATATACTACACTGCAAAACTCTGCACGATTACTTCAACGAACCCTCTACAGGTTTAGGCTCATCAGCGCTCCCAAGATTCGTCCGCTCCCGCGATGTCTCCCGCCCTGCACTGATCGGACGCAGTTCGCCAGCACGTCCAAGTCCAGTCGCTGGCATATTCACATAAATCGACTCATACGCACCATTTTCGACCATGTACGTTTCATGATAAATGCCGACGGCTTGCGATGCTCGCGATTTGCGATTGAAGTTTTGCCATGCGCTCAGATGCTTAGCGCCATGCGCATAATGCTCTAGCTGATCATAGGAACGCCAGTACTGCACAATAGACAAGCCGCGCCCGGATATAAAAGGAGCACCATCCAGAAAACCAAGCTCGCGGTTCTCATACAGCTCCTTGAGCATAGGCCCCATCGCTTGCAGGACAGGTAACCACTGGCTGATCGCCAACCATTTATTAATACGCACCCCAATAATAAACACGACGAATGGACCCTCAATTGACGCTGTCTGGCGACCTGGCATAATCGGTTTCATTCCTTTGCCTCCTCAATGTCGTTTCAATCGATTGACATGCAGCTCGTAAAAGCCGCGAATATCCGTGGACGCATACAATCGTGCCGTTAGAAAAGCCCCGTAAAATACCGTGAATAGCAGCTTGACCGCTTCCTCAGGCTTGAGCTCGGAAGCAAGCGTACCTTCCCTTTGTGCCTGTACCATACACTCCTCAAAAAACAAATACAGATTCGGTGAAGCACTTGCCTGGTTCTCCTGCTCGGGAAATAATAGATGAATTTCCGCTTCGCTAAGCTCTGGCATACAGGGATGCATGTCCACCTGTGCCAGAAAAGCGATCAAACTCGGCATCACTCCCGGCGTATGCTCATGCCAGTCTGCCACGCTCTCAAGCAAATGCCAGACCGCATCAAAGCCCTGTTTATCGTCGCTTTGAATCTCTAATATGCGCTCCGTTAACCAGACACGCATAAAATAGACGAGCAGTGCTTCCTTTTGTGGAAAACATTTAAAAAAAGTCACTTTCGATAATTCTGCTTCCCGGCAAATTTCATCCACCATAATATCGCTAAATCTGCGCGTCTTCATCATCGCTAAGCCGGTTTCATAAAGCTGAATGCGAGTTCTTGCTTTTTTTATATCGCGTAAGGAATAGCGTGCTTGTGCCAATAATACACCTTCTTTTTCATTTCAGTTAACTCTTATAAATTAGTTTACTTGAGTTAACTTTTATGTGCAATCTTAAATATAAATAATGCAATCCCTAAATATACATAGTTGAAATAAGAGGTGAGCCTATTCGTGTAGATTGGTTTTTTGTAACTTCTGCTATGCTACCGCTATATAGGGAGATCATTTATGCTACATAACGAGGCAATATTTTACGGTATATGGAGTGAGGAATTAACTGTTCAGAATGGGCTATATGAAGAAATGCACAAAATCCCCTGTTGTGAAAACAGGGGACGGGCATAAGTATAAAAAATCAATAATTTCGATATTTATAGCCATTTGATATTTACGGCAACAAGCCTGCTTACGTGTTGCAATACTCTAAATATATTGATGATTCAGCAGTTGTCTATCCCTCACCAGAATAACCTATTGCCAAATTCATATACTTGCATACAATCACCGCATGTTTGCTTATAATACCGATCTGACTTGGATCACACCTGCACAGGCGGATAATAATAATCCGAATACATATCACGCATATGCTGTGCGGTGAACCCTGCCGCTTGCATCACGGTTGCCTGTATATCCAGCGTCATCTGCGGGTGCTCACTATCGGCTGCTCGCATGACGATTGGTAGCGAAGCGGTGCTCTTCATTTGTTTTAACAGGCCGCGTCCGCGATTTGTAAAGCCAAGCACTCGCAAGTAGCCAGGCCCAGAGCGAAGCATCGACTCATGCAGCAGCTCCCGGCGATGACCGAGCAGTAAATGAGCGAGCAGGCGTTGTAGCCGTGCGCGTGTGTAACGCCTCGTTTTTAAGCTATCGATTAATTGACTCACCGACGCTTCCTGTAATGAAGGCAGCAAGCGCTTAAGCCTGTGCTCAATCCCTTCGTTCATATCATAGTAGTCCGCTAGCGCCGCAGGAGACGAGGTGGCGATCAATTGCAGCAGGGGTAGCCATAGACTGTCCATATGTACCGGACCGCGTCCAGCGGCGATCTCGCGCTGCATAATCTTCAATGTAGCCGGCGGCACGTACGCGGCTACACGCTCTGGCTCATGCAGCAGCATATGCCGGATCGAGGTGGCGCTGGCAATCTGTTCATGTGTTGGCTCCAGATCATGATAACCAGACTGCTCACGCTGAATCGTAAGTGGGGTGATCTCGCTGCTGAGCTGATGAATGGCACGTATGTATTGTAGTCCAAGCGTATTGTTCGGCTGTTGCAGCATAGCTGCTGCTTCTGTAGATAGTAGTCCTGAAGCGGTAGCGGCGCGACTTAGTGCAGCCGGATAGCTGAGCCCTTGCTTCAAGTGCTCCTGAATGGAGCCCTTCAGCTCCGGTGGCTCTTGTTCCATTAGCATAGCCGCATCATTCAAATGCTCCAATGAGCCAGCTTCACTGCCGAAGACGAGCTGATCGACCATGCCAGTTGCTTCCAGTACAGCGACTGCGCCATAGGCGAACCACTCGGCTGGCTGCACGGCATAAGCGGACGGAAGCTCCAGCACGACATCGCATCCAGCGTGCAATGCCATCTCGGCACGCGCCCATTTGCTAAAGCTGGCAGGCTCACCGCGCTGGGTGAATCCGCCGCTCATTACCGCTATGATCGCATCACAGCCGGTAAGCTGGCGTGTTCGATCCAGATGGAGCTGGTGCCCATAATGAAATGGATTATATTCAACGATAACGCCAGCAATATTCATGATGGTGTTCTCCTTTGCAAGCTTCATGATATAATTATAATTTGTATGCGTACAGCAGGTGGATGTATGGTAAAATCAATGCTACCCGCTTTATTTCAATGGATGATCGAGCTGTTCAGGACAGCGGCTGCTCCATTATACCGCATTCGTCTTTTGGAAGAGTAAAAGCGGCTTCAATTCATCGCATGTACTGGAAAATAAACGGTGAAGCGCGAGTAGATTTGGACGAATTTTGGATGGATTTCAGGTGAATAACAGATGCCAGAAACCCGCATCAACACTGGGAATCCCGCTACAGTAAAGGGATTTACCCTTACAGGTTGTTAAAATACAAAATTTGATTGACAAAAACCGCTATTCATTGGTAAAATAATTTTTGTTTGTTTGGAGTGATAACTATGCAATTCCAATTTCGAAAAATGGCGCAGAGCGATCAGCCTATAGAGTTTCACCAGACACTTGACTCCGAATTTGTAAAAACCGAACGCAATGATATTCTGGCTGCACAGCCGTTGCAGGCGGATTTGAAGGCACGGTACAGAGTCGATCAGGTCGTGGAAGTGAACGGAACGTTGAAGCTTGATCTGCAGGTGGCATGCGCTCGCTGTCTGAAGCCCGTTGATCTCCATCGCGAATTTCGCATGGATGAGGAATTCAGACACGGCGAAGAACCGGAAAATGTGGCGGAAGAAGATAATACAATATTCGTGAATAGCGATACAGTAGATCTTCGTCCTTATCTGGAGGAAGCTGCATTGGTGGACTTGCCGGCGGTGGTCCTGTGCAAGGACGATTGCAAAGGCTTGTGCCAGACATGCGGAGTCAACCTGAACGAACAGGATTGTGATTGCGATAACCAGCCGATCGATCCTCGATTGGCGGGGCTCAAAGATTTTTTCAAGTGATTTGATAACTCTGACCTCAGAGTGTTAAATGGCATTCAACTAGATGAAGGAGGTGTTTAACGATGGCAGTACCTCAACGGAGAACTTCCAAAACACGCCGTGACAAACGTCGTACACACTTTAAACTGGCAGTACCAGGTATGGTAAAATGCGAAAACTGCGGAGAAATGAAATTGTCTCACCGCGTTTGCAAAGTGTGCGGAACTTACAAGCAAAGAGAAATCGTACAACAGTAATTGTTGTAAAGGCAGCGTCTCGTCGTTTGATGAGACGCTGTTTTTTTTGCGTAAAGGCATCACTTCCTACAGTTGGCGCGGGCTGACACGGTAATTACATAATAACAAAACACTGCCTCTTTCTTTTTGCGGAAATATGCTTTATACTACAATCTTAGTACCAGGTTCTAAAACGAAGCGATAATAACTCAAGCTATGCTTTTGCGCATAGTGCAGTACGTTTGGGACTGTTAACGTTACACGGAAACCGAATGGTTCATATAGATACAATGCATTATGCTGATACACAGAGGAGCATCGGGCAGGGGATATGTTTGATGCTTCGGAAAATCCATCTGAAAGTGGGGGGAGGCTTTGTGACCATCGAACGATTGCCGAAAAGGCAACGCCAGCAGCGGCTCGTGAAGATTATTGAGGATAACCCGTTTGTGACCGACCAGGAGCTGACTCGTCAGTTGAAGGTTAGTATCCAGACGATTCGTCTGGACCGAATGGAGCTGGGTATTCCCGAGCTGCGTGAGCGTATGAAGCTGATGGCCGAGCGTTCCTATGATCAGGTTCGATCCTTACCACTGGATGAAGTGATCGGGGATATTGTTGATTTGCAGCTTGACCGGAGTGGGATTTCGATTTTTGAGATTCGGGAAGAGCATGTATTTTCACGGAATCATATTGCACGGGGGCACCACATTTTTGCGCAGGCGAACTCGCTGGCAGTCGCTGTCATTAACGATTCGATTGCCCTGACTGCATCGGCGGATCTGCGTTTTGTCCGTCCGGTCAATCTGGGTGAAAAATGTATTGCGAAGGCTTATGTACAGACGAGCCCGGCACGCAGAGGTAAGGCAAAGGTTGAGGTTTTGACTTATGTGGGTGAAGAAATGGTATTTCAGGGCAACTTTGTGATCTACCGATCAGATGGAGAAGAACACGATGAAGGAGGACTTGATCATGCGAATCGCGATTGACGCGATGGGGGGAGATCATGCTCCAGACACTAATGTATTGGGCGGCCTGGAGGCAGCCAGAGAGTGGAAGGATACGGAGATTATTCTTGTCGGTGACGAAGCGAGGATGAAGGCATTGCTGCCGGAAATTCCGTCTAACCTGAAGCTGGTGCATGCTTCCGAAGTGATTGAGCCTGAAGACGAGCCGGTACGATCGGTTCGCCGGAAGAAGGATGCTTCAATGGTCGTTGCTGGTCGAATGGTCAAAGAAGGACTTGCCGAGGCAATGATCTCTGCCGGAAATACCGGCGCACTGATGACGACAGGCTTGCTTGTCGTTGGACGTATCAAAGGGATCGAGCGTCCCGCACTGGCACCGATCATTCCAACGATCGATGGCAAAGGTGTACTGGCACTGGATCTTGGTGCAAATATGGATGCAAGCCCGGAACATCTGGCACAATATGCGCTGATGGGTAGCATTTATCGCGAAAAGGTTCAGGGTGTAAGCAATCCGCGTGTCGGTCTGCTTAACGTAGGTACCGAGGCGAAGAAGGGTAATGAGCTGGTGAAGGAAGCGTATCCGCTGCTGGAAGCATTGCCGATTCAGTTTGTCGGTAACGTTGAAGCTCGCGATGTGCTAAATGGCGTATGCGATGTGCTTGTATGCGACGGTTTTGCGGGTAATATTTTGCTCAAGTCGATGGAAGGTACTGCTGCTGGCATCTTCTCTTTGCTGAAGCAGCAATTTTCTAAATCGCTCAAAACGAAGGTCGCTGCTGCCTTAATTATGCCGGAGCTACGCAGCTTGCGTAACATTATGGATTATAAGGAGCACGGCGGCGCACCGCTGCTTGGCTTGAATGGACTGGTGATCAAAGGTCACGGTTCTTCGGATGCCGGTGCGATCAAGCATGCGGTACGTCAGGCGCGTATTGCGATCCAGGGTAATCTCGTTTCGAGTATTTCACAGGAAGTTATTGGCTGATTCACAGTTTCATTGGTCTGTTTCGGAATGGTCGATTACGGCTGTCCGAACTCTATTTGATCCTTACCGTAGCGATAAGGAAATTCGTACGTATAGAAAAGAGTGACAACGATGAGTGTTTTGCCTATCGGAATTATCGGCACAGGTAAATACGTGCCTGAAAAAATATTAACGAATGCTGACCTGGAAAAAATGGTCGAAACTAATGATGAATGGATCGTGAGTCGTACTGGTATTCGCGAGCGTCATATCGCTGCACCGGATCAGGCAACATCCGATCTGGCCTACGAAGCGGCGATCCAGGCGATCGAAAAGGCTGGTATAACAGCAGCCGATCTGGATCTGATCGTTGTAGCAACAATCACGCCGGATATGTCGTTCCCTTCGACAGCTTGCATTTTGCAGGATAAGCTGGGTGCGAAAAAGGCAGCAGCATTTGATTTGTCTGCAGCCTGCTCTGGCTTTGTATATGCGCTGGGTGCGGCAACAAGCATGCTGCAAATGGGGATGTACAAAAATGCACTCATTATCGGTGCAGATACACTCTCTCGTATTACCGATTACACGGATCGCAACACATGTGTACTGTTCGGTGATGGTGCCGGTGCGGTTGTGATCGGTGAAGTGGGCGAAGGTCGCGGCTTCAAAGCCTTTGATCTCGGTGCAGAGGGTGCTGGTGGTGAACTGCTGAAGCTACCTGCAGGCGGTTCCCGCACACCGGCTTCTGCCGATACGCTGGAAGCGAAGCAGCATTTTATTCAAATGAGCGGTCGTGAAGTATTCAAATTTGCGGTGAAGGTAATGAACACAGCAACCGAGGATGTACTGCGTAAAGCAGGCATGTCCAAAGACGAGATCGACCTGTTCATTCCGCACCAGGCGAACGTGCGTATTATCAATTCCGCGATGGAGCGTTTGAATTTGACCGAAGACCGCGTTATGATCAATGTGCAAAAGTATGCGAATACTTCTGCGGCTTCCATTCCGCTAGCGCTTGTTGAAGCGGTAGAAGAAGGACGAATCAAAGAAGGCGACAAAGTAGTAATGGTCGGCTTCGGCGGTGGCCTCACATGGGGAGCATCCGTCATCGTCTGGTAACTCGCGTCATTCAGGAGGTAACTGTCAAATGGGTAAAATAGCATTTGTATTCCCGGGTCAGGGAGCGCAAAAGGCAGGCATGGCAAAGGATGTATACGATGCGAAGCCTGCTGCTGCGCAATATTTTGATAAAGCGGACGAAGTGCTTGGCTTTGCGATCAGCAAGCTGGCATTTGAAGGTCCGGAAGATGAATTGAAACAGACTGCCAATACACAGCCTGCACTGCTAACAGCCAGCATTACACTGCTGGAGGCGCTCAAGGCGCATGGCGTTCAGCCGGATTATGTGGCGGGTCACAGTCTGGGTGAGTACAGTGCGCTTGTAGCGGCTGGTGTACTGTCGTTCGAAGATGCGGTTGCAATCGTGCGTGCTCGTGGTCAATTCATGGAGCAAGCCGTACCTGCTGGACAGGGAGCGATGGCGGCAGTGCTTGGTGCAGAACGTGCTGCACTGAGTGAATTGTGTGCAGCAGTAACAGCGGATGGACATGCGGTTGAGCTTGCCAATGTGAACTGCCCGGGACAAATTGTCATTTCCGGTACGCGTGAGGGTGTCGAAGCGGCAGGTGCGCGGGTAAAAGAAATTGGCGGCAAGCGTGCGATTCCTCTGGAGGTGAGTGGACCTTTCCATTCCTCCATGATGAAGCCTGCTGCCGAGCGTCTGGAAGAACGTCTACAAGGCGTCACATTCCACGATGCATCCGTGCCAGTTGTAGCGAATGTTACAGCTCAATCGGTCACTTCTGGAGATGAAGTTCGCAAGCTGCTGGTGGAACAGGTGTATTCCCCTGTATTATGGGAGGATAGCGTTCGTTATCTGATCGAGCAGGGCGTAGATACGTTTATCGAGATCGGGCCGGGTAATGTATTGACCGGGTTGATTAAGAAGACGGATAAAGATGTGCGTCTGTTTAACATCAGCAGTCTGGACAGCCTGGCGTCGCTGGAACTATAACAGCGAATGCTGGGGCTGTAATGGCGAATATTTCGTGAAGGAGGTGCGTATGAATGAGTAAACCACTGGCAGGACAATCTGCACTCGTTACCGGTGCATCTCGCGGGATCGGTCGTAGTATTGCACTCGCACTGGCAGCAGCCGGAGCCGATGTGGCAGTAAACTACGCAGGCAGCGAAGCTGCGGCACAGGAAACCGTGCAGCAGATTGAAGCACTGGGTGTGAAGGCATTTGCTGTGAAGGCGAATGTCGGCGTAGCCGCTGAGGCAGAAGCGATGGTCAAGCAGGTGAGTGATACATTTGGCAAAATTGATATTTTGATCAATAATGCAGGTATCACACGCGATAACCTGATTATGCGGATGAAGGAAGAGGAGTTCGATCAGGTGATCGAAACGAATCTGAAGGGTGTGTTCAACTGTCTCAAAGCAGTAACGCGTCCGATGATGAAGCAGCGTTATGGTCGCATCGTCAACATTTCATCTGTTGTTGGTGTACTGGGTAATCCGGGACAGGCCAACTATGTTGCTGCGAAAGCAGGTGTGATCGGTCTGACGAAAGCATCTGCGCAGGAGCTTGCTTCCCGTGGCATCACCGTGAACTGTGTAGCGCCTGGCTTTATCGCTACCGATATGACGGATGAGCTGAACGAGGAGCAGAAGGGTCGCATTTTGGGCCAGATTCCGCTTGCACGTTTGGGTCAGCCGGATGAAGTGGCACAGGTCGTTAATTTCCTGGTGTCGCCTGCTGCTTCTTACATGACAGGACAAACGCTACATGTTGATGGTGGCATGTACATGTAAGAAACAGGGTATGCTTACAGATGCCTGTATGGATTTTTAAGTACAATTTACGTATAATACTTGGAAGAGGAGGTGAACCGGATGTCTGATGTTTTGGAACGTGTAAAACGCATCGTTATCGACCGTTTAGGTGCTGACGAAGCTGATATTAAATTTGAATCTTCTTTCAAAGATGACCTTGGCGCAGATTCCCTCGATGTAGTGGAACTCGTTATGGAACTTGAAGAAGAGTTTGATCTTGAAATTTCTGATGAAGACGCGGAGAAAATTACGACCGTAGGTGAAGTTGTGAACTACATACAATCTCATACCTAAGGCTAACAAGTCCCGTTACCTGCATATTTTTGCGGGTCGGGACTTCTCCTCATTCATGGCGTCTATCTCAATTGAACAAAAAATACACACATGCAGTCGATATGAGGTGAATGTGTTTGAAACATAGAGTGGTAATTACAGGTCTTGGAGTCACTACGGCTCTAGGTAAAGATAAAGATACATTCTGGAACAACCTGATGGCAGGTAAATCCGGAATTACCCCGATTGAGGGATTTGATGTTAGCGCCTATACGACACGCATTGCGGGTCAGGTGCATGATTTTAACGCAGAGGACTATCTGGAGCGCAAAGAGGCGCGCAAGCTGGACCGTTTCGTTCAGTTCGCCGTTGCTGCAACGGCAGAAGCACTCAAGGATAGCAAACTGAACGTGAGCGAGGATACCGATCCCGAACGTGTGGGTGTCATTATTGGCTCCGGCATCGGCGGGCTGGGTACCTTCGAGGATCAGCACAGCATTTTGCTTGAAAAAGGTCCAAAACGTGTCAGTCCTTTCTTTATTCCAATGATGATTGCGAACATGGCTTCCGGTCAGGTATCGATCATTCACGGAGCCAAAGGCCCGAACGTAGCGCCCGTAACGGCGTGTGCGAGCGGTAGCCATGCGATTGGCGATGCATTCAAATATATTCAATCTGGCGAAGCAGATGTGATGATCACAGGCGGCGCGGAAGCAACGATTCGTCCAACCGGACTGGCAGGCTTCTGCTCGATGCGTGCGATGTCGACACGTAATGATGATCCAACAACAGCAAGCCGTCCATTTGATACAGGCCGTGATGGCTTTGTTATGGCAGAAGGATCGGGTATTCTGATTCTTGAATCGCTGGAGCATGCGCAGAAGCGCGGTGCACACATCTATGCTGAGGTAATCGGCTATGGACTGAGTGCAGACGCATTCCATATGACCGAGCCGAATCCAGATGGTCCGGCACGCTGCATGAAGATGGCGATGCGTACAGCCGGTATTCAGCCGGAGGATGTTCAGTACATCAATGCACACGGTACATCCACTCCAGTCGGTGACAAATCGGAAACGAAAGCGATCAAAATGGCGCTTGGCGATCATGCCAGCCGTATTGCGGTCAGCTCAACCAAGTCGATGACCGGACACTTGCTTGGTGCTGCCGGTGGTGTCGAAGCTGTGATCTGTGCACTGTCTCTTCAGAATCAGATCATTGCACCGACGATCAACCTGCATGACCAGGACCCGGAATGCGATCTGGATTATGTTCCGAATGTGGCGCGTAAAGCCGATCTGAACATCGTAATGTCCAACTCTTTTGGATTCGGGGGACACAATGCCTCGATCGTCCTGAAGAAATTCGAAGCGTAAGGGGTCAGTTTCTTGAACGGAGATGTGAAACAGCTACAGCAACAAATTCAAATCCAGTTCCACAATCGCCAGTTGCTCAAGCAGGCGTTTACGCATGCCTCCTATGTGAATGAACATCGGTTCAGTCAACATCAGGATAACGAGCGACTGGAGTTTCTTGGCGATGCGGTACTGGAACTGACGGTGTCGGAGTATCTGTATAACGAGTATCCCGACCGCCCCGAAGGCGAGCTGACGAAGCTGCGTGCAGCGATCGTTTGCGAGCCTTCGCTGGTCAAGTTTGCGGAGGCGCTCGATTTCGGACGTTATGTGTTGCTCGGTAAAGGGGAGGAGCTGACCGGAGGACGGCAGCGCCCTGCTCTGCTGGCAGACGTGTTTGAATCGTTTATCGGAGCGCTGTATCTGGATCAAGGTTTGGATGCAGTCAAGGTCTTTCTGGAAAAGCATGTGTTTGCAAGCCTTTCGCCTGGCGGACAGCTTCAAATGATGGATTTCAAAACCGAGCTGCAGGAATTTACCCAGCATCACAATATGGGTGTACTGGAATACCGCATCATTGAGGAAAAAGGTCCTGCCCATGAGCGGGAGTTTGTCTCGGAAGTCTATATGGGGGATGAAAGCCTGGGCCAGGGATCAGGTCGTTCCAAAAAGGAAGCGGAGCAGCGTGCGGCTGCGGCAGCCCTGAACCAGTTGAAGCTGAAATAACATCTCTCTCTTTTCTGGCGATTACAGGACAAACAAAGAGCAAAGAGCAGTCATTGCCCCCTTGCAAGCGTACAAGAGGCACGACCGCTTTTTGCTCTTTTTCCATTGATGGCAAGGTACGCAATTATGCTACAATAGCAGTAGAGGTGAACAATACATTATGTTCCTGAAAAGAATTGAATTATCGGGCTTCAAATCATTTGCCGACAAAACAGAAATGGAGTTTGTCCAGGGCATTACCGCCGTTGTCGGACCAAACGGCAGTGGCAAAAGTAACATTTCCGATGGCATCCGCTGGGTACTCGGTGAACAGTCCGCCAAATCGCTACGTGGCGGCAAGATGGAAGACATTATTTTCGCTGGAAGCGATTCGCGCAAGCCTGTCAGCTATTCTGAAGTATCGCTGACGCTGGACAATGAAGATCAGGCGCTACCGCTCGATTATAACGAGGTTACAATTACCCGCCGCGTGCATCGCAGTGGGGACAGTGAGTATCTAATTAATCGTCAGGCTTGTCGACTCAAGGATATTACCGAGCTATTCATGGATACCGGTATCGGTAAAGAAGCGTATTCGATTATCGGACAGGGTCGAATCGAAGAGATTTTGAGCACGCGTTCTGAGGATCGTCGTGGCATCTTTGAGGAAGCCTCCGGTATTGTAAAATATAAATCACGCAAAAAAGACGCGGTGCGCAAGCTCGATGATACCGAGCAGAATTTGCTGCGTATTCATGATCTGGTGCATGAGCTGGAAGACCAGATTGGGCCGTTACGTGAGCAGTCGGAAAAGGCGATCCATTTCAAGCAGCTAAAGGAACAGCTCAAGCATCAAGAGATCGGCATGTATGTGCATGATATTGAGCGTATTCACAGTACATGGACTGCTGCCGGTGAGCAGTTGGAGCGTTTCAAGAAGGCACAGGAGGCACTCGCGAGCGTCGTTTCGGGACATGATGCCAAGCTGGAGGATGAGCGTACGGCTCTGCGTGAAGCTGAGCAGACTGTAGAGCGTCTGCAGGAGCTGTTGCTGCAATACAGTGAGCAGGCGGAGAAAGCAGAAGGTCAGGTGGAGCTGCTTAAGGAGCGCCGCCATAATCTGGAGCAAAATCGTAAGCAGCTTGGGGTAGCATTGGAGCGAAGCGAAGAACGTACGAGCCAACGTACTGGAGAAACCGAGCAGTTGCAAAGTAAGCTGGCTGAGCTGAATGCACAGTTAGAGCAGCTACGCGGAACACTCACTGCGGAAGAAGCGCGCTTGAATGAGATTAACGGTGGCATCAGTCAGCAGCAGGAAGAAAGTCTGAAGGGCGATCTGCTGCAACTGATGAATGATATGGCACAGCTTCGTAATGAGATTCGTTATGCCGATCAGGAAACCGAGTCGACGCAGCGCCGAATGGCACGGGCGGAAGGCGAATCGGGCAAATGGCGTGAAGAGAAGCAGCGTCTGGAACAGAGCAAGGCGACGCTGACAGCTCAGCTTGATAAGTTTGCCAAGGAGATTGCCGGCGTACGTACCGATTATATTCAGCAAAGTGAACAGCTTCATAGCCTGCAAAAATCAGCCGAGCAGCTCCAAGCATCGATTCGCCAGTGGGAGCAGCGCCGCGAAGGGCTTATCTCGCGCCGCGATACGATGCAGGAGATGCAGGAGGATTTTGAGGGCTTTATGCTGGGCGTTAAGGAAGTGCTCAAGGCTTCTCGCAATAACACGCTGGCTGGCGTACATGGAGCCGTTGCCGAGCTCGTACGTGTACCGGAATATTTGGAACAAGCGATGGAAACAGCGCTTGGTGCATCCGTACAGCATATCGTAATGGAAAATGAAGATGTGTCTCGCCGGGCGATCGCTTTTCTCAAGCAGCGCCAACTCGGACGGGCTACATTCTTGCCGCTCGACGTTATTCGTCCACGCCGTATTGGAGATAATGATAAGCGTCTGGCGGAAGGTGCTGAAGGCTTTGTTGGTATCGGTGCGGAGCTGGTGGAATATGACGAGCGCTATGCCTCCATCGTGGGCAGTTTGATCGGAAGCGTCGTCATTGCAGAGACGCTGGAGCAGGCGAACCGAATCGCTGCCAAGCTTGGCTATCGCTACCGCATAGTTACGCTGGAAGGTGATGTGGTCAATGCCGGCGGTTCGATGACAGGCGGCAGCCAGTTTAAAAAGAACAACAATCTGCTTGGACGTAAGCGCCAGCTTGATCAACTGGGCGAGCAGATTGCAGAGAGCGAGCAGGAGATCAAGCGTATACGCAGCGAGCAGGAAAGCGTGCGCGAGCGACTGCAAGCAACGGAAAGCAAGCTGGATCGTCTACGTGCGGATGGTGATCGCAAGCGTGGCGAGGAGCAGCAGACCGCTAGCGAGCTGAAGCAGCTTGATCATGAATTCCGTCATGTTAATGAGCAATACGAGCTGTACGGACAGGAAAAGACGGCGTACACCTCAGAGCTTGATGCGATTGCCAAAAAGCGTAAGGAAGCCGAGCAAAAGCTGGCTGAGCTGCAAAAGCAGGAGCAAACCTTACAACACGATATTCAATCTGCCGAGCAAAAGCGCAAATCGAACGAATCGGTCAAGGAGCAATTGCAGGAGCAGGTTACCGATCTGAAAATCCGCGAAGGTAAGCTGGCGCAGGAGATTTTCTCACTCGAAGAGCAAATGTCCCGTACCCGCGAGGAATCGCATGATTACGGTCTTGAGCTGGAAAGTAACCGTGAGCAGATTAGCAAACTTGAACGTGATTTGCAAAAGAATACGACCGATCAGCAGCGCCAACAGGAGCAACTGGAGCGTCTGCGTCGTCAACGTACCGAAACAAGCACCGAGCTGGAGCAAGCGCGGGCAAAACGCCTCGCTCTACAGCAAAAGCTAGAGCAGGAAGAAAACAAAACGCGCGAGCAGCGTAGTGAGCTGAAGGCAGTCGAAGACGAGATGCGCAAAACCGAGATTCAGGTGAATCGTCTGGATGTGGAGCTGGAAAATATTCTGGCTAAGCTTCTGGAAGAATACGAGCTAACCTATGAACAGGCGAAACAGCGCTACGGACTGCCAGAGGACGTTGCCGCAACCGGTGAACAAGTGCGCGGCTTGAAGCGACAAATTGTAGAGCTGGGTGAGGTCAATCTTGGTGCGATTGAGGAATACCAGCGTGTGAACGAACGCTATGAATTCCTGACCGAGCAGCAGAATGATCTGATTGAAGCGAAAACGGCTCTGTATCAGGTTATTAAGGAAATGGACGATGAAATGTCCAAACGCTTTAAGCATACCTTTGATGCGATCCGCGGTCAGTTTGGCACTGTGTTTACGAAGCTGTTTGGTGGGGGACGGGCGGATCTGATTTTGGCAGATCCGGAGCGACTGCTGGAAACAGGTATTGATATCGTCGCTCAGCCGCCGGGCAAAAAGCTGCAAAACCTGCAACTGCTATCCGGCGGTGAGCGTGCATTGACTGCAATGGCACTGTTATTTGCCATTTTGCAGGTGAAGCCTGTACCATTCTGTGTGCTTGACGAGGTGGAAGCGGCACTCGATGAAGCCAATGTTACGCGGTTTGCTCAGTATTTGCGCGAATTTGCCGGACAGACGCAATTTATCGTTGTCACGCACCGTAAAGGCACAATGGAAGAAGCGGACGTGCTATACGGGGTGACGATGGAAGAAGGCGGCGTGTCCAAGCTTGTGTCTGTCCGTCTGGATGATGTGGACGAGGTGGAGATTGCCTGAGGTGGATGGAATGATGTTAGCGCTGCGCGACTGTGTATCCATACTATAGCTAAAATGATCACGATCTTCATTTGTTCTGTGCTTTTTCATTAGCTTTTCTTTTCTTAAGCTTTTCTTATAAGTAAAACAAGCATGATCACTATGATGTTGACGGAGGAATATCATGAGCTTTTTCAAAAAATTGCGGGAAAGCATTTCCCAGAAAACCGAAACTGTAACCCAGCAATTCCGTGATGGTCTGGAGAAAACACGTAAAGGCTTGGTCGGAGCAGTAACCGATCTGGTCATTCGTCGCAAAAAGATCGATGAAGAATTTTACGAAGAGCTGGAAGAAATTCTGATCGGTGCCGACGTAGGCGTAAATACGGTCATGGAGCTGATCGATGAACTGCGCGTTGAGGTGAAGAAAAGACGGATCGAGGATGCAGCAGACTTGCAGCCGGTACTGTCTGAGAAGCTGACCGAATTGCTGCGCGGCGATGAGAATCCGGGCCTTAATATGAACCCAACTGGCATCACAGTTATTCTGTTTGTCGGCGTTAACGGCGTTGGTAAAACAACGACTATCGGTAAAATGGCGCACCGCTTCAAGCAGGAAGGCAAAAAAGTGATGCTGGCAGCAGGCGATACGTTCCGTGCGGGAGCGATTGAACAGCTTGAAGTATGGGGACAGCGTGCCGGAGTAGAAGTGATCAAACAGCAAGCAGGCTCTGATCCAGCGGCAGTCATGTATGACGCTGTGCGTGCAGCCAAGCAGCGTGATGTGGATGTATTGTTATGCGATACCGCTGGTCGACTGCAAAACAAAACGAACCTGATGGAAGAACTGAACAAAATTTTCCGCGTCATTCAGCGTGAAATTCCTGATGCGCCGCATGAGGTTCTGATGGTGCTTGATGCAACGACCGGACAAAATGCGCTCAGTCAGGCGAAGCTGTTTGGCGAGAAGAGCGGTGTGACAGGTCTTGTATTGACCAAGCTGGATGGTACCGCAAAAGGCGGTATCGTTGTAGCGATTCGTCAGGAGCTGAATCTGCCGGTCAAATTTGTCGGCCTGGGCGAGAAGATTGGCGATCTGCAGCCATTTGATAGCGAGCAGTTTGTGCATGCATTGTTTGCCGGATTGATTCAGGAAGAAGTGGAAAAAGAAGGCGAGCAAGAGTAAGCCAGCAAGTCGCTAAACTAATAAATCCGTAAATTCATAAATTCAATAAGCCAGTGCGCTGATTGAAAGCAGGTAGGCTGAGTTTCTAACGATGATTGCAGCTTAGGTGAGTTATTTTTAATATCGGTAATCGCGCTGCTGCAATGTTTCGATTAGTTGCTATCTACTCGTTAATTTATAGTTATGATAGCTTTATAGCCATTGCAGGCATAGAGCAGAGTTAATACATGTAGAGAACTTAAAGCATTGCAAAGCAGCCTCCCAGGCGCTTGTTAAACAACCATCCCTATGTGCTTGTTAAACAACAAGCGCGTAAGGGTGGTTGCTTTTTTATTAAAACGTTATTTGCGCGTACGGTAGAAATATGACCTGCTAAAGGGTTACAATAGATACAGTGCTACATAAGATAGCCATAAGGAAATGCAGGTTACGGTTGCAAAAGCTATAGTTTAGGCGCTTCTGTGACTGCAATGATCAATGAAACTACAATCGGTCATACCTTATCACCATGCTGGATGACAAACAACGAGATAGAGACAGACAACGGACAGGATTAAGAGAGGAAGTGAATCATGGCCGATACGTATACGTATACACGCCGTGAAGAAGTGGTTAATGCCATCACTCACGGCATCGGAGCTGCACTTAGTGCAGTAGCGCTCGTTATTTTAATTGTATTCGCAAGCTTGAAAGGCACACCATGGCATATCGTCAGCTTTACTATTTTTGGATTTACGATGCTGCTCCTGTATACCTGTTCTACCCTGGTACACAGCTTCCGGGATGGAAAAGTAAAAGACCTATTTGAAATTTTCGACCATTCGGCAATTTATTTGTTTATTGCAGGCACCTATACCCCCTTTATGCTAATCGCCGTCAAAGGTCCGCTCGGCTGGTCGATCTTCGGCACAGTCTGGGGGATGGCTGTACTGGGTTGTATATTTAAAGCATTCTTTACCAAACGCTTTATGTTTATGTCGACGATCTTCTATATACTGATGGGCTGGCTCATCGTACTCGCCTGGGCGCCATTAACCGCATCCATAGCGACCGGAGGCATCATCCTGCTCGCCGCAGGCGGCATTATGTACACGCTCGGCACTGTATTTTACGTATGGAGAGGCTTCCCTTTCCACCATGCCGTATGGCATGTATTCGTCCTCGCAGGCAGCGTACTCCACTTCTTCGCTGTATTGTTCTACCTGCTACCATGGCGTTAAAGATTAATAGGCTGCGTGCATGAATACTGTGAGTATAGACGGTATCGCCATTTTGTCAGAGTTATTTGTATGTACACGAATCAGTTATCACAGAGTCTAACAACTGACAAAGTCTATTAATGCCCATCTATTGCTGACCCGCATACGCTGTAACCGCGAGTCATTCATACAGAACAACAAAGCCACCAGAAACGAGCACAGAAGATTTTATTCTGTCCGTTGAAGGGTGGCTTTTGTATGTGTATGAGAATTTTGTTGTTTATATCGAAATTTCTGCTTCTATACAGAAGTGTCTACATATGAAATAAGAATGATACGGTATAGCCAATAAAGTAGTACAGACAACTCCGATAACTCACTTCACAATCCAGAATCCTGTATTAAAAGAGTGCATGAGTAAAACTCCGCATGCAATATGACTGGGACAGTAAGAGAGGTTGTTCCGGTTATTTCAACTTATTAATCAAAAGTTTTTCAGATTTCATATTACCGCAACCCATTTTGTAGAAAGTGGCTTTACTTAATGGACTTAACAGGCATTTTGATCAAGCGAGGAATAGCCCCAAATAATCAAGAACAGAAACTAAGTAGAGTTTCTTTAAGCCTAATTAATGTCAATTTCGATTTTATGAAGATTAATATTTAAAATGAAGAACAGAACAACATATGATCTACATCCTGCAATCTTTAAATACATATGCTGCAACCAGCACAGAACGGAGGAAAGGAAATAAGGGGAAAGGACGACTTCTAGTGTTAGCGATTTCCTAACACGAGGTTCAATGAAAAAGGATTTTTGCAAAGCAAAATATCTTACAGCTTTTGAGCACGGGAATCTACACTCTCTCCTACTTCATAGATTCCTGTGCGAGACCGGAGTCCGTCCCCTTATTCCTTGCCGTAAGTGGTGGCTGCTCCACCACAACAGTATCAAAACGCATCTATAGTAAATGCGAAAAAATCTATGAAAATAATCCAAAATCCAAGGCTTTTGTACACCTATCCAAGCCCCAAAAAGCCCCTCCAAAACATGTTAAGGAAAAACACTTGACATCCCCTGTAGATTTGGATATGATATAAAACGTTGAACATGACTGTAAAGTGTTTTTCCTTGACGGAGGGAGTGCCCCGTATGAGTCAGGAGAATCGGCTCGAGAAAACGACCCGAATCAATTTATTGTTTGATTTTTACGAACCGTTGCTCACAGATAAGCAGCAAATGTTCCTTAAATATTATTTCCACGATGACTACTCACTGGGTGAGATTGCTGCCGAATTTAGCATCAGTCGCCAGGCGGTGTATGAGCACATCAAACGTGCCGAACAGGTGCTGGAGATGTACGAGGATAAGCTTGGACTGATGGACAAGCATTATCGTCGCTCGCGTGAGCTGGACAAGCTCAAGCAGCATCTGAATGAGAGTGATCTGAACGATCAGCAGACAAGCGCTGTGCTTAGCTTAATCGAGCAGCTTGAGGCGATCGATCGAATGGACTGAAGCATTACGATATCAGTATCCATTTCAAAATAGAACTGTAACACCAAATAAGGTATACTATACAGATACCGCCCTTTTACATGAAGCAGCGGTATGATGAATGATTATATAATGAAATAAAGCACCAGAGCATACAGGATCAAAGCAGGAAGCGAGGTGAAGACAGCAATGGCATTTGAAGGATTAACAACACGACTGCAGAACGTATTCAGCAAGCTGCGCGGTAAAGGTAAAGTGTCCGAAGAGGATGTAGGCGAAGCGATGCGCGAGGTACGACTTGCGTTGCTGGAAGCAGACGTTAACTTCAAGGTCGTTAAGGAATTCATCAGCAAGGTGAAGGAAAAAGCGATCGGTCAAGAAGTGATGGAGAGCTTCACACCTGGTATGGTCATTATCGACATCGTTAACAAAGAACTGACTGATCTGATGGGTGGTACGCAGGCGAAGCTTGCCAAAGCGACGAAGCCGCCTACGGTGATCATGATGGTCGGTCTGCAGGGTGCTGGTAAAACAACCACCTCGGGCAAACTGGCACGGATGCTGCAAAAGCAAAACCACCGTCCACTGCTTGTAGCAGGCGATATTTACCGTCCGGCTGCGATCAAGCAGTTGCAAGTTCTCGGTGAACAGATTAAAGTTCCTGTCTTCTCTATGGGAGATCAGACGAGCCCGGTTGAAATTGCTCGTCAGGCTATGGCAGAAGCGAAGGCTAACAACAATGACTACGTTATTATCGATACCGCCGGACGCCTTCATATCGATGAAGAGCTGATGGACGAGCTGCGCCAGATTCACGAATTGACGAATCCGGATGAAGTATTGCTCGTTGTCGATGCGATGACAGGTCAGGATGCGGTTAACGTCGCAGAGAACTTTAATAATCAGCTTGCCCTTACCGGTGTTGTACTGACGAAGCTGGATGGCGATACCCGCGGTGGTGCGGCGCTGTCCGTCAAAGCAGTAACCGGATGTCCAATCAAGTTCGCAACGCTTGGCGAGAAGCTTGATGCGCTGGAAGTGTTCCACCCGGAACGTATGGCTTCCCGTATCCTCGGTATGGGTGATATGCTCTCCCTGATCGAGAAAGCGCAATTGAACATTGATGAGTCAAAGGCAAAAGAGATGGAGCGCAAAATGCGCAACGCCGAATTTACCTTTGAAGATTTTCTGGAGCAGATGGAACAGGTTAAAAAGCTTGGTCCACTGGATCAGATTATGGACATGCTGCCAGGCATGGGCAAAATGAAACAAACGCAAAACTTGCAGGTGGATGACAAGCAGGTAGGCCGCATTGAAGCGATCGTGCACTCAATGACGGTTCAAGAAAAGCAGCAGCCTGAAGTGATCAACCACAGTCGCCGTAAACGTATTGCTGCCGGAAGTGGAACCTCGGTTGCTGAGGTTAACCGTCTAATCAAACAATTTGATGAGATGCGCCGTATGATGAAGCAATTCTCGGATATGATGGACCCGAAAGCGATGAAGGGCGGCAAAGGCAAAATGATGAAACAGATGCAAAAAATGACCAAGGGTGGCGGAGGCTTCAAGTTCCCGTTCCGTTAAGTTGGACTATGCAACTGTAATGTAGTGAATACCGCGTCTTCTTTAGAGGACGTTTGATATGATAATGAATTAGTTTAAGGAGGTGAATTCTCTTGGCAGTACGCATTCGTCTGAAACGTATGGGTGCCCACAAAGCGCCTTTCTACCGTATCGTTGTTTCCGATTCCCGTTCTCCTCGTGATGGACGTTTTATCGAAGAAATCGGTACTTACAACCCAGTTGCAGAACCATCTGTAACTAAAATTGATGAAGAAAAAGCTCTGAAATGGCTTCAAGATGGAGCGCAAGCTTCTGATACTGTTCGCAACTTGCTTAGCAAAGCGGGCGTTATGAAAAAATTCCATGAGCTGAAACAGCAAAAATAATTGCTGACAAGCTTGGCCCTGTAAAGCGTTCGCTGGTTAACGCTGAATTGGCTGGTCGAAACGCGGTTTTGTATATGCAGAACTGCGTTTTTGCGAGCAAATCGGCAGCAGCGACGCATCAGGCTGTGACATTGCAGCCTGCTTGACACAACTGATTTTGCTTCGCAAAATATTGCCTATTCCGGAGGATGAAACGATGGAACAATTAGTAATCGTTATTGCTAAAGCTCTGGTGGATCATCCGGAAGATGTGTCTGTAAATGTGGTGGAAAAGGAGAACCTGATCGTATACGAACTGAGCGTCCATCCGGACGATGCTGGCAAAGTGATCGGCAAGCAAGGACGTATCGCTAAGGCACTCCGCACAGTAGTGACCTCTGCCGCTGTCAAAACACATAAACGGGTTACGGTTGATATCATGTCTTAAAAATGTACGAAAAAGGGCTAGGGTTACTCCTAGCCTTTTTTCGTACATTTTTTGTAGTTACATGATTGTATAGTAAAGTTATACTGACTTATATCACAAGGATACAAAGGAGAGCTACATGTCAAAACAATGGTTAAATGTAGGTAAAATCGTTAATACACATGGTATTCGCGGTGAACTAAAAATATATCCAAACACCGATTTTCCAGAGGTGCGTTTTGCACCTGGTAACAAGCTGATCATGACAAATGAAGAAACAGGGGCGTCGCAGGAGATTGAAATCCAGACGTCACGCCTGCAAAAAAATATGTATGTTGTTCGCTTTAAAGGCTTTGGTAACATCAATGACGTGGAGAAGTATAAAGGCTGGGAGCTACGTGTACCTAAAGACGAGGCGGTCGAGCTGGAAGAGGACGAATACTATTTCCATGAGATTATCGGCTGCGAAGTGGTTACCGATGAAGGACAGTCGCTTGGCGTAATTAAGGAAATTTTGACACCGGGTGCGAATGATGTGTGGGTGGTAAAGCCAGCCAAAGGCAAGGATATTTTGATTCCGTACATTCATGATGTTGTACAGGAGATCAATATTGATGATAAAAAGATCATTGTTCAGATCATGGAAGGTTTGCTGGAATGATGAAGATCGACGTATTGACCCTTTTTCCGGAAATGTTTACCGGTGTATTCGGCTCCAGCATTCTCGGCAAAGCAGCAGACAAAGGCATTGTGGAGCTGAATGCGATCAACTTCCGCAACTATTCGACTAGTAAGCATGGCACGGTCGACGATACGCCATATGGCGGCGGTGGCGGGATGGTGCTGAAGCCAGATCCGATCTTTACAGCAGTAGAGGACCTGACGTCCGAGCAAGTTGTGAAGCCGCGCATTATTTTGATGTGTCCGCAGGGAGAGACGTTTACACAGAAGAAGGCAGAGGAGCTGTCACAGGAGCAGCATCTTATTTTCATTTGTGGTCATTACGAGGGCTATGATGAGCGTATTCGCGAGCATCTGGTGACCGATGAGCTATCGATCGGAGATTATGTGCTCACAGGCGGTGAACTGCCTGCGATGACCGTTGTCGATAGCGTTGTACGTCTTCTGCCCGGTGTGCTCGGTAACGAAATGAGCGCAGTCACCGATTCGTTCAGCACAGGTCTGCTGGAATATCCGCATTATACACGCCCGGCAGAGTTTCGCGGATTGAAGGTGCCAGATGTACTGTTATCCGGTCATCATGCAAACGTAGAGAAATGGCGCCGTGAGCAGTCACTGCTGCGCACATTACAGCGTCGTCCTGATCTGCTGGAGCATGCAGAGCTGACCGAGGCAGAGCGCCGCTGGCTTGCTCTCCAGAGCAATCAATCAGAAACGCAAGAATAACAAACTTGATGTAGCGATGTGATGGGTAATGAGGCAGGTGCAAGGATGAACATACTTCAAAAGATTGATTTTTCATGGCAAATGGAAAGCTGCAGTGGATACAGAACATCACATACTAGGCTATGTCTTTGCAGGGCATGACTTGTTTTTGTCGGTAAAAGCTCGGACATACGATATCGATATCCAGGCTTTAGAATAAATAAAATGCTTGTATACCATGCTTTTTTCTGGAAAGTTCATACTGGAATTAACGCGATGATCCTACAGGCAAGGTGATAGGATGGGAGTTTGGAACATGTCGAATTCGAATGAAATAACCGGTCATCCAACAGGCTGGGTACAGCAACTAGGCAGTGATCTGCGTAGTCAAGGGTACGCGTCTGTATTGCATCCGAATTTTAACGATCAGGATGCAGACAAAATTATCGGTCAACTACTGCCCGAGTTTAAATATTTGCTGTATATTCATGCTGATGATCGCCGAAAGTATTTTATTGCTGATTATGCAGGCCGCAATACCGTAATCAAGCTGCTGGAGCAAATGGAGAATACGAAAAAAAGCGCCCGTCTGAATGTGCAGGAGTCCGATCGGATCGGTTATAACCGCTATAGCGATGAGATTCAGCGGCTGAATGAGCTGAAAAAAATGCTACTGCAGGAGCGTTTTGGCTGAGTACAAAATAAAGCTGATGATCCTTCAAAAAAGTATTGTCAGCAGCTATGAATTTATGGTATGATTCGAATGTTGTGTGAATACGATGGTCCTCTGCGATCAATGATGAGAAGACAATAGGTCTTCCTGAGACGCAAGAACATCTGTGCGGAAGGAGGGAGTCATAGATGAATATCATTCAGGCGATTACTCAAGATCAACTGCGTAAAGATGTTCCAAATTTCCGTGCCGGTGACACTTTGAAAGTGCACGTTAAGGTTATTGAGGGAACTCGTGAGCGCGTTCAGTTGTTCGAAGGTGTTGTAATCAAACGTCAAGGTGGAGGCATTAGTGAGACTTTTACAGTTCGTAAAATCTCTTACGGTGTAGGTGTGGAAAGAACTTTCCCAGTACACTCCCCTAAGATTGATAAACTCGAAGTGGCTCGCCGTGGTAAAGTGCGTCGTGCGAAGCTGTACTATCTTCGTGAACTTCGCGGTAAAGCAGCGAGAATTAAAGAATTGCGCCGTTAATCCTTTGGGAGCTTCGGTTGAGAAGGGCTTGTCATACAAGCCCTTTTCTTTATTTTCAGAACTTTTCAATTGCATAGGAAAGTGGTTATTCCGCCTTACAGTTATACAGACACGGCATTTTTCCAGAGAAACCAACCTGGCAGTCATCGGCTTCTGAGCATAATGGATACGAAGCTCCCTGTACTGCCGCGTGCAAGGCATAATCGGTTTATTTCTGTGGCAAAATGACGCTAAAACTGCAGACGGATTTTTTTGTATCATCATTATGTACACATTGTCATGCTATAATGGGAGCGGCGCTTGACAACGTGAATCCTTCAAAATTTGGTTTTTACAAAATTGTGTGTAAAATAGATTAAGGAATCGTATAGGTACTTGGGTACATTGACACTGGAGTGTTTCCGGATGAATCATACGACCGGTACATATACAAAGCGCCAATTCAACCAGGAAAGAAGGCATTGCGATGGAGCAAGACAAACAAAATCAGAATCGGGCAGAAGCAGCAGAAGCTACAACTGTACAAGAACCTGTAGTAAGCGGAGCGCCCGAATCAGAGCAAAACCCTCCTAAAAAGAAAAAAAGTGAAGCAAAAGAATGGATTAAAGCGATTGTAGTCGCTCTTGTGCTTGTGATTATCATCCGTGGCTTCTTGTTTGAGCCGTTTATCGTGGATGGTCCTTCCATGCAGCCCAATTTCTATACCGGTGAGCGTGTCATCGTAAACAAAATTTTGTATGATATCCGTCCTCCGCATCCAGGTGAGGTTGTCGTACTGAAAGTTCCTTCACAGAATCGTGACTTTATTAAGCGTGTGATCGCGGTAGGCGGCGATACAGTGAAGGTAGATGGCGATACGGTAACCGTAAATGGCAAGGCGATCAGTGAGCCCTATATTCAGGCTGCCATTGATCATGCGCATGCGCAGGGCAATAACTACAATATTAACAACTTCCCAACTGAACAAATTCCGGATGGTAAAGTACCAGAGGGCTATGTGTTCGTAATGGGAGATAATCGCTCCAACAGCCAGGATAGCCGTATGATCGGTTACATCCCACTTGGCGATATTATCGGACGGGCAGATGTTATCTTCTGGCCGCTGAACAAGGCAGAGTGGATCAATCATTATTGATTCGCTGTAGCTATTATTTTAGGAAGTAAGGGGGAAAACCTGTGACCATTCAATGGTTTCCCGGGCATATGACCAGAGCAAGACGCCAGATCGAAGCAAAGCTAAAGCTGATCGATATGGTGATCGAGCTGCTGGATGCGCGCTTGCCGTTATCAAGCCGCAATCCGATGATTGATGAGATTTTGCAAAATAAACCGCGATTGATCATTTTGAATAAAGCTGATCTGGCTGATCCGGTAATTACGGATGCCTGGGTACAATATTTTAAACGTGACGGACATGAAGTGCTCACACTGGACGCAGCAAGTGGACAGGGAACACGAGAAATTCCAGAACGTGCCAAGCTGCTGTTAAAAGAGCAGCGTGATAAACGTGCGGCGAAGGGCATGAACCAGCGTCCGATCCGCGCACTGATCGTTGGTATCCCGAACGTTGGTAAATCAACGCTCACCAACCGTCTCGCTGGTAAAAGCATCGCTGCAACAGGCGATCGTCCTGGTGTAACAAAGGGACAACAGTGGATCAAAGTTGGCAACGAGATGGAGCTGCTGGATACACCGGGTATTTTGTGGCCTAAATTCGAGGATCAAGGCGTTGGTTATCGTCTCGCGGTAACCGGTGCGATTCGTGAAGAAATTCTGAATGTGGAGGATGTAGCGTACTTTGGTACGAAATACATTTGCGAGCATTACTGGGATCGACTTGCGGAGCGCTTTGAACTGGATGAGCCGCCGCAGGATATGGACAATCCAAACGATGTCGTAGAGATTATGGAAGCAATCGGTCGTAAACGTGGTTGTCTGATGAGCGGAGGCCGTGTCGATCTGGAGAAAGCATCCAAAGTCATCCTGCGTGAGCTGCGTGCAGGCAAGCTGGGTCGGATCTCGATGGAAAGACCCTGAATCCATTAGAGGATGGGAGGAGATACGATGTCTGAATTGCTGAACTATGAGCGTGCATGCTGGGAAGCAGGCTATCAGCATATTGCGGGTGTAGATGAAGTGGGACGTGGTTGCCTGTTCGGTGATGTGATTGCTGCTGCGGTTATTATGCCGCAGGGCGCCATTATCGAAGGGGTGACCGACTCCAAGAAGCTCACCGATAAAAAGCGTGAACGTCTGTATACGGAAATTATGGAGCAGGCGCTCGCTGTTGGTGTAGGCTATGTACCTGCTGATGTGATCGATGAGATCAATATCCGGCAAGCTGCGCTGCGTGCGATGAAGCAAGCGCTGGAGCAGCTTAGCGTTGTACCGGATTATATCCTTGTCGATGCAGAGACCGTAGATATGCCGCAGCCACAGCAAAGCATTATTAAAGGGGACGCTAACAGTCATAGCATTGCTGCTGCGTCGATCATTGCCAAAGTAACGCGTGATCGTCTATGTGAAGGTGAGTGGGAGCAGCTTTATCCGGGCTATGGTATCGCCGGACACAAGGGCTACGCTACCAAGCTGCATCGTGAGCGTATTCTTGAATTGGGCGTGACACCGATGCACCGCAGGAGCTTTCTCGGCAATCTGCTGTTGGAACAGCCAACCCTATTTTAAACAGGTGCACATCATTGTTTATCTATGTATGATACGGAGGAGCACAGCCAGCGCAACATAAGAAGATTTTGCGTTAGCTGGCAAAAGGCCATTGCTCTTTAAGATGGAATCCGTTAGGATAAAGAACAGAAGTGCTGATGCACAGGGAAGAACCCGAATCTTTGTTGTTTAAAGATCGGGTTCTTTTTGTATATAAAGGCACTGCGCAGGCAGCAGGGGTTGTCATTTATGACTCATCATTTTGCCTATTTTAGCCGATAAATAAACATATCATCGTCAAGGAAAACGGTGCTACATATCGTATAACGAAGCCTCAGGCTTTGATAGATATTAAGATAGGGGGAGAGATTATGAATATCGGTTCACTGTTCCGTGGCATGATGGGCGATAACAAGCCTGGTGAGGCCAAGCAGATGGAATTGAAAGAAGGCCAGGTCGTTCGCGGAGTAGTGACCAATGTGTCTGAGGATGGACAGGAGGCGGTTGTACAGATTCAGGGAGTCAAGGTACGCGCCCGTCTGGAAGCACCGCTACAGCCAGGGGAGACGACGCTGCTACAGGTACAGCCGCCAGGCAAGGATGGCATGACCGTATTGAAGCCAGTAACAGCATCTCAAACGCCAATCCCTCCATCCACGATGAACGATCTATTGGACTCTTTTCAATTGCCGGATACGAAAGATAATCGTGAGATGCTCACCCAGATGCGTGCAGCAGGTATAGCACTCACCGCCGAGAATGTGAAAAGCATTCAGACCTCAATGGCGCAAAAGCCTGCGAGTGTATCTGTTGGAGAATGGGTGCAATCTGCAGCCGTAGCGATACAGCGTGGCTTGCCGGTTACCGGACAAAGTGTAGCGGGCTTGCAGCAAGCGATTTTTGGACCACCGCTGCATGAATCGCTGGACAATATGCAAAATTTGCTGCGTACGATTTTACCGCAGCTTCAGTCAGGTAGTTCTGCACTGTTGAATGAAGCAGCAGACAGCGTCAATATAGCGCAGGCGTCTGCGGCTACCGCTTCGGGCAGTACCGGAGCGACTGATGGGCAAAACGCAAACGCTGCAAACCCGAATGGACAGCAAGCAGCCCAGGCAGGCGCGAATATGAACTCTGGAAATGCAACGGCAACGATCGTGGCGAAGCTCCAGCAGGTGTTACAGCAAATGAATGATCTGCTGCCAGCTTCCACAACAAATGGAGCACCAGCAGCCAATCATGCCGGTCAGCAGAACGCTGCAGCAGCGTCATCGAATGCAACAACGGGTGAACAGACGGCGGCGAACAGCACGAATGCTGCCAGCTCGGCGCAAACACCAGCTTCTACCGGATCACCGGGCACGGCTTCACCATGGCTCGGTCAATTGTTCAAGCTGATGGGCACAGAATATGAACAGCAAACTGTCCGGGCAGCATTGACACTTAGCGCGCAAAATACAGATGCAGCGAAGCAACAGGGCAACGCTAATCCAGCAATAGCAACAAATGCACAGCAGCAGACAGCGGCACAAGCAGGTGGCACCGGTACAGTAGCTAATCCGAATCAGCCAGCCGTTCCGACACCACCGACCATCCCGAATGCTCCGGTCGCTCCGACGGTGAATCAACCGATACCGGCAGCTTCAGCTTCACCAGCGGATGCGCCAGATCCATCTGCGCCAGCCACTGCGAACCATACAGCTCAGGCGCCAGCAGCTACCGACGGTAAAGCGGCGGCTTCGGCTTCGAATCAAGCGAACAATATGGCTAATGCAAGCTCGCTATTGCCACTGCAAGCTGGAGATGAACGTGCTGCCACATTGGCCCATCCTGCTCATATGACAGCCCATGGAGCCGCAGCAGAAGAAGCACTGGCAAAAGCGCAGGATACGCTAAAAGGATTGCTATTGCAGCTCAGTACAGCAAATGATGCGCCACCTGTATTAAAGGATGCCGCTCAGCAGCTTGTACAGCAATTGACTGGGCAGCAGCTTTTGCTAAATACCGATCGCACAGCACCATTTGCACAGGTGACGATGTTCGTTCCATTTAACGGCCCGGATGGTCAGGAGACAGCTTCCGTGCATATTCAATCTCGCCGTGGTAGTAAAGGCGAGCTGGATGCGTCCAATTGCCGACTATGGTTCGATCTGGATATGAAAGCGCTCGGACACACGTTGCTGGACGTTCAGGTAACCGATCGAATTGTAGCGCTTAAAGTGCATAATGATCTGGAGCAGCTTGGGCCGGTGATCGAGAATAAGCGACAGGAAGTAGCAGAGGCGATTGCCGGACTCGGATATCAATTGCTGTCATTGCATTTTGCGCCATTACCTGTGCGCAGTACAGCGGACAATCTCGTAGGCACGGCTGGTAATATGGGCGAGCTTATCGATCAATTTGCACCGTCCGAGTATAAGGGGGTAGACATGAAAATATGAGCAATTCCAAACCTCCGAAAGATACAGATTCTTCGTTTGTTGGCAAACGTGCGGTAGCCCTAAAATATGACCCTGCACGTAGCGAAGCTCCTGTCGTCGTTGCCAAAGGGCGCGGACGTATCGCAGAAACGATTTTGGAAAAAGCCCATGAAGCCGGTGTTCCGATTCAGGAGGATGCCGCGCTAGTAGAGGTATTATCCAAGCTCGATTTGGATCAGCAAATTCCCGGCGAGCTATACAATCTGGTCGCCGAAATTTTAAGCTTTATCTATCGCGCGGATAAGAATCTCGGCTCTGATCCACTTGATTGGTAATACGTAGTTGTAGTTATAGTATTTGATAATTAACTCAAGATAAAAGTGCTTACGATAATGTGAGTAATATTAGATTGCAGATCAGGCAAGAAGATAAAAAGCAGTTGAGTCTCGATACAGTCCCGTTTGGAGGCTCAACTGCTATTATAAATACAAGTTCGTACATAGGAATAGACTCATGCAAATGCTAAGTACAAGCTAAGTACAAGCTAAGTACAAGCTAAGTACAAGCTAAGTACAAGCTAAGTACAAGCTAAGTACAAGCTAAGTACAAGCTAAGTACAAGCTAAGTACAAGCTAATCCCCTTTATACCCGTCAGGAGAATACGATGCAGGATAATCATAAAACGATTCGTGATGATCGTAAGCACAAAGGACGAATTGGCGAGGAGGTTGCCGCTTATTATCTGGAGCAGCAGGGCTATCATGTGCTGGAGCGCAACTGGCGCTGTCGGAGCGGCGAGCTGGATATTATCGCCTTAGCTCCTTTTCCTTTACAAGCTCAACAATGTGTATTAGATCAGGAGCTGTCTCAAGATGACATAGTAGAGTTTCAAGATAGGTTTGAATTACATCCAATGACTGCGCCTGTACATAGTCAGTCTCATTATCAGCCGACTTGTACCATAAAAGACTCCATTATGGTAATCATAGAAGTACGCAGTCGTACAGGCAGCACGCATGGAACGGCTGCCGAATCAGTCGATTGGCGCAAGCGCAAGCAATTACGTGAGACTGCTGCTGTGTATGCACATCATTCAGGTCAACATCAAACTGCGTTTCGCTATGATGTGATTACCGTACGGCTCAACGATCATTATCAGGTTATAGAGCTAGAGCATTGTATTGAAGCATTTACATGATGGAAATATAGCATCAAGCCAACGCGCTACTATCGGCTGTGAAATATACCATATAAACGAATCATAGAAATAAAAAATAAAAATTAAAAACTCAAAAGTAAGAAATAAAAAAAGAAAGCCGGAAAATAGAGGAAGCACCCTTTTTCAAAGCAGATTGTCCTGTTATTCGCTTGGTACTGTAAAGGATACGAATCCGTGGATCATATCAAACGGATCATTTCGATCATTTACACAGCTATAAGCTAATACATAGGCGACAACGATCACGAGAAAGGGTGTTTGGTTATGTATGGAAAACAGTTTAGTGCATGTATTCAAGGTATTCATGGTGTGCTTGTTGAGGTAGAGACCGATCTGTCCAATGGATTGCCGCTCGTCTCGATTATCGGTTTACCGGATTCTGCAATTCGCGAGTCTGTGGAACGAGTACGTTCAGCGATAAAAAATTGTGGGTTCACCTTCCCAGCTCAGCGTGTCACGATCAATCTGGCACCTGCCGATCTGCGTAAAGAAGGATCAGCGTTTGATCTGGCGATCGCTATCGGAATTCTGGTGACAAGTGATCAACTGGTGTTTCCCGAGCAGGAGAGCTTTTTACTGCTGGGTGAGCTAGCATTAGATGGTAGCCTGCGTCCGGTACAGGGTGTGCTTTCTATGGTGGATGTTGCGCGTCAGCATGGCTTAAAGCGTGTGATTGTGCCCTATGAAAATGCTGCGGAAGCTTCACTGGTTGAGGGAATACAGGTCTACGGAATTAGGCATATGGGTGATTTGCTGCAAGCGTCAGAGCAAATATCGATTGCAGATGTAAAGGCAGATGGAATGGCGCAGGACAGGCTGACTATAGCAGATAAAGCAAATAAAGCAGATAAATCAGATAATGCTGGCTCCGTCGTGGAGAAAGCTCAATTGGTGCAACAAGGGCTTCCTACTACATCTTTATCCTCTTTACAGCAGAGCACAGATATACAGCAGTTCCAAATGCATGTGCCGGGTCAACCGGATATTCAGGTGCGTGTATTATCGGCTACAGGCAGTGCTGAAGCAGTTTCCTTTAAAAAGAATTCAGATTCACGTCACCATATTCATCTACACCCGCATCTGTTTAGACGTGAAGCGCAAGCGAATACATATGATACAGAACCAACGACGATTGAGGATTACGCAGATGTATTTGGTCAACAGCATGTGAAACGAGCGTTAACAATCGCTGCTTCAGGAATGCACAATATTATGCTAATCGGCCCGCCGGGTACTGGTAAAACGATGCTGATCAAGCGTCTGCCTACCATTTTGCCACCATTAACCGATGAAGAAGCGCTGGAAGTGACCAAAATTTTGAGTGTAGCAGGCAGACTCAAGGATAACGGGAATGGGCTGATCCGCAGGCGTCCATTTCGTTCTCCTCATCATAGCATTACCGCTTCTGCTTTGATCGGAGGTGGAGCAATTCCAAAGCCCGGGGAAGTGAGTCTTGCGCATCAAGGAATTTTGTTTCTGGATGAATTTCCTGAATTTCCGCGTACGATATTGGAGCTGTTGCGTCAGCCGCTAGAGGATCATGAAATCCATATTAGTCGTTCCCGAGCCGTATTTACGTTTCCAGCCAATATTTTACTCGCCGTTTCGATGAATCCATGTCCGTGCGGCTTTGCCGGTAGTCGTCATCCACTCCATCCATGTACATGCACCGATGCCAAAATTGCTCGTTATCGCGCCAAAATCTCAGGCCCTTTACTGGATCGAATTGATCTACAGATTGAGGTACCCAGACCGAGTGAACGCGAGCTTCAAGCAGCCGGGGCAGCAATTGCGGATGGGAATGATTCTGCAAGTATGCGTCAGCGCGTACAGCGTGCACACGACTTACAGCTTGGAAGGTACAAAGAAATTGGGATACACTGGAATAGTCAATTGTCTGGTAAATGGCTCCGTCAATACGCACCGCTGACGCCTGCTGCCAATACATTGCTGGATACTGCTTTTGAACAGCTCGGTATGAGTATGCGTGCACGCGATCGCATTTTAAAATTAGCACGAACGATTGCGGATTTGGAGGAGCAGGAGCAGATTGATGCAGTACATATTGCGGAAGCGATTCAGTATCGGCAGATGGATCGGGGATAAGGAGAGAAAATGTAATACACTCAACGTATTATTTAATATGAGGTAAGAAAGTTACTTTATAACGGCCCAACATGTCAGTATTTGTGCGACTTGTAGTTTC
>JBCNLJ010000040.1:0-51784 GCA_039595515.1 Paenibacillus sp. | reverse complement strand
TGCCCGCCGATCATAATACACTTATCTGGCATTTCAATCCACACTCCTGCACGAGGAGTGACGGCAAGCTTCGAAGAGTTAGAGCTAACCTGTCAATTTCAATCCACACTCCTGCACGAGGAGTGACTCCTGCCCGCCGATCATAATACACTTATCTGGCATTTCAATCCACACTCCTGCACGAGGAGTGACGGCAAGCTTCGAAGAGTTAGAGCTAACCTGTCAATTTCAATCCACACTCCTGCACGAGGAGTGACCTTCTTTGGTCATTTCGATTTCCACCCCGTGTTACCAGTCAATTTCAATCCACACTCCTGCACGAGGAGTGACGCCGCTGAAAATTGACTTTTCCAAAACCAAAAAAATTTCAATCCACACTCCTGCACGAGGAGTGACTGTACCCACTCTCAGTCCTTACGTAGCAAGGGAAAAAACCTCCAAAAGTGCGAACCTCTCTTTTAGCCTACTCGAAACCGCAATAAAAAACAATAAAAAGCCCCGCATCCCTTGCCGGGCGCGGGGTGCGAACCTACCGGGGATTTGATGTGAGCTTGGGGTTCGCACTACATAGCTCACCATCCCTCTACACTCTCTACACCCTCTCGATTCCATCGTTCATTTACTCATTTATCCACTCTACAAGCCCGAGCTCCGTGAAGCGATATACACCACATCATCCTCAAGACGATCCGGCTGCGCTACGCCGATCTTTTGCACATGATCAAATAACTGTTCTAATCGCGTCTGAAATGCTGCGGAATGGGCTGCACTCCAAAATGATATCACGCCGCCGGGCTGTAATCGATCATGCAGCAGCTCCAGACCGCTACGCTCGTACAGACCATCGTTGGACGTGAATACGGTCCAATCCGGGCCATTATCGATATCCAGGCAGATGACATCAAATCGCTCTGTTGTCTGCGGTAACCATTCCAGCAGGTCAGCATGAATGACCGTTGCTTTTTGATCGGCAAGAGCGTTGCCGGAAAAGGGAGCAAGCTCACGCTGGTTCCAGGCGATAATGCGTTCTTCGATCTCAATCACTGTTACTGCTTCAACGAGCGGATGCCGCACTGCTGCGCCGAGTGAGTAGCCTACACCGAGTCCACCGATGAGCACACGACAGCCTTCTTTTCCGCACGCATCTACTGCGGTATCTACCAGCAGACGCTCGGATTCTCCATTATATGTAGCCATTAGAAACGTACCATTGCTAATAATCTCATAATCGTTATGTCGACGCTGCAGCTTCAATTCCCCACGCGCTGTTGTACAGCGCTCAATCGTTTCTGGTTGATTCAGATGCAACATATTCCCACCTCATCTATTCATTGGAATGTGTATATATTGGATGTATTGTAGCATAAGCGAGCTGGTTTTCTCTATTCGCAAATAGTGAATAATGATGTAGTTTAAACAATTGAATATGATGTACTATTTACGTTCATATGTACTTCAATCCAGACATGAAGGTCATCGTAACGTATCACTACGATGGATCTGTATATAGCAACAGCAGCATATGCCCATTTTTTGCGGCACATCCTGCTGTTGAATACTATAATTTTATGAAAATGTACTGTCACTGAGTTCGAATCGAATGAAATTAAGCATGTATTCTAACTGATTTGACTGATTTGATTATATATAACTTGATATCTGACAGCTCGACATATCTAGCTATACATATACCTCCACCCAGCTACTTGAACAAACCCTCTGCCACGATTCCTTTACACACGATTGCTTTACAATTGAGTAACTTATTTTCTCCAGCACTCAAGCATGCACAGCATAGCGTTCTTTGGTTACTGATTCGCTGGTCACCGGATGATCCATGCGATACAGATGACGATATCGCTCTGATGTAGCATACAATTGCTGGTGCGAGCCGCGCATCACAATCTCACCTGCATCGATAAATATAATCTCATCCATCTGCTCTGCCCGAACGAGTCGATGCGTTACCCAGATCATCGTTTTATCACCCAGACTGCCCAGTATCGTATCGAGCAGCTCGCGCTCTGTGCGCGGATCAAGACCAACCGTCGGTTCATCCAAAATGACGATAGGTGTTCGCTGTAGCAATATACGAGCCAGTGCGATCCGCTGACGTTCCCCACCGGAAAAGCGACGTCCCGCCTCCTGCATCGGTGTATGATAGCCAAGCGGCAATGCTGCGATTAGTGCGGATAATCTGGCATCATCCAGTGCCTGCTCTACCTCTTCTGCGGTTGCCTCTGGACGACTCAGACGAACATTGTTGAGCAGCGTCGTATCGAATAAATAAGGCTTTTGATTCAGCACCGCAATGAGTCGGTGAATGTCTTGCTTCCATCGGCTGGCCATTTGTCCGTTGATGAGCACCTGTCCGTGATCCGGCTCATATGCGCCCTGAATGAGCTTGAGCAACGTCGATTTGCCAGCACCGCTCGGTCCGATAATAGCAATCCGTTTCCCCTGCTCAATCGTTAAGCTCAGATTGCGCAGAGTAGGCTCACTTTCACCGGGATACGTGTACTGCACTTGCCGAAGCTGAATGTGATTCCAGGCGTCTATCTTTTCTAATGATGCTAGCGGGGCTGGTTGTTGAACAGACTTTACGATTGGTGTGGATACAGGTCGCGTAGATACAATCTTACTGTCTATTGCAGCAGGTATATCGGTCAACTCATCCTTCAATGTATCCAGCCGTGCTATCGACTCTCCATACGATGGAATGCGCTGAATCGCATCCGTCATCGGCAAAAAAGCTTCGGTAATCGGTAGCATCACCAGTACAAAGGCAGCCAGCAATGTAGCATCCATGCTACGCCCTGCAATCTGCCCGGTTGCCCACACCGCAGTTTGCGCGACGATCAGCCCGACTACGATTTGTAAAAAGAGCGTGACATAGCGCTTATGGCGGCTCAGCTTGCGTTCATACTGAGCGGCTGCACGTTCTTGTTCGGCATAGCTGTCTGCAAATTCATCCTGACGTCCGCTAATGAGCAGATCGCCAAGCCCCATCACCGTGTCGGTGAGTCGGCTGTACAGCGCCGCTTGCTTCTGCTTAAGCTGCTGCTGCCATTTACGACTTATATATAACGAAGCAAATGGGATAATCCCGACCAGCACCAGTATATAGAGCGCGATCAGACCGGCAAAAACCGGATCGAACCAGCCCAGCAAACCAATGACTGCACCGTACACAATTAACGCCGCCACCGCCGGGAAAATTGTACGCACATATACATTTTGCAGCGATTCCAGATCGTCTGACATTACGCCCAGCAGATCGCCTGTACGATACTGACCCCGCAAACGCAGGGCATGTGGCTCCAGTTGATTGTACAGGCGTACCCGCATAGCAGATAGTACGCGCAGCACCGCACTATGGGCGAGCAGCCGCTCCACATAGCGCAGTACCGAGCGAGCAATACCGAATGTGCGCACGCCTACAATCGGCACGTACAGCATCAGTATATTTTCCGGACGCAGAGAAGCTTTGGAGATCAGGTAGCCGGATGTAAATGTGAGCATGGCTGCACACAATAATGTCAATGCTGCAAGTGCGATAATTCCAGCGAAGCGCAGGCTATTTTGTTTGATATAAGGTACAATCCAGCCATCTCTGCTCATGCGCTTCCCTCCCATTGCTCATTGATCCAGCTACAATATAAGCCGCCTTGCTCTAACAGTCCCAGATGCGTGCCTTGCTCCACAATCCGTCCTTGATCCATCACGATAATCCAATCCATAGCTGTCATCCAGTGCAGTCGATGAGTAGCCAGTAGCACTAATTTATGTTCAAACAGGGGTAGCATCGTCTGCTTGAGCTCATATTCGGTCTCAATATCCAGATGCGCAGTCGGCTCATCCAGCAAAAGTACACGTCGCTGTCCAAGCAAAGCGCGCGCCAGTGCAACCCGTTGCTCCTGCCCACCGCTGAGCATCCGTCCGCCCTCACCAACAGGCGTATCTAACCCTTGCGGTAAGGATTGGGATTGGAGCAGCTTGCCAAGACCGGCACGTTGTGCTGCTTCAACGACCTCTAGCTCCGTAGCGCCGGGCTCATAGAGCACAATATTGTCTCGTAATGTACCACTGAATAGATAAGGATGCTGCGGGATATAGGCTGTCCCTGCACGCCAGTGTTGATCATGCAGTTCACCGCCATTGCCGTACGCATCACACCAGATGGCATGGCCTTCATCGGGCACCAGAAAACCTGCCAGCAGATCAATCAGTGTGGACTTACCGGCTCCACTGGCGCCAATGATGCCTATTTTGCCATAGCCTTGCCAGTGGAAGGATACATCTGTTAGTGCCGTATAGCGATCCTGCAACACAGGCGATTCCTCTGTCAGAATAGAAGCAGCTTCAGCCCGATTCATAGCTTGCATACCAGGAGGCTGCGAATCATGTCCATAATGGATCGATACGCCGTCCAGTGCGAGTGTGCTTGCTTCATTCCAGACGCATGAATCCCGTGTAGAATCATCTACTACATGAGGAGATTCCTTCAACATAGCATAGGGCTCCTTGAATTCAGTCGATGAATCTGCTGAATCCAAAGATTGACCCGGTACAGGTTGCTGCATAATGCGCTGAATTTCTTCACCTGCCTCCTTACCATCCATCGTGGCATGATAATCCGTACCAAGTGAACGAATCGGCACGAAAAATTCAGGTGCCAGAATCAGAATTGTTAATGCTGGCTCCAGTAGCATCTCGCCATGCACGAGTCGCAAACCAAGACTTACTGCTACAAAGGCAACGGATAGCATCGTGAAGAAATCAAGGGCAAAGGAGGACAGAAACGCTACCCGCATCGAGCCAATCGTTGCTTTGCGATATTGCTCACTTGTACGACCGATCGTGGCTGCATGGGCACGACTGCGACCGAGAAAACGTAACGTCTCCAGTCCTCGTAAGGAATCAACAAAATGATTCGACAACACGCGGTACGTTGCCCATTGGCGATCCATCTGCTTCTGCGCAGCCAATCCAAGCAGGATCATAAAGGCGATCAGTATCGGAAATACAAGCCCTAAAATGAGCGCCGATAACCAGTCCAAGCGAAGCACATACACGCCAATGCATAACGGTGTCAGCCCGTTGGATAGCATACGCGGGATGATCAGCTCCAGATACGTACGATATTTGGCAATACCTTCACGTACAAGTGTGACCAGATTGCCCGTTCCTTGTCCCATCGCATACCGCGGTCCGAGCGCAAACAGCTTGTCGATCAGCGCTCGGCGAAGCTGTTGTCCGGTACGCTCAGCAAAGTCATAAGCGAGCTTTTGCAGCAGCATGGACAGCATTTGACGAGCGATCAGGGCACCGACAAAGCCGCCGATATGACCGAGCTGACTTTGCAGCGTATCACCGGAAAATAACCCGCTTACCGCCTGCGCCAGCCATACCGATTGCGCTATAATCACAATCGTTTGCAGCAGTGTCAGTGCAGCGGTCATGATCATTACCGGCTTGATCCCCTGTAGCTTCCATAAATCCTTGCCCATACTACTCCAGCTCCCTTTATGTTCTTGCTTTTAATATTCTAGATGTGTCTTCTCATTCAACCGTTTGTGGAAGACAAAATAGCTCCAGATCTGATAACCAAGCACGAATGGCAGCAATGTTACAGCTACAATCGTCATCACTTTGAGTGAATACGGTCCCGAGGCCGCATTGTACACAGTCAGGTCATATATCGCTCCGAGCGAGCTGACCATCACACGCGGGAATAGTGCCACGAAAATACCGGAGATTGCCAGCGCAATGAGCCCGCCAGTCATGCCAAATGCCCAGCCTTCACGGCGTTTGGAAATAAAGTAGCCTGCCAGTACGAATAGCACGACACCGATTGCTGCCATCACGATCAATACCGCTCCACGTACGCGGAATGCATCTGTATAGACTGCAGTCAGTATAGCCGTCAGTACAAACAACACAGCCAGCGGAATCATCAGCTTATGCGCCAGTGCATGAGCACGCTCACGCAGTTGTCCGGTCGTACGCAGTGCCGAGAACATCAGACCATGTAGTAGACAGAGCACAACCGTAGTGAGACCAGCAACGAGCGAATACGGATTGATCACATCGAAGAATCCAGCATACATTTGCATATCACTATCAATCGGTAGCCCTTTTAGCATGGTCGCAAACGCAACACCGAACAATAGCGGCGGCAGCAGACTACCCAGGAAGATGCACCAATCCCACACCGCCGTCCACGTCCGATGACCCACTTTGCCGCGGAATTCAAATGCAACACCGCGCGCAATAAGTGCGAGCAATAGCACGACAAATGGAATATAAAACCCGCTGAACAGCGTGGCATACCAGTTAGGAAAAGCGGCAAACATCGCACCCCCTGCGGTGAGCAGCCATACCTCATTTCCATCCCAGAACGGGCCGATCGAGTTGATCAGCAATCTTTTCTCCTTATCGGTGCGTGCCAGCAGACGGGTAGACATCCCTACCCCAAAGTCAAAGCCTTCCAAAAAGAAGAATCCGACAAATAACACGGCAATCAATACAAACCACAGCTCATTAAGAGACAGCATGCTTTAACGCCTCCATTTCAAACGGATCATTACCGTGATCATCACGTTCAGTCTGCTCGTCCTGCGGACCTTTTTTGATCACTTTAACGAACAGATACACCATCACACCGCCAAGTACAGAATAGATCAGCGTAAAGGTAATGATCGAAAATAGCACCGAGCCCGCCGATACGTTAGGCGATATACTGTCTGCTGTTGTCATCAAGCCAAACACCGACCACGGCTGACGTCCAATCTCGGTCATTAACCAGCCCGTTGTATTGGAGATAAACGGCAGCGCAATCGCATACGTCATCGCCCACAGATACCATCGTGGCATGCTGTCCATTTTACGACGTGCCAGCATCCAAGCTCCATATAGCGACAGCAGCACTAACAATCCACCGCCGGCCACCATAAAGCGGAAGCTCCAGAAGGTTGTTTTCACCGGAGGAATATAATCACCGGCTCCGTATTTCTGCTCATATTGTACCTGTAGCTCATTCATTCCTGTTATAGAACCGGTAAATTTGCCATAGGACAGATAACTTAGCAATCCATTCAGTGGAAAATTCACTTCATAGCTATTGCTGCGACTGTTCGTATCGATGCCGCCAAATAGCATCCACGGTGCCTTTTCCGGTGTCTTTTGCCAGATGCCTTCGGCTGCTGCCATCTTCATTGGCTGTGTTTGCACAAGGTACTGTGCCTGATCATGACCACTAAAAGCGACGACGAGCGAAGAAATAAGTCCCACAATGATGCTGATTTTGAACGATTTGCGGAACAGATGGGTATCCTTGCGGCGCAGCAGCTTGTATGCACTCACGCCTGCCATCAGAAACGCCCCGGTTACATACGCTCCAAACACCGTATGCGGGAATTCGACCAGCAGTTGTCCATTGGTCAGCAGCGCTAGAAAATCATTCATTTCCGCGCGACCATTGTTCATCTGGAAGCCAACCGGATGCTGCATAAATGAATTGGCAGCCAAAATCCACAACGCCGATAGCATCGTACCGAGCGCGACAAGCCAGATACATGCCAGATGTACTTTTTTGGATAAACGTTCCCAGCCGAAAATCCATAGTCCGATAAACGTCGATTCCATAAAGAATGCAAGCAAGGCTTCAACCGCCAGCGGAGAACCGAATACGTCTCCGACAAAGCGTGAATAGTTCGACCAGTTCATGCCAAACTGGAACTCCTGCAAAATCCCGGTTACCACCCCGACTGCAAAGTTAATTAAAAATAGCTTCCCCCAAAACTTCGTCAATACTTTGTAATCTTCATTTTTTGTGACCACATACATCGTTTCCAGCAAGGCTACGAGCAGCACAAGACCGATCGATACCGGAACGAAGAAAAAGTGGAACACCGTTGTGAGCGCATATTGAATACGCGACAACATAATAACATCCATATGAATACGTCCTTTCTCCCCTGAAATGATGGACCAAGCTATTGGTTTGGCGGTTAGCATACGGTCGGTTTGTGTAGAAATACAGTCAGGCTTGTATCGATTAGTCACGCCATTCCCCATTAGGAGTACGTTGACCGCGCTACATGTAAACTATGATGCATCACCATAAAGCTGAGTTCATGTGGTGACCTCAATCTGATCTTTATCAGATCAAATACATCATACGTGGAATGTAATGCAGTCAAGCTACTCATTGGTTCTGCTTCTCTCATGCTGTACCAACATAACTGCTGTATGTACGATGCCACCCGCCAAAATCTATTCCTAGTTTCGCAAAAATGTTACTCACCGATTGTGATTTTTATCACTAAATATATCTAAAAATCAAACAAAAAGTGACAAAAAGTGATTGAAGTCACAAATTTATTGTCTGAGAGCGTTTACGAGTTAGTTGGCATATAAATCAGAGCAGCATTGGAGGATAAAATGAACACTAACATTCCTTCTATTAAGAACCAGTTATTCGGTGGTGTTTTCAGAGTACAGCAAGAGGTGTAATGGGTATGATGAGATTGCTTTTATCCGACAGACAGGGGGTAATCGTACATATGGTTGAATTTTTCACCGGCATGTCGCCGATGCTGCAAGCTTTTCTCGCTACCCTGTTCACATGGGGCATGACAGCGCTTGGGGCAGCGCTTGTATTCACATCGAAAAAGCTGAATCAGAAGGTATTTGATGGGATGCTCGGTTTTGCCGGAGGGGTGATGATCGCAGCTAGCTTCTGGTCGCTGATTGCACCGGCGCTGGAGATGGCAGAGCAAAACAGCTCCCTGCCCGGCTGGATTCCAGCCGCGATCGGCTTTATGCTGGGGGGCTTGTTTTTATGGGGAGCAGATAAAATCATCCCTCACCTCCATCCTACACTGCATCCGACGACCGATGGACATGCGCCTGAAGGAATGGGCACACGCAACAGACGACGCAGCACATTGCTCGTATTTGCAATTACGTTACATAATATACCGGAGGGATTAGCTGTCGGCGTTGCCTTTGGTGCAGTCGCCAACGGCACGTCCGGGCAATCGCTGGCAGCCGCAATTGCGCTGGCGATTGGTATCGGTATTCAGAATTTTCCAGAAGGTCTTGCTGTATCGATGCCACTTCGCGGCGAGGGTATGAGTCGGCGCAAAGCCTTTTTCTACGGTCAGCTTTCCGGTATGGTGGAGCCGATTGCCGCTGTGATCGGCGTGCTCGCTGTTACGCTTGTGACACCACTACTGCCGTATGCACTCTGTTTTGCCGCTGGTGCGATGATCTTTGTCGTTGCGGAAGAAGTCATTCCAGGTTCGCAGGAGAACGGCAATAAGGATCTAGCATCGATGAGTCTGATGATCGGGTTTACGGTGATGATGGTACTGGATGTAGCGTTGGGATGAGACGAATATATCGAATTATAGTTTAGGGTGATTACACTTCAAACGTATTCGTATTCGTATTCGTATTCGTATTCGTATTCGTATTCGTATTCGTATTCGTATTCGTATTCGTATTCGTATTCGTATTAAATTATGTATGTTTTAGCGTTGTATTCAATCAGAATTAACTATAGTACGCTGTTTTAAATGTACCAAGATATATTTTACTGGAGGTTTATGTAAACATGGGTTGTGGGTGATGCATCACTGCGGGAAGGAATAAGGGGACGGGCTCCCGTCTCGCACAGGAATCTACGAAATGGGAGGGAATGTAGATTCCCGTGCTCAAAAGTCGCCCTTTCCCCTTATTTCCTTCCCTCCGTTACGTACGTTTCGCATCTATATGAGTTGTACTACATGGTTTAGATCGTATACGCTTTAACTTATACTCATGCAATGTTTAGTAAATAACGTGTATATAAGATGAATAGCCTTCGATGTCGCCAAATGAATGTGCGATATCGAAAGCTATTTGTTATGTATGTTGATTGAGATCAAGTCATGCGTAGAGTTGATTGTGCACTATGTTAAGAGCAATGTAAGTAAATTCAACATTCTACTTCATGATAACTTTTATAGAATTCTACCAAAGCAGATTGTCTTATTCCTTAACAGAGGTGGTATATGTTATCGAGCACATAATACGGCACACAAATCCTATTCATCGATCTTCCATATTCAATCACTTCCATCAATCCTCACGTTGCATCAACGACCGCATCCTATCAATGAAACACCAACCACACCACCAGCGGTGCAATGACCGATGCGACAATGGCACTGATCGTCATTGCAATCGAACTCAGTGACGAAGCCCGCTCTCCGATTTCCAGCGCTTTTGCTGTTCCAAGTGCATGGCTTGCACTACCAAGTGCAATACCACTGCCGATTACATGGTGAATCCGGAACCATTTTAGCACCGACAAGCCCACAACGGCGCCTGTAAAGCCGGCGATCATTACAAATACTGATGTCAGCGATGAATCTCCGCCCAGATGATTCACAATCTGAATCGCTACTGGCGTCGTGACCGACTTCGGTACAACGGACAAAATAAACGAGCGGCTGAATCCAAGCATTAGCGCAAGTAGCATTCCGCTTAGCATACCAGCGAATACACCTGCTAACGAGCCGCCAACGATTGGCACCCAGTTCCGTAATAGCTGTTGCCGCTGCTTATATAGCGGATAGGCAAGCGCAACGACCGCAGGTCCTAGCAGTTGATTGATCCACTGTCCACCGACCATATAGGTTGAATACGGAATATGCAAGGCCAGTAGCAGGATGACAATTGCCGCCGTACCGGTTAGAGCAGGCATCAGAAAAGGCAGCCGATAGCGCTTATACAGGATCGCCATCAGAGCATAGATGAGCACTGTGCCCACGACCATACTTATCGCAACTGCTATCGTCATAGCTGTGTCCCCTTCTTTCCGTAGAGCTTGGCTTTGGAAGCATTCTTCGTATGGGATGCAGCAGCAGCGGGAATTCCCTGATCACTGTGTACAGCTTGCTCATCCTGTTCTGTGTGCAATGCAACACGGATACCTTCCTTATCTTGCACACCCGCTTGTGTCGCCTCTACCCTATCAACGGACTCATCGGTTCCACGTCTTCGTTCCGTTAAGATCGCCAGCCACTGGCTTGCATGACCGGCTGCGATAATCGTAATGATCGTACTGGCAATAACAATGGCCACCAGCAGCAGCCCTTTCCCTGCAAACAGATCCAGATGGTTGATCACCCCAACCGTCGCCGGAACGAAAAACAACGGCAGATAAAATAAAATCGTCGTACTGCCTGCCTCAATCCACGATACCGGAACGATCCGGCACAACAGCAGCACAAATAACAGCAATAGCCCGATAATGCTGCCCGGAATCGCCAGATGGAGCCACTCCTGAATCTGTCCGCCAAGCCAGGCGAACGCATACAGCAGCGCGATCTGGATAATGATTTTGAGAAGCTTCATTGTCTCATGTCCTTTCCAATCCCATTCATTCTCTCTATTTGTAACTCTCTACATACCTTCCTATCATTCTAGCTTACCAGATTTTGCAGCAGATACCTATACGTGCAAATTATTGATAACGCTTACGTTTTACAAAAAGGTGACTGTTTTTATGTATAGTTTATCATTCCGGCTTCAGCGATATATTCCGCTATATAACCGGCTTACCCCTGTATCGGACCGCCCATTCAGCATAAAAGCCACCCTGCTCCATACAGAAGCAAAGTGGCTTGAAAAGGACAATTATTTTGTCGAAGATACCTGGGTACTATTTTTACGCTTTTTGGATGATTGACCAGAAGCAGGTTTCGCAGTGTCCGCCTCTACAATGGCAAGTGCTTCCGCTTCGATCGCATTCGCTTCTTCGATAACAGGCGCAGCATCAACGGGATACATGCGCTGGAACAGTAGCGTTTGCAAAATCAGGAATGTACCGCTCACCATCCAGTACAGCGGCATCGCCGCAGGTGCGCTAAATGAGAAAAATGCCATCATGAGCGGCGAGATATACGCCATTAGCGCCATCTGCTTTTGCTGTTCAGGTGTCATTGTTTTTTGCGATAGCTTGGCTTGTACAAGATACAGAGCAGCCACGATAATCGCCATAATCCAGTCCGGATGTCCCAGCTTGAACCAGAGAAATGAATGCGTAGACAGCTCCGGTGTCAGGCGAATCGCTGTGTACATGCCTGACAGAATCGGCAATTGAATCAGAATCGGCAGACAGCCAATATTCAGTGGATTGAAATTGTGCTTTTTGTACAGCTCCATCATTTCCTGCTGCATCTTTTGCTGTTCTTCGCGTTCCTTTTTGTTTTCGTAGCGCTTTTTCAGAGCATCCAGTTCAGGCTGCATACGGCTCATTACTCGTTTCATCGCCTGCTGTGATTTTGCCTGTCGCATCATAAGTGGCAATAGCGCAAAGCGCACGATTAACGTGAGTACGATGATCGCCATCCCATAGCTACCGCCGAACCAGCCAGCAATATGCTGCATACTGTACGATAGCGGATAAACGACATAATGATTGAAAAAACCCGGTGTGCCTGAATCGATCTCGGTTACATTGTTCCCGCAACCCGCCAGCAGCACCATCAATAGCATGACCAGTGTTAGACCGTAGATGCGGCCCCTTTTACTTGAAACTCCAGTGAATCCCTTGAATACGTCCATGTTGTTCCTCCTCGTTGATGTGTATAAACAGATGCAATCAACGGGGAGCAGCAGTCCGAGCCATCATCATCGGGCGCTTCCTTCCTACGTATCGTTCGGGATAAACGGAGCGGCGCCGGATGACTCGTAATCGATAAAATGAGTGGGAATACGATATGTTCCTTCACCCGATTACCAATCAGCCAGAAGTGTGCTACATCACAGTACAAGTGCAAAATCAATGAGCATGTGAGCACTACAATCAGCATGATCGATAAAAGATAGGGTAGCCAATCCTGAATATCCTGCAAGAGATTCACCTCCTTTTCCGTAACATGATTATAAGTAAAGTTATTATATCATTTTCTACACATATAGTCATAGACAAGTTTCGACAGCAGTCACGGCAATCCTGTGAACAAACGACATTCTGTGCATAAAACTTGAAAACGCTTTTGTGATCGTATACAATAAACGTGAAAAGGCAATAACATAACACAGGATTGTTACTGGTGATGCAGGCAAAACCTAAATTGGCAACGAAACCGGCATGAACATGCTGCTTTTGTTCCGGTTTAGGTTTTTTTTCGTTTCATCGGTTACATCTTGAATTGATCTTACACAGAAAGAGGTTATGCAGATGGCAGCACCAAAAGGATTTCCGACAGACTTTCTATGGGGTGGCGCTACAGCAGCCAACCAGCTCGAAGGCGGCTATAACGAAGGCGGCAAGGGCTTGTCCAGTGCAGATATGATCGCTTATATTCCGAAAGATCAACGCAGCAAGGAGCTTTCCCACGCGATGGAGATTACGTCCGAGCGCATCGAAGGCATTCTGAGCGGCGACATTCAGGCGCGTTTTCCTAAACGTGACGGTATCGATTTCTATCATCGCTACAAAGAAGATATCGCCCTGTTTGCCGAGCTTGGCTTCAAAGTATTCCGTTTGTCCATTCACTGGTCACGCATTTTCCCGAACGGTTATGATGAGCAGCCGAATGAGGAAGGCTTGCAATTTTATGATAATGTATTTGATGAGCTGCTCAAGCATGGCATTCAGCCACTCGTGACATTGTCTCACTATGAGACACCCCTTGGTCTAACACAAAAATATAACGGCTGGGTCGATCGCGAAGTGGTTGGACATTTTGCCCGCTATGCGGAAACCGTGTTCAAGCGCTATAAGGATAAAGTAAAATACTGGCTGACCTTTAACGAGATCAACGTGATCACGATCAGTGCTTTCACTGGCGGCGGTGTTGTTGTGGATCGTCTGGATAACAAGCTGCAAGGCATGTATCAGGCGCTGCACCATCAGTTCGTTGCTAGCTCGATTGCAACCAAGCTCTGTCACGAGATCATTCCAGATGCACAGATCGGCTGTATGCTGGCACGTATGGAAACGTACCCGAACAGTTGTAATCCTGAAGATATTCGCAAAGCGCAGCTCGCTAACCAGATGAACCTGTTCTTCACAGATGTACATGCACGCGGCGAATATCCGAAATTCATGGAGCGTTATTTTGAGGAGAACCATATCGTATTGCAAAAAGAAGCTGGCGATGATGAGCTGCTGAAGCAGTACACGGTGGATTACATCTCGTTCAGCTATTATATGACGATCACTGTATCCGAGAATCCAACAGGTGAAGAAGGCGTTGGTAACCTTGTAGCTGGCAGCGTCGTGAACCCGTATCTGGAATCGTCCGACTGGGGCTGGCAGATCGATCCAATCGGCTTGCGTGTTACATTGAATGCGATGTATGATCGTTACCAAAAACCACTGTTTATCGTGGAAAATGGTCTTGGTGCGTACGACAAGGTAGAGGAAGACGGTTCGATCCACGACCCATACCGTATCGAATATCTGCGTAAGCATATCGAGCAAATGAAGGAAGCGGTTCGCGATGGGGTTGACCTGATGGGTTACACTGCATGGGGTCCAATCGACCTCGTCAGCATGTCCACCTCGGAAATGTCCAAACGTTATGGCTTCATCTATGTCGATCAGGACGATGATGGCAACGGTACACTGGCTCGCTCGAAAAAGGATTCGTTCCACTGGTACAAGCAGGTTATCGCTTCTAACGGTGAACAACTGTAAGCGATCACCAGGCATGGAACGTAATCATCAGAGTTATCCCAATAACTCTGTATCACAGTGAACTTTAGAGACATTCAAGGGAACTTTAAAGAAATTGAAAAGAACCTAAAGTTCGTTAAGTATGTTGTAATCTGTACAAAGTAACTATGCTTTGGTGCTGACTGCTCTGGAATTGGGGTGAAGGAGTAGCCCAGCTTCAAATATTTCATCAACCATCCGAAACAGGCGACAGCTCCGGTTTATCCGGTACTGTCGCCTGTTCTCGTTGTAGCTCGATTCGATGATTTTTGCTAGATGATTTCTGCTATAGGTTTGCATTGTCATCTTTGACAGACTCGCAAAACCATGATCGCTAGAAATATTTTGGGCTGCCGACTCATACTCATACTTATGCTACTATCGGTCGAACAGTCATTGGCGACTCTCTGCCCCATTGGACTGCTCTACATCATGTTCTTCAAAGCCAGTCCACCGTCTGCGATGCAGCGTTGACTTATAAAGCCATAACAGAAGCTCTATGATAAGCAGCACTGTAATGACCCAGCCACCGATCAATAATACGATATGATGCAATACGTGTGTAAATGATAGATTGGCTGCTATCGAAACTGTATGAACAGTCAAAAAGTAAAACATGCCCAGTGTGAACAATCGCGTCCATTGCGCAGTATGATAACGCCCTACACCGCGGCGCCAGCCATGCTGACGAATACACTGGATTCCGTACATCGCTTCTATACTTTCAATGATGATAACCAAAATCGCTACAATCCACCACAATATATAAGCTACGTGCTCACTCCAGGCTTCAGTCACACTTATCGCTACTACGCTAATTGCCAGTCCACCATATACAATGCAATTTGTAATTTTCCATGCCTCCAAATTCCATGTAGCGGAACGACGATAGCGCCAGATCATTATGCTAATACCGATGAGATAACATAACAATCCGACTATAATAAAGCTGCGTGTGAACCAGACGCCCAGCGAAAGGGCAAATACTTGATGACAGAGCAGCACAATCGATTGAGTCGCAACCGCAGGCAACAACACCGTTCCATCTATCCGTGGCGATGAGATATCGGTAATCAACTGATACCACCCCATCACGGCATAACACATATAAAACAGCCACAGTCCAATATTGAGCGTCGCCATAATATGAACACTCTCCTGTAACCAATCCATATGAAAGCTAGCATATAGATTAATCAACAATGTCGATGTGCCTGCCACCCAGGTTCCGACAGCAAAACGCTGTACCGGATCAGCCAGATGATCCCGATAAAAGGTGGAACGACGAATGGAGGTCAAATAACTGGCTAGCAAATATAGCCAGACAAGCGCAATTCCGATGATAAACATGCTGGATATGAAGCTCTGCGGGGATTGCCCTGACCAATAAACCCAGACTCCCTGCATATAAATGCCAAGTGCCATGACCATACTGCCTGCCGCTGTAGGTGCAGCAGGCAGTTTTTTGCCAAGCGTAATCAAAGCAATGATGATGCAGCTAAGCAATAAAATGATGAGCACAGTTATGATCTCCTTTTCATCCGTCACGTATCGATATTCACATTATGCTATCCGTTTGCTGTACTGTATTCTTGTTGCTGTAATGTATTCTTGCGTTAAATTTACTTTAGCCAGAATGTGTCCGTCTGATCGGTTGATTAGCAGATTGCATCCCCACTATTCATCAGCTCCGCTGTGGTATATAGGGTGGAATCGGAGTATTGATAACAGAGATAGGAATTTCTAGCTTCTGTCCCATTTGAATATCATACGGCGTAATCAAGCGATTCGCCTTCAGCAGATGCTCGACAGATAAGTGATACTGATCAGCAATGTACTGTGCCGATTCCTCACCAACGACAATATGTTGCTTGCGCAGCTTTTCGATTCGGCAGGCTGCCTGCTTGAAGGTAGGCTGCTTGGAAAGCGGATCAGTGAAATCTGCGGTTAGCTCATTCGCTGCCTGCTGACCTTCCCAGCTTCCATAATGAAATGGGACAAATACCAGCCCTTGCTGTACTGCATCACCCACTCGGGCTGGCACCTCAATCCATCCTCGCGGCGATACAATCCGTACGACCTCTCCCTGTACAATCGATAGCTTCGTCGCATCCTCAGTATGAATCTCCACATAGCCATGCGGAGCTGCCATTTGCAGATGAGGTGCGCGTGCTGTTTTCGTACGTGTATGCCAGTGCCACACCAGGCGCCCTGTTGTCAACCACATCGGATAATCATCGTTCGGTTGCTCGGTTGGCGCTAAATAATGAGTTGGATGCAGCATAGCCCGTCCATTCGCCTGCTTGGCGGCAAATTCATCATGACTGAGCGGGCGCCCGCTGAACTGATCCTTCGTATAACTCTGTGCCTCATCAACCTCTGTCTTAAATCGAAGATCACTATACAACCGCGGTGTTCCATTCGGATGCTGTTCATTGACCGGCCAGCGCAGTCCGTTACATTGCTCCAACCGCTCGTAAGTAATGCCTGTCATATCACATGGGCGTCCACGCGAAACGGTCTTCCATTCTTCAAAGCATTGTTCCGGTGTCGAGTAACCGATAAGCGGTTGTCCATCTTTATCCTTCAGCTCCATATAACGGGCAAACTCAATCAGCACCTCCAAATCCGTTTTCACACCCGCAGGCGGTTCAACCGCTTTACGCAGCACATTAATCGTGCGATCTGCATTTTCCATTGTGCCTTCCTTTTCGCCCCATAGCGCAACCGGCAAGATAACATCAGCCACTGTCGCTGTCTCCGTCAAAAAAGGGTCCTGTACAACGACAAAGATCCCTTCCAACGCTTTACGTGCACGCTGACGATTCGGTAAAGATACCATCGGATTCGTGCCGATATTCCAGAAGAAGGTCACTTTGCCTTGCTCGATCAAGTCGATCTGCTCTTCAATCCCCTTTTCCGGTCCGACTGGCAAATCATCGGCTTCCACATTCCACAAATCTGCCATTTCCTGAATATGCTGCGGATTCATCGGGTTGCGTTGTGCCGGATACGTTCCCACGCCACCTGCAGTACGATTGGCAGACGAGCTTGGCTGTCCTGCCATATGAAGCGGTCCGCACCCCGGTCGACCAATCAGGCCGCGCATTAGATGCAGATTGTTAATCGCTACACACGCTGTAGTCGCATCTGCACTTTGAAACGTGCCTTGTAGCGTGGTCGTTACGAGCGAAGCCGTCTGGCTCAACACCCCTGCTGCTTGCTCCAGTAGTTCAATCGGAATACCCGTCACTTCTGCTGTACGTTCCGGTGTCCATTCCTGTACAGACGATTGCATTATATCGTAGCCGATCGTATACTGCTGCACAAATTCTCGATCTACCGCACCTCGCTCGATCATCATTCGAATAAGACCATTAAGTAGCGCTACATTCGTTCCGGGACGAAGCGCCAGATGCAGATCCGCATGACGCGCGGTCAATGTCTGACGCGGATCAACAACGATAATATAGGGCTTACCCTCACGCTGCTTCCGTTGCATGATACGCTCGTGCAGCACTGTGCCTGTCTCCGCCACATTATGACCGAACAGCATCAATGTATCTGCAACATCCACATCGTCATAGGATGCCGGGGTGCCATCTGCACCAAAGGATTGCAGCAGACAAAACTCAGTTGTCGCTGTACAGAGCCGCGTATTCGCATCCAGCAAATGGGTATGCAAGCCTGCACGTCCAATTTTGGCAATCGTATAATAATCCTCCAAATAAGCCTGTCCTGTCGAATAAATCGCTATGCTATTACCGCCCTGCTCCTTCAGCGACTGCTTCGCTTTGGAGACGATTAGCTCCATCGCTTCTTCCCAGCTTGCTGGCTGCAATTGACCGTGCTCGTTACGAATCAACGGGGTAAGCAAGCGATCCGAACTATTGTTGGCATACCACTGGTTTTCTCCTTTTGGCCCTAAACGTCCACGATTGATTGGATGATCACCATTGCCTTTAATGCCAACAATTTTGTCGTCCTTCACTGCAATATGACAGCCGCAGCCGACCGAGCAAATGTTACAGGTGCTGTACACCCAGCGATCCACTTCACCCTGACTGTATATATTCATATCAATACGTTCATGTTGCCAGCTCATGCCCTCACCTCCGTTTCCGTGTAAGCAGCAGGTATGACAAACTTGAGCTTTTTAGATCCATATCGCTTAGCAAGCGCTGCACCTGCCAGTTCCAGACGATAATGCATATCGTTAAAACGACGTTGAATATCATCACTGGCGGCGGTTTCGAATGAAGGCATCCACTGCACTGCCCGCGCCCATGCACGTACGGTTGGCTCGCTAACTTCTTGATTTTGATATAGTAGCGCAACATACGGCTTGATCTCGTCGAGCGATAAAGGCTGATCGGCTGTCCGGTCAGCTTCATGTCCAGACGATGATGCTGTTGTAAGCAGAGGTAATAGTCTGTTCAAAGCTTCCTGCTGCTCATGCAAGCTATATCGAATGAGCTCAATTAGCGGATGCTTCATCGATTCGATTTCCTTTAACGTATGCTGTACGTCCTGTTCCATCTGGCTAAACGTATGATGCAAATCAGTCATGATGTTCCTCCTTCTAATGGTGTCCATTTTCATTGCTGTAGCCTGTGCAATGTTATTCGGAAGTGCGGATGAATGGAGTCATGTTGGCATTTGCAGGCATAGAATGATGCATAATGTATTACGTTTATAAGCCATTACCCGGTTTTGATGTTATGTATTCTTAAACATAAAAACCCATCTGCTAGAGTTAGAGCAGATGGGTTGGACGATAAGTTGGCTGACCGATTGGATAACGTAATGCATATACACAGTTGTATGTTGATGCAGTGTTTTCAAATGGTTCTTAGTCGAGTTGTTCGAACCATGAAGTTGCAATGAAAGAACTGTCCGAATCATAGCAAACGTCCCTACACAATCAAATATATCATTCAAGGTATTTAAATAATTTGGCAGTGTCCTGTTATCTTGTGACTATTCTTGCTTAAAAATGACTGTCACCGTCTGCTCTGCTGGTAAGATTAGACTCACATACTTAGTCACGCCATCATATTGTACGTCTACCTCTGCTCCATCCATCTCGGCTGTAGTCCACTCTACTCCACAACTTAACCGGATATTGTTATCCGCAACGAGCGAAGATAAGCTTACCTTTGCCCATCCAGCAGCCGTATCCCATGACATTTGATTGACTTTCACCTGCGAACGTGCCATTAACCCATCCATACTGCCCCGTGTCCAGTCAGCGGGGAGCGCAGGCAGGATTTGAAGCTCGCCTGTATTGGAATACAGCAGTGCTTCATGGATAGCTGCCACGACACCAAATGAAGTGTCCGTGCAATAGCAATGGTTGCGCCGATTCGTATCATGGTCGGTCATTAGCGACGTATAGTAACCGTCTTCCACCATCATCGGCAGCAGCGCTTGCTGTACACCTTCACCATTTTTCAACCGGGCATGAACAAGCGCTTTGTGCATCCAGCCATGACCTGCTGTCGCATCTTCTGTGTTGAATTGATCTCGATTAGCCAGTGCAATACTGGAAGCAGCGGCAAGTGCCGCATTCGCCTGAGTTTCGTAGGCAGGCCATGCCGCATATAGATGACTCAGATGGCGGTGATTGTTATTTTCAATGTAATCCTGCATCGCCCATTCACATAGCGCACCATCAGTATCATACCGATAGTCGGGAAGCTGAGTGATCAGTTTTGCCCAGCGTGCTACAGCCGCTTCATACCCGGGGCGCTGAAGCGCTCGTTCTACCTGAATCGTCATAGTTAACCCGTCTCGCGCCGCAGCAATATCCATCGTCGCATTGGCTGTGATCGTACTGTTGTAGCCGATCGGATGATTTTCAGGCGAATACGCAGGAATAATGATGTAACGTTCGCCGGGAAGCAATGCTTTTTTCCCCTGCTCATACCGTGCATGTCCATCCTGATCTGTAAAATATTCCGGTGTACAAATCTGCTCCCAGAAGTTCGCCTGCTTGGTGAGCAGCGGTAATAAAATGTCCTGAAGTAGTCGTAATGTGCCACGCTTCTTCAATGCCTGGAACGCTTCAACGGATAAACCATGATCCTCTACCGACAGCAGCGATTGCAGACGATCAATATTTATCTCTTTCACAATCGGAAGCTCCATGTCACCAAAACACTGCCAGTATTCATAAATCGGCAATAGACACCAGCTCGCGCCGGCATTCCAGTATTCAAATGGATAGTCATTATCGTATTCCACATGCATCGCACGATCACCATCTGAGTTCACACTGATCTGAATCGCATCGTGCATCCCGTATGCCATTTGCGCATTAAGCTGAAAATCAGGCGCATTACGTAGAAAAAAGGCAATATAGCCACGCTGTGCCTGTGTGAGCTGTCCGGTATTCATCGCCGCCACCTGCAAATTCACATTGGCATCCAGCGTATAAATGCCCCGCCAGCCCGGATTCCATTCGCCTGTCCACATGCCACATAAGCGTGGTGCACTCGCTCCGCTACAGCAGATCATCGCATACCGACCCTGATTGTATACCTGCTCCAAAAAAGCATGATCAATACGATCAGTGGAAGCCTTTTGCCGATCAATCAAGGTGAGATTGTCTGCATCCTTGTCCGTCTCATCGCTAAGCGAGAACTGTACAGCATTAAATTCAGCACGCTGCCATGCGGAATGCGTTGCCAGTGCTCGTTCATAATCAAACTCGCCCTCAGCGGTCGAATATTTCTGGACGACCTGATCCGTATGCTGAAGCAATTGATCCAGCACATCATACCGGATGCTATCGATAAATGCCTCCATCCCTCCAAGCGTATGTGTCCGCCCTGAAACGGTAATAAGATACACCGCATCTGCATCTTGAATACGAATCCCAGGATTCGGCTCTGCCCCTGTATTCATAACTTCGTTTGTATCGTCCAGCAGGATTCTTTCCTTCTTGCCGTTCAGGATGATCACCTGCGTTACTCCAGCATAACCGCCATAGCGCAGTTCACTATCTGCATACGATGGATAATGAGCAATCTGCGCAATATACTGCGCCTCGGCATCGACAAGCTTTTTATATCGAAGTGCCTGTACCTCGGACATCCCATCATGTGCCCCGCTCATATGAGAAATATCATCGATAGATAACGTCAGATTAAGCTTGCTGCCCTGATCGGAATGCTGCAATCTCGTAATGGAAACGTCATCCGTTCGCGATGTAAACGAGGTTCGTATCCACCTGCCTTCCGAATTGCGATAGGTTACGCCTGTCTCTGCAGTCTCGTAATTTGTCCAGCGTTTATAATCTGTCACTGCGCTCCCATCCGGAACATGAAGTCGAAGCTGATGCCCTGGATGATAACTGTAATAAAACGTTCTGCTACGCTTCTGACCGTTGTCATGCTTGATTGTCCACTGATCATTCTGTTGAAAGACATGCTGCCGTGCTTCCTCCAATTGTCCGGTTAGCTCAGCCGGAATATGTCGCGGATCGGCAGAAGGAAAGTTAAACCACATATGCTGAAAAATAAAGCTATCGTTGTAAGGCGAACCTGACGTAATATAACCATTCGTTCCATTGCCACTGACCATGCCCTCTCGCCAGGCATAGCCCGGATGGTCTGTAGTGATTTCTGTATAGTTTAGAGCATAATTGCCCTTCTCATATAGCAGTGCTTCTGTACGATTCATGCTACACTCCCCATTTCCTCAGCGCTTCTTCCTAGCTATAATTATAATGACAATAGCTGGTAGACGTTATAGCAAGAGCTGACCCTGTTGCGGTCAGGATGTCGCATTATGACAGAGGAGAAACGCGAATGAACCTGCCTCCGATTCATATTGAGGATATGGATATCAAGCTCAGACTGGACGAGCTCACATTAAATGTGTTGTATGTAAAATTCGGTTATTTCCATCACTCGATGCCCAGACACAGTCATAGCCATGGTAGCTACGAACTGCATTATATTCCAACCGGGCGCGGACATTTGATTGCTGATGGACGTCACTATGCGCTGACACCGGGTATGCTATTTGTGACTGGTCCAGAGATTGAGCACGAGCAGATCCCTGATAGAAATGATCCGATGGCGGAATACTGTATCTTTTTTGAGATCGTATCCGGGCAACAGCCATCTCAGCGTGATCAACGTCATGGTCGTACTGAACTGCTACTGTCACAATGGTTACAGGATCAGCCTTTTTGGATTGGAAATGATACAGAAAATAGGCTGATGTCGTTATTCGACATGCTGGCTCGTGAGGCTTCCCTCCAGCAAATCGGGTTTCATCGTATGATGACGAATATATTAGAACTAATCATTACTGGGACGCTCCGCTACTATTATGAGGATTATCCCCCTCTGCCCTATGCACCGGTCAAAACACTTGACGATCGCAGGCTGGTGACGATCGAAAACAGTTTTTTATATGAATATCATTCGATCACACTTCAGCAGCTCGCATACCATATTGGATTAAGCACAAGGCAAACCGAACGTATGGTACACAAGCAATACGGCATGTCCTTTGCACATAAAAAGCTCCATGCTCGCATGGAAGCAGCTACGCAGTTACTGCTGACGACAGATCAGACGATTCGCGAGGTTGCGAGTGCGATTGGTTTTACTACACCGGAACGATTCAGTCATGCATTTAAGCAGTATTTTCACGTCTCTCCTTCGTCCTATCGCAGTGAACATCAGAATGTGAATGGTGAATCGAACGATGGCGAAAATCATAAGAGGAAAATAATGAAAGAAAGGATAACGAACGAAGGAGTATAGAAGCAGACTGAGAGTATACTACACCTTGCCAGATGGAAATGCCTCGGTAATCGCTGATATTACTTTTAAATGGCATAAGAAAGCGCCCAGAGCTCAACTGGGCGCAGATTAAAATAAGCTTGCAGGATGTAGTGTAGCACTCTATTCTGATGATTTTACATCCTAAATGGAATTATTCAAATTAAAGGAATGCATGAAACTAGAAAGAATGCAGTCGCATAGATATCCTACCTACCGTGAAATTACTATGGTGATGAATCAAATAGATTATAAGTTTATAAGCTATCAAGCTCCACTTCGCCATTTCTGCGGTGATTTCTCCGCTCTACCATGTACCAACTACCTGTCCTAGTGATGACGCACTCGCATCCCTGTGTTGCTCGTCGCTTCGCTCTCAGCTAAAGGTTGTCCGGAATGACGAATGAGCGCAATTAGCCAGAAGGTAAGCTCCAGCAAAAGTAATAGGCTGAGCAGCCATCCTCCACCCTTTAATATCCAGCGATGCAGCATAAGTGACAAGGAGCCCTCTTGCAGGAGCGGTAATGTATACCAGGTGAGTACATAAAATATACCGAGCGTGAACAATCTTGTCCATTGTGCCGTATGATAGCGTCCGATGCCTGTTCGCCAGCCCGTATTGCGGATACGACTGACTGCCTGAATCGCTTCGCGTCCTTCGATCACCAGCAATAACGCCAGAATGACCCACCATGCATCCGTAATATGCTCCGCACTCCATGCATGTGTGGCACTTGCCGTTACCGCTGCAATAGCAGGCGCACCGTATATCATCACATACGTAGCATTCCAGCGACCAAATGTCCGCTTTGTCCGTGGACGCCGAGCATGCTGCCGCCATAATTGCCATGCTCCAATAAGATACATCACCATACCTAGAGCAATCAGAATGCGGCTCACCCACAGACCGTCTGCCAGATCGAATACTTCATGGATCATCCATGCGATCGATTGTGTCGCTGTCGCAGGTAGCCATACACTCCCATCTAGTTCTCCGCGATACGACTGACCCGCCAGTTGACGCCAGCCATTCAGCACCGACCACAGGTAAAACAGCCACAATACCACATTCAGTACGGCCATAATATGAACCGTTTCATTGATCCAGCCTGCTCCAAACGCATAATACACATTAATAAGCAGCACCGATGTTCCGGTTGCCCAGCTACCAATCGCCAGACGGCGCATCGGATCAGCCAGATGATCCCGGTAAAAGGTAGACCGACGAATGGACGTCAAATAGCTCGCCAGCAAATACAGCCATATGAGTATCGTTCCGAGCACAAGCAGTCTGGAGGACAGACTGTTCACGCTCTGACCGGACATATACGGCCATACGCCAGATACAAAAATGCTCAGTGCCATCACCATGCTACCGGCAGCCGTTGGCGCAGCAGGCCAATTTTTGCCAAACGTAATCAAGCCGATGATCAGGCAGCAGAGCAATAAAATAATAAACATGATTCCTTCTCCTTTGATCATGCATCCGGCAGGCTTGCATGTGCATCACGAGGCTTCTTCGTAAAATCAAGTGACGTGCAATTCCCCTGTTCGCCCGGTCAGCATGTTACATTCGCTATAAGGCGAGATGTTCTGCTGTTGCCTGCTTTATATTCCATTCATAATGAGGAATTTCCTGCTTCTGGATATACATTATAAAAAAACTCAACAGGCGATGGTTTACCTGCTTTATTGCAAGTATACCATTGCTGGCTGTTGAGTTTAAGTAAATCATTGGGGAGTGGGGATGAATTTCGTTTATGCGGTTGATTTGGTGGCTTTGGGGGGATGTGTTGGTGGAATGATAGGTGGAGTGATGGGTAGAGCTGCATGGGACTTTTGGTTGTTTCGCATCCATCACTTACGGCAAGGAATAAGGGGACGGGCTCCCGTCTCGCACAGGAATCTACGGATCAGGAGTTGATTGTAGATTCCCGTGCTCGGAAAATGTAAGATATTTTGCTCTGCAAAAATCCCTTTTCATTGAACTCCGTGTTAGGAAATCGCTAACACTGTAAGTCGCCCTTTCCCCTTATTTCCTTGCCTCCGTTCCGTGCTTGTTGCGTCAAAAGTTTAGAAACACTCAGACGTTTGATCTAACTCTATTGCATCTTCCATCATTTGAGTTTGATGAAATAGTTTTTAAAACATATAATTGTGAGCCTGAGTTAAGCTTAAATGTATCTAATGTGGAGGATATAGCGCTAATAACTATTAATTAATAACTAATATAAAAGATAAAATTGTAACACTTCCATTTTGAGGAAACGCACCATCAAGAAAGTAAAGCCTATAAAGTAAACCCTATTTTGATATAGTAAGCTGCTCTGATTTATATCCAATTGATATAGCAGATTCACTTTAATTTTACCGGGTGAGTCAATCAAATGAATGTTTTCTTAGATATCATTGTACTTTGATTGACTGCAATTCAAGGTCTGATCTAATTGATCTTATAAAAAGATCTGTATAGCAGACCTGTATCGCATCAAAATTCATATCTAAAGTAGTTAAGGTATTAGCATGGTGAGCACTGCATAGTGGTCATTGCATAGTACTCACTGCATAGTACTCACTGTATAGCGCTCACTGCGTGATCAGTTAGCTAGTGATCGTTAATGAAAGTGTAGTCATTTTCATTTTTCTCTTACTCCGCATTATCCTTTGTTACCAGTTTGAGTGGTGCTGGCATGGATGGTTCTACGGATTTGCCTTGTAGGACGTCGCGGGCGGCGTCTACTGCCATTTGGCCGATGAGTTCGGGTTGTTGGGCGACGGTGGCGGTTAGTTTGCCTTGTTTGATGGAGTTGATGGCGTCTTCGTTGCCGTCGAAGCCGACGACCGGGATGTCTTTGCCTGCGCTTTCGATTGCTTCGATGGCGCCGAGTGCCATTTCGTCGTTGTGGGCGAATACGCCCTGTACGTCAGGGTTCGCTTGCAGCAGGTTTTCCATTACGTTCAAGCCTTTGGTGCGGTCAAAATCGGCTGCCTGGCTGGCAATCACGTCAAGTTCTTTATCAGCAACCTCGTGGAAGCCTTTGCCGCGTTCGCGGGTGGCGGATGCGCCGGGTACGCCTTGCAGCTCGATCACTTTGGCTCCTTTGCCAAGCTGTTTGACGAGGTATTCAGCAGCCATGCGCCCGCCTTTGGCGTTATCAGAAGCGACGAGTGTTTTGATATCGCCTTTGTCAGCAGAGCGGTCAAGGGTGATAACCGGGATATCCAGGTTGTTCGCTGATTGTACAGCCGCCGAGATGGCTGCTGAATCGGTTGGGTTGATCAGTAGTGCATCGACACCCTGTTGCAGCAGATCGTCGACGTCATTGCTCTGCTTAGCAGAGTCGTTTTGCGCGTCTACGACGATGACTTTGATGCCCAGCTTCTGCGCTTCAGCAGATACGCCATCTTTTAACGATACGAAAAATGGATTGTTCAGCGTTGAGATTGACAGACCGATTGTCATTTCTCCGGTGGTGGCTGCCTTTTTCGGCTTGGCCCATTCCGGTGGCTGCATCGAGCAGCCTGCCAGCAATAGGACGGTCAGTACGGCCGCGAGTAGCATATTAATTTTTTTCATCGGGTTCCCTTCTTTCTTTGAGCCATTCGTTCGATTTGGATGTAGCTGATGTGTAGACAGCTTGAGTGATCATGGTGTATTCATCCAGATGTTTAGCCGCATAGGAACAGGTTCACAGGATGACTATACGGTTCATTTTAAAAATAAATCATTCACTTTAAGCTGAGCGCTTGCGATCAATCAGTACAGCGATGACGATCACGACACCTTTAACGACCATCTGGTAAAAGGAGGATACGCCGAGCAGGTTCAAGCCGTTATTCAATGTGGCGATAATCAGTGCACCGATCAGGGTGCCAACGATACGTCCGCGTCCACCGGATAAGCTCGTGCCTCCAAGTACAACCGCTGCGATAGCATCCAGTTCATAGGAAGTTCCGGCTGTTGGCTGAGCGGAGTTCAGACGAGATGTCAGAATCGCACCTGCCAGTGCAGCCAGCATACCTGCGAGTGAATAGATCATAATTTTGACACGCGTCACTTTAATACCGGATACGATCGATGCTTTTTCATTACCGCCGATCGCATACGTTTTACGTCCAAATGCCGTTTTGTGCAGGATCACCCACAGAATTGCGAAGGCGATCATCATCGTAATCGCTGGAACGGGAATACCGAGGAAGTAACCGCGTCCGAACAATTGAAATGCCATACTGTCGCCAAGCCCGGTAATCGGGTTACCACCTGTGTACACGAGCGTCAAGCCACGGAATACTGTCATCGTAGCGAGGGTAGCGATAAATGGAGCCATTTTCCCTTTGGTGATCATCAGACCGTTGACCATCCCCATTACCGCACCAGCAAGACAGCCTACAATAATCGCCAGAATTGGGTCCATACCGGATAGCATCAGATTAGCGACAAAAGCACTCGATAAGGCCAGAATCGAACCGACAGACAGGTCAATACCGCCCGTTAAAATAACAAAGGTCATACCGAACGCGATCAACGCATTAATAGCCACCTGACGCAGCAGATTTAAAATATTAAGCGGTTCCAAAAATGCTGGATTCAGAATCGATACAATAATAACGAGAATGATAAAGCCGAGCAGCGGTCCGAGCTTCTGAGTAACCTCGGAAATGTTGCGTCCGGCGGATTTGGATGGTGATGCAGTTTGCATATTATTGCCCTCCTGTAGCTAAAGTCATAATCTGTTCCTGTGTCGCCTGCTCGCGTGGAAGCTCTCCACTAAGCTTACCTTCATGCACAACGATAATACGATCGCTCATGCCTAAAACTTCCGGTAGCTCGGACGATACCATAATGATCGCCACACCACGATCAGTCAGTTCATTCATTAATTGATAGATTTCCCGCTTTGCGCCCACATCCACGCCGCGCGTCGGCTCGTCCAAAATGAGCAGGCTTGGACCGATACCGATCCATTTGGCGATAACGACTTTTTGCTGATTCCCGCCAGACAGGCTGCGTGCAGGCGTTTCCGCTGATTGCGTTTTTACCTGTAAACGCTGGATGAGCGTATCTACAAATTGCTGCTCCTTTTTGCTAGAAATGAATCCATTTGACGTAAAGCTAAACAGATTCGGCAGCGCCATATTATCACGAATAGAAAAGTCGAGAATAAGCCCTTCATCCTTACGGTCTTCTGTAATAAAGCCAATCCCATGACGAACCGCATCATCCGGACGACGAATGCGTACAGGCTTTCCATGAATGCGAATCTCCCCACGATCGAGTGATTCCAGTCCGAATAGAGCACGCATAATCTCGGTTCGTCCTGCACCCATCAGACCGGAGAAGCCGACAATCTCGCCTGCTCGAACCGTGAAGCTCACATCGCTAAATTGCCCCTGCTTGGTAGCACCTTTCACTTCCAGCACGACTTCACCAGGCTTCGATGTTCGTGACGGATAACGCTCGGTCAACTCACGTCCAACCATTTTGCGCACAACTTCATCAAAGCTGGTGGCAGGAATGTCCTTCGTATCTACGGTACCTCCATCGCGCATAACCGTAATCCGATCGCATAGCGCGAATATTTCCTCCATCCGGTGAGAAATGTACACAATGGAGACGCCTTCCCTTTTCAGAGCACGAATCACGTCAAATAGCTTCTGAATCTCACGTTCGGTTAAGGCTGCGGTCGGCTCGTCCATAATGATTACCTTCGCATCGGTCATAAGCGCCTTGGCGATCTCAATCATCTGCTGCTGACCGACAGAACATAGCCCTGCATCCTGTTGAAGCGGCAAATCCACAGCAAGACGTGCAAACTGCTCTTTTGCTAACGCTCTCATCTTGCGGCTATTCAACCAGCCTACCGACGAAGTGACCTCCTTGCCGATAAACAGATTTTCAAGGACGGTCATTTCAGGCCATATGTTCAGCTCCTGATGGATAAAAGCAATGCCCGCTTCTTCCGCCTGCTTCGGACTTGTAAAATACGTCTCCTGTCCATCAATAATAATCGTGCCTTCATCACGCTGATGCAGCCCGACAAGAATATTCATCATCGTCGACTTGCCCGCACCATTCTCACCCATTAGCGCATGGACTTCACCGGCTTGTAGCTCGAAGTCGACACCGCTAAGCACCTGGTTCGTACCAAATGCTTTGTGGATGTTATTCATTTCAATATGCATCCTCGCTCCTCCTCATTCGTTAATTTTATATTTATCTATTCGTTGTTAGCCGATGACTAATCACCAAAATACACACCGGATTGCAAAATGCAGTTCGCATACGGCTTCGCTTCGCCTGTACGAATGACAACCTTAGCGCCGCCTGTGAGCTGCTTGAATTGCTCATGTGTACATCGCTGCTGCTCTGCTCCTGCAAAACGACTGCTTATATAGTGAAAGGCTTCTGGATTGTGCTCAAGCATTTCGGAAGCGATTACAACCTTTTCCACTTCCATATCAGCGGCAATCGCGTCAACGACCTGCTCGAAGCTTGGTACGCCATAGGTCAGCGCCAGATCAATCCTGGGAATGCCATCCGGCACGGGCAGACCGATATCGCCAATGACGATATAATCGGTATGCCCGAGGTCTGCCAGCACCTTGCTAATGTGGCTGTTCAATACCCCATGCTTTTTCATGATCGTGCTGCCTCCACTTCTGCACGGGTTGGCATGCCGCCCTGTGCGCCAAACTTGGTCACCGATAGCGATGCTGCGCGATTAGCAAAACGAATGCTGTCTGACAGGGATTGTCCCTCCGCCAATGCGACTGCAAGGGCGGCGTTAAAAGTATCGCCTGCACCCGTCGTATCGACCGCATCCACCTTGAACGTAGGTACAACACATTCTTCTTCACCGTTATAATAGCGAACTCCGTTGCTGCCTTCAGTGACCAGCAGTCGATTCGGATTGTTACGCAGCGCCTCCTGCAAGCTTATGCCTTCAAAGATGACCGATGCTTCATGCTCATTGGGCGTAATATAGGCTGCATGCTTCAGCACTTCCGCATCGATCTTGCGCGCCGGAGCCGGATTAAGCAGCAGTGGAACATCTGCCTCCACACAGATGCGGCTTACAACCGCAACCGTCTCGGCTGGAATCTCCTGCTGAATCAGCACGATATCCGAGCTGCGGATTGCTTCGGCAGCTTGCTCTACATAGTCTGGAGTCACTTCATTGTTCGCTGCCGGTACAACGATAATGCTGTTATCGCCTTCTGCCAGTATGATATGAGCGGTGCCACTCTCCATATCTGTAACCGGTTTCATATACTTTACAGACACGTTATTTTTTTTAAAATTGTTCAAAATCGTCTCGCCCAGATGATCATCGCCAACGCGACCGATCATAACCACTTCGGCTCCAAGTCTTGCTGCTGCCACTGCCTGATTGGCACCTTTACCACCGGGTACGGTTTTGAAGCTCTCGCCCATTACGGTTTCTCCAGCACCTGGACGACGGGAAGAAGTCACGACCAGATCCATCGAGCAGCTTCCGACTACACAGACTCTGGCTTGTTTTGCATTTGTCATTTTATACAGCTCCTTATGGGGGTAATGTTGATCTATGTTTGGTGTTTGTTTGAGTTTTGGAACTGATTTGAATCGTTTAATAATAGAGTTATCAGTACGCAATAAAACCGATATTTAAAGCAATCAGCTATTAAAGTGATCACTGTGTCGGGTTGCAAGTAGTTTCACTTCATAGGGCTAATTTTACTGTATATAATTACAGCAGTGTTGGAATTCGTTTCTTTATTTAGCTCCATCTCATTATTTATATTTTATCTATATTTATATCTCATCTATCATTATCCCTTGCTCGTCTACACTTGTGCTTTGCTGTAAACGAGCGGTGGGCAAGCCATCATTCCATTTATACAATGTCATTCAAAGCATTTTGCGCGTTGTATCTCGTTCGACAAAGGCAACTGGCATTTGAATGGTACGGTTCACGACAGGGGTGCCTTCAACCAGAGCGATTAGCAGCTCGGCTGCTGCGCGGCCCATGTCGTAGGCTGGCTGGCGGATTGTCGATAGTGCTGGTGACAGCAGGCTACTAAGTGGGATATCGTCAAAGCCGACAATTTGCACGTCATGTGGCACTTTTTTGCCGAGGCGTAGCGCTTCGTGCAGTACAGCGGTAGCGACGATATCGTTACTCGCGATTACGCCGTCGGTTTCGGGATGCTGGTCGAATAGCTGGCGTGCCCATTTCTCGGCATCGGCAAAGGCGAATGATTCTGTATGCACGATATGGTAATCAATTTCTTGCCCCTGTAGCAACTCAGCAGCTCCGCGAAAGCGATCCTGTGCTGTACGGATGTGCTGGGGTCCTTGCAAGATGGTAATGCGTTTACTTCCTCGCTCCACCAGTGCCTGGGCAGCAAGGCGTCCGCCTTCGCGTCCGTCAGCATAGACGGATGGGCGATCACTCGCAATTCGGTCCAAAAATACGACTGGCAAGTCCATACTTGCATACGCTGAGCTATCCGGATCATTTGTTGAACTGATCAAACCAACCACATTGTTCTGGATAAAGGTCTGGATATAATCCTGTTCCTTTTCCTTGCTCTCGTCGCTATTGCCAAAAATAAGCCGAAATCCGCTCTCCTGCATCCGATCCTCTACACCGCGTGCGAGCTGCGGAAAGTACGGATTCGTAATGTCAGGCAACAGCAATCCGATCAGACGCGACTTGCGTTTATAAAGCGAGCGTGCGACTTCATTTGGCGTATAATTCAACTCGCGCACCGCATCTTCTACTTTACGGCGTGTATCTTCATGTACATATCCTGTTGCATTAATAACGCGGGATACGGTCGCAACCGATACTCCAGCATGCTTTGCTACATCTTTTATCGTTGTCAATGAATGTTCACCTCAATGTGTAACCGGTTACAGACATACAGTAACATATCGATTTTCTTTTGGCAATACTTTTTTGCGCGTAAAATGTGAGGGGAGAAATGAGAAGATTTAAGTATGAATGGTGCTTACACATACTGTTCAACCATACACAATTGCTCAATTGGCGAACGATGATAAGCGCTGGATACGTTTAAATATAGCTTGAATTGAACTTTGAATTGAACTTTGAATTGAACTTTGAATTGAACTTTGAATTGAACTTTGAATTGAAGCTTAAACTGAAACTTAACCCGAAGCTTAAACAGAGCAATGTGATCTATCCGTCATCTATGATTTGCGCCAAAAAAGAGCTAAAACAGCAGCATAGATAAAAACAAACCGCAGACAATAGCTACACCATTGTCTGCGGCTATGATTACGATGTAAAACGGAACAATTAGCCTACCACAAACCCCTGATCGATCGCCCCATTACACCTGTCCAACCCAGCCTGCTTCGGCAATCTGGAACCAGCGTTGACGAATACGATCGAATTCCTCCTGAGACAATACACCATCTTCCAGCAGTGCCGCGTTTTCCGCCCAACGTGTTGGACGAGTCGTACCGACGATCATCGTATCTACACCGGGAATGCTAAGTGTGAAACGCAATGCTTGCTTGATGCTCGTCTGCACATCCTGCTCCTCCAGAAACGGATAATTCAAATCACGTAAGCGGTTCCAATATACAAACTCGTAGTCCTCTGGCTTCACTTCATCCTTCGTCCATGCTGCATTCGCAAGCGGTCGCTTGGCTACAATGCCCATGCCGCGCTCACGCGCCTTTGGCAGCGTCAAGGAAATTGCTTCCTGATCAGCGATATTGACCGATGTTTCCAGGCTATCAAACACACCTGTCTCAATCGCATACAGCGCGTCTGTACTGTCGCCGCTATAACCAATATAACGCGTTTTCCCCTGCTGCTTCGCACGCTGCAACACTTCAATCACATCTCCACGTCGCAGCACTTCCTCCGAGCAGCTATGCAGGTGGATGACATCCACATGATCAGTCTGCAAACGACGCAGGCTGCGATCAATACTCTGCTCCAGCATCGTTTTATCCCAGTCCGATGCTTCAAAGCCAGCGGCATGACCACATTTTGTAAACAAATAATAATCATCGCGTCGATCTGCCAGTGCGTTACCGATCAGTTCCTCACTGTCGCCGTAGCATTCTGCTGTATCGATCACATTCAAGCCTGCATCCAGTGCGCTATGTAGCAACTGGTTCACTTCCTCCTGCGACACGCCACTGCCGATCTCTGAACCGCCAAAACCAAGAATGCTTACCTTCATGTCGGTATTGCCGTATTTACGCTGTTCCATATGTGCCTCCGTGGATAGATGGATTTGAGTCAGGTAACAGACTCAGAGCTATCGCGCTGTATATGTATTACCCTGTTTACAGCTCTTTGCGGCACCTATCTGTATGTGTTGTGATTACTTTTCTATTTTACGTACAAGCAACATATCCAGGAATGCATCTAACACTCGCAGTGGAATGCTATCAGGCGGTACAATAAGCGAAAAGTTACGCTCCTGCTGAATGCCCTGCACAACGACCTCAGCCAGCTCGCCATAGGCAAGCTCTCTGCGCACGACCCAACGTGACAGAATGGAAATGCCAAGTCCTGCGATCACCGCCTCTTTTACCCCTTGCGTGCTGTTAAATACATACGTCTTCAATGGCATACAGTCCGTATCGATAAAAAAGCGATCACTAAATGCACGCGTCCCCGAACCGGGCTCCCGCAAGCTCCACACTTGATTACCCAACTGCTCTACTCGCACGTTCCCTAGCGCAGCTAATGGATGATCCGGTGCTGCTACCACAATCATCTCATCTTTCATATAGGGCAATACACGTAGCTGTTCATCGGAAACCTCTCCTTCCACCAAACCCACATCCAGTTGTCTGTTCCGAATCGCCTGTACGATACGCTCAGTATTGCCAATCGTCAGCTCCAGATCGACCTGAGGATAATGGGCTGCAAACCGTGCCAGCGTAGGTGGCAAAATATATTCTCCAATCGTAAAGCTCGCTCCAATATGCAATGAACCGCTAACCATATCATGCAAACGTAGAATGTCCTGCTTCGCCGCTTCGTGCAGCATCAGCATTTCTTTTGCACGTTTATACAATAATTCTCCGGCATCTGTCAGCTTTACCTGCTTGGGAGAACGCTGCATCAATACCGTACCGAACTCCTCCTCAAGCTTGCGAATATGCAAACTAACGCCTGGTTGGGACAGATGCAGCAGCTCTGCTGCACGCGAAAAGTTACGTTGCTCTGCTACAGTCACAAATACGCGCAGTGGATCGACCATATTATATCCTCCTCTGGTGTTCTTTTAACGACTTCCATTAATCCTCTACACATACTCTAATCATAAGTATTACTTATTATAAGCATAGTAAACTGGTATTTCCCATTTATCATTTCACCTTGTATATTAGCATTATTCAAATAAAAACGATTTTGATTTGGAAAATATACGTTCACGATACAACTCGTATCATTAATTATACTAATGATCGGTACAACTATAGTCAGCCATTTCTATTCATTTATACAATACAACTATTCAAAATTCACACCTTACTTTTCAACTACTGCCCAGTTACTACTCGATTACTACTTACCTGGTATTAGCTACTGTTCAGCTACTGTTCAGCTACTGTTCAGCTACTGTTCAGCTACTATTCAGCTACTATTCAGCTACTGTTCAGCTACTATTCAGCTACTATTCAGCTACTGTTCAGCTACTATTCAGCTACTATTCAGTTATTGTTCAAAGGAGCCCTGGATTATGAAGTCACTCCCCTTTCCCTTACATCATTCACAAAAGCCAATCCATTGGCATATCACTCAAGGATTACTATTAACCCTGCTGATCGCGCTAGCTGCCCGCTGGCTCTCTGAGCTGTCGTGGCTGGCTGTTGTCGGGCAACTTGTCATTGCGATGCTTCTCGGCATGCTCTGTCGCACATTAATCGGTGTAAAAGAACAGTGGCAAGCAGGGATCACCTTTTCCAGCAAGCGACTGCTACGAGCAGGTATTATTTTACTCGGTATGCGGCTGAATATAGGCGATATGCTTCGACTCGGTCCTTCGCTATTCGTGATTGCTGTCGTCAACGTCACATTCACTTTGATCATCGTGTACGCACTGGCCAGATGGCTAAAGACGTCGGAATCGCTTAGCATACTCACAGCATGTGGCACCGCAATTTGTGGAGCGGCAGCCGTCGCTGCGATTGCTCCGCAGTTAAAAGCAAAAGAAGAAGAAGAAATCGCTTTAAGTGCAGCGATTGTAGCATTGCTGGGCACATTGTTTACCATAGCCTATACCCTTCTGTATCCTGTGCTTGGTCTAACGCCGGGTAGCTATGGCATTTTCGCCGGAGCCACACTACACGAAGTAGCCCACGTCGTCGCTGCGGCAGCACCAGGCGGTAAGGAAGCCGTCGATCTGGCTGTACTGGTCAAATTAACGCGTGTAGCGATGCTGGTGCCTGTAGCTATCCTTGTAGGATTATGGAGCCAGCGCAAACAGCGACAAAGCCCAGCTCCCCAAAAGAAAGAACGCTTACACAATGTGCCTGTACCGTGGTTTATCGGTGGCTTCCTGCTTATGAGTATGATTCATACTACAGGTATCATACCTACAGCAGTTGCGGATGGCCTCGTCTGGCTTGCCTACCTGTTCATTGCAATGGCGATGGCAGGGCTTGGTTTACATGTACAACTGTCGCATTTCCTCCGACTGGGTGCTCGTCCGCTCATTGCCAGTCTGATCGGTTCGCTACTGCTAGCACTGCTAGGTTATGGACTCGTAGTCTGGTTAGGCATAGGCGGATAAAGCTCTCATACAGACTTTAATAGCTTGTATAAGGCAGAGTGCTAATATTACATCGATGTACACGAGACAATAACGAGACAGGATGCTAGCATCACATCATGTCCATTACAATTCATTTCACATTATGTATTTCAGACTATTTGTTTGTTTATTAAAGTGTTATTTTAAGGCTACATGCACTCTCTCCTGTTTACTCAAGCTAACTACACAACTATGTATGCCCAGCAACCTGCACATGAACCTCTACCTGAGCCTACATCAAAAAACGGGTTCCATAAGGAACCCGCCTCTTTAACCCCGTATTGATTCAAACCCATTCCTACACTCTCAATCAACGACGTTGATCAGCCGTACCTTCATGGCTGCGCGCCAGACTGATTACATAACCGCCAACAGCGCCAATTACCGCTGGCAATATCCAGCCTAGACCAATATTGTACATCGGAATATAGCCTGTCATAAACGTATCCAGCCAGCTCAGATGCAGCGGCGTCTCACGCAATCCATCTGGAATGCTGACAAGGAACACCAGCAGCATGCTGCCCTGATACACGAGGCGATTGCCTTTGAACAGATGATGACAGAATGTCAGGATCATCAGCACAATCGCAAGCGGATAAATAATTTTCAATACAGGTACGGAAATTTGAATCAGCTCATTCAAACCGATATTCGCGATAACCGCACTGAAAATACACATGCCGACAACGAGCTTTTTATATGACAAACGCGGCAGCAGCTTGTGGAAATAGCTGGCGCATGACGTGATCAGACCGATGCTCGTCGTCAGACAGGCGATTGTAATCATTAGCCCGAGGAATACACCACCGGATGTGCCAAAATAGTAGCTCGACATACGCGCCAGAATCTGACCACCATTTTCCAGATAACCAAATGCCGTTACACTGGATGCGCTAATATACGAGAGCGATACGTACAGTACAGATAGGATGATCGCTGCAATACCCGCCGCCTTGATCGATACGGTAATCACCTGTTTGCGGCTCGTTGCTCCACGCGAACGAATCGCTTGAATGACGATAATACCAAATACAAACGATGCCAGTGCATCCATCGTCAGATAGCCTTCTTGAAAGCCCTGAAACAGCGCATGACTTGCATACTTCGCTGTTGGCGGCTGCAGCGCACCGATTGGATACAGCAGACCGGCAATAATCAGAATACTAATAAAGCTCAGTTTAATCGGTGTTAATACTTTACCGACCAGATCGACAATACGCGCCGGATTAAGCGAGAAAAAGCAAGTAATCGAGAAGAATACAATCGAGAATAGAATCGATACGAGCAGATGCGAGCCGCCATCAAGGAATGGCTTCACGCCTATTTCAAACGATACATTGCCTGTTCTCGGAATCGCAAACAGCGGTCCGATCGCCAGATAAAGCACCGTTGTGAATACAACGCCGAATACCGGATGAACCCGGCTTGAAAGCGACTGTAGATCCTCCTTGCCTGATACACCTAGCGCAATAACGCCAAGCGTTGGTAAGCCGACACCGGTAATCAAAAAGCCGATGTTCGCAGCCCAGAAGTTCGTGCCTGATGATTGTCCGAGCAGTGTCGGGAAGATCAGATTCCCCGCGCCAAAGAAGAGCGCAAATAGCATTAATCCAATAACGATGATGAATGAAAAAGGTACTTTTTTCTCCAAAAAACAAACCTCCGATGAATCCTGCTTCTGCATGATTGATAATAAAATGCTCCTTTACCGCGAAGACGCAGCAACGTGCAGAGCTATAAAAAAATAGCCAATATCCCCATCTGTCTCCCTCCACTTGAACACAGACAAAAATATGTTACGCACAGTGATATATATTTTAGCTTAATTTGTGTAATGTCACAACGATAATGATCAACAATCTTTTGAACGATTGTGAATATTGATGTCAACCGTGTGACAAAGGAATATTATTATCGCTCAGTAACAAAAAATTGTGATGACGGAGTGAGAACTATTCGCTCGATGTACAGCTTGTTCGTTGTTGGGGATGCCCCTGTATGTAGCTAAGGATAGAACAGCATAATTCAGTAGCGCGTATGATCTACTTCGCTCACTATCCATTCCATTTTCCAGACAAATAGGCATACCCGTCTCATAAGCGGATATGCCTGTTAGATTGCATATTAAAAAGTCGAACCGTTCAATCGCTCCGACCAAAATGTAAAAAGTACAGCTTGCCATTAGTGAAAAACAAAAAATCATCCCATTCCAGCTCATAAAAGGAATCCGGCTTGCTATCGACGCGAAAAGCTGTCGTCATGCTACCTTCTCGGCTCAGCCATTCCTTCAAAATATGTATAAATTGACGACTCGCCTGCTCCTGATCATAACCGAACGCACTGCTATCTACCTGAGCTTGCCGCTCATCATGCAATCGATAAAAGAGCCAGCGCGGTAACAGCTCCAGCAATGTCTGCTCCCATGCTGTTAAACGATCTAGACTTACCTGTGTGGGCGTAAGCTGCATATACGCACATACGCTTTCTACCAGTGTGCCTGTAGCAGGAATTTCATCCAGATCATAATCAAGCGAGCAATTCGCCTGCATATTAACCTGAGCAATGCCCTGCAAATAACCTTTAATATAGTCCTGTGTCAACATGTCTCTTTTCCTCCTGCCGCCGCTTTTACACATCAGCAGACCTGCTGATCCATGCTCCTATTAGATTGAAGGAGCGTTTGGTTATGGATAGTCAGCTAGTTCTGTCAGCATCATGGTGCTTGTGTTGTCTGATGCATATTGTAGCATGTGGGTGAATGCGGTGTCTGTTTTAATTTATTTACATCTCAGGTAGAGAACATAATGATGCGTGGGGGCGGCTATCACCTCAGGTGGAGAATATTACGGTGCGCTGATGCGTCTACTACTTCTGGTAGAGAATATGATGATGCGTCGGGGTGTCTACCACTCCAGGCAGAGAACAGGATGATGTGTGGTGCGTCTACCACTCCAGGCAGAGAACATGCCAACGACCTCCGGTTAAGCCGGGATACTTGGAAGGGGGAGAAAGATGGCGTATCCCGGCTTAAAGGTCGGTCTTTTGGCATTGTTCTCTGCCTTCCGTTCCGTGCGGACGCGTTTCTTTGCGTATTCAGATCCTAAGCTTTAAAGATTTGTAGGGGTCCTTGCGAACAAACATCTTATTATCTGGACAGTTAACTAGACTTAGAAATTTACATGCTTGGAGATTTACATGGTTAAACATCTAGATGTTTAACCATTCAAATACTTGAGCGTTGCAGTATTTATTTATTATTCTGTAAATGCAATAGACGTCTCGATTTGTGAATATACATTTGTTATTTAATGCTTACATTAATATTGTATACAAATTAATTTTGTGATATAATTAATTCATAAGGTTATTATAGACGTTAAAATATACAGTGTGATTTGGGATAAATGCTACAATCGTTTCTTACGCTCGCGTGAATTGGTTAATAGAATGATATATTATTTTATAAAGGACAGGTGATAGCGATGAGAATTCAAGTGACTGAGCTGGCTGATCGTAAATTGAGAGAACATTTGCAGGGTAAAGAAGGCATGTATAAGCTCCTGTATGATACAGGTGAGGGTTGTGGTTGTGATGGTATTCCGGTATTGCTGATTGTTGATCGTCAGGATGCTAATGATGAGGTTATTGATACGAATTCTGTGCCGATCTTAATTGATCGTCAGCATCAGATTTATTTTGAAGCTTCGATGTCGCTGGATGCTGAGGTGAATTTCACCTCATTTAAACTGCGCAGTGATTCGATGACGTATAGCAATAATGTGAAAATTCGTGATTTGCGTGGGCTGGAAGTTCCTGCAAGTCAGGCTTCCAACTCGTGTGCATTGCGTTGATTGGCTGAGCGATGGAATCGGGAAATTAATTTAGACTGCATATTGTAAGATCGATGTAAAAAGCAGTGAGTATGCAGGGCTGAGCCCTGGTAAGGTGAATATATTTTGCAGACGTGGAGTCTGTTTATTGTATAGATCATAGATTGTAATAAAAGCGAGAGTCTGTTGTGCAGGCTCTCGCTTTTATTGTGTCTTCATTATGAACGTCTTTATGCTGATTTGTTTCCTTCCACTCGTACGGTACTTTCCTCGTAGTGAATGGATATTGGATTTACTATATCTATCCTGTTCATGTCTCTACTTTATTCTTCCAGCAATAATGCATCAAGCACCTGTAGCAGATCGCTAGCGGTTCCGGGCTTGTAGCCTTGAACAGCGAAGCGTATGCGTGCCTGTCTATCGATAATCAGCACTACCGGTCGCTGGTCACCGAGCACTTGCGCCAATGTTCCGGACAGTTCGTGTAATGCATTCAGATGATCATCGTATTGAATGACTGCCTGTGGAGGTAATATGTTTTGCTCCAGCATGTGCTGCTCGGCTTGCTCTTGAAGCAATAGCAGCATTGGTTCGTGACGCTCGCTGAATTGCTGCTCTAATTCGGCAAACTCGCGCAGCACATGCTTGGTCGGCTCACGTTCAGGCTCTAACCATGCGATGACAGTTGGATAGGTAAGTCGTTCTGGACTAGCCTCTACAGATCCTGTTGGAGAGCTATTATTTTCCAACCATTTCGCCTTAATTGAGGCTGGTAAAATCTCTGCCAGTACAGGCACCCTTTCCTTCGCCTGTCGCAATTGCAGCGTGATCTCGACCTTCTGCCCCGGCTTCACCTCGAAAAAAGTGAATCTTCCCAGCACACTGCCATCACGCAATCGAGTTCCACTGGTCAGGCGGTAGCTGCCCGGCAATACCTCATGCATACGCCCGGTAATCGTTGAATCTCCATATGGAAATTGCAACGTTTCATAGAGGCCATTGTTAAGCAGCGCAATCGTAAAATCCTGATAATAGGCAGGCGGTGTAGCATGACCAGCATGATCCATGGTCTGAGCTGTAATCTCCATATAACCTCGATGACTCGCTGTTATTTTACCGTCTATACTTGCCTGTTGATCATATTGCTGCTCATTCACTGCTACCTCAACCGGTAATTCATTCGCTGCATCCTCGGCTACACCACGGCTGGAATGCCGGGCTATTTCATCGGTAAAAGAAGCATCGTGCCAGCTTCCCTCCTGCCAGTATTGCGGCAACAAGTGAAGTGGCTCCAATCTCGCAGCAATTCCTAGCGTACGCGCCGCCGCAACGAATACACTCGCGCGACTTAGTGAGTCGGCAACCCCCAATCGATGCGCACCAGCAGGTGTCGCCATACCACTGTATCGATCTACATCGTTTAATAGCTTCACTTCGCGCTGTATTTGCTCAGCAAGCTGCTGTGGGTTGGCACGGAATTGCTGCTGTAATGCTGTATCCCAGCGACTGGATAAATACTGTCGATACGGTGTGATCATTTCCATATGAACACGCGGACAAAGTACATAACGCTGAAACAGTATATCCTTCTGCTCAGCTTCCAGTTCATCATACTGCAGATGAGGCAATACACCATGCAAATGATCTGCCAGTGTCACGCGATCCGTATCCTGCCAATCCTTCGGCCGCATCGATTCCAGTAGCTGTAGCACAAGTTCATGCTGTGCAGATTCGGTCTGCTCGAAAAAGGCAACCAGCTCCCTCCCATTGCCACGCGCAGTATGAAGCACAGTCGATAGCCGATCGACCGGTAGCGACCACTGGATAGCATACTGCTCTATCTCCGCTGCAGTGAGAAAAGTCTGTTCATACGCCGTACGAAGTGCTGTCCCTTCGCGCACACGCTGCTCCTGCACTTGACGATCCGCTTCGCTCACTTCCGGACCCGCCTCAGGTAAAGGGGCGGGCGGCGGCTGTACGATCCAGTCGACCGTATAGGCATAGGCTGATGATTGCAGCGCTGATGTGCTTTCCTCCATCCCAATAGGAGCTGCATCCCGGATAATGTTGATAGGCTTCAATCGGAGTGTAGCCGAAGTTTGCTGAGAGGTGACCAGACACTCGCCTACACGTCCGCCGTCTAACGTGCGTGCATGAATGAACAGATCGCCATAGCCTGTAGTCAGTGTGACGCTTCCATGCTGGTCAGTTTGCAATATGGCGAGCGGGTAAAACTCCGCCGCATTATATTGTTGAAATTGTACTTCTGCCACACATGGCTGTCCCGCTTCATCCAGAGTTTGAATCTGAAGCTGCTTCGTAGCCGCGTAATGCTCCAGCAGATTGATCTCGGTATACCATGGATGAGAGGAGCAGCTTTCTTCAGGACCAATATAGTCGGCAGGTACACGGGTATTAACAAGCATCGCTCGTTTGGCAGGCAAACGGAACCAGCCTTCATTCAGCACAGCTTCCGGTTCGCAGGCACCGAGATAATGCCATCGTCCATCTGCCCACGCCTCTACCCATGCATGATTAGAATCGCAATGCGCCCAGCGCGGGGTGTAGCATTGACGCGCCGGAATACCGATACTGCGCAGTGCAGTTACCGTAAATGTCGATTGCTCCCCGCAGCGCCCCAGAGCGGTACGCATAATCGTCAATGGAGACACCGTGCGAATATCGGTGCCGGTATAAGTAGCATGCTCATGACACCAGTAATTCGTTTCAATAATCGCATCCCACATCGATAGTGAATGTACACGCTCAGCAAGCAGCTCGTGAATGACGCGTCTGCTGTCATCGATATTTTCGTTGTTCACTCGATAAGGCAACACATACTGGAGGAATAGCTCATCCGGTATCGTCTCTCCCCATGTCATTCGCTTACGTGTGTCTAACACATGACGCACATGAGCAGCAAAATAGTCCCCATCATAGTCCGCCAGATCATGCAGTGGCATGTACGCATACAAATACTCCAGCAGTTCACGTTCCTGTGCATCTGTTACTTTATCCAGTACTGTAAACAATTGCTGTTCTCGCTGTGAAGCCTGCTTACGCTTCCAATCCAACCGTTCTGTTATACGATTTTGATCCAGGCCATATGTCGTCATATCGTTCATACTGCACGTCCCCTGCCCTAGTGTAGTTGTGCGTTCATCCGCATCTGCCTTTTATTGTACGCATAGTCATCCGTCCACGTAAATATGGCATATCAATTGCAGGTAATATGTAAAATATGCGCTCTACCGGATTTGCAATATGCAAGATTTTTGCAAACATAATAAAAGGCCATAGCCTTAGGGCTACGACCTCCTACTTGTGGAGCAGTGTGACTTCAACTTCTACATGGACTTAATTATTTAACGATATATATCTAAGTGAATTAGCATTTAATTACTAGCCGTGCTATTCTCCGGTATACAAACGACAACCTGTCATGCTACCTTGATACGCTCGCTATATACAATACTTACAGATTACCTTCCAATGTCAATCGATATCCGTGACGAATCAGCATTCGATCGGCTTCTTCCCACATCCGAAGCTGGCTGAGACAGGAATCAACCGTATACTCCAGTGTCGCAATGACTGCTTCCCATTCCAGTATTTCCAGCGGTTCAGTCTCGCTCTCCTGTGAAATGGACTCCATATCAAGCTTCAGGTCCTCCACCAGTTGAGGCAAAAAGACAAGATCCGCTTCAGGCATAGGCATCACTTCATGCTCCAGATCGGTATATTGTAAATGGTAATGCTTCATCAGCCTGCCTCCCAGCTTGCTCAAATCACGCTGGTAACGCTCCTTTGCCTCCAAACGTGCATCTTGCGGCAGATGATGAATCGTAGGGATATAGACTTGCTTAATCCACAGATCATCCGATAATAAATGAAAATAATAGCCAATATGAAATAATGAGCGTTGCTCTCGTAAATAACGTGCTGCAAAGCGCTCCAGATCAAAAAAACCTTCGCCTGCCGAATCGAGACGTATAAAGTGTGATTGTCGCTTATTCTGATCACGCACCCCATATTCCGCAACATCGGGCGCGAGATTTCCAAGCATAAATTCCGGACTATGCCATCCCAGCCGACTTTCAATTAACGCAGCAATACAGTAATGCATCAGGCGCGAACCCATATGAATCCCTCCTTTGTTATGTATACGCCACTTTCGCCATATCTCCCTAAACTTGCTTGTTACTGTAAAATATCATACCACGTAATATTAATCTGTACACGTACACATCGATATCCTGTGGATATACAAAAGCGCTCATCCCATTCAGGAATAAGCGCTTTTCCTTATAGAACATCATATAGGAAGGCAAATCAGGACAGATTCACCATCAAAAAAATTAAAGGTCGGATATGCCTGTATAGTACGTCTACATAGCATAAGGCGATTGTAGTACAGATATCTAATCATAATAAATAGTATGGGCTCGCAGTCCGACCGGACACAAACGTCAAGCAACAGCATTACATCTATATGAAAGGCAGTATGCTTGCCAGAGCATAACTACCTGAACAAACATCCCATTCAGAATAGAACTTCATAAGATAAAACATGCAGTCAAAGTTGCATTACAATTTATCGTCCTTCGTTTACTTCGCAAATCGAATGTATGAAACCTGATGTATAGAATATAATCTGTCAAATGTACGTCTTCGAAATCCATTGCTACCATTTAAAAATGGAATGATAAGCTTGTATACAATATTGAAGGGGGGAAAGTAAGGCTACAGGAGCTTTTCCTGTAACCTTTGCTTTGCATGACACTTCGCTCTCATTGTATATATAACAACAGTAGACCAGTTGCCAACTTTCCATGTTAAGCGCATTGTGAACGTATAATTAGCTTTTAATTTTACCGATAATTTGACGAATTTGACGATTGAGCTGTTCCAGCTCTTCGCGGCTTAAACCTGTTGATTGCAACAGCGACTGCGGAATACAAGCCGATTGCTCTTGCAGAGATAGTCCTTGCTCCGTAATACGGATCTTGACGACACGCTCATCCTCGATAGAGCGCTGACGTGTGATCAAGCCGGATTCCTCCATCCGTTTGAGCATTGAAGTCATCGTGCCTGAATCCAGATAGATTTCTTTACCCAGTTCTTTAATCGTGCATTCCTTCTTATCCCATAATACAACCAGAGCCAGATACTGAGGATACGTAATACCCATTTCCTCCAGCATTGGCCAGTACATGCGTGTAATTGCACGCGAGCCTGCATATAGGGAGAAACACAGGTGTTCTTCTAATGCTAGTTTTTTCTCTTCTTCCACTATTCTCACCCTTTGCTTGGTGCAATTCATAGTTTGCATACGTAATATTTGTTTGCACTTATCATATCACACTCAGATATATTGTCAACAATTAATTAGTTAAAAATTATTATAGTCTCTATATAATGTAAATGCTGTGGATTGTGTACACATCCCTTTCCCCGTCCCTCTTTTCTGCGTTCACCACATGGAGTTAGCCAATCGTTACAAAAGTAACCCTTACTTATACAAACGCAGCATTGTTGAATATAGTTCACAAATATAACCAATCAAATACACAAAGTACATAAAAAAAGCACAGCTCTCTTTGAAGAGAACTGCGCTTTAATCGATCTATATTTATACATCGTAACTCCAGCGAAGTATTGCAACTCACTTATTCCATTGATTCGGTTCTTTTACATTGCCTTATTTAAAATCCGAAAATCGACATGCCACCATCGACCATAAGTGTTTGACCGGTCATATAGCCTGCGGCATCAGAGGAAAGAAAGACGACTGGCCCAACCAGCTCTTCCATCGCTCCGATTCGCTTTAATGGCGTACGGTTTAAAATATCCTGCATATATTGTTCATCTGCAAGCACAGATTCAGTCAGCGGAGTGCGGAAATACCAGGGGCCTACGCCGTTCACCTGGATACCATAATCCGCCCATTCGAGTGCTAGAATTTTGGTCATTTGAATAAGCGCTGCTTTCGTTGCACCGTATGCAACGCCTGTGCGCATCGCCAGATGTCCGGCGACCGAAGCGATGTTAATAATACGACCGCCGCCGTTATTTTTCATACCTTCGGCTGCTAGCTGAGAAGCGATAAGCGCGGAATGCAGATTCGTTTTTACAATCATGTCCCATTCCATATCGGTCACATCGAGTGCACGGCTACGAATATTCATGCCTGCATTGTTCACCAGAATATCAGGCGTACCAAAAGACAGCTCAAAGCGCTCAAATGCTTCTTTCATCTGTTGTCGATCCGTAACATCTGCTACAAGACAGATAGCCTGACGGCTGCTGTGCTTTTCAATGAGCTGTTTGGTCTGCTCCAGATCAGAGCCGGTACGTGATATCAAGCCTACATCTGCACCCGCCTGAGCAAGCCCAATGGCAAGTGCCTGTCCGATTCCCTTGCCAGCACCTGTAATGATTGCTTTTTTATTGGATAACGAAAACGTTGGTAAGTACATAATGTGTAAGTCTCCTTTTCAGGTTGTGTCCTGTTTGCGGTTTCATTCATGATGTTATTTACACAGCAAGCCATACGTTTTAAGCAGGGAGTTCTCTGTTACTATATTGATCCATTACACTAGCTCGCGAAAGGAAGTAAAATACTGGCTTGGCCCACCGTGATCAGGCTCCAGCTTTTCCACATAATGCTCTCCTGTATATTCACCGATAATACGGCGCCAGAATGCCTGTGCCGCCAGATTGTTGCTCACCTGAGTCACCTTCCAGCGACCCGGATAACGTCGGAATAGCTCACATGCTGCCCATGTGCCCACACCTGAACGCCTGTATTTATGCAGGATGAAGAACTCGGTCATATAATAATCTGCTTCTCCATTATCGAGCCGATCAACCAGCGCGAAGCCTGCGATATGAAAGCCAGAATAGATCAAATAAGGGAATTTGCGCCCCGGTCGGCTCCAGAATTCATCCAGATCCGGATATTCGGGAAAGCGTCCCTTATCCGTTAGCTCAATATTCAAATAATATGTAAAATCATATAAATAAAATTGCATCATTTCGCGAATAATCCGCTTTTTACTACGCGGAACCAACTCTAACGCCAGCGCCATACCTGTCCCTCCGATGTCGAAAAATACATTACCTGTAAATGGAGCAGACGGCAGTATCCAGAATGGATGTTCTGCCTTCCTATCACTATATACCCTATTTACAGAGGGACGCAAATCATATGCATAATTTATGATACAATCGGAACACGAGGTGAGTTCACGACATGACGATACAAAAAATACAGGATCGACGTAAGCTGGATGACAAGCTGCCCTCCATGCCCTGGTATGTGGAGCAATTTATTAACTATAAACTACCCGACTTATCGCCTTCCACATTGCTGGAATACATACGGGATTATGAATCCTTCTTCGGCTGGATGATTGCCGAAGGCTTAACAGTTGCACAGCAGGTTGGAGATATCGCTCTGCTGGAGCTGGAAACGTTACGCATGGAGGATGTGACCGCCTATCGGCTCTATTTGACGACACGCGCCGAAAGTGCTAATACGCGTGTAACGGTATCACGCAAGCTATCCTCACTGCGTTCCCTGTTCCATTATTTAAGCCAGATTGCTGAGGATGAGGATTTCTATCCGCTGCTCAAGCGCAATATTATGGCGAAGATCGAGGTCAAACGGCTGCACAAGCCGAAGGATACGGCTGCCAAGCTCAAAGGTAAAATTTTGGAGGATGAGGAGCTGCTGGAGTTTGTCGGTTACATTCTGGAAGGTCATCGCGAGACGATTGCTGGAAATAAGCAGGCGCTCTACTCGTACGAGCTTAACCGTGAGCGGGATGCATGCATTGCCAGTCTGATTCTTAATTCGGGACTGCGTGTGTCCGAGGTCGTTAACTTGAATATGAACGATCTGGATTTAAACCAGAAAATGCTTTACGTCTCACGTAAAGGCAATAACGATGAAACGTTCAAAACACCCGTCTACTTCCGCGAACAGGCACGCGATGAGCTTACCGTCTACTTGCAGCTTCGAGATACGCGTTATCGTACACCACGCAATGAACCGGCGCTGTTCGTCGCCAAGCCTAACGGACAATCATCCGGCAAACGTATGACCAAGCGCGCCATCCAAGCGATGATCATCAAATACGCCAAATCATTCGGCAAGCCCTATTTGACGGTGCATAAGCTCAGACATTCTTTTGCTACCGACTATTATTTGCAAAATGATATTTATAAAACAAAGGAGCAGCTTGGGCACGCTTCTACGGAAACGACCGAGATTTATGCGCATCTGACTGATAAAACGATGTCGGAGGCGATTGAGAAACGCAAGGATGAGATGTGAGTGCTCTTATAAACGATCAGATGCAGGTAGTAGGAGATACAATGATGGCGGAGCGATTGAGAAACTTAGGGATGAGATATGATTGTTATTGCAAATGATCAGATGTAGCCAGTAGGAGATACAAATGATGGCGGAAGCGATCGGATCAAACGATCAAATGTGACAAAATAAGCTGCCCGCATAAGTGATCCTACTGAATAAATGAATCGTGGAGCACTATACAGGAACTTGCATACAGGAACTCACTCGATATCGATATCCGTTCAAATTCGTTCGATGATTTCTTTTTAAGCTCAGGATATGCGTTTGTATGCGAATGCGATAACATACGCACCTGTGCTGCCGATGCGATGGCGAATATATTTGCCTGAATGAAGTCCACTCGAACTCTACTCATTTTATAAAAAAAATTACTTTTATAAAAAAACTACAAAAATCGCCTTTTCCCTTCTGGAAAGAGGCGGTTTTTGTAGTTCTACTGCTGAATTCAGCATACATCCTCATACTGAACCCACTATATATCCAATCTTGTTCAAGCAGGGTATACCTATTTAAAATACTTTGTTCAGCTTCTCTGCCAGATCCGCGAAGGAAGCGACCGCTGTACGAATGCGCAGCTCTGCGCCTTCATCTACCGGTGAACCTTCCGCATCAAATTCACGCTGCGTGCCACCGATCGAGATCCATTCCGGGCAATTAATTCCGTGCAGATTGCGCACGATCGTTTGCAGATGCAGCAGGGAAGCTGTACCTACAACACCACCGGCGGAGTTTGCAGACAGCACTGCTTTATTATTGAAAAAGTCACTGTTCAGGAAATCCAGTGCATTTTTCAGCACGCCAGACAGTGAGCCGTGGTATTCCGGCGTTGCCAGCACAAGTGCATCTGCACTTTTGGCAGCCGCAGACAGCTTCTGCACTTCTTCATGACCGTAAGCTTCGCCCGGGCCATACAGTGGTAGGACATGCTCCTGCAAATTGAATACTTCTGTCTCATGTCCCTTTTCATTCAGCAGACGTGCGATATATTGGCACAGCTTCGTTGTTGATGCATCAGGACGTGTACTTCCGGCAATCAATGTTACTTTCATTCGTTCTCTCTCCTTTTTCTATAAGTGGAATGGACATTGCTGCTTATAAGTCGTGGGTGGGTACGGCGCATTCATAACGTCATCGATTGTATGTAAGCATGTAATGCAATGAACACATCCATAATACCATCTTTTCCGGCTGGAATAATAGGTATGTCTTTTAAATTTAAATGATCTTTGTGTGCAGCATATTCCGTCACCTGTGCTGGAGCTAGTCTTGCATAGATCCAGTGTATAGCCGTAAGCTCATCCAGCAGTTCTAATCCATCCTCGGCTGCTACCAGGGCGACTTTAGGATAGCGCTCACGCTTGAAGCCTTCTACAAGAATCAGGTCATACGTATCCAGCGTACCCTTGACCAGCTCGTCGATCAACTGCTCCAATGAAGCGGGCTGTTCGCGAATAATCGCTGTCCGCAAAGGCGACGTAATCGCGATAGCCGCAGCACCAGCCTCGGTGTGAGCATACGTATCTGTACCGGGATGATCCATTTGAAATTGATGAGCATCATGCTTGATCACCGCTACGCGCAGACCCTGTTGAACGAAAAGACGCAGCAGAGCGGTAACAAGCGTCGTTTTACCAGAATTTTTGTAGCCCACAATCTGCACGACTGGAGGTGTGACATTCGGCTCGTTAGCAGTGCGTAGTATCCCGTCACTCATCGATCCATCAGCCTCAGTACATGTACTGTTGTTCCGGCTGGAAGGGGCTCACTGGTTGGTGGAATAATAATCAAGCAATCGCTATCTTTGATCGTGACCATCACATTGGATTCATCCAGCAAGGCAGGGTAAGCAACGAGACGACCATTTTCCGCCTCCAGCCGACCGCGCACATAGCGGGTAAAGCTATTAATCTTCACATATTCCCTTCCAAGCTCCGCCTGCCACTGTGGCAAATAATCCTGCTGCGAGCCCATCATCTGACGAATCGTTGGACGTACCAGCAATTCGCAGCCGACAAAGCAAGCCCCTGGATTACCGGATAGCGCGAACAGTAATTTACCGTCCTTCACCGCGCCAGTCGTTACACTACCCGGACGCATTGAGATTTTGTTAAATAGCATTTCCACCTCGCCACTGCGTACGAGATCACCCATAATATCGTAATCGCCGACCGATACACCGCCGCTGGATACGACCAGATCATAATTCGCCAACGCATTCATCATCATTGACCGCGCCAGCTCCAGCTTGTCCTCAATCGCTCCAAGCAATATCGGCTCGCCGCCAGCAGCCGCAATCTGCTCTGCAAGCATAAGCGAGTTGCTATTACGAATTTTACCCGGTGCAATCGGCTCATCGACGCCCAGCAGCTCCGTACCTGTCGAAAATATCGCCACCCGCGGCTTGCGATACACTGGTACCGTATGTACGCCAAAGGTAGCCAGCACGCTAATCTCGCCTGCGCCAATCTGCGCTCCCCGTTCTAGCAGCAGATCTCCTTCCTGCACCTCAAGCCCGATCGGCGTAATATTCCGTCCCTGTTCGACCTGACGCTTGATACCGACCCAGGTGCGCTCATTCTCTGTGCGCAGCTCCGTCATTTCGAGCATGACGACAACATCTGCACCTTCCGGCACCATCGCTCCCGTCATAATGCGGGCTGCATGGCCTGATGTAATCTCATGAGAGGGTGTATAGCCACACGGAATATTATCAATCACTTCGAGCCAGACGATCTGCTCACTGGAAGCTTGCGCTAGATCAGCCGCTTGCAACGCATACCCATCCATACCTGACCGCCGAAAATGCGGATACGGATGCGGCGCTGTAACCGACTGCGCAAGGAACCGTCCTCCCGCTTCGTGCAGCTTCACTTCTTCTATTTCAGCAGGCTGTACATGAGCAGCAATTTTCTGCTGCGCAGTCGCTGGTGTAATTGGTCTGCGATTGAATTTCCCATTATCCTGCTGCGAGGATGTAGCTGAGGATTCCGAACCCGATGGTGATGTCATTTACTCGTACTCCCTTCCATATAAAACGATTGTTCTTTTGTCATTGTACATGATCGGCATGAGCTTTGCAGGTATGGATTCATTTTGCTTTTGAAGTGAGGCTTGAAACGTTTGGTTTTAAAGGGGACGTAGTGGTTTTGGTGGTTTTGGTGGTTTTGGTGGTTTTGGTGGTTTTGGTGGTTTTGGTGGTTTTGGTGGTTTTGGTGGTTTTGGTGGTTTTGGTGGTTTTGGTGGTTTTGGT
>JBCNLJ010000039.1:0-52122 GCA_039595515.1 Paenibacillus sp. | reverse complement strand
TACATTCTCCCCCCCATTTCGTAGATTCCTGTGCGAGACGGGAATCCGTCCCCTTATTCCTTCCCGGAGTGGTGTAGTGTACATCAAACAACCTACATTTGCCCACGTGATCTAGTACCTTAACCAACGAAAATGAATCAGTTAAGAGGAGGAACAACCCATGGCAGAACAAATGAATGAGTATTTTGCGCTGGCAAGTCGTCCGGAGGGAACGCCAGCGCTGGAGCATTTTACCGTGAAAAAAGAAGAGCTGAATATGCCAGAAGACGGACAGCTACTCGTAAAAACATTATACGTATCGGTTGACCCGTACATGCGCGGTCGGATGAAGGATGCCAAATCCTATGCGGCACCATATGCGATTGGCGAGCCGATCACAGGCGGCTCGATTGGGCGTGTGCTGCATAGCCGCGTTGAGGGCTTTGCTGAAGGCGATATCGTCGCTGGTGGCTGGGGCTGGCAGCGTTATGGCATTATCGATGGCAAGAGCTGCCGTCGCATCGATCCAGAGCTGGCACCGATCACCACAGCACTTGGTGTGCTTGGTATGACCGGATTAACGGCTTACTTCGGCACACTGCGTATCGGTAATCCGCAGCCTGGCGAGACACTGGTCGTATCCGGTGCAGGTGGTGCAGTCGGTATGATCGTAGGACAGATCGGTAAAATTAAAGGCGCACGCGTAATCGGAATTTCCGGCTCGGATGAGAAGAATCGTTATCTCAAAGACGAGCTGGGCTTTGACGAAGTGATTAATTACAAAACCGATCAGCCGCTGGCAGAAGCGCTGGAGCGTGCTTGCCCGGATGGCATCGATGTGTATTTTGATAATGTGGGCGGGGATATTACGGATGCGGTCATTCCGCTGCTTAACCGTAATGCGCGTATCCCGCTGTGCGGACAGATTTCCCTTTACAATCAGGAGAAGCCAGAGCTTGGACCGCGTATTCTGCCGATGCTGCTCACACGAACCGTGCTGCTCAAAGGCTTCCTTGTAGGTGATTATGCTTCCGAGCAAGAGGAAGGACTGCGCGAGCTGGGACAGTGGGTAAGCGAAGGTCGTTTGAAATACCGCGAGAATATTATCGAAGGCTTCGATAACATTCCGGAAGCATTTATCGGACTGTTCAGCGGTGAGAATCTTGGCAAGCAGCTTGTACGTGTAGCTGAGGATTGAGATCGCTTCTATCATTAAAGATGGCTATCGATAACGATTCCTATCCATTGGGAAACGTAGCTTAGATCAATCAAGCACATCTAACCGTCATAACAGCAAAAAAGCTAAAGCCTCACTGGCTCGCAGACCTCATTGCGTTTCGCAATGTATTCTGCTAAGCCGGATAAGAGCTTTAGCTTTTTTGTATATAAAATACAGACGCACCGTAATCCTGACGATAGCACGCGATCAAACGGATGAACCGGATTCCACCTTTTCACGGATGGCGCGATATTTACGATACATATCGAGGCGCCAGTGCAGCAATGTCCCGAAAGCAAGGATGAAAAACACACCTGCTGTCTGCGGAATGGTAATGTAATGCTCGATAAAACGGTGCAGCAGCAAGCGAATGAGTAGCAAGCCGAGCAGGATGAACAGAAAGCTTTTGGAGCGCTGAACCACCACATCCGTACCGTTGTGCTCAAAACGTGTACCCCGAATAAGCGGATACGAGAAAATGAACCAGCCGACCAGAAAGGCGCCAAGTGCCCATAGCCAGGAAACGCGGAAATCCGGCACCACAAACATAAAAAAGCCAGTGCTCATACCGAGTGGCGGAATCAGAATTTTCTTCGCATTAACGGGTCTATGATTCGTACGCGAGCGTACCAGAATCGCAGTCAGAGCGATAACAAGCAGTCCGACAGTCGAGCCGATTTGTAAAAAGGAGGGACTGAATTGAAGCATAATCGCGGTAAAACCCCTCTCCACAATGTGAATTCAACTACATATGTAGTATACCATATCCATTCTTTTCCGCATCGTACGTATCGCTTAAAATTTGTATATTTTGCAAAACCGTCCAGGTGGAGCAATAGGGTCTTGATCACAGTCATCCATTTGCCGAATTGGTACGAATAAGAATTGGAGCTAGAGCAGGTTGGAGTCTGATCATGAGACGGATATCGAGGAGCATTGTTACATCGTAAAGTTGTAGCAAACCCTGGCTGTAGCAGCAATAAATCCTGCTATTTTCACAGATAAGAATGATGTACTATTTGGGAATGGAAATCATTTGCCGATAAAATGAGTAATTAGCTATAGGGCTACTCTGAGCTTCGCTATATTGCTAGATGATCTGCTCGGAATGTCAGCGAATGCCATGCAACATGTCATCTACCGGGTGCTGGAATCGATGATATTCAAGTTTATTCAGAACGCGGATGATTGTGGTAATATACAATTGTTATTGTTTTTAAAAAATTCAATATTATGTTAAAAAAACAGAGTTTGCGGAAGCGTCACAGGTTGGAGGCTGTCCCGGTAGCCCATACATGATGTGACGCATATTGACGGATGCGGGAGGCAAAAGGGATGACAGAAAAGAAGATTTTAATTGCTGAGGATGAACCAGCACTGCGCTTTTTACTTATGGAAACGCTTGAGGATGAAGGGTACGAGATGACGGAGGCGGAGGATGGACAGCTTGCCAAAGATCGTCTGTCCCAGCAGGAATATGATCTGATCGTGCTTGATTATATGATGCCGGAAGCGACAGGCATTGAGGTATGTGAATGGCTGCGTGGCAGTGGTAATGCCAATGCAGGCAAGCCGGTCATTTTGCTGACTGCAAAGGCGCAGGAGCAGGATCGTTTACGTGCGGAGCAGGCGGGCGTTACGCTGTTCATGTCCAAGCCGTTTAGTCCGCTCGCATTGATTGACGCAGCCGAGGAGCTGTTGTCCGGGGAGGACGCCTGATGCCAAATGGTGGCTTGACCCGGCGTGTGACCCGCTGGACGATCATTTCATTTTTGATTTTCGGCTTGATTGCGTTCGGGGTGGAATGGGCATTCAAGCAGCAGGTGACGAATATTAATACTGAAATTAACTACCATCTGGATCAGCAAAATCGACTGCAATCGATTGACGAAGCGTACCGCTCGGCAGTATCGAATTTTCGTGCGTATCTTGCTTTTAGTGTTTCTACATTTCGGGTACAGGCAGAATCCGATCGGGATCGCTTTTTGCAAGATCTGAATCAGTATCGCTTGCGTTCGGCAGATAATTCAGATAGTGAAAGTAAAATAGTCGAGCTGGATCGGCAAAGTCGTGAGTACTTCAGCTATTTTCCACTGATCGAAGGCTACAAGCAGCAAGGTAAGCAGGACGAAATCGAGAATATCGCGCGTAATGTGACCACCTCGCTTGTACAGTCGGTGAATAGCCAGTTGGATGATCTGATCAGCAATGAGCGGAATCAAGTGAACCAGCTAATGAAGCAAAGCCAGGAGCTGAACTCGATTGTATTGTTCATTCCGCTCGTATTCATCGTGCTGGGCTTGATTGCGGCACTCCTGCTCGTACGTTATTTGCGCGAATCGATAATTCGTCCGGTTGTTCGGCTGGAAGCGGCGGTACGTCGCATTAGCCACGGCGAATATTTGCATGTAGAGCAGCGTACTTCCAATGACGAGATTACGAGTCTGATTAACGGCATCAATCATATGTCTGATCAGTTGCGCGAGCGTCAGCAGCAGAATGAGTACAGTCTGCAGCAGATGGAGCAGCAAAATGATGAGATGGAAGCACAAAATGAAGAAATTATGGCACAGCAGCATGATCAAGCTGTCATTTTAGAGAAGCTGACTGAGCGCGAAACACAGCTACAGCTAATCAACTCGTATCAGGAGAAGCTGACGGGCTTCAGCAGCATGAAGGAATTTCTCGAAAATAGTCTGCGTGCGTTAATGCATGCGACGCATCATGATGCCGTTATGCTGGTCGTGCGCGATCAGACGGAGAAGGCAGGCTCCTTCCGCATGATCTGTGCGGTAGGCTGGCCCCAGCATGATACAGGACGACAGGTGGAGCAATTGTATGGTCCGGCGCTGGAAGTGATTGAGGAGCGCAGACCGGTTGTGCGCAGTCGTTCGCTAAGTGGCGAGGAGATCGGCTTACACGAAGGCTATGAGCGTGCAGATGATCATTATTATCCGCTCTTCGATGAAGATATGCAGGTGATCGGGTATTTGCTGTTCACGACGTACGGCAGTCTGGCAGTCAATATTAAGGATCGTATGTTAACCGAGGGCTTGATCAATCAGTTCGGTCTGGCGTATCAGGCGCAGCTTGCCGGAGAGGAACGTCGCAAGCAAGGTATCCGTCTGAAGGAGCTGAATACGGAGCTGGAAGCGGAGAAGCTGATGATCAAGCAGCAGCGCGATACGATACAGGAGATTATCGATTCGCTACAGGAAGGGCTTGTATTGTTTGATCACGAAGGAATTATCTCGTTTTGTAATGCACAGGTGAGTGCTGTATTGCCGGATCTGAAGGCAGGGGCATCGATCGATAGTCTAAATGCTTTCCTCGACAAGCAACATATGGGCACGTACAAGCTGAGTGAGCAGATATTGCATGCGATGAAGGAGCATTTAACCAACTGGCGCACCCAGTTCAGCCTTCGTGCTCGTGATGGCAGCACTCATCATATGGAAATGTATATCAATCTGATTACCGGCGCGGATCTACAGGAATATCATCTAATCGTACTGCGTGATCGGACGGAGGAAGAACAGGCGAATCAGATGAAAAATGAATTTGTCAGCATCGTATCGCATGAGCTGCGTACACCGCTGGCAAGTATTCTGGGCTTTGTGGAGATTTTGCTCAACCGTGAAGTGAAGCCGGAAAAAGCGAAGAAGTATATGGAGACCATTCACCGTGAGGCGAATCGCCTGTCCAATCTGATTAATGATTTTCTGGATTTGCAGCGTATGGAATCCGGCAAGCAGACATATACGCTGGTGCCGTTCGATCTGCGTGCAATCGTGAACGATGTCGCGATGCAGTGGGATGGGAAGCAGGAGCATCGTGTGTATTGTGAGCTGCCAGAGCATACAGCCTTAGTTCGTGCCGATCAGGATCGGGTGACTCAGGTAATGCACAATCTGATCAGCAATGCAGTGAAGTATTCTCCAGGCACAGATCGCATCGATGTACGACTCCGCGAGGATGCGGGCAACTGGTTTGTTGAGGTGCAGGATTATGGGCTGGGTATTCCGGATGAAGCGAAGGATAAGATGTTCAGTAAGTTTTATCGGGTCGATAATTCGGATCGTCGTCAGATCGGTGGTACAGGTCTTGGACTTGCAATTGTGCGCGAGATTCTGAACGATCTAGGCGGCGAGATTACGTTCGAGTCCGAGCTGGGGCAGGGCAGTACATTTATCGTCAGACTGCCAATGCTCAAGGTGCCTGTACTGGATGATCATATCGTTGTGATTGAGGATGAGGAGAATCTGTCTCGCTTGATCGCGGCGACGTTTGAAGAGCAGCGCTATGAGATTATGACTTTAAATAATGCAGAGGAAGCGATTCTAGGCTTACAGCAGTCGAAGCTTCCACCGCTATTGTGCATCGTTGATATTCATTTACAAGGCCCGAAAAGCGGCTGGGACTTTATCGCTGCACTCAAAAGTAACCCGTTAACCCGCGAGGTGCCGGTCATTGTATCGTCAGCGCTCGATCAGCCAGGTGACTTTGCCGAGAAGGCAGACGAGAAATATTTGCAAAAGCCATTTACGGTCGATCGTCTACTGGAGCTGGGCGTTTCGCTAATGGATCAGAGTCAGCAGGCGCTACGAACTGATATGGTCGTACAGGGCAATCAGGATGAACAGCTACTCCAGCAAGCCTTGCAGCGTAGCGGACTTGGTGCGGCGAAGCTGAAGCTGGTGGATGACGTGATCAAGGTGGATCTGCGGGGCGGCGCGACAGGTGCAGAGCAAGCAGACCAATCGCTGAAGCCCGATTCCGACAGTGGTCATGGAGCGGTATAGCCTTATTTTTCCCGGTAATGGATGCGGCTATTGTATAGAGGAAAGCAATGCAATGCCGTGATCGAGGGTAATAGAAAGTAGGCTTGATGTTACGTAGCGTATCTTTTATGAGCGATGCGCTACATAACGGTATTACGCGGAATAAGGATGTATTCATACAAACGGCTGTGTTGATGAACGCCTGCAACGACAGTCAGGGAGGATTTTATGGATAAATATCAGCGATTATTTATAAAGCAGATGAAGGACAAAATCAAATCCGCTACTACATCCGGACAGTCTACCAGTGAGGCCGAGCTGTATCGACTGCTACATTCCGCCAAAGGCACAGCAGGGACGATTGGCCTGGATGAATGGTTTCAGACGGCTTCCAGTTTGATTGAGCGTGTAGAAGCAGAAAGTACCCGGGTCTGGCGAGTGTCTGAAGCACGCGAGCTGCTGGCTCCGCTCGTCTTTTTACTATTGGACAGTGCAGACGAGCTGGAGAATGAGGAAGATCAGCCCGCTATTGTAGAGGAGTCTCCAGCCGAATTGCCGCCCTATATGGGCACATTACTGATCGTAGATGACGATTTGAGCCTGTTACTTGTGCTCAAGGAGCATCTGGAGCGAATAGGCTATATGGTGCTTGCCACACCGGATGCTGAGCGAGCGCTGGAGCTGTTTTACAGCATGAAGCCGGATTGTGTTGTGCTCGATATTGTGCTGGAGGAACGAAGTGGTCTGGACATATTGAAGGAGATGCAATCTCGCAGTGAGCAGTATTTGATTCCGGTGATCGTGATCAGTACGAATCGTGATCGTACGACTCGTATTCAGGCGTATGAATCGGGCGCGGATGATTTTATGGGCAAGCCGTTTGATGTGGAAGAATTTGCGGTGCGGGTGAAACGACAGGTATCTCGTCGCTTGAAGCTGAATCGTCTGCTGATGATGGACGAGCTGACCGGTGCCTATAATAGCACCTTTTTTGCACAGGAGCTGGTTCGTCATTTGCAATTGCAGCTAGAGCGCCCGGAGCCTGCTACGCTCACATTATTCGATCTGGATAGCTTCCGTTACATTAACGAGCGGTTTGGCTATGCAGAAGGGGATCGTCTGTTAAAGCACTTCTCTGATCTGGTGAAGCCGGTGCTGGGACCGCATGATATCTGGGCACGGGATCGGCATGATCGCTTTTACCTGCTGCAACCGGGAGTGGGAGAGAAGGAAGCGACCTCGTTTGCTCATCAGCTACTCGAACGATTGGAGCAGGATGATGCCGTTGGATTGGACGATTATCGCCTGTCCTTCTCGGCAGGCATTCTGGAGCTAAAGCCCGGTATGACGGCTTCCTCCTGTTATGAAGGAGTGATGCGTATCGTAGCTGAAGCGAAGCGCAGCCGCGATGGTGTGATGGTCGTTCCGGAGCGCCGTAGACCGGTAGAAAATGGACAGGCTGTACGTCTGGTTGAGATGGCACTGGATGCGGCGACACATGCGCAAGAATCCATCCGTTCAAACGATACGGCTTCCCAGCCAGCGACTACGTCCCCAGAGGTGCAGCCTGCTTCCTCATCTGCAAGCGCTGCTGAACAACCAGATGCTCCATTGCACAAAATGGACGATCTGATGTCGTCGCTGTCGTCCAGACTCAAGCGACATCCACGTCCTGAATCTGAGGATGAGTATACAGACCCTTCTCCTCAGGTACAAGCGGAGACGACTGTGCAGCCAGCTCAGCCGATAGTGCAGCAGGAAGCTGTAATAGCGCCTGTACCTGAAGCAGCGCCGCCGGTGCCTACGCCGCCAGCAGCAGAGCCTCAAGAAAATAAAGCTACACCGTCTGTTGCCTTTCATCCAGACACGATTCGGGAGACAGAGGCACGAGATGGATCGGGTCCGCGTCTGGAATGGGTCGATCGCGAAGAAAAGGTACGGCTTAGCCAGCAGACTGCTGAGATTGGACAGGCACCTGTTCCACCGATGGATATGGATACATGGAGACTGGCGATTATCGATGACGATGATCTGATTCGTAATATGCTCAAGAAGCGTCTGTCTGCCCTGCAGGCGGAGCATGAGCTTGATATTCGTACGTTTAGCGATGGTGAGGAATTTTTCAGTGATCCATGGCATGGGGAGAATGCAAGGTACTTGCTCATTTTGGATCGGATGATGCCGCGGATGAATGGTATGGAAGTGCTGCGTCGCTTGCGCAGCTCGGATAAACGTAATCGTTACACGGTGCTCATGTTAACTGGTGTTGGCGATGATCGCGAAGTAGCGGATGCGATCAGTGCGGGTACAGATGATTATTTGACCAAGCCATTCAGTATGGTCGAGCTGGAGGCACGTATTCGGCGTCTGCTGGGGAGGATGAAGGCATGAAGCAGCTAGATACGAATCAGGCACTGCTGGCATTTGCGCTGCTCAGTGCCTTCATGCTGATCCTTTTATTACTGCTGTATGGATATCTGGCGTATCGCAAGGCGACGTATAACAAACGCCAGCTTGCTGTATATGAGATGGTACGCGATCTGGAGCAGCCGGATTCGGCGCTGGAAACGTATCTGGCTACAGGTGAAGCATCCCGGCGCCTATCGATTCGCGAGCCCTATCGGATGGAGGCTCTTGAGGAAGCGCTACAGCATCGGCTGTCAATTAGCAATACGCCGGAAGAACGCAAGCTGATCTATGAGTTTGCCGAGCGATACTTTTCCGGTCATTATCGGGAAGCGCTGCGTAATCGTCGCTGGAGCACGCGGATGAACACACTGCTCTGGGTAGAGCAGTTCCGTATTCATTCCCTTCAGCCAGAGCTATTGCGCTGGATGAAGTCGCCGCGCTGCTCGGATGAGGAATATTTTCAGATTTTGCGTATTTTGTCCAAGCTGAACAGCGAGCAGATCGTTGTCTTTCTCAGTGAAAATGATCATGAGATGTCAGACAGTCAGCTATTGCAAATTTTGCTGCCGCTCGGACAGGAGCTGATGGATCAGCTCCTCGGGCGCTTTGATTCCCTGCCGAAGCGTGTACGCTATAGCTTGATGGATGCGTTGCGAATTAACAATATTCGTTCAGCCGAGGTGCTGGCTTTGCTGGAGCGTCAGCTTAGCAGTGAGGATGGAGAGCTGCGGATTCGTTCGCTTAAGACCATCTCTAACTTCGGCTATATGTCGCCTGAAGCGACGCGCATGCTCGTTGAGGTGCTGGAGGATGAGCATGATCACCCGGATCGTATGACCTCCTCCTGGCCGGAACGTCTGATGCGTGCCAAGGTGATGGGCAATGTGCATGAGGATGTATTTGTATCCTACTTGCTGGAGATGCTGGGTGATTCTTCGTATCGGGTAAGACAGCAGGCAGCCGAGTCGCTGTCCAGCTACAAAAACGGACTGGAGCTGCTTGCCAAAGTAGCTGCCGGAGAACATGCGGACCGCTATGCACGCGAGATGGCGGAGGAGACGCTGGAAAGGAAACAATATGAACGGAACCTGGCTTGAGCTCATCGGTACGATTTTCGAAGTTATAAGCATTATTATTGCTGTCTATGTTGTCGTGGTCAGTCTTGTCTATGTCATTCTGTTCTTTGTAGCAGCGCATAAGCTGAATCGGGAAAAGGACGTCAACGAGAGCCAGTATGAGCAGGTGCTACAGGAAGAGCTGGCGCCGCCCCTCTCGATTATCGTGCCCGCGTACAATGAAGAGCTGAATATTGTATGGAGTGTACGTTCGTTGCTAGGGATTAACTATAAGCAGTTCGAGATCGTGGTCGTGAACGATGGCTCCAAGGATGCAACGGCACAGCAATTGATCGATGAATTCGATATGGTTGAAGTTAAAAGCCGTGTACGCTGGTCAGGTCTCGGAAAGGAAACGAAGCCGATTCGCGGTATTTATCGTTCGCTCCAGCATACCAATCTGGTGCTGGTTGATAAGGAAAATGGCGGTAAGGCGGATGCGCTGAACGTGGGCATTAATGTGTGTCAGTATCCGTATTTTGCTTCACTGGATGGCGATACGGTACTTGATCAGGATGCTTTTATCAAAGTCATGAAGCCGATTATGGATGCAGGGCCTGATGAGGAGATCGTCGCTACCGGCGGCAGCGTTGGTATCGCAAATGGTAGTTATGTGGATAGTGGCTATCTGAGCCGGGATAGTGTACGTCTGTCACATAAGCCGCTTGTCGTGATGCAGGTGATCGAGTATTTGCGCGCCTTTCTGATGGGACGAATCGGGCTTAGCCGTTACAATTTGCTGCTGATCGTCTCCGGTGCATTTGGTATTTTCAAAAAAAGCTGGGTCATTGAGGTCGGCGGCTATGAGGTGAATACGATCGGTGAGGATATGGAGCTGGTCGTTCGTCTGCACCGACGGATTCAGGAAAAGAAAAGTAAAGCGCAGATCGTGTATGTGCCCGATCCTGTCTGCTGGACAGAAGCGCCGGAGCATGCCAAAATCTTGCGTCGGCAGCGTACACGCTGGCATCGCGGACTGTTCGAAAGTCTGTGGAAAAACCGCAAAATGATGCTGAATCCACGCTATGGCAAAATCGGTATGATCTCAATGCCTTATTTTCTATTCGTGGAGCTGCTGGGGCCGGTCGTTGAGCTAACCGGTATTATTACGGTACTGATCGGCTTATTTCTGGATACGATCGATATTCGAATCACACTGATTCTGGCGCTGCTGATGTTGCTGTATGGTTCACTACTATCGATGGGTGCAGTATTGTTCGAGGAATGGTGCTTCAAGCGCTATAACCGCGTGAGTGACCTGACGCGCCTGTTCCTGTACGCGCTATCGGAAACGTTCTGGTATCGCCCGATGATGACCTTCTGGCGCTTTGAGGGGCTGCTCCGAATTGCAGCACGCAAAAAGCATGTCTGGGGCGATATGACGCGCGGTGGTGTGATGAACTCCAAGAAGACGGATAATGGTGCGAACGGAGGTGGGTCATGAAAGCCAGAAAGGTATGGACATTCTGGATCATTCCTATCCTCGTCGTGGCATTGCTGCTGACACCGTGGGTCTGGTGGGAGGTTAAACCGGATACACGGCTACAGGTCACGATTCTGGACAAAACCGTTCCCAACACGACGTATCGTGAGCATAAAGGGCTGGTCTGGCTACTCAATCAGCAAAAGTATACAAAGGCGAATGGACAGCGCTACGACTATACAACCGATTACTATGGCTTTTTCCCGGGAAGCAATGATCAGTATAATGTCACCGGATTGCCGCAGGATATGCGCAATACCGATATGATCTATGTGGCGGATACGTATGGCGTAGAGAAGGCGCAGTATTTGCAGGCGAACAACGGAGCCAGCATCGGGACAGATGATGGTGATCTGTCGCAGGGCATGCTGTATGGTGGTCTGGATACATCGGATGTACAGCGTATTCGCAGCGGTGTGACAGAGCAGGGTGTGAAGACGCTGATTGCAGAGTTCAACAGTCTGGCTACACCGACAACCGCGAGTGTGCGCAATCAGATCTATCCGCTGCTCGGTGTGGAATGGACAGGCTGGACAGGACGTTATTTTAGCGATCTGGCACGCGGTGGTGAGGTGCCGGAGTTTCTGACGGGAGACGGAAGTGATCCGAATCGCTGGCCATACACCGGTCCGGGCATCGTGCTTGTACACGAGGATGGACGTGTCGTGGTGCTACAGGAAGGCAAGCAGATTGGAGATCAGGGCGTACAGACGGTGCTGGCCACACAAGGTAAGGCACTGATCGGCTTTGATACAACGGTACGCTATAATTACTGGTTTGATATTATGAAGCCGGCGGATCGAACCGAGATTCTGGCTAATTATGATCTTGGATTGACTGAGGATGGTAAGCAAAAGCTTCAGGAAGCCGGTATTAGCAACACTTTCCCGGCAGTCATTCGCCAGCAGCACGCCACCTATACGTCGTATTATTTTGCCGGTGATTATGCCGATCATGATCAGTATCCATTCTGGCGCCGTTACGAGGGCTGGGATACGGTGAAACGCTGGTTTACACTGGATCAGCGGGGTAGTGAGGATGCCTTTTACTGGCACCTGTATGTACCGATGATGAAGGCGATTCTGGCGCAAACGGCGGCTACAGAGCGGCGCTGACGATAAAAAGGAAGTAGATGGTGGATCACACATGTCAGACGAAACCCATCGTACGATGCGGAGCAAGGTTAGTAAGGTAGAGTGAACATATATACATGAAGGACAAGCCCTGTAATTCCTGTGAGGATGCAGGGCTTGCTACATACGAAATATGCAAAATGAATAATAGGAGGACGAAGACATTACGTTTTTTTGGATGTAAGCGGAGAGGTCTGATGTATAATAATAAAGAAGCTGCCTCGATGTGCTGCATGCGCCAGCAGATGATGTGTTTCGTGTGCGCAACAAGAAACACGATACAAGAGCCTCATGATAACGTGCCCTCAATACATAGTTAATCTATGCCCGACACCGTAAAGTGGTTGGATTAACGAGTCAGGATATATCGTTTTAGACGTACAACAGCATGTAAAACCTCCAGACGTTTATATCGAACAGGCACATCGTTTTTCGACCGAACGATACTATAAAATTCCGAAGGAGGAGACTCATGGATCAGGTTGATGAGCAAATATTGCTGCACCTGCAGCGTCATGCCCGTATCTCGATGACCGATCTGGGTAAAGAAGTGGGATTGTCTCAGCCAGCGGTGACAGAGAGGGTGCGAAGGCTGGAAGAAAGCGGCTTGATTCGAGAGTACCGTGCTGTTGTTTCCCCGGAAAAGCTAGGTTATCAGGCATCAGCGTACTATCTTTTTCATACGAATAACGGGGTTAACTTTGTTGAGGTATGCCGCGAATCACCAGAGATAGTAGAATGTCATCGTACGAGCGGAGAGTATAACTATTTGCTTAAAGTACTAACTTCCTCTATTCGCGAGCTGGAGTCGTTTGAGAATCGGATCAGTCATTATGGCGATTACACGACCCTGATCGTGCTGTCCACACCGATCGAGCAGCGTCAGCTTGCTCCTACAGGGAATGAATGCAGACGCTCGGTATGATGATAGGATGAAGCAGCTCCTATCTGGTGATCAGGTGAAGGATGACAGCGAGCAACGCAGCACAGGCATAAGATTGTAGTTATCAATAGGAGCTAGCCGCGCTCGTGCAAGCGATCGGTCACCAAGCAACACTAATACCCCTGCATCGCCCATCATAAGGCAGCATGCAGGGGTATTATTGCCAGTCGGCAGGATCAAGCTACTATTTAACACGTATCCTTACTATCGCTCACATAAAATAAGGCAGGGCGAAGGCTCCGTAAGCAAAGGCAGCAATAATTACAAATGCCGGATGAATCTTACGAATCTGCATCGCCCAGAACGCAACCAGCGCGATAGCGAGCGTCTGCCATAAACCAATCGAGGTGTACGATTCCTCGCCAAGCTGCCAGGTCAGCAGAAGCATCATCACCGCAATAACCGGCTGCACCAGCAGGGTAAGTCCTTTTACAACCGGAGAGGTACGATATTTTTGCAACAGACGCAGCAAGACGATCATCGCCACAGCCGAAGGTACAATCGTTGCAATCAGCGCGATGATTAAGCCCGGAATGCCTGCCACATCAAAGCCGACAAATGCCGCAATCTTCGTGGCGATCGGCCCCGGCAACGCATTGCCAAGCGCCAGGACATTTGAAAACTCCGTATCATTCAGCCAGTGAAAATGGGTCACGATCTCGTTATACATGAGCGGAATCGATGCAGGTCCGCCTCCATAACCAAGCACATTCGCAAGGAAAAAGCCCCAGAACAGCTTCAACCATTCCAACCAGTCCGTACTCCACATTATGCTTCACCTCCACCCTGACGGCGTTTCTTCAGCCAGTTCACCAGCCGGAAATGAAACGCGCCATAGATCAGGAACAGCGCAATAACAATCGCTGCATGCACATGGACGACCTGAAGCAGCACGAATACGACCACAAATAAGGCAATCCCCAGCGCTACGCCCAGTCCCTTGACCGCCTTTTCGCCAAATTCATACGCCATCACGCCCAGCATGACCGCAATGACAGGCACAACAGCAGCGATCATACCCTGGATCATTTTCGATTCACTTAAAAAGGCAACGGCTGATAGCAAGACGATCATCGCAATGGCGGAAGGTAAAATATGCGCCAGAATCGCGATCATTGCACCGCTCACGCCTTTGCTGCGATAGCCGAGATAAGCCGCCATCTTGGTCGCAATCGGACCGGGCAACGCATTGCCGAGCGCCAGAATTTCACCGAATTCATCATCGCTGATCCAGCGATAGCGCGTCACCGCCTCATAGCGAAATAGCGGCATAACAGACGGGCCGCCGCCGTAACCAAGAATACCGGTGCGAATCATCGCCCACGATAGCTCCCCATAGGTTGCTTCGCGAAATGGAGGCTCCTGCTTATGTTCAGAAGCCGGAGGTACAGGTGTGTTCATCATTTATAGCCTCATTCCCATCCGGCTTTTGTAGCGTGTGATCAGTACCTGACAATCCACACTCATAATTCCCGGCATTGTGTATAGTTTGTCTTTCAAAAATGTTTCCATCTCCTGATTGTCACGGAACAGTCCATGCATATGTAGCTTGCTGGGTCCGGTCATATGATACAGGCTGGTGACAACAGGCTCATCGGCAAGCATATCCGCGGTTTCATGCAGATGCTTCGGCTCGACCTCTACATTGAAGAAGGCAGAGACGGAGATGCCAATTTTCGCTGGATTGATAACGGCGGCGAAGCGCTCAATCGTGCCATTTTCAATTAAAGCATTCACTCTTGCCTGCACAGCGACACGGGACAAGCCGATATCCTTGGCCAGATCGGTGTACGAAATGCGTCCATTTTGATTTAAAATAGCGATAATACGGCGATCAATATCGTCGATATCCACTGGCTGTGTATCGCCGGAAGGTTTGGAAGGATGCATGCTATTCACTCCTTAAATAATTAGAAGATACAGAGGAGCACGATAAGGCTATCGTTTCCAATCTGCTTTACAGGTTGCTATTTCTCACGTATAGGCGATATTCACTTTCTTTTTGTCTGCAAAATAATACTTTTAATTGCAATATGAATAAATATATAATGGTTAATAATCGATTTCAATACGAAAATCATAATTTACTTACGATGTATAGGATGCGCGGTACTGAACTGCTGCCTGACAAGTATAGGAGGAATCGCAATGACGCAGAAATGGAATGCATTTGTGAATGAGCAATGGACAATGAAGAGCGAGGGCGCACAAGGATCGCTGTCCGGGCTGAGCTTTGGTGTGAAGGATGTATTTGAACTGGAAAACTATACTGCCAGCGCAGGCAATCCGGATTGGCTACGCACGCATCAACCAGCCACACAGACTGCACCCGCGATTCAGCGATTGCTGGATGCAGGGGCGGTGCTGCAAGGTACGACCCAGACGGATGAGCTGATGTACAGCCTGAACGGGCAAAATGTTCATTACGGAACGCCTGTGAATCCTTCTGCACCGGATCGTATTCCCGGCGGTTCCTCCAGCGGCTCGGCAGTCGCTGTCGCCGCAGGTGTACGTGATTTTGCGATTGGCACCGATACAGGTGGCTCGGTACGTATTCCGGCGTCCTATTGCGGCATCTTCGGTATGCGTCCAACGCATGGCTTGATTGATATAACCGGTGTCATTCCGCTGGCACATGGCTTTGATACGATTGGCTGGATGGCGAATAGCGCAGAGCTATTGCATAAAGTAGGCAAGGTGCTGATCGGCTCCGCCACGGATGCTGCTACGGAAACAGCGAGCTTTGAGCAGGTCTATATGCCGGAGGAAGCATGGGCAGTTGCTGAAGCAGAGACGGTAACCTTGCTGCAAGCCGCTGCCGACCGATTGCTACAGCAAGGGGATAATCGTAGCTTGCAGCCGCAATCGATCGCGATTGCACCCGAAGGCCTGGCTGCGTGGATGACGGCATTTCGCACAGTGCAGGGGATTGAGATCTGGGAAGAGCACGGACAGTGGGTTCAGGAGGTGCAGCCTGTATTTGCTGAGGATATCGATGGACGCTTCCGCTGGGCGAGCACATTACGTCGCCAGGATAGCAGTGAGGCCTTTGCTCTTAAGCAGACCGTAAGGGAACGTCTACAGGAGCTGCTCGGACAGCACGGACTGCTCGTGCTACCAACCGCGACTGGCCCTGCACCGCATCTTACGATTCAAGGTGAAGCGAATGAACAGCGCCGCTCACAGACGATGCAGCTATCCTCGATTGCAGGTCTATCCGGCTTGCCACAGATTACGATCCCGGCAGGCATAATAGAAGGGGCACCGGTGGGCATATCGGTTATCGCAGGCAGAGGTCAGGATTTGCGTTTATTGCAGTGGGTACAGGCCGCCGTGCATAGCCAGAGTTTGAGTTAAATCCCGATAAATATACGGTTCGACGGAATACAGTTGACACGGTTTTGAAGCAATCGTATAATCACAGTGGAATATATATAAGATTACTATTAATAAGTTGCAACTGACGCTGTACATAGCTGTGACTGATCGTCTTTATGGGCGATGACTCAGGCTGCTTTTGATGGCTGCACCGTCTGCTTCGCTTCAGCTTTATATCCACTATTTTAAAGGGAGTGCTGTTCATGTCTAACGCGATCAAACCGGAAACGATTCAGGTTATCGAAGACCGTCATTCAGTTAAAGTGTACGAAAAAGGTTATGTTATCCCACAAGAGGATGCTGACATGATCCTGTCTGCTGCTAATGCAGCTCCATCCGGTTGGAACCTGCAACACTGGAAATTCCTCGTTATCGACGATGAAGCGAAAAAGCAAGAGCTGTTGCCAATCGCGTACAACCAGAATCAAGTTGCCGATAGCTCCTTCACGGTAGCAATTCTTGGCGATCTGGAAGCGAACAAAAATGCAGTTCCTGTCTACGATGCACTTGTAGAAGCAGGCGGCATGAGCCCGGAAATCCGCGATACACTGATCGGTCAGATCAATGGTGCTTATCAGCATCCAGGTGTAGCACGCGATAGTGCGCTGTCCAATGCTTCACTGGCAGCAATGAATCTGATGCTGGCTGCACGCGCACTCGGCTATGATACTTGCCCGATGGGTGGATTTGATCACAAAGCATTTGTTGAGCATTTCAACGTGCCTGAACGCTACATTCCAGTTATGCTGATCACAGTTGGTAAAGCAGCGAAGCCGGCTTACGCTTCCGGTCGTTTCCCGCTGAGCGAAGCTGTTATCAAAAATTCGTTCTAATATGCTAAGTCAATACAGGACCCGATGCATTATGCATCGGGTTTTTTTATATTTATATGCAATTAGACGTGTTTTTTTAGCAATTTGGGAATTTAGCGCTTAGTCCCTATGAATTATAAGAGTCTATTTTCCGTAATTATATAATATAGAAGCTTAACTATCTTTTTAGGTGTACGCTGTTCCTATCGGTTACCAGAAACGATTGACTTTACAAATAAAATTACAGCGATGGAGCCGATTGGGATGAAGGGACTGATTCCATGATTAATCTGATTAACAATCTAACGATGGTAACGACATTTTTGTTCTTTACCAATTTACTATTAAATAGATTTAAAGATAGCTTTCCGCAATACAGCGGGATCTACCCGTATCTCTCCGGTACGATGCATGGATTTCTCGGTATTGCGCTGATGCTGCTCGGGGTGGCGACTTCTAGCGGTTACCATCTTGATCTGCGTACACTTGCGATCGTGAGTGCTGTATATATGGGGGGCCGAAAGGCAGGAACGATTGCCCTACTGATGATTTTGCTAGCTCGCTTTCTATTGCTGGATCTAACCAATACAATCGCTATACTGGCGGGCATAGTGATGATTACGCTATCCTATGCACTGTCTGCCCTGCTCCTTACGCAGAAGCACCGCAAATCGATTCGTCGCTGGCTGGTCATTATCTTATGCAGTATGGTCACTCCATGTATGATGGTGTATGTCACATCGCCGGATAGTCAGTTGTATGGAACTGTACTGGTTATGCTGATGTATACGGCGGGGGGATTGTTTACGTATTTGCTGCTTACGTATTTGAGTCGCTCCAATCAATCGCTGTATCTGCTCAAGGAAAAGGCAAGTCGGGATCATCTGACCGGGCTGTACAATCCACGCGCATTTGAAGGAATCTTTGAACAGAAAATACAGGAGACCGAAAAGACACAGGAATCGTTCTCTCTGTTAATGCTTGATATCGATCATTTTAAAATGATCAATGATACGCATGGTCATAGTGCAGGCGACGCGGTACTGTCCTGCTTTGGTGATCTGCTGCACCATGCGGTACGCTCCTCTGACTATTGTGCACGTAAGGGTGGCGAGGAGTTTATTGTGCTGCTGAATGGGTGCGACGCTGAACAGGCGAGGCAGACAGCCGAGAAGCTGCGCAATCTTATTGAACAGCAGGAATTTCAGCTACCTAACGGTAATCTGCTAAAGGTGACCGTATCGATCGGTGTATCGACCTATCCGCTGACGCGTGCTGACCTGCTGATCGATCAGGCAGATCGTGCACTATATCGGGCTAAAAGAGAGGGACGAAACCGGGTCATATATTATTAACCGGATGGACGAAGCAATCGGCTATCCGGTTATTTATTATGATGTTCTATACATAAGAAATAAGGTTATAACTTTGACAATGCTAGCTGAAAAGAATGATAATAAAGATAAGAAAGTATCATTCCCAATGTGCAGGAGGTGGACTGGAGCCCGATTTATCGCGGCTCTGGACAAGAATGAACATTACTGAACAGATTGATGTACTGGAGCTACAGTTGGAGGTAGGCGGCAATACGATGGTGCTGCATCCATTTGTTATTTATGATGAAGGACAGGCGATTGTATTTGATACCGGCTTTCCCGGTAGTTACGATGCGCTGGTCGCACGATTAAAACCAGACTATCCAGTACACAGTATTGTGCTGACTCATCAGGATATGGACCATATCGGGTCGCTGCCTCAGTTTATGGCACATGAGCCAGAGCTTGCTGTGTATGCACATGCGGACGATAAGATGGCGATCGATGGCAAAGCACCGTTTATCAAAGGCTCTCCAGAGCGTCTGAACATGCTCCTGTCCAGCTTATCTCAGACCGAAGCCGATCAATTCCGCAATGTGTTCTCGGCAGATACACCGAATAATGTGAATCATGTGCTGCATGATGGTGACGTATTGCCATTTGCAGGCGGCTTGCAGGTCATTCATACACCCGGTCATACACCCGGTCATATCAGCCTGTATCATCCGGGTAGCAAGACGCTGTTTACCGGGGATGCGATGGTTATCGCGGACGGTAATCTAGCTGGTCCGGTTCCGCAATTCACCCCGAATTTGGAGCAGGCGCTATCTTCACTAAACAAATTCCGTGAGCTGGATGTGGATACGGTCGTTTGTTATCATGGTGGCATCTTCAAAGGCGATTTTCAACAGCGTTTGGATGAGCTGGTGAGCGGCTCGTGACCAAATACCCGCAGCTTCCCGGGCAGGCGGTTGTACTCGGGTCCGGCTTGATCGGAGGGCTGCTGTTTTATTTGCTGCATTTGCCAGTGCCCTGGCTGCTTGGGCCAATGATTACCGTTTTTATCGGAACGCGCCTCTTTCGACGATTCCGTCCCTCCTGGCCGGCTTCCTTTAAAAATATCGGTATTATCATCGTCGGTTATTCCATCGGATTATCGCTGACGGTCTCCACGCTATCGCTGATCGGTAAGCAGCTTCCGTCGATGATCACGTTAACGGTGTTGCTGCTGCTTTTCTGCGGAGGGCTGGCCTATGTGTTATCACGCTGGACAGGCATTCCGTTTCAGACGATGCTGATCGCCAGCATTCCCGGCGGATTAAGTCAGATTGTCGTGCTGGCTGAGGAGCAAAAAGGAATCGATATTACGATTGTGACCTTTTTGCAGGTATCTCGTCTGATGATGATCGTGATCGTCGTGCCGCTGCTCGTATTCAGTCCACTGTTCGCAACTGAGGTCAATGCACTAACAGAGCCGCTAACGCGCTCGGTTGGAAGCTGGGATCAACTGTTTCCGTCGATATTGCCGTTTCTCGTGCTATGCCCTGTCGCTGCGATGCTCGGGAAAAAGATTCGTTTTCCGACTGCTTACTTGCTGTTGCCGATGATCGTGACGTTTGTGCTCCAGCTTGTAGGTGTGCATGCGCCAGCATTGCCGTTATCCGTGCTGGATGTGGCACAACTTCTGATCGGCAGCTCGGTTGGCTTAATGCTGCACCCGGAGCAGCTTCAGCATAAGCTACGAATCATGCTGCTGGCACTCGGAAGCAGTCTCGTGCTGATGCTATTTGCCTGTGGAACGACGCTGATTTTAATGAAATGGCATGATCTGTCGGCGGCAACCGCACTACTTAGTATGGCACCGGGCGGCATGGATCAGATGGGCATTATCGCGCATGAAGTGAATGCAGATGTGGCAACCGTGAGCTGTTATCAGCTATTTCGTACATTGCTCATTTTCCTTGTAGTGCCTCCGGTTGTGCGTATGGTGCTGGGGCGCTGGCAGCAGAAGCCACAGCATGAACCAGAGCGCGGATAAGGATAGAACGATGACGAGCTGATTCAGTAGCGCCCGGATTCGGTATTAATGTAGAGAGTAAGCCTGCGAAGAGGCAGGCTTTTTCCATTTTCAAAGGTCATCGTCCGGCAACACACGCCGGATATTGCAGAAAGGGGAATAAGCATGTCAATCATCGATCATAAGGTGTGGCTTTACATTGGTACGTATGCAAGCGCGAAGGAAGCAGGAATCCATGTGGCGACGATGAATCGGGATACCGGTGAGCTGGAGCTGGTATCGAGCGCGACAGGTGCCGAGAACCCATCATATCTGGCGCTATCGCCAGATGGCTCCCATCTGTATGCGGTAAGTGAGCAGGATGAAGGCGAGGTGCTTGGCTATGCGGTAGATGCTGATACCCATGAGTTGCATTTGCTCCATCGAAAGTCGACAGACGGCGGTGCACCGTGCTATGTGGAGCTGACACCGGATGGACGCCATCTGCTCGTAGCTAATTATACGGGTGCGAACGTATGTGTATTTCCCATCCGAGCAGACGGTACATTGGAGCCGATGAGCGGTCATGCTCAGCATGAAGGCAGCGGGCCGCATCCGGAGCGACAGGATCATGCACATACCCATTCGATTGTGCCATCGCTGGATGGGCAAATGGCGTATGTATCGGATCTGGGAACCGATCGCATTACCGCCTACCATCTGGACGAAGCCGGCGGTCTTAAGGAAGCGGGGCATACGTCCAGCGCAGCCGCAGCGGGCCCGCGTCATCTCGTATTTCATCCGAATGGTCAATTGGCCTACGGTGTGAATGAGCTGGACAGCACCGTGACAGCATACATGCGCCATGTGGAGACAGGCATTCTGGAAGCACTGGGTACATTGTCGACGCTACCGGATGATTTTGAAGGAGAAAATACAGGTGGAGACATTCGTCTATCTCTGTGTGGACGCTATGTGTACGCCTCGAACCGCGGACATGACAGCATCGTACATTATCGTATCGATGAGCAATCTGGTCAATTGGAAACGGTAGAATGGGTGCCGGTTAAAGGGCGCACGCCGCGTAATCTGGCGGTACTGCCAGGCGGATACGTACTGGCCTCCAATCAGGATTCTAACAATATCGTCCAGTTCGCTACCGAGCCGGATTCCGGTCGTCTGACACCGACAGGTCATGAGCTGACGCTGAATCGCCCGGTATGCGTAATGGCAGATCGGTTGGAGATTCAGGATTGAGATTGAGCGGTTGATCCTGATCCGGGTAGAACTTCGCTCAAATTGAACGAAGAACTAACTACAGGGATTGAATAGCAAAAGGTGTACCTGTCTCATCGCTAGTTGCAGATGAGAGGTACACCTTTTTTGGTTTACATCCGTAGATGCTTATTCATATTCGCCCGCATACGGACGTTCCTTCCGCTTCGGTTCACGCGTAAAGCGGAAGCCGACAATGAACACCAGCACCTGTACGATTAAAATATACGGTGCCGCAGACAGACCCAGCAGATGCAGCAGACTCAGCGCAGCGATGAGCAGCGCCATAACGACAAAAGACGCCCGGCGCCCGCTTTCGCGAAAGGCGGCACTCAATACGCCGTACAATAACAGCAGGGCGCCTGTACACGAGACGAAACGCAATACTGCGAAAAACGGTAACGGTGGCCCTGCTGCATAGGCATTATGTAGTTCATTCAGGCTGTACAGCAGCAGTGCACCCTCCAGCAGCAAAGCGGCAAAAGGCAACAGCGGACGCAATGTCAGTCCGAATAGCATGCCCCAGTGTGGTTGTTCGCCGCGAGCGAGCAGACTACGACGTTCGCGGGTTAGCCGACTGATCTGCATTTCCAGTGTACGATACAGGAGCAGCATCGATTGTCTGCTGCGCCCATCCAGATACTGATCAATCCGCTCAATAAGCTCCGCATCAGCGTACGGTGCAGCCTTGCACGCCAGAATGCGCTCCACCATGAGCGGCAGCTCAGATGCAGCAGGCTGTGCACGGCGCGGTGACGATAGGTCCGGGGTGACGAGCGGATACAGATGCCCCGCTGCCCGTGTCCAGTAGTCCAGACTGGTCTCAATCCGGCGCATCCGTTCCCGCTCTGCCAGCCTGCGCTGGGCTGCGGAAAAGCCATATACACCCGCCAGTAAGGCAAGCGCAGTGATCAGCGCCCCTATGAGCACAGCCGGGCTCTGCTGAAAAAGGGTTAGTTGCAGAGCTTCCACCCGATTCACTCCTTTATATCAAATAATAAATGATTGCATAACGATAACAGTTACACATGCTGATACCACTATTACATAACCGTGTAAACGATTCAAGAGCTATTCAGCAACCGATCGCTGTTACATGCGATTGTAGCGGTCATCATAGCGACGCTCGTCGCGCATATAGCCTCTGCCGCTCACTGCGATAGCTTCAATAAGCAGGATCAGCGCCGTAATCGTATGCATGATCCAGCCGATCAGCGGAATCCAGGCAATCGCTGATGTTACGATACCGATTGCATTACCAAATGGCGATCGACGTGCACGTACAGCCAGCACAAGTGCAACCAGATGAAGAACAAAAGCTACGAACAACGGTGCATAGCCATAGCTAATAACAAAGGTGCCTCCAATCAGCGGAATCGCCATCAACGCTTCCAGTGCAAAGGTCAGCCATTTTAGTACAGGTAGTGTGTGATCATTGCGCATCATGTTTTCCTCCTTTATTCATTGTATAATCACGAGTCTAAACAGCCATCTGCGATGTGTCTCTCTGACTGCCTGAGAGATTACACGATCTCCTGCGCTCGGTCAGAAAGCTTGCTATAAAAGCTTGCTATAGATGCTCTAATGTATTATTAAACGAAAAATGAGCTTTTACGCCGCTTCTCACCATTTTTCCTCAAGAGACACCATATAAAATTCAGATACGAAGGGGTTCGTTTTAGGTAAATTATTGGTATACTAAGATATAGACTGACGTCATTTGTAATTGTCATTAGGACAGATACTATATAGAGCCAACAGACTTGCATGATGAAGATAAGAACGATAGAGCAAAGGAGGGGTTCGCATGGCATATAATAGCCGTTTTGCTGTAGCGATCCATACATTATCGCTGCTGGATAGTACAGAAGGACGGATCACCTCGGAGCTGATTGCCGGAAGTGTGAATACGAATCCGGTCGTAATTCGCCGTATGATCAGCCTGTTAACCAAAGCAGGAATTTTGCGTACCCAGCCTGGTGTTGCAGGGGCGCAACTGACGCGTCCTGCCAGTGAAATTACATTGCTCGATGTGTATCGCGCTGTACAAAACGATAGCCGGGATGATCTGTTTGCGATTCATGACAACCCGAATCCAAACTGCGATATCGGACGCAATATCCAGCAGGAGCTGGAGCAGGTATTTGCCCGTGCTCAGCGTGCAATGGAAGGTGAATTGCAGCAGATTACACTGCGTCAGGTGACGACCGATCTGCAGCAAATGGAAGAAATCCGCCAGACGATTAGCCAGCAGGGCTGAATCAGTGGCGAGTGTACCGGGTATTAAAGGACAGAACTCGGCACAGCAAAGTTGCCATGACGGAAAGGATGAATAGCTATGAAAATTATTATTATCGGTGCGAGCGGCATGATCGGCCAGCGTCTCGTACAGGAGGGACTACGCCGTAAATACGAAATTACAGCAGCCGGACGCGACGTATCCAAATTCGATACCTCTAACGAAAAGCTGCATGTGATGCGTGTTAATGTACTCGACCCGGCAAGTGTGGAAGCGGCTGTATCCGGTCATGATGTTGTGATCAGCGCATACGGACCGCAGCTTGGTCAGGAAGAAGAGCTGATCGAAGCCGCTCGCTGCATAAGCGAGGGCGTCAAAAATGCAGGTATTCGCCGTCTGCTTATCGTCGGCGGAGCAGGTAGTCTGGAAGTGGAGCCCGGCGTTCGTCTGATGGATACCGAACAATTCCCGGATGAGATTCGTCCGATGGCACAGGCGCATGCCGATGCCTACGAAATTTATCGCCAGAGCGATCTCGACTGGACCTACGTCAGTCCTGCAAGCTGGATCGAACCCGGCAAACGTACAGGTAACTTCCGTATCGGAACGACACGCCTGATTACAGACGATGAAGGCGCAAGTCGCATCTCCACCGAAGACTATGCTGCCGCCTTCTTCGATGAAGTCGAAGAGCCAGCCTTCATCCGCGATCGCTTCACCGTAGCTTATTGAGTAGTATGCCGTATCGCTTAAAATGTCGGCTGAATTAACCGCAACTGTAATGAGCTATCAAGTTAAAACCTTGCAAACGATTCATCCAAGCATCGCCTGATAGGCGGTGCTTTTTTGTATATGCCCGGGTACTGTACTTCGATTCGCAAAGATTCCTGTAGCTCTAGTCCATTCCTTGCCCGTATAGCTACCCAGACAGGTTGATGCTCAGTGCGTATAAGCCCATTATTAGCACTTCATGACCAATAGCATCAGCAAATTTAATTTCATCTGCCACCTCCGTCTTCAATTCGGTTAATAAAAGCATAGACCTGTACAGATTACGTTAATGGGAAAGGAGCTTATTCATGTATATCGTTACTGCACAACAGATGCGAGATCTGGATAACTATACGATTGAAGAACTGGGCATACCGTCCCTATCGCTTATGGAGGTAGCTGGTAAAGCAATTGCTGAAGTGGTGCTGAGCTATGGTGAGAAACGGCAGGATGTTGCTGATACTCCTGAAGGTCCTGCACTCACTCATCGCAGCAGCATTCAGAACGATGAGCGCGCGTCGCTGGAATACGATCAGCACTGGCTCGTTCTGGTAGGTAAAGGTAATAATGGCGGGGATGGGCTCGTCGCTGCTCGCTATTTGCACAATTTAGGTATACAAGTGACGCTACTATACGCGATGCCGCCCGAGCAATGCAGTGGAGATGCGGCAGTACAGCGTGATGCTGCCAAGCGATCCGGTATTGAATATGCGGTCTGGGATGCTGAATGGGATTGTTCTGCTGCCTCGCGAAAGGATGAATTATCCGGTCCGAGCAGTGGGGATGTTGCGACTTCGTTATCCCAGACAGCGCGATCTGTCTCCGAGCGTTGGAAGTCATATACCGGTATTATCGATGCATTACTCGGCACCGGCAGTAAGGGAGAACCGCGAGAACCGTATGGTGCGATGATTCGATCCGCCAATGCTTCCGGCAAGCCCATTATCGCTGCTGACATTCCGAGCGGGCTGAATGCGGACACTGGCGAAATAGCAGAAAGCTGTATTCAAGCAAGCCGAACCGTCTGTCTCGGCTTTCTCAAGCAGGGCTTAACGCAGTATCCAGGCGCAGGTGCTGCGGGCGATGTTATGATTCGATGCATTGGCATTCCACGTCTTGCCGCACAGCGTGCAGGTGTATCCTCCTATTTGATTACCGATACGGTACTGAAAAAGGAACTGCGTATCGATATTACGCGTGCGCGTGCAGTGGATGGGCATAAAGGAACCTATGGTCATGTTATGATCGTCGGCGGTAGCCTGAATATGAGCGGCGCGGGTTTAATGGCTTCTCGTTCCGCGCTGCGTATCGGTAGTGGACTGGTCACATGGCTGTTGCCGGAGCAGCTTATGAAGCATATGGTTGGTCATGTGCCGGAGCTCATGATGGCACCCGTATCGCAGGAGGCAAGCGGACAATGGACGGCAGCAACGACCGATGCGATATTGGAGCAGACCGCCAAAGCCGATGTTGTTGCGATCGGGCCGGGCCTTGGTCGCTTCCAGCAGGATGGAGAATGGCTGCGTACGCTGTGGGAGCGATTAGATCAGCCGCTTGTAATTGATGCGGATGGTCTTAATATTCTTGCTGAAGCGGACGGTCTTGCCTCATGGCCCAAACGATCTGCAGCTACGGTGCTCACCCCGCATCCGGGCGAGATGGCACGTCTAGCCGGTGTATCGACAAAAGAAGTGCAGCGGGATCGTCTCGGTCTGGCACGACGCTTTGCGACAGAGCATGGCGTCATTCTGGTGCTGAAGGGAGCGCGTACCGTCATTGCAGCTCCCGACGGAACGGTGCTGGTGAATACAACCGGTCATCCGGGCATGGGAACGGGAGGCTCTGGCGACGTACTCACCGGCGTCATTGCCGGATTACTCGCACAGGGCTTAAACGGACTGCAAGCGGCAGCCTTTGGCGCTCATCTGCACGGTCATGCAGGCGAGATGGCTGCGCTAGCACGTTCGGGCCATCCGGCTTCGCTGCTGGCAGGGGATATTATTGAGCATTTGTGAGCAGAATTTATACAAGTAGGATATGGCAGAGTAAAAGGACATGACTGGGGTAAAAGTAGCTGCTCCGCTCGATGCTAGTCTCATCCCTATGCCGCAAGGCTTCATTTAGACCAGCTTCGTATGTCCGTCCAAGCCATATGCGTTTTCAATATCAATAGTTTCCAATAACGACGACTTCAAACCGAATAAAATAGTCTTCGGATATAACAGACGATCATTTCTCATAATCATTTTTCGTAGTCATCTTTCATAGCATTTTTCATACTGACCTTATCAAAAAAAGACTGCCCGGCCTATTGCCAGACAGTCTTTTTTATCGAATTCATTTAAAAATCTCAAACCGTACACTCAATTATCTTATCGTCTAGCTGCTTTCATGATACCGTCAGCGAAGCAAGCTGATTCTTCAGTTGATCGCCTTACAGATCTTCTTTGATCTCCTGTTTTACTTCCTTCACAGCATTATCTTCTTCCGGTACTTCACGTTTACTGGACAGGAACCATCCGGCAAGCGCGATGGCAACGAGTACGATATAGAAGCTCAGCTTCCACAGCTTGTTCTCCGGGAAATGCTCTGGAATAACAGCCAGTGCAGGGTGAGCAAGTGTAATCACAGCCAGCTTCACACCAACCCAGCCGACGATAACGAAGGCAGCAATTTCGAGACCCGGACGCTCTTGCAACAGCTTAACGAAGAACGAAGCGGCGAAACGCATAATGATCAGACCAATCAGACCACCCAGGAAGATGACGATGAACTGTCCGCCATCCAGACCGCCGATTGGCGGCAAACCACTTGCTGGCAGTGCAACAGCCAGTGCTACGGCAGCAAGGATCGAGTCAACAGCAAACGCGATATCGGCAACTTCGACCTTGAATACCGTCATCCAGAAGCCGGACTGCTTTTTCGGATTGGCAGCAGGGCCTTTCTCTTCGGAAGCTTCATCGGTCTTCGACTTGGAGAAGAAGTGACGCACGATATGGTTAATGGAAATGTACAACAGGTAAAGTGCACCGATTGCTTGTACTTGCCATACGTCCACGAGGAACGAGATCAGGAACAATGAACCAAAACGGAACACAAACGCCCCGAACAAACCGTAGAACAATGCCTTTTTACGCTGTTCCTCCGGCAAATGCTTAACCATGATTGCCAGTACAAGCGCGTTATCGGCGGCGAGCAAGCCTTCCAGCGCGATCAGTACGAGCAAGACCCAGCCATACTCTAACAATAATGCTGCATCCATAAGATTCCTCCTAAAATAAAGTGATATGCCTGGCTCATAATGAAGCCATATATATAAAAGAGACCTTTACCACAAAGGTAAAGGTCTCCAAAAGATAGCGAGTCTTCACCAAATTTGTGGTAAAGGTCTCGCTAACAATGAGTTTAGATTCATCTTCATTGCCAAGCACAGCCGGGGTTATTCACCCGTAATGACGACTTGCCTGTACAGCTACTCCCCTTTAACAGGAATAGAATTATGAGGTTAGTGTATTGCAGTGTGCCGTCCCATGATGTTCAAGAACGTGATGCATTAGAGCTGTCAAACTGCTAATTATATATAAACCATCGATATTGCAGTTAAACAATCTATACCGCAGTCGCAGTACGTATGATGGCTCTAGACAAATCATATGCAAGTTAATCGTATAAGTCAATCTTTTATTCAATAAAATTTTGCATTAACGGAAAATAGTGCTTAATTTTACAATACATACAGTAGAGCCGGCATTACCATTCCCAGCCGATCACCTGCTGCTGTGCCAGACTGGAGGGAACATCGATCATACGCTGATTGGAGCTTCCGCGATAGCGGAGCGATACATCTCGCAGCTCCTGAACGAATCTTCCATCAATCAATACGTGGCACAACGATAGAAGTTTCAAATATTTATCTGGCTCTGAAAATAATTGTTCCCACGTATAGCCGGTATACACCCAGATCGAGAAATGAGGCAGACGGGAGCGCACACGTTTCACAAAGTCAGCGACCTCATTCGCTGAGAAAAAGGGGTCACCACCTGCAATCGTCAGCCCATCCAGCAACGGATTGGCTGCCATCTCTGTTAACAGCTCGTCCTGTCGTGCCAGCGTAAAAGGTTCGCCTGCTTCAAAAGACCAGGTATGCGGACTAAAGCAGCCGCGACAGCCATGCCGACAACCGCTAATGAAAATTACAGCGCGTAATCCGGGCCCTTCATTGATCGATTCAGCAATATAGCCACAAATGTTCATCCTGCGTCACCGTCTCTCAATGATGCTTGAGCCGATCACGTACCTCGGCTTGCTTGGCAGGATTAAAGCGAGTCTGGTAATCGCCAGTCAGATACCCGGTTACCCGGCGCAGACGAGCGATATGCACGTCGTGTTCAGATGAACCGCAGGAGGGACAATGGGAGCCGATTATGCCCTCATGCCCGCAGGCAGTACAGCGATCGATCGGATGATTGATGCTAAAGTAGCTAATATTCTGCTCCAGTGCATATTGCACGATTCGAATCATCGCCGGCGCATTATGACGCGCATTGCCATCCAGCTCAATATAAGAGATGGCACCTGCATTACAGTAATGATGGAAAGGTGCTTCCAACTGGATTTTACGAGCAGCGCTAATCTCATAATAGACCGGAATATGAAAGGAATTCGTATAATACTCGCGGTCAGTAACACCGACAATGCTGCCGTATTGCTGACGATCCCGGCGTACAAATTTACCGGATAATCCTTCTGCCGGGGTAGCCATGAGCGAAAAGTTCAATTGATGCCGCTCACTAAGCTGATCACATGCTTGCCGCATATAGGCGATGAGTGCCAGCGCACGATCATGAATATGCGGGTCTTCGCCATGATGCTTGCCATACAGAGCGGTCATACACTCGGCCAGACCGATAAAGCCAATCGATAAGGTACCATGCTTGAGCAGCTCGCCTACAGGCTCATCCGGTGCTAGCAGCTCGCCACCTTCCCAGACCCCTTCCCGCATCATAAAATCCGATGCCTTCGCAGGCTGTGCAGCCTGAATACGGTAGCGATGCAGCAGCGCTTCGGCTGCCAGCTCGATACATTCGTCCAGCGCTTGCTTGAAGCCGTATTCATCTGCACTTTCACTCGGACTATGATGCACACCATAATCGATGCCCAGCTTCACCAGATTGATCGTATTAAACGATAGATTTCCTTTTCCAGATAGATGATTGCGACCAAACCGGTCAGCGATCACCCGGGTACGGCAACCCATCGTAGCAAACTCTGTATCCGGATCACCTGGCACCACATGCTCCAGATTGAGCGGAGCGTCCAGATTAGCAAAGTTCGGATACAACCGTTTGGATGAGCAATCGATCGCTTTGAGAAACAGATCATAATTAGGATCACCCGGCTGCTGATTGATCCCACGCTTGCATTTGAAAATCTGGATCGGGAAAATGGGTGTCTCCCCGTGCCCCAGACCGCGTACGGTAGCAGCAAGCAGACTTTCAACGACGAGCCGTCCTTCCAGCGACGTGCAGGTGCCATAATTGATGCTTGTAAACGGAATCTGTCCACCGCCCCGACTCGACATCGTATTCAGATTATGAATCAAGCTTTCTGCCGCTTGCAGCGTCTCATTACGCGCCTCCTCCAGCGCGTAGCTATACGCCAGCGGATATTGCTTGGCAAGACTCGGATCACTCATCTCAGCACGGGCAAGCAGCAGCTCCAGCGCTTCAGCAGTCGCCTGTTGTAGCTCTAGTGATTGCGCAGCCGTCCGATGCCACTCACCCAGATAATGTAGCCCTTTGCGCAGATGCTTACGGAACGAGCGTGTGACATACGGAGCCAGATCATAATCGATCTTGTTCGCAGCAACGCCGCCGAATTGCGAATTTTGCTGACATTGGAAAATAATCGCTACCTGCGCCATCGCCGTCATGATCGAATTGGGCATACGCAAGCTGCCATTACCACTGCTAAAGCCCTGACGCAGCAAGCGCTCAAACGGAATAAAAATACAATTCGTCGTGCCAAGCGCATAATGATCCAGATCATGAATATACAGCCGATTGGCTTGCACTGCCTCCGCGATAGGGGCAGGCAGCATATGCTGCTCGGTATACCATTTGGAATACTCGCTGCCGAGCCGACTCATTTTACCAGAAAAGCTATCGCCGTTCAGATTGGCATTTTCACGCGCCGACTCATGCTCGCCATGCATAATATGCTGCCCCAGCTCAACGAGCGGATGGAGAGGGGAGTCAAGGGGTGAAGCAGGTAGCTTCACTTCTTTAATTTCATTGGGCGAAGCATCCACTGAAACTGTACCCGGACGATGAGGTGCATGGCTGTAGAGGCGATCATGCGAGAAATGAGGTGAGGGAGTCGGCGCCGGATTAGCAGCCGAACCGTCCGCTTGAACATGCTTCAGCTCGATTGAATGTTTGGTTTTCAGCTCAAATGGCTGAACGGTCATGGTGATCATCCCTTTCTGGTTAGATATTAGGTGCGATATGTCTATTGATTGGTAGATGAATGGTGTATGACTGGATTAATGATTCTGTTCATAACTCTTTTAATCATGTTGTGAGGATAAGGACTGCTTGGCGTGCTACGTCCGTGTAGCCTGCGATCAGTAGCCAATGTCATCTGTGCATATTATTTTCCCCGTAGCTCTTTGCGCAGATGCTTACAGAACGTGCATTGTCGATTCTGTTTGCATAAAAAGTTCCAAGTATACATTTGCTAAAACATGAGCTACAAGATACAGGAGAACAAACAAATCAAAAACAAAATAAAAGTGAAATGATAAACAAAAAATAAAAAATCCACGATGTTCAATACTGTTAATATAGAATCTTATATCCCGCAATCTAATCTACGTTCCTATCCCGTCCTGCCTTATCCACGGCGCTAATCACATTTTCATTTCAATGTCTAATACATTCTATATATAGATGACTTCATTCGCCTATGACACAATATATTGACATTGCATCCAAGTTCATTCTGATCGCCTAACAGCGTAGTAACCCGGCCTTTGGGCATAGCATTGGAATTTGGGTAAAACAGGGGTAGAATACAATCAAAGCAAAGGAGGAATGAAAGATGGCAATTGCAGAAGTAACCGTCATTCCAATCGGAACAGGTAGCACCAGCCTGAGCGTCTATGTCGCAGACATGCAGCGCGTATTAGACACCCAGCAGGGCATTACCGTACAACTCACACCGATGAGTACAATTATCGAGGGCGACATCGCCGACGTGCTACGCGCCATTCACGCCCTTCACGAAAGCCCATTCCAAGCAGGAGCCGGACGCGTATCCACATCAGTCAAAATCGACGACCGCCGCGACCACCCCACATCCGCCCAATACAAGCTCGATTCCGTACGCGAAAAACTATCCAACGGCACCAGCGCAACGACAGCCCGGTTCGAGTAAAATCTACCCCAAAAGGACGACAACTTAGTCCCAACTAACCCGTCATCAAAAATGCAAAGAAAGTATACCGAACACACTTAGACTAACCTGCACCTAAAAATAAAAAGAGGCAGCTACCCTATTCAATGGTAGTTGCCTTTTTTATAATGAAAAAAACCGAGCTACTTATTACTTATGTACAGCCATAACATTCAATAACATCAACAACTTCGATCACCCTATAATTCCACTCACTCCAACCACAAACCATCCGTAATTAACCTGTAATCAACCAAGCAAAGACAGAACATCTACTCCAGTAACCGCCACATAGTCAATAATCACCTAGTATCCATCTATTCCGCTCACGTTACCTGTTCTAACTAAGCTAACTAAACTAAATACACTAAATATGCTAAACACGCTAAATACGCAAACTACACAGTAAATCCCCTCAACCCAGCAATAAGTGATCTTCCCATGCCACCCTCCCACCCCAGGTGGGCTTGCGCTCTAAATAGAAACTAAACATGTTGCCCCCGCACGGAACGAAGGGCAAGGAAATAAGGGAAAAGGGCGACTTCTAGTGTTAGCGATTTCCTAACACGGGGTCAAATGAAAGGTGATTTTTGCGAAAGCAAAATATCTTACCTCTTCCGAGCACGGGAATCTACAACTCACTCCCACTCCGTAGATTCCTGTGCGAGACGGGAGCCTGTTCCCTTATTCCTTGCCCGAAGTGGTGCCCCAGCAACACCACCAAAACTTCTATTCCCTCCAGCACTCCCACCAAATTTAATAACATTTTTAGTTCCATTTCATAAACCTTTAAGATAACCCGGGTATAGTTATGTCATACCCCTTTTTGAATATATAAACATGGAACGCTACGGACTGCGACCGTAGCGTTCTCTTTTTGGACAAATATTATAATAGAAGATACCTAAAATTATAAAATTAATGTTTCTTTAAGGTTGTTATCAGGTAATTTTAAGATGAGCAGGCTATAATGTCTGTAATAACCCCTTTTGAATTACTATACCTTGGACCCTATCAACTGCGAATGATAGGGTCCCTTTTTTTTGTCTGGATGAGTGATATGACGATAAAGGCTGGAATGGCAAATAGCATATAGCCGATTACACCGCCCGCTGTATTGAGCAGCAGATCATCCACATCGAATATGCCTATGCCGGTCAGAAGCTGAGTCACTTCATAACTAAGGCTGAGCAACAGGGAGCATAACAGCACCACGATGCCCAGCGATAACCGTGGACGCACTAAGAGCGGAATCAGAATTCCGAGCGGAACGAAAGCCACTATATTACCGATCAACTGGAGAGATGTGCCTGTAGGATGCAGGGACAATCGGTTCCAGCCCCTTGTAATTTCCTGAAACGGAGTCAGATTAATCGTATGTGTATGAATAACTTCGGGGTGCTGGAACCATATCACTAGCTGCGATTGGATCATCCCTGGATCGATAGGACTTCCTTTAAATAAAATGATTCGAGTGAGTACATACAGATAAATAATCATCACAATGGCGGGAATGATGCGAAAAGGATAGGGTGGACGGTGTTGAACTATGGTGTTATCGTTTCTCATCGGTTACCTCCATGGCTTATTTCGATTCCTTTCTAACAGTGACAATAATGCCTTGTTTATTGTCACCGGATATATCATAGTCGTCATGCTTGGGCACATAAATGGTTGCTCCCGATGTGGTATCGTAATAGCGGATATGATATTCATTGCCGCCAACAGTAGCATTGATAGTCTTTTTCACCTGGAGTAGATTCAGATATTGCTCCAGCACCAGGTTTTTTTGATACATAATAGCGCTGTGCGGCAACCCAACATAACGGAAGTGCCACGGTTCGTACTGAATACCTGTAATGTCGACCCGATCCTGAGGGTAACGTAAAATAAATCCGTATTTCCAGGCGTTGCTCGCTAACCATAGGCCTTCTGGTGCTTGATCCATCGTGTTTACCGTAGAACCAATATCAAGTGATAATCCTAAATTGTGCTCGCTATGCCCTGCTGGCAGTGCATAATCTGCGCCTTTTTGTTGATACAATTCATTTTGCTTGTCCCAGTTCCGGTAGCCGCTGCTCATGATAAAGGAATGAACACCATCCTCCGCAGCGGCTGCAATCATCTGCTGAAATTGCTCCAGGACCTGTCGGGATAGCATCAGTTTGGAATCTAGTAAAACATAGCTTTGATCCCTATCTTCCTGTTTGGCAACAGCAACAATATCCGTTTTGATGCTTTCACGGCCAATCGGATATTGATGGTTTACGAGTAATAGATCCCCTTTATGTACTTGCTCCTGTACAGGTTCAGTGAAGGGGACGGTATCCTCCGAAGCGCTCTGTTGCGTACTACCCCTATGAACCCAACTATCCTGTGTATGGACCAGCCATATGGCTGAAATCATTACTGCAAGCAGAAGGAATAGAAAACCAAAGCCCCACTTTTTCTTCATCTGTCTTCCTCCTTGATGGTTGTACCATTAACGATAAAGGAAATAGATTAAAGAAAAAGTGGGGCATTTTTAAAGTTTTTCTTAAATTTCATTTGAGATATGTGAAAGGGCGGGGAGACGAACTTCGAATAGTGTCTGCCTGGCATCACTTTGAACGGAAATCGTCCCATTATGTTGCTCTACAATATTGCGGGCGATAAATAAGCCCAGACCTGTTCCGCCTTCCTGTGAAGTGCGCGCCCGATCTGCTGTGTAATACATATCAAAAATATAAGGCAGATCCTGAGCATGGATATGCCCGCCGTAATTGATAACCTGAATGACAATCTGATCGGCTTCTCGCAAACCATGAATATCGACATACACGCCATCTTTGCCATGCCGCGAAGCATTGACCAGCAAATTCTCAAACACGCGCGCGAGCAGTTCACCATCGCCGGAGACGATTAGCGTAGACTCCAATTTCATGCGTGTAACGAGATCATTTTTCTCAAATACAGGATATAGCTCTTCGTTCATCTGCTTCAGTAGCTCGCTCAAGTTCAGCTCGGTCTTTTGCAAGGGGAGCATCCCGTAATTCATACGTGTAATTTCAAATAGATGATCAATCAGCTTCTCCAGACGCTGTGACTTGGTAAAAGCGATCGATGTAAAATGACGTACTTGCTCATCCGTTAGTTGTTCGTCTTTTATTAACAGATCCAGGTAGCCTAGCACGGATGTGAGCGGTGTGCGCAGATCATGCGCCAGATTCACGATTAACTGATCCTTACTGTTCTCGGCAAAATCACCCCGCTCGATTGCCTGCTGTAGCTTTTCACTCGCTAGATTCACATCCGCAGCAATCGTACCAAGCTCGTCCTTTGAAGAAATCTGCACACGATGCTGAAAATTTCCGTTAGCCAGATGGTTAATCCCTGTCGATAGCTCTTTAAAGTGGGCGACATATGGCTTCGTCAACCAGAAGAAAAAGAAAATAGCGAGCGGAATAAACAGCAGCAGGAAAAAATAGATATCTCCGATGCTGCGCATCATATGGCGGTACTGGGCGAGCGGATCTTCTACCCGCACACCGGCATAGTACGCTTGTAGCAATTTGTATACGCCGTATGTGATCGCACCAGAAGCGAGCATGCTCAGGCCGAGCAGCCAGATCATCGTTGTACGGAAGCTTCTGCGTTTAATCATTGAACGTATACCCCACACCCCAGATCGTTTTGATAAATTTGTTTTTATCCCGATCCTCGCCGAGCTTTTTGCGCAACGTGCGAATATGTACCATCACGGTATTGCCGCTCTCATAATAGGTTTCTCCCCATACCTGCTCGAAAATGCTCTCCGCGCTGAACACCTGATTACTATGACTGGCAAGCAAATACAAAATGTCGAATTCTTTGCGCGTCAATTCCAGCGGTTTACCATACAGTGCAACGCTATGCTGATCTGGAGCAATAACCAGTCCGCCTTTCTCCAATATCGTACGCTGCACAGAAACCGGCTGGCTGAATTGCAGTGAACGGCGCAATTGAGAATTAACGCGGGCGACCAGTTCCATCGGATTGAATGGCTTGGTCATATAATCGTCAGCTCCTGTAATCAGCCCTGTAATCTTGTCCATATCAGATGTTTTGGCGCTGAGGAAAATAATCGGGAGATGATGCGTTTCTCTAATTTTGCGGGTGACTTCGTAACCGTCCATGCCTGGCATCATAATATCCAGTATCGCCAGATCGATCGCCTGTGTCTGTACGGCATGCAGTGCTGCCTGTCCATCAAACACTTTAACGGTTTGATACTGTTCCTTTTGCAGATGTAGCTCTACCAGATTGGCGATCTCGATCTCATCATCTGCAATAAGTATCGTAATTCGTTTCATGATATTGTTCACCTCTATATATAATGGTGTATACCCCATTCATTTATTTGAATGTAACAGATACCAACTGGAAAGCAAACTGCGGTTGCCAATCCGTGTTAGCACGAATTGGCTCCATCATCCCATAAAATTGGACGATCCCCGGCCTTACAACCTGAATGGTTGTCATGACCGGGGATCTTTTGGTTTGTTGCGTCTTATGTTTGATAATTTCGTGTCATAAGCCAATCATGCAGCTTACGAGCCATATGTGAAATGCTTCATGTGCGTTTGTTATACGTGAACAAGACCGGTTCAGGTCGAACTAGGCGTTATGCCGGTTCGAGCGCTGGGATGGACCAGCGTGCGTAGAGTCAGGATGCGTAGGCCTGCTCTCCGGTTTCATATGGCTGCCTGCTGCAGCTATTTGTTAACCCGTAACCTCGTGTGTGCGGTGAAATAGCAATGTGGACGAGGACGGTTTTGGTTCGCTTGCTTGTAGGGTATGCGCATAGCCATACATGGAATAGGTTATGTGAGCATACACGGTAAATCTAAAACAACAAAAGCCCTACCTCTCTTTTGTCCTTGCGGCTCCGATGACCGCGCCAGTGTGAATCAGATTGTCAAATTTCAATGGGTTTAGGAAAAAAGGAAATTTGAAATGATTCCGGCAGCATCCGGAAAATTGCGAAGGATAAAACCGAGGGTTAAAAATAACATCTACTAGCATACCGCATATCCGCCAAGAAGTCAAATTTTACAATCGAGAGAACAAAAAAGCGAACAGGAGGAGCTACGATACATAAGCTTCACATAAACTTCGACAAATGCAGGCTTTATCTTACTTCCTATGATGATATGCTGGCTACTATTGCTCGGCTATTACTAACTAGTGTTGATTAGAAATACATAAAAAAACCCGAAGCTTCTATAATTAAAAGAGGCTTCGGGTTTTGCTGTTGCGAATACTTGAGCTATAGACTACACAAGCACGAGTGTATGTTTACACACATGAATGTAAGCCGCACGGAACGGAGGGAAGGAAATAAGGGGAAAGGGCGACTTTTGAGCACGGGAATCTACCATGTACTTCTACTCCGTAGATTCCTGTGCGATACGGGAGTCCGTCCCCTTATTCCTTACCGCAGTGGTCGATATTCCACTACATCCATTTTCATATATGCTCTAGTACCGCTATCTTGATCTATCTAAAACGATTAGTACACTTTGCTCAGTGTAATCATGCCATTGCTGTAAGCCAGGTTCCACTCGAAGTTGTCAGCGAACCAGCGTACTGGAACGAGTGTGTGACCGTTCATGGAGATGATCGGATCGTTCAGCGCTTTACGCATATTGTCTACTTTGTAGACTTTTGCATTAACGCCTGTAGTCCAGAACTCGTAACGTGCCAGACCCGTATCCAGCCATGTAGTGGATGTCATTGGATCATACCATGTTTTCATGTTAGCATTTGCTGCCAGGTAACGAAGCGGAACATAGGTTGTACCCATGTACACGACTGGTTTCATTGGCATCATCATGGACATGCCATTCACCATGTACGTTTTGCTGTTCATGTTGAATTGGATGGCGCGTGTTTGCAGCTCAGGATTGAAGTCAGCGCTTGTGCCCTCAGCGGCAAACGCGCCAGCGGCAGGAAGCATCAGGGAGAGTCCAAGAACAGGTGCAAGCAGTTTTCTCATTTTCATTGTCTATTACCCCTTTACTGAAAGTTAATGTATTGGCCTGACTATGAGGAAATATAGCGCTTCCACCAATCAGGGAAAGCGTAATCGTTCTCCAAAGCTATTCCTATGTCAACACGTTGATGCATGTTGGAGAATCGTATGCTTATGTTGTTGCTGTCTATGTATTGTATAAACGAATTCGAAAGTAGTTAATCAGATAGTACCAAAAAAGGATGAATTTTGATGGTTGAGCTAGATTTCTCTAACAAATGAAGCAGGACTATGGAAACAGATTCCAGTTATTGCTTACAGGCTAAAGGGCAGGGGAGCAAGCGAGCATCAATCTGTATTACTTATTTAAACCGAATACAGGCGATTCCACCATACGATGGGCGCAAACGGTATAATTAAAGGGAAGACGGCTTACAGGACGCTCATTGAATACGCTCAAAAGAACATTCAAGCGTTCAAGCATTTAAGCATAAAAAAGCCAGCCACATCGAGGTACAACGCCTCTTGATGTGGCTGGCTGGTATTGCACTATACCTTCACAGGTATGCGCATATCGTTAAAATTAATACGTTTTGCTCAGTGTAACCATACCGTTGTTGTACGTTACATTCCACTCGAACGTCTCTGCTACAAAGCGAACAGGCACCAGTGTGCGTCCGTCTCTGGAGATCACCATCGAATCGGTCATCATGAGCATATTGTTAATTTTGTAACGACGAGAGTTGTTCCAGAATTCGAGTACATCACTACCTGTGTTCAGCGTAGTCGATTTCATCGTATTGTTGAAGGAGATTTTCGCGCCGATATTAGCTGCCAGATAACGCAGCGGGATATAGGTTCTGCCATTGTACATGATCGGTTTAGTCGTCATGTTCATCGATTCACCGTTTACCATGTACATTTTGCTGCCTACAGTAAATTGGATCACTTTAGTTTGCAGCTCAGGGCTTGCATCCGCGGAGGTCGTACCGTTCATACCACCAGTTGTACCACCGTGATTCATACCGCTATGATCTGTACCTGTCGAAGGTGTCGTTGTGCCGCCAGTGGAAGGTGTAGTCGAGCCACCGCTGGATGTACCGCCGAATTTCTCAGGATACTGCATAACGATCGCTTCGCTCAGGATGTCGCCAAACATAAACATATGGGCATACGCCATACGCTCTTGACTGTATGCTTTGGCATAATCTTTAGCTACATAATCGTCAAATGCCATCAGCAGCATGTTGATATGCTCTGTCAGTCCTGCTTCCAGTGCGGATTGTTGCAGATTTGGATTAGCATCAGCAAAGAATTTCGCTTGCGTTACTTTGTACTCGGCAAGCTCGTCTTTTGCTTTTTGTTTAGCTGCATCGTCTTTTGCAGCAGTCGCTTTCACATAGTCAACAAAGTAGCCGATATGGGACGACCAGATCGTTTTGAATGCATCGCCAGCAGCGTTACCGTATACGCTCGCTACAGCCGCAGACAGCTCGTCCGTATTTTTGTTCAGCAGACCAGCAGCTTGAGTAAAGTCTGGTGCACCGTCAATTCCTTTTTGCATGGCCCATACAGCCAGTGTCGCATGCTCGCCCAGGATGATGCCCAGTGCAGAGCGCAGGTCAGACGCTTGAGTTGTGGATGTGTCGCCTGTGAATTTGTTCGGGAATTGCTTTTCAATCGCAGCGCTCAGGATATCGCCAAACATAAACATATGCTTATATGCCTGATCTGCTGTATCATATGCTTTGGCATAGTCCTTGGCTACATAAGCATCAAAAGCAGTCAGCAGCATATTGATATGCTCTTGCAGTCCTGCTTCCAGAGCCGACTGTTGCAGATTCGGGTTAGCATCAGCGAAGAATTTGGCTTGTGTTACTTTGTATTCAGCAAGCTCATCTTTCGCTTTTTGCTTGGCAGCACTGTCATTAGCAGCAGTGGCTTTGACATAATCGACAAAGTAGCCGATATGCGAGGACCAGATCGTTTTGAATGCTTGGCCTGCTTGCTCGCCGTACACGCTGGCAACCGCAGCAGTCAGATCATCGGTGTTGGCGTTTAACGCAGCGGCAGCCTGATCAAAATCGGCTTTGCCGTCAATTCCCTTTTGCATGGCGATAATGGCAAGCAGCGCATGTTCACCAAGAATTTGTCCCAGCGTAGCACGCAGATCAGCGCCCGCTCCCTTACTTGTTGCTGCAGCACCCGCTGTTGTAGGTACGATCAGTACAACAGCCATCAGCAAAATGCCGATTTTGGATAGAACCGATTTGAACATCATCCCACACTCCTTCAAATTGATGAATAGACGGCAGCCTGTCACAGCTTGTCTATCCGATGAAACGTGAAAAACGAAAAAGCGGATCATACGACAGTGCAAAATGAATCTCTGGTCATGAAAAGGCTTGCAGAAGTAGCTTACCACTGCAACGCACCATTGCTACCAGCCCGTTTATGTAAGTTCTGGATGGTACAAAAGGGCTACATGCAATTATTAAACCGTCTGGAATGGTTTCATGCAGGTTGATGAGTATAAAATTAAGGAAATGTACTACTTGCACAAAACGTAACGTCTGAAGCAGGTAAATAGGATATTCAACGTTAACGAATTACGATTATTGGTTTATCCATAAAGGAAATATCCTACTTGCTTCCGCTGAGTCCGTACTGATATAACTTACATTAGGTGTGACAAAATTTAATTTTTAGCAAACAATACAGAAGTTAACATAACTAACCTCTATACCTGTCGCCTAAAAATATTTGCATATAAAAGTCATCCATCGCAAATTTTTGTGCGAACGTTATAATAGAGGGGAATGGGAAAGGAGCCCTTGGATGAGTGAACTGATGGACGATAGAGAACTAATGCGCCGGATTGCCGCAAAGGACCCGGAGGCATTGGAACAAGTATATGATCGTTATGAACGTGCGGTATATTCGTTTGCTTATCGGATCGTGCACGATACGATGGCAGCGGAGGAAGTCGTACAGGAGCTATTTTTAAGAGTATGGAATCACGCGGAACGCTATGATCGGAGCCAGGGGAAGCTTTCGACATGGATGTTCACAATTGCACGAAATATAGCCGTAGATATGCTGCGGCGCAAAGCATCGCGAGCTGTAGCCGACCAGGTTGGCGACGAGGCTCTGCAGGTTCTTCCGGATACCGGCGCCGATGTGGAGCAAGAAGTGGCAATGAATTTTGAACGCCAGCGTATTCGTGAAGCAATGATGGAACTCCGTGAAGAACAGCAGCAAGTCATCGAGTCAATTTATTTTCAAGGATTGACGCAGCATGAAGTATCCGAGAAGTTTAGCATTCCGCTTGGAACCGTTAAAAGCAGGGTCAGACTTGCGATACGGCAGCTTCATGGGAAGCTTGCTGAAGCGGTAAAGGGGGGAAACGCATATGAATAATGAACACAGTGAGTGGATGGATATGGTCGAAATGTATGTACTCGGCGGGCTGGATCGGGAAGAACAGGAGCGATTTGAGGCATATATGAAGGATAACAAAGAATGCCGCCTCGCTGTCGAGGAGTTTCGTGAAGTTGTCGGGTTTTTGCCACTATCCGTTGAACGTATAGAGCCGCCACAGGGCATGAAAAATCGAATTTTAGAACGCGTATTTGCTGAAAATAAGCAGGATTCAGCGCAAGCTAGTTCTGTAGTGAGTACAGCAGCATCATCCGAGGTGCCGCGCGCTGCAATCTCTAGCTCGATCCCGGTTGAGAAAAAGCAGGCAGAGCGTACGATTCCAGCAACAACGTCAGCAACGACGACGCCACTGCGTACGGAGAAACCGACCGTTGGACGACGCAGCAGCGCACGTAACCGAGCTACGTTGTGGCAGATGACTACAGCTATCGCAGTCGCTGCGGCGGTGCTGATCGGGATGTATGCCGGTAACCTGCGCGGTGAAATTGGCAATCTACAGCAGCAACTGGCCATGACCAGTGATGAGATGGGCACCTTACAACAGAAGATTGTAGCCGCATCGATGCCTAGTCAGGGTCTGCGTGTGAATGAAGCGGTCAAGTTAAGTCCGGCTGCCAAAGATATTGTGGCACAGGGATTGGCAACGATTGTGATTGATGCCAAAGGGACGCACCTGCTAGTACAGGCGGATAAGCTGCCGAAGCTGCAAGGTTCGCAAGCTTTTCAGGTATGGTTAATTAAAGGCGATGTGAAGCAGAGCGCCGGTACATTCCTGACAAGGGACGGTACGGGAGCGATGTATTATACGTTTAAGCCGGATGATTATGATACCGTTGCGATCACGCTGGAGCCAGATGAGAAGGGCAGTCAGCCGCGTGGTCCGGTTATTCTCGCTGCTAGCATCGCTGATCAAGGTTGAGTGGAACACGATCATAAGCGGCAATCGCGTGGTCACGTTGCCACAGGGCTCAGCTCATCTACAGCGCTATAAAAGAATCCAATTGGAGTTTTCCATGATAGACAAGAGCAGCCATATACAAAAAAGGCAGTGTGTCCACTAGTGAGACATACTGCCTTTTTTGTATTTATCCTATGTGTTTATGATGTGTGCTTATTAAGATGCAGTTGGGGACGGGGACGGATTGCCTTCTCCAGTGAACAGGCGCCGGATATCCTCACGCTTATCTTTGGGGCCAAGCAAATAAATTTTATCGCCTGGCAGCAATACCGTATCTCCGCGCGGTGTAACGATATCTTCATTGCGAAGCACAGCGGTGATCAGCACGCTAGGCGGTAGTGCAATATCCTGTAGCTGGCGATTGATCAGCTTACTGCGCGGAGTTAGTGTCATATGGCTAATTTCGGATTGTGTCCGTCCCGTTGCCACCAGCTCCATAATCGACGGCTGCGCATATTTGTCTATTTCGGTCAGACCAAGCTTTTCGGCAAGCGGTGAGATGGTGGTGCCTTGAATCAATGCTGAGGTGAGCACGACGAAGAAAATGACGTTAAAAAATAGCTGTCCATTCTCTATTCCTGCCAGTAGTGGATACGTAGCAAGCACGATCGGCACAGCGCCACGTAAGCCAGCCCATGACAGCAGTGTCTTTTCGGTAAAGTTAAACTGGCTGAACATCAAGCTGATAAATACGCCAATCGGACGTGCAACGACCATTAGCAATACCGACAATGCCAGACCTTGCCAGATAATCGAGGGTAACTGCTCTGGAAAGACGAGCAGACCGAGCAGGACAAACATCAGAATTTGCATAATCCAGCCAAATCCCTGATTAAACTGCAAAATCGTCCGACGATACGTCAGATCGGAATTCCCCATCACCAGCGCCATCACATACACGCCAAGAAAGCCGCTGGCATGCGTGAGCGAGCTTACTCCGTACGTGAACAGGGCGCTGGAGATGGCGAGCACCGGATACAGACTGGACGTTTCAAAATGAATTTTGTTAATGAGCCATACGGCAAGCTTTCCGCAAATCAGGCCGAGCACAAGCCCAAAGCCCATTTCCCAGAAAAAGGACAGAATCTCGCCGACAATACTCGTTTCCGGCGATTGGATCAGCTCGATAAACATAATCGTCAAAAAGACAGCCATCGGATCATTACTGCCCGACTCGGCTTCCAGTGTGGACGTGAGCGAGCTGCGTACATTTTTGCCACCAAGTACGGAGAAAACGGCAGCCGCATCGGTCGAGCCGACAATTGAACCGAATAGCATCCCCTCCAGCAGACTCACACCAAGAATGAGATGGGCAAAATATCCGATCACAAATGCCGTCAGCAATACACCGATGGTCGCCAGCGATAGCGATGGGCGTATAATCGGACGGATCTGCCGAAAGTCTGTCTGCATCCCACCTTCAAACAAAATAATAACCAGTGCAAGCACACCGAACCACTGTGTAATAAAGGCATTATCGTAATAAATAAATCGACCCAGAATCATACCAGCGATAATAAAAAAGACGAGTGCTGGCATGCCGAACCGTGAGGAAATTTTGGCTGATAGTACGCCGAGCAGAAGCAATGTGCCCAGCAATAAGATCAGATCACTTGTCATTTCGGTTGCTTCCATGCTAAGCCCTCCTGTAATTCAAGATTTTCTGGCGGTAACTCTGACCGTTTCGCAGTAAAGTCAGAATCACTGCGAGAAAAGCATCAACTTTTTGCTCGATTTGCCGAAATATAATAGTGAGACTCTAAATGTAGAACCGAACCGACCGCTCCCCCTTCTGAATAGAAGGAATTCAGGTATCAGGTACATGAAAAGCTACCTGATGCTAACTCTAGGTTTTAATGTGCGGAAAAGAGGAACCCTCTGTGAAAGAATATAAAAAATTTCTGCGAAAAATGGTTGCGAATTACCTTACGGGTTCTGTACTGGCAGTAGCTGTAGTTGGCGGACTGATGATCATGACTACGATCAATACGACACTTTTTCAAAATCTGATCTTAATCGGCATCATGTTAGTATCCTTTGTGATCATGCTGCTGCTGGAGGGAATAACCTTTTATAAGCATCTTGCCCCGATCCGGCAGGCCTTGCTACCGGATATCGCCAGCATCGAGCAACTGGAAACAGCCTATATTCAACTGCATCGCTTTCCTAAGCTATCCATCTATCGTATTATGCTGCCCCATTTTATGGGATTAGCTATACCTGCTATTGCGCTTGTTAGCCTGGCCATTTCCGAGCAATGGATTACGATACCGTGGTATTACATCGGAATTGGTACGGCAGGCGCGTTTATGGTTGCCAGTATGCATGCCTTTATTGAATTTTTCCTGACGTCGATTACGATTCGTCCTTTATTGCGTGTAGTGAAAGACAAGCTGTACAAAATTCATGGACGTGATACGCTGGCGCTGGCGCGTGTATATTTGACCGTACGTCAGAAGTACCAGCTCAGTATTTTCCTGATCGGTGTATTCCCGGTAGCACTCTTCAGTCTGGCTGCCCAGATTCGCCTGCAGGAGATGACCGGCATTGACGCGCTGGAATACTGGAAATGGGCAGGGCTGGTCATCCTCGTCAGTATCGTATTCAGTCTGTGCGGTGCGTTGCTGCTCGCGCGTGATGTAGAGCATCCGATTAACAATCTGTTCAATGCAATGTCCCGTGTAGAAGCTGGCGACTTTGGCGTGATTGCACAGGATGAATATTCAGATGACTTTTCCCGTTTGATCCTCGGCTTTAACCATATGGTGAAAGGGCTGAACGTGCGAGATAGTCGTAACCAGCAATTGCTGGACAGTTATTTTGCTACACTGGCGGCAGCGCTGGATGCGCGCGACCCGTACACCGCCGGTCATTCACAGCGTGTGGCAGAATACGCAGTAGAGATCGGATTGCGTGCCGGTCTGTGTGCATACGATATCGATCAACTGCGCAAAACAGCACTGCTCCATGATATTGGCAAAATCGGTGTGAAGGATGCGGTGCTGCTCAAGGACGGCAAGCTAACCGATGAAGAATTCGATCAGATTAAAAAGCACCCTGAAATGGGTGAAAGTATTTTGCGCCAGGTTGAGCCTGCCGATGCGATGCGTCCTTACCTGCCCGGTGTGCGCTCTCATCATGAGCGCTTTGATGGCAAAGGCTATCCCGATGGACTGAAAGGCAACAGCATCCCACTATTCGGACGCATCATTGCCGTTGCGGATGCTTTCGATGCCATGACCTCAGATCGACCTTACCGTAAAGGTATGCCCAAGGATCGCGCGATCATGATTCTCGAAGAAGGACGCGGCACCCAGTGGGACCCGCAGCTAGCCACCCTGTTCATCGAGGATTATCGCCGCAAGCAGCAAATGGGATTACACAACGCCGAAGCCCAGTAAAACGATCCTAACAGCCGTCTGCTCCATATTCTGTTACACGTATATAAGAAACGTACACAATGTCTTATTACTCATTCAACAAATGATATAAGCACACTGCGTACAAACCTACCTACTATCAAAAACCTCATTTAGACGATAACGAAACAGCAAAAAGGTCTGATGCTCGAATGATCAGACCTTTTTGCTGTTCCTTTCGGTGTTGGAGGGGCACCACTGCGGGAAGGAATAAGGGGACGGACTCCGGTATCGCACAGGAATCTACGGATTAGGAATGAATGTAGATTCCCGTGCTCAAAGGTCGTCCTTTCCCCTTATTTCCTTCCCTCCGTTCCGTGCGTCCTACATCCATACGAATTGGTACCTACGAAATAAGGGTAATCGCAGCATGTTTTTAAGAGCTTGATTAACTTAAATTTGAGATTTGAATTGTTCTATCGTAGGGATTACTTTTTTCTATACAAACATATGTTCATTTTATCATGAGCGTAGAATAAACAGTGATATTTCAAGAGATCGACATCGTAGCTGATTAATACATAAATCTACCTGATCTCCCTGCCCCAAACAGTTATCTCCTCGAACGAGAATAATAACCAAAGAAGAATAGATAGTAGATGCGACATGCATTGAACCCCATCGTAATTTATAACGTGTCCATCAAAGCAACGAGATCCATCTAATTTAAGAGCTAGTCTGTACGCTAAGAGTTACAAAATACAGCTTGTGTAATTAAAGTAATTCACTTAATTCATTTAAATCATACAAGTTTAGATAGTTGAGTTAGCTCAGATGGTTCATGTAATTCATGTATCAACTGCCACCCCCACTAGCTGGGTGTGATTATTCAACTTTTGCTGCGAGCAGCACAGAACGGAGGCAAGGAAATAAGGGAGACGGACGACTTTTGAGCACGGGAATCTACATTCATTCCTAATCCGTAGATTCCTGTGCGAGACGGGAGTCCGTTCCCTTATTCCTTGCCGGAGTGGTGCCTACCACAAGGCAAAAGTCAGCGCATAACACCCCCCAGCCCCATCAAGGAATGAGTTTTGTTTTCTTTGCTTTTTCCGCCATTTTTTCCGTTAACGGCCCCAGTGGCTTCTTGAGCAATAGCGCAAATAAAATGAAAAATAGCATAAAGCCGATCAAATAGACAATGTCCTTATACACGGTGGACATCAGCATGCCACCGACTGTTTCACGTAGTAGCTCCACGGCATAGGTGAATGGGAACCATGGATGGATGGCCTGGAAGAACGTGCCGGTCATGCTTACCGGGAAGGTTCCGCCGGAGCTGGAAAATTGCAGCACGAGGAAGATGATGGCCAGACCTTTCCCGATACTGCCAAATACAGATACGAGTGTGTACACCATCGTCACAAAGACCATGCTGATCAGCATACTCATTCCGACAAACCATGCCTTGTCCGCGACGTACGCACCGAGTATGAAAATATCCCCCATCGAGATAATGAATGCCTGTACAAGCCCGATTGTCATAAAGGTAGCGAGGCGTCCAAAATAAACCTGATAGGGACGGAAGCGCCGCTCCGGATCATCGACTTCGACCTTGAACATGGAGATGAGCAGCATACCGCCTACCCAGATCGACAGTGTCGTGTAAAAGGGCGACATGGACGAGCCGTAGTTTGGAATCGGGTAGGTGCGAACCTGCTTCAGCTCGACCGGACTGGAGAGGAAGTCGCTTTCCTGCTGGATATCACCTTTGAGCCATTTGATAATTTGCGATAGCTCACTATCGCTGTTTTTCAACAGGCGTACTTTGTCGGCTGCATTGCGAACCGATTTCTCCAGACCCGGCAGGTCATTACGGACAAAGTCGCCAACCTTATGAACGGCCGTTTCGGCTTCAGGCAGCTTATTTTGGATCAGGTCGGTAATTTTATTCAGTTCCTTCTCGGCACGAGGCAGATCATTACGCACAAAGTTGGCTGCTTCATGCACTTTATTTTCGATGCCCGGCAGATCGTTGTTCACGAAGCTAGCCGCGGTATTGACCAGCTCGTCAAACTGATCCATACGGCTCTGAATAAGCTCGTTAGCATCATGCAGCTTGGTACGAATTTGCGGTAAATCCTGTTTGATTCGCGCCAGCTCCTGCTGTCCGAAGGTGACGCCGCTCTGTGCATCGCTTAATACGGCTGCGATATCCGGCAATGTATTATTGGCGGTGTGCAGCACATCGGAAGCATCGCGAGCGACGGTTTTCAGATTGTCCAGACCTTTATTAATGTCAGGTACGATCTGCGAATCATAGACTGAGATGAGCTCGCCCAGCGCATCGCTCGTCTGGGTGGAGAGCTGACGTAGATTATCCAGAATATCACGGGCAGGCTGCTGTCCGTTACGGATCGCGTCGCTAATGCCCTGCACCAGTGCGATCTGGCGCTCCATCAGATCATGGATGCTGTTCAGACGACTAATCCGATCGCTCAGTGGTTGATTAGGTAGTACATTATTCAGTCGGGTCAGCAGATCGGTGATACGTTCCACGATCGCTGCACCACGCGTCAATCTTGTCTCGGCAAAGGAGAGCGTATCCAGCGCAGTTTGCGGATCAATATTAGCGTTGTCGACCGCATCCACAAGCTGGGTCGTTGCATCGGCAGTCTGCTGGAGTAGCACCAGATTTTGACGAATCACCGGAGCGATCGCATCAAATGCGCCATCATTATCATCCAGAAATGTATTCACTCGATCAGCAAAGTCGGAGCCGATATTCGTAATCTCCTGCACCTTAGGCAAGGTTTGCTGTGCCGTCTCGATAATATTGGCGAGCTTATCCGCATCGGTAATCGCCTGATTGAGTGCATCTTCGACTTTGTAAAAGTTTGCATCCAGCTCATTCACCTTATCCGCAGCCTTGCGAATTTCCGGTAGACGCTTTTGCAGTTCCAAAATCGCATTGCCGGCTTCCTTGATCTTGGGCAGATTCTCCTCGACTTTGAGAATCATCTGTCCAGCTTGCTCGATCTCGGGCAGTCGCTTTTGCAGCTCGACGATTTTTTGCGCCTGTGCATTGATCTCCGGCAGCTTTTTCTCCAGGACAAGCGCCTGATCGGCAAACTGGTTAATCTCCGGTAGACGCGCCTCCAGCGTTAAGATTTTATTTTCAATATTACGGATCGTTGGCAGCTCCTCCTCGAGCCTGATCCCCGCATCCTTCATCTTTGTAAGCACCGCTTCACTGGCGGTCTCGATAAATTCCTCACTGATCTCCTGTGTGAGTGTAGTCGCACCTTTATCCGTGATCTTCGGGGCAATGGCGCTAATCTTCTCATTCACCGTATATACGATCTGCGGTTTCACCGGATCATCGGTCAAAATGCTGCCGATCTTCTCGGAAAAGTCGGGCGGAATTAGAATCGTCGCATAATACTGACCGTTATCCAATCCGCGCTTGGCTTGATCCTCGTCGACAAATGTCCAGCCCAGCTTGTTGTTCTGCTTCAGGTTAGTGACGACCTGCTCGCCGACATTTACGTCTTTATTTTGAATTTTGGTACCTTTGTCTTCATTGGTCACGGCAATGATAATGCCAGACGTGTTGCTGTACGGGTCCCACATCGCTTTGATGTTAAACCAGGCGTACACCGACGGAAGCAGCATAATCGCCACGGCCAGCAAAATGCCAGTCGAGACGCTAAATAGATTTTTCCAGTCGGATTTGTAAATGTTCCATATATTTCTCATAGGTTCTGATAACCACCCGGTTCTATAGTATTGGTATAGATTGATCTTTGTTCGACAGTAATCTCCATTACCCAAAAAGCTTCATTTGCGTCCGGTGGAAAATGACTTGATGCCATGCGACTACAATTCCCACTTACCGAGGACGAAAATAACAAATGAATACAGATTAAAATAAGAATGAATAAAGATCAAAATAATTAGGTATACTATCTAATTATAAAATAATAACCCTCATTTTGCACGGTCTGGTTTCATTTTTACGAGTATATAGGAGCAGGTAAATGTAATGAATAGCTATAGGCGATGTCTGCTTAGCATATTGTAGATGCCGATTTAGCGCTCTGGTAGTTGCTTGTTTAATAACTTTTAGAAGAAGCTTCCCATATAGAAATATAGAAAGGCTTATTTCGTTTCGGCTATCGCTTTTTTGCGATGAAAAACAGCAAGCACCAGTCCCAGCACGATCAGCATCGTTACAATGACGATCCAGATTGCAATGAGCGGAATACGCTGTTCAACGACTGTCGCGATGACGGCTCCACCGCCATAGACAACGATCGCGATCACACGCAGCAGGGTCTCCGCGGCAGGCCAGCCTTCGCGTGCAGCCGTTCCATCGCGACGAGCAAGCTGACGCAGCCGTGCAGTTACGTCTTCCGCGATACTTGCCATATTGTTCGTGAGTACGGTCGTCGAGATGCCAGCGATGCCGAGTCGACGCGCCATCGTAGTCTGCATGCCCATCGTAAAGCTGAGCAGGGCGATCAGACTATATTCGATTGCTGGAATAAGCAGCTCGCGTGCCAGCAGCGCGAAGATCAGAAAAAAGATCAACTGCATAACGACCAGAATCGTCAGACGTGGTGACCACGGGCCATCCGGCTTACGGCTCCCTAGAAATAGTCTGGCAATGACATTGCCTGCGATAAAGCCAGCAAAGGCTACACCGGAACGCAGAAACGAGACCGTATGCAGATTGCCAATCGCCATCCCCATGACGATAATATTTCCGGTCATATTGGCGGTAAATACACGCCCCAGATTCAGGTAACCGATCACATCCACAATGCCTGCGACCAGACAGAGCAGGATAATGATCAAATTACGGTAAAAATTAGTCTTCAACACTCATTCTCCTTCCAACAACGATAACCTTCTTTTGGTAGAGCAGGTATGCTAACATACTTCTGGAACATTTACCCTTATTTCTTATCCTTTTAAAAGAATGCTATAGAACCGATCAGCATACGTATTCTAATTATCTCTATTATGTTACCACAGTCTATAACTTCATTTAACGACGCAGTACGCATCATCGCTTGTTTGCAATTAAATTGTGCAACTAATAATTACAAATATGTAATATTTACCAAATGGCAATTTTATTCGTAAAAGGGGTTGCATGTTTGTCCAAAGTGCGTTAGTATTACATTGCATGTGACAACGACATAGAAGGCACATAACATAAAGGGCGGCTGTAGTATCCTGCAAAGGGACTACAGCCGCCTGTTTTTATTTTATTATTTGACTGATCGTTACAAAATGGATATACTGGTGTTGTTATAGAAGAAGCCGAAGGAGGACATGATCGTGCCTGCACCTGGTAGACCGCGCGAATTTAAAGATCAGCGTGTCGTGGAAGCTGCTGTAGACGCATTTTTGGACAAAGGCTATGCCGCTTGCTCTGCGCAGGATTTGTGTGAGCAGACAGGACTTGGACGAGGCAGCCTATACAATGCGTTTGGCAATAAGCATGAGCTGTATATCGAAGCATTAGAGCACTATGATCAGGAGGGAATCTCGGAACAACAACGTATTTTGCAGCAATCTCTGTCTGCCAGAGAACGATTGCAGACGTTGTTTGAATACGCCCTGCCGTTCGATTTTACCGAGCAGCAAAAGCCCGGTTGTCTGATCATTAATGCTGCGATGGAACGTGGAGGCATCGATGACGATGTAGATCGCATTTTCCGCAGACACGTCGATATACTGGAAAAGATGATTGTACAGGTGTTGCATGAAGCGATAGCAACGGGTGAACTGCAACTACCCCCTTCAGAAGTGGCAGAAAATTATGTTGCTGAGTTGGCTGATATGGCGATGAGCAGCTTCTATGGATTGCGTGTATTGAACAAAGGTACGCAAAATCCAGCGCTGGCAAATCGCATTATCCGCGGCACGCTAACAGCGATATTTGGAAACTAGATCCTTGCATTCCTTGCAGGCAAGAACAAAAAACTGGCATTGCTAATGCCGGTTTGTTTTTGGACTAATTCTGTAACGATTATTACAAAATTGGAGGGATAGAT
>JBCNLJ010000038.1:0-53193 GCA_039595515.1 Paenibacillus sp. | reverse complement strand
GAATTTGAACGCTTGTATGAGGGTATTCGCACGTCCAAGCATGAGATTGAATCGATGAAAACCGAGTTTTCAGAAATTGCAGGACCAGAGGAATCCAGTATTTTTGATGCGCATATTGCCATTTTGGAAGACCCTGAATTTATGAATGAAATTCGCGGTATTATTGAACGTCAGTATAAAGCGGCAGAGGTAGCTGTGCAGGAAGCGACCGATCACTTTGTCACGATGTTTGACCTGCTGGATGATGAGTATATGAAGGAACGGGCAGCCGATATTAAAGATGTGGGTAATCGGCTGCTCAAGCATTTGCTCGGTGCGCCAGAAGTGAAGCTGCCGAGCGATAATGAGCCATACGTGCTCGTGGCGAAGGAGCTTCCGCCTTCGCAGCTTGTGCACTTGAATCCGCAGCACGTACTGGGCATTATCACGCTGATGGGTGGTAAAACATCGCATTCAGCGATTATGGCGCGTGCGCTCGGTATTCCGCTTGTATCCGGTCTGGAAGTGGAGCTGGATTCACTCGTGCAAACTGGAGAAACGGTAGTTGTAGATGGCGATAACGGGCTCATTTATGTGAGTCCTGACAACGATACAGTAGCACATTACCGCAAGCTGCGTGCCGAGCAACAGCAGCGCAAGCAGCAATTGGAACTGCTCAGCAAGGTCGATTCGGTCACACGCGATGGTGTACGTGTCCGACTGTCCGCCAATATTAGCTCGGTCAAAGAGCTTGAAATTGCACTTAAAAATGGAGCGGAAGGCGTAGGTCTGTTCCGCACCGAGTTTATGTATATGGATCGACATGCGCTGCCAACAGAGCAGGAGCAGTTTGACATTTATCGTCTGGTGGCGGAGAAGACAGGCGGCGAGTCTGTCGTTATTCGTACACTTGATATCGGCGGCGATAAGGAGCTGGATTATTTTGAATTGCCGGAGGAGGAAAATCCATTCCTCGGCTATCGCGCGATTCGTATCTGTCTCGACCACCGCGATATGTTCAAAACACAGCTACGTGCGATTTTGCGTGCGAGTGCTCATGGCAAAGTGAAGATTATGTATCCGATGATCTCATCGCTGGAAGAGCTGCGCTCGGCTGGCGATGTACTGGATGAAGCGAAGCGTGAACTGGATGGAGAAGGCATCGCCTATGATCGAAGCATTGAAGTCGGTATTATGATCGAGGTGCCTGCGGCGGTAGCGATTGCCGATCTGCTGGCAGGCGAATGTGACTTTTTCAGTATCGGCAGCAATGATCTCGTGCAATACGTACTTGCTGTTGACCGGATGAACGAGCATATTGCGCATATGTACAATCCGTATCATCCCGCCGTGCTGCGTATGCTACGCGCTACGATCCATGCAGCCAACGATGCTGGCATTCCAGTAAGCGTCTGCGGTGAAATGGCAGGCGATGAGCGCTCACTGCCATTCTGGCTCCATCTTGGCGTACACCGTTTAAGTATGTCGCCACAATCGCTGCTACGCATCAAGCAGTCTGTATTGCATACGACTGCGCGTGATGCCGGTGCGATGGCCGGCGAGTGGATGAAGCTGCGCACGTCCAGTGAGATTGAGCGGGAGCTGGACATTTATACAAAAGCATTCCAGGCGCTCATGCATCAGGATCAAAAGCTCGCATCGCTCACTTCAAGTAAGGCAAATTGAAGTGAATGTATAATTACTCACAGCAAGACATGTTAAAAGAGTCTGATTGCAGTAGTTGTGAGTGTAATACAAGTAGCCTGATAGCAACAGCAGATGGTAAATGGCAGGCAATATTAGTGAATAAGCAGTAATGATAGAGTAAACAGTAAAATAGTAAAAAGAAAAGGGCGTTCTCTTATGAGAACGCCTTTTGTAATGCATACTTATATCTAAATTTAAACCTTCACGTACGCTTCCCAGCCAGTGCATCGCAAAATGCCAGCCCATACGGCGGCAAATCCGGTGGACGACGAGCCGAGACGATATGTCCGTCGACAACGACAGCTTCATCCTTCCAGATGGCACCTGCATTTTCCATATCATCGCGAATGCCCGGTGTAGACGTTACGGTAACACCATCCAGAATTTTAGCTGAAACGAGCACCCAGCCTGCATGACAGATCTGACCGATCGGCTTGCGCGCATCGTGCATCTCACGTACCAGCTCCAGCACCTTTGGATAACGACGCAGCTTGTCAGGTGCCCAGCCGCCCGGTACAAGAATACCGTCATAATCGCTGCTATTCAGCTCATCAAAGCTGTATTCTGCCTGAGCGGGTACGCCATATTTACCAGTATACGTTTTGCCTTTTTCGGCGCCAGCCAGATGAACCTCGGCACCTTCCTCACGTACACGGTAGACAGGATACCATAGCTCCAGATCTTCAAATTCTTCATCAACCAGTGCAATTACCTTTTTACCATCTAATCTCATTTGATTTGTCCTCCTGTCCTGTCATTTGGTATAACATTACTCATTCCCATCCATTGTAACAATAACCACTTCATAGAGCCATCCATGCAGCAAATGAAGCATAAAAACCCTCATTATTAGCGTATTCTTGAAATGGAAATGATAACTACCATGAAAGTTACATTATACAAGAAGGGCTAAAAAAGCGTTAACATTGACAAAAAAATAGATTTTTCAGCCCTTTTTTGATAAGATACTTATGATAGTTGATTATGAAAACGTTCTTACATTACAATATAACAAAAAAGGGATGTGTGGGTAATGGCAAACGTAACGGAATTGACAACGATCGACCAGCTAAATGAGGCTATTGATCATACCGCACAGAAGCCGCTTCTCGTTTTTAAACACAGTACGCGTTGTCCAATCAGTGCAGGAGCGTACCAACAATTTCAGTCTTATCTGGGCAGTGAGCCTAATGAAGATGTCGATTATAGTCTGATTTATGTCGTGGAAAATCGTGATGTTTCGCTTGCTGCTGCGGATGCGCTGGATGTACAGCATCAATCACCGCAGGTGCTTTTAATCAAAGAGGGCAAATCGGTATGGGATACTTCTCATTCCAACATTACAGCTAACGCATTGCGTGAAGCGCTCTCTTAAACAATTGTTAACATGATTGCATCAGATTGCAATTTATCGTATTATGAATGTAAATGAAAAATTAAGAAAATCGTTGAAAACAAGACGAAAATTTACCTGTAATGGAGAGAATGAACGTGACAGTAACTATTTACGATGTAGCACGCGAAGCCGGCGTCTCTATGGCTACCGTATCTCGTGTAGTCAATAACAATCCGAACGTCAAACCGCAAACCCGTAAAAAGGTATATGAAGCGATCGAGCGTCTGGGCTATCGTCCAAATGCCGTTGCACGCGGTCTGGCAAGCAAAAAGACAACGACTGTAGGTGTCGTTATTCCTGATATCTCTAACTCCATCTTTGCGGAAATCGCGCGCGGGATCGAGGATATCGCTAACATGTATCATTACAACATCATTTTGTGTAATGCCGATAAGAAAAAAGAAAAAGAAATTGGCGTTGTGAACACGCTGCTGGAAAAGCAAGTAGACGGTCTGTTGTTCATGGGTGGTACGGTAACCGAGGATCATCTGCAAGCGTTTCAAACAGCCGCAGTGCCAATCGTGCTCTGCGCAACACGCGATGAAGAAGGCATCATTCCTTCCGTGGACATCGACCATGAGCAAGCTGCATTTGATGCGGTAAACACATTGATCCGTCACGGACACCGCGATATCGCGATGATCAGCGGTACGCTGCAAGACCCTGCGAATGGCTACGCTCGCTTCCAGGGTTACAAGAAAGCGCTTGAAGCTGCTAACATCGAATACAAAGAAGACTGGGTACGTATCGGTAACTACCGCTATGAATCCGGTGTAGAAGCAATGAAATACTTCATCGGTCTGAAAAAGCGCCCAACAGCTATTTTCGCAGCAACTGACGAAATGGCAATCGGTGCGATCCACAGTATTCAGGATGAAGGCCTGAAGGTTCCGGATGATTTCTCCGTTATCTCCGTAGATAACATCCGTCTTGCTTCGATGGTTCGTCCGCAACTAACAACAGTTGCTCAGCCAATGTACGATCTGGGTGCGGTAGCCATGCGTCTGCTCACCAAGCTGATGAAAAAGGAAAACGTGGACAACTCACGCGTTATTTTGCCGCATGAGACGATTCTGCGTCTGTCTGTAAACCAGCGTTAATTCATAAGAGTAGAGGTGACTTTGTGGTTGCCTCTTATAGCCTGCTTGTGGAGAGTGATCTCTGCAAGCAGGCTATTTTTATTTTATGATGGATTCGATGATCATTGAGTGTAGGTATTGTTGGAAGACAAGCAGGAGTTCGTCATGAATGATCGACTTTATACGTCATCATGGTAACGAAGAACCTGAGATTCTACTTCATAAATATAAATAAAAAGCGCCTTTCATGATAACATGAAAGGCGCTTTTCGCTGTGCGGATAGAGGAGGGGCAGCTTCACTACCTTACGCTAGTCAAGCTGCTCCGTATATCTATTATCCGTTTAAAATTAAATTCACTTCTATATTCTAGTTAACTCTTGTTCTAGAGTACGATCATCTCGCCTGAGCAGGAGCGGATGGAGCTGACGATTGACCACCATTTTCAGCGACAACATAGAACCAGCCGCCATTCGCTGAGCCAGCATTGTACTGGAATGCTGGTTCGCGTACCGTTCCGACGAGACTGAAAGGACCACCGTTGTTCTGGCTAAAATACACCTTATACGATGTAGTCGGTTCACCTGAAGCTGCCCAGCTTACATTAACAACACCCGATCCGTTGCTTTGAGCGCTAACAGATGTAGGAGCTGCTGGTGCTGCTCCGCCAGCATTATCTGTTCCGTCATCGGAGCCGGTTCCCATTTCACTACCACCTGGCACGCCTTCACCATTGACAGGCGGCGGTGGAGTTGGAATTGGACTATAGCTTACCGAAGCGCTAGGCGCAGATTCATGCCCACCCACATCGACTGCGGTGACATAGAATGCGGTATTGCCATTGCCGGCTACCGTAGAGCTAAAGCTTCCTGTACCTAGCTTGCCGGATTTCTGATATTGATAAGACCCGTCACCATTGGAGCGATACAGGCGGTAACCGACCACATCGGATGAGCCGCTACCGTTAAAGGTAATGCTTGCGCTGGTGCCATTCACCGAGATGCGTACATTACCTGGTGAGCTTGGTGCGCTGCCATCATCACGGCGTGGATCGACCTGCGTCGGTGCATCCGCACTTGCATCCTCAGGCAGATAGTGACTGAGCGAGTAGCGATTGCCTCTCATTTTGGACAATGCGCTTTGCAGATCTTTGATCAATTGTGAGATCGGCATGTCGCGCTTCACGACGGTACGCTGACTGACCATATCGTCCGGTGTACTATCCTGCGGAATATAGTTAACGCCGTTGTACGTAATATATTTCGCGTACGATACGCCATCGTCAAAGTCTTTTGGTACATATTTGGCATTGAAAATATCAGTGACCAGCTTACCCGATGCGCGTGTGGCACTCGTTGGCAGCTTCCCACTAAAACCGGATACGGTTTGCGTTACGATACCATCCGGCTTGCTGAACGAATCGGTCTGGAACAGCTCTGGATCGCGATCCGTTACTTTGTTCATAATCGTAGCCCAGATTGCACGAGCACGCTTTTTACCATCGTTAGACAGTGTATTCACCGGTTCACGATAGCCTGCCCATACGCCCAGCGTGACATCCGGTGTGAAGCCCATAAACCAGACATCCGCATAATTTTGCGTCGTACCTGTTTTACCAGCGATCGGAATTTTGCCGTATTTGTTGAACAGGCTTTGCAGTGAACGTGCTGTCCCGTCCGAACCGGAAATGACAGTGCGCAACATATCGGTCATCAAATACGCCGTTTGCTTGGAATAGACACGTTTTGGATCAGCCTCATGCTTGTAGACCGTTTTGCCGTACGGATCATCCATTTGCCGGATCATATACGCATCATTGAACACGCCCTGATTCGGGATCGATCCGTATGCATTGGTCAGCTCTTCAACCGTTACTCCGTATTTCAGACCGCCGAGAACACCGGTCTGGGCAGAGTAATCGGCATCTTGAATCGTTGTAATACCGAGCTTCTTCGCAAATGCCCATGCTTTGTCGATACCAACCTTGTCCAGAAACACCTTGAGTGCTGGTAGGTTTAACGATTCATTCAATGCGGTACGCGCAGTGACCAGTCCCTGATAACGCCCATTCGCATTACCTGGAATGTGGAAGCCTTTGCTGCCATCCTTGAGAATGATAGGTGCGTCATCCAGAATACTTGCAGGCTGCACCGCACCGCTATCCAGCGCTGGCAAATAAGCCGCGATCGGTTTCATTGCTGAACCGGGCTGACGCATCATCTGCGTTGCATAGTTCATTTGCTCTTCCTGGAAGTCACGTCCTTCGATCATCCCGAGAATAGCACCTGTTTTGTGATTGATCATCATGGCAGCAGTTTGTTCTTTTCCCTTGGTCTTGCTATCTGGAGAGAAGTTGCTGCTGTCTTCCGCTACTTCATGCATCGTATTGTAGACCGTTTTGTTAATGGTCGTATATACACGATAGCCGCCTGTCAGCAGCTTTTGCCGTGATTCCTCAAACAACTGATTGTATTCTTCAGTGGAGAGCTTGGATAGGTCAACGTTCGGATTTTCCTGCTTCATAATGAGCAGGGCACCCTGACGCTCGATCTCCATCATCAGATACGGATAGGTCGAGTAGGCTTTAGCAGAGGATTTAGCAAGTGCCCCTTTAATATCAAAGGCAAGCGCCTCGCTGTACTCGCTATTCGTAATTTTGCCGAGATCCTTCATTCGCTTGAGTACAAGCTGCTGACGCTGCACGGCACGCTTGAAGCCAGCTTCGTTAAATTTGCCGCCACTGCTAAACGCAGAGTAGGCGCTTGGCAATTGCGGAAGACCCGCTATATAAGCAGCTTCTGCAATATTAATTTTGTCCAGATCATTGATATTGAAAATCCCTTTAGCAGCAGCCTTGATTCCGAAAATATTATAGCCATTCGAGCCTTTACCAAATGGCATTTTATTCAGATAGGCCGTTAAAATTTCATCTTTTGTCAAAAAGCGCTCAATTCGCATCGATAACAGCATTTCCTTGATTTTGCGATCTGCCGTTTTATCCGCACTGAGGAACACCCGTCTTGCGAGCTGCTGAGTGAGTGTACTGCCACCTGTTTGCACAGATTCATTCAGTACTTTTTGCTTCACGGCACGAAGTGTACCGTTCATATCCACACCCATATGTTCATAAAAACGGTTATCTTCTATGGATATAATCGCATTGATAACGGATTGCGGAATTTGATCAAACGTTACCAGGCGTCTGTCTTCTTCCGTTCGTAGCTGTCCAATTGGAGAGCCATCGCTAAAATAAGCAAAGCCAGTTACGGCGTTCTCATTGATCGCCTTAACAATCTCTTCACGCGAACGTACCGGCTCGTCTTTGACAATCGAAGAAACGTAGCCCAGCATAATTCCCCCACCAAACAATGCAACCGTAACGCAGAAAATCACAGTCCACTTGAAGGTGAGCCAGATTCTGCGCCCCCATGTACGGCCACGGGAAGAGTTGGCAGGTTTTTTAGATGGACGATTGTCCTTCTTTTCAGCCATTAGTTTTCCCCCTTTTACCAGCCACTATTATAGCATAAAATACTAGTCAGCAATCAGTTTCTTATGTAGGATAAGGAGCGAATAGTTCAAAAGTCGGAGCATACTCGCATTGACTTGTTACGAGTAGTCATGTTATAAAGGTAGGTATATTTAGATCGAGTAGCAATTTCATAGGTGAAAAGCGTGGAAAGACGCCCAGTAGAAGCGGAGAGCACTCTTTGCAGAGAGCCGGTGGTTGGTGCAAACCGGTAGAGACTTCCTTCGAATTACACGTCCTGAGCTGTCGAATAGGAGCATGCAGCGTATAGTCGCTTCCGAATAGGAGGATATACATAGCAGCGCTATCCGACCGGAATATCCATTCCGTTATGTAAATGAAGTGGGAATTAGCCTGTTGAGCTGGCTGATGGTCTTTGACCTGTAGATGTACACATTGATCCGTTATCGGATGGGATTGTACATAGGGCAGAAATCATCATGATGCTGGTAGCGACGATGGCAATTTCAATTAGGGTGGTAACGCGAGATCTGCTCGTCCCTTGTCGGGGCGGCAGGTCTTTTTTGTATGTGCTGCCCCTGAGGAAATGACATCTATCGGTCAGTCATCCGTGCTTAACCTGCGTCATTTGTGAATGATTGTTAACAACATGAAAAGAGGGATACTATCATGGCAAAATGGGAAGAATTAACGCCCCAGCAGCAAGCTGAGGTTGAACGTCAGCTTAGCGTGATTAAACGCGGTACGGTAGAGATCGTACCTGAGGATGAACTGCGTAACAAAATTATCAAATCGCTCCTAACGGGCAAACCGCTAACTGTAAAACTCGGTCTGGACCCATCAGCACCGGATATTCACGTCGGTCACACGGTCGTATTGCAAAAGCTGCGTCAATTTCAAGAACTCGGTCATGTCGTTCAACTGATTATTGGTGATTTTACCGGACGTATCGGCGATCCAACCGGCAAATCCGAAACACGGAAGCAGTTGACAGAGGAACAGGTGAAGCATAATGCCGAAACCTATCAGAAGCAGATCGGCAAAATTTTGGACCCGGAGAAAACAACCGTATACTTCAACTCCGAATGGCTGAGCCCGATGAGCTTTGCTGATGTGGTAAATCTGGCAGCCAAAGTAACGGTCGCTCGTATGATGGAGCGCGATGATTTTACAAAGCGTTTCCAGGGCGGCTTGCCAATTAGTATTCATGAGTTTTTCTACCCGCTGATGCAGGGGATGGACTCGGTTGCACTGGAGAGCGATATTGAGCTGGGCGGAACCGATCAGAAGTTCAACCTGCTGATGGGTCGTACACTACAAAAGGAATACGGTAAAGAGCAACAGGTTGCCATCATGCTGCCTCTGATTGAAGGTCTGGACGGCGTACAGAAAATGAGTAAAAGTCTGGGCAACTACATCGGTATCGATGAGCAGCCAAATGAAATTTACGGTAAAGCGATGAGTATTCCGGATGAGCTGATGGCGAAGTACTACGAGCTGGCAACCGACATGAATAACGATGATCTGGCGACACTCAAGCAAGGTCTGGAAAACGGAAGCGTTCATCCACGCGATGCTAAAATGAATCTGGCGTACACATTTGTACGCATGTACCACGGTGTAGAAGCGGCTGAAGCAGCGAAAAACCATTTTGTAACGGTATTCCAGCAGCGCGCATTGCCAGACGATATTCAAGAGTTTGTGATCGAGCCGTCGCATCTGGAAAATGGCACAATCGGTGTGATTGATCTCGTCAGCCTGCTTGGCTTTGCTGCATCGAAAAGTGAAGCCAGACGCAGTATTCAGCAGGGAGCGCTCAAAGTAAACGAGCAAAAGCTGGATGATGTGAATGCAAGCATTGAGCCAAAAGACGGCGATATCGTACAGGTCGGCAAACGTAAATTTGCAAAGCTGAAACTGTCCTGATTGACAACTAATTCATAGAAGATTTTCCTGAAAAAGCGTCTCCAACTAAGGAGGCGCTTTTTTTGTCGAAAAAAATAAGTTATATAGTTAAACATTTGATCCGGGCTTGTCGATATGTACGGTAGAGAGAAGAGCATGCTATAGGAGGGGACCGTATGTTGAGATATCGATTTCGCAGTATTAAGACAAGAACGATGGCTACACTTATACCCATTGTCCTGATTACGTTGATTCTGATCAGTCTGGTGTCGTACTTATTTTCACGCAATGCATTAAGCGAGCAAATTAATGAAAGTAGCCTCAAGTCGCTCCAGCTAATCACCAATGATATTAATGCTCAACTGACGAATCATGCTGCTTTTGTATCGGCGATGACAAGTGCTGCAGAGACATTAGAAGGCAACACATCGATTGAAAACTATGGACAAATCGGTATTCGCAATCTGAAAGCTGCTCCATTCACGTATGGTACGGGTGTATTTTTTGCAGACGGAGCTTTTGCTCAAGGTGTAAAATATCGCTCCATCTATGTGTATCGCGAAGGGGATCAACTCAAAACAACACAAACCTATGATGACCCGAACTATAACTATCTGGGTCAGGCATGGTATACCGAAAGTACAGCAGCTAATGGGAAAGTGATCTATACCGAGCCTTATTATGATGACACGTTAAAATTAACATTGATTACAGCCGGACAGGCATTTTACCAACCGAATGGTGGAATCGCTGGTGTAGCTACTGCCGATCTGGACCTGAGTAATATAGAGAATACCGTTCGTAAGCTAAACGTGGGCAACAATGGCAGCGCCATTTTGTTCGATAAAAATGGTGTCGTGCTCGCAAGCGGCAGTGGGCTGACCAAGCAAGGGGATAAGGCAGCTACGATTCTCGGAACAGATTTATCGGCAGAGATGCTCAAAAACAGCTCAGGAGAAGGCACACTACGTGCGGCTGAACGCTACAAAGTCGTATACGGTACAGTTCAGAATACAGGCTGGAAGATCGCTATCCTGCTTCCAGCAGCCGAAATCGAGCGTCCGTTGAACAATTTGTTAATGCTGCTCAGTACGGTCGGTCTGATCGGATTGCTGATTATTCTTATTTCGCTCTGGTGGAACAATCGTGATCTGATTCGTGAAATCCGTAAAGTTCGTGAGCTAAGTGGACACATGGCCAAAGGGGATTATTCACAGCATTTGCTGAGCGCACGTCGGGATGAGTTCGGGCAGATGTCGGATGAATTTAATCAAATTATGGCAGGTACATCTGGAATTGTAGGCACACTGCGTGAGGAAGCGAATGTTATTCATCATTCTGCGGATCGGTTGTCGAGTGGTATGCAGCAGGCAGCAGATGAAGCGCGCTTCAATGTAGAGCAGATGGAGCAGCTTCGCAAGGGAGCACAGGTACAGCTCATCTCTACCTCGGAAAGTACAACCGCGATGGAGGAAATGGCAATCGGTATCCAGCGGATTGCAGAATCGGTGCAGCAAGTATCGGAAGCAACGCATGGAATTGATGCTAAAACGAAGCAGGGGAACGAACGGCTCGGTGATGTGAATCGTCAGATTCATGTAGCGAAGGGTGCGCTCGATCAGGTAGGTGACGTGATCCGCTCCCTGAATGAACGTTCAGAGCAGATTGGCGAAGTTATTCATTTTATCCACGATATTAGTGGTCAGACTAAGCTGCTCGCGCTCAATGCTTCGATTGAGGCAGCGCGTGCGGGAGAGCATGGACGTGGCTTTGCTGTTGTGGCAGCCGAGATTGGCAAGCTAGCGGAAAGTGTAGGCACCTCTGCGAACCGTATTACCGCACAGATCGGTGAGATGCAGGACGAGACGCGTGTTGCGTTGCAAGGTATGCAGGAAGGAAGTCTGCAGGTAGATCAAGGCTTGCAGTTGCTGGATGAGATCAAGGAGCGCTTTACACTTATCCGTGATGATATTGCACGAGTCGCGGATGAGGTGCAGGAGGTATCGTCTGCATCGGAAGAAATGTCAGCAGGCTCGGAGCAGATCAGCGCCTCGCTGGCACAGCTTGCAGATATTGCGCGTGCGTCTTCCGGTTATTCTGTAGAAGCGCTGGAGCGCTCGCGTAATCAGCTTCACTCGCTGGACAATCTGAATAGCTCGACCGATTCGTTGCAGGAGGTTACGGTAAAGCTGAACGAGGTCATCGGCAAATTCCGCATCCGCGAGTAGCATATGTGCTTCAAGTTGAAGCGGATAGAAACAGACATTTACCGCAATGAAAGGCTAGCTAATAGAAAAAGGGAATCTTCGCTTCATAGGAAGATTCCCTTTTTGCTATATATAGAGGCTGCTCCAGCATGGTACAAGGACAGGGAGTAACCTGGAAAGACATGATCCTTTATAAAACTTCGACCTATACGCACCAATTCAGGCAAGAAAAATATTTTATTTTTTCAACCGAACACTGCATGTAACTTACGATAAAAACAACTTTGTCGTCAGCAAAGCGAAATGTCCCCAAATAAAGCTGATTTTGCCACCAAAGATATCCATAAAAAGCTAAAAATATATGTCATCTGACCGATATATATAGATTGTGGCGTGAAGACCGCATCATTACATATAACAGAGGAGACAAAACGATGCTGCAAAGATTGCAATTCAAAAGCATTCAAGCACGCACTTTAAGCACGCTGTTACCGATCGTGTTCATTGTCGTCGTGCTAATTAGCTTGCTGGCTTACCAGTTTTCCAAACAAAAGCTGAACGAAGAAATGGGTCGAACCGCTTCCAGTACGCTAGCCGGCGTAACTTCAAATATTAGTGAACAGGTATCACGTAATTCGATCATCGCAACTTCACTTGCTAATGCGGTGGGACAGATTGGTCCGTCGATGAATATGGATCAATATGCACAGTTAACCGAGCGTTGGACGATGCTAAATTCAATGACGTATGGGACGGGGATATTTTTGGCGTCTGATGTGTACGACGATGGTAAGCCTTATCATTCCGTATATGCTTCCAAAGATGGAGATCGTATCAGTACAACCTTTGAATATGATTCGGCGGATTACGATTATTTGAATCAGTCGTGGTATACGGGTACACTGGGCAATTTTGATAAAATTTATTACACCAAGCCTGTGCTTGATCCGAAAAGTAAAGTTCGTATGATCACAGCCGGTAAAACGATTCGTAACAGCACCGGACAGGCGATTGGTGTCGCAACTGCTGATTTTAATATCGGTAGCATTCAGGATTATGTCAGCAATATGAATATCGGCGATGTCGGTCATGCCTTATTGCTGGATGATACAGGGCTGGTTCTGGCGAGTAGCCAGGCAGATCTGAAGCCAGAGCAAACATTTAGCGGTGCAGATGGCGTGAACAAGCAGGCACTGGCATTGATGGAGGCTCAGCCGAAAGGACAGACCACCGTATCGTTAAACGGCAACTCGTACACGCTCTATTTTGATACACTTTCTGATACAGGTTGGAAGACGGCAGTGCTATTATCTGAAGCCGAGATTCAAAGACCTGCGCGCGAGATGCTGAATACACTGCTTATTATCGGCATAGTCAGCCTGATTCTGCTGACGGCAGCTATTCTGTGGAACAATTTAGGTATGATTCGTCAAATTCGCGGCATGATGCAAATGAGCCGCCGGATGGCAGAAGGCGATTATTCCGGTCGTTTGCAGGTGAATCGTAAGGATGAATTTGGACAGATGGCGACGGAATTTAATCGAATTCTGGAAGCAACAGCACAGATCGTGCGCAGGCTCAGCCAGCAATCGAATGCGATTCGTGATACCTCTGCTCAAGTTGCTAATCGCTCTGCGGAAAATGCCGAAGCTGCTCGTTATAATGTCGAGGAGCTACAATTAGTGGAGCTTGATTCGCGCACCCAGCTTCAGGCGACAGATGAGAGTACGCTGGCGATGGGAGAAATGGCTACTGGCGTACAGCGCATCGCAGAATCGGTACAGGAAGTTGCCGAGGCCGCTCAAGAAATGGAGCAGCAGACACGCGATGGTAGCGCACAACTGCGTAAAGCAGTCAAGCAAATCGATTCGGCTAAGCTCGTGATGGACGAGTCCGGTAAAATGGCAGAAATGCTCCATAACCGCGCCTTACAGATTAATGGCATCATCGATATTATTCATGGCATTAACAAGCAAACTACATTGCTGGCGCTCAATGCTTCGATCGAAGCCGCGCGTGCCGGTGAAGCAGGCCGCGGCTTCGGTGTAGTCGCTACCGAGATCAGTAATCTGTCCGGTCACGTCGCAGAGTCCACGCGTATGATCACCGAGCAGATCAAGGCGATGCAAGACGAAACGGCTGTCGTACTCGCAGGCATGGACAACGGAGCCAGCCGCGTAACCAAAGGCATGACTTCATTGGAAGAAACGAGTCGCCTGTTCGAACAGATTCAACAGGGCATTGAACGCATGTCGGCTGAGATTCAAGAAGTATCCTCCGCATCCGAAGAAATGTCCGCAGGCTCCGAACAAATCAATGCTTCACTGGAAAACCTGGCCGATATCGCCAAAAACACAGCACAACGCGCATCGGTAGCTACAGGACGCTCTACAGGCCAGCTAGAATCGTTAGAAAACCTGGAAACGTCCGCACATTCCCTGCAACAAGTAGCAGACGTGCTCAACGAACTCGTATCCCAGTTCAAAACCGAAGCAGAGCCAGCCAATGGGGAAGACTCAGATGCAGACAGCCATGTTCATGTTAGTGAAAGTGATACCGATACAGTAACGGATACAGAAGCACAATCGTCAAATCAGGTGACAGATTCAAACGACGAGCCAGCCCCATCACCGGAGCTGAACAATTCCACAACTGTAGAAGACACGGATCAACAACACGAGCAACCAGACGATTCAACAAAAAACACGCGCCGCGGCGCATAAGGTTAAAAGAACTTTTAATCCTAAAGTTCGAAGTCAAACTTCGATCCATCCTATACTGCAATCATTCAATCATAGAAGAAGCCTCTACAGATGAACTGCAATATGGATAGAAGAACAAGCATGATAAGCCAAGAACACGAGATAGGAACAAAGAGATGAGGACAACAATTCTCAATCATGAACTATAGAATATAGAAGCCATCTATATTCATATTCAAATAACGTAAGATGGCACAATACCCCTTCTCTTTAGCCACGTAGTTGCTTACGACAGCTTAAATCTAATATCACCTAAAAAAACAGCCTGAACAGTACACCTGCACCCGGATGGTGATACTGCTCAGGCTGTTTTTGCATCCACATACTTATTTATCCCGGTACACGTATAAAAAAAAGCAAATTTAATCTTGCATCCATCCACCAGACCCCTTAAACTCACCCAGGTTTGAGGTTTGAGGTTTGAGGTTTGAGGTTTGAGGTTTGAGGTTTGAGGTTTGAGGTTTGAGGTTTGAGGTTTGAGGTTTGAGGTTTGAGGTTTGAGGTTTGAGGTTTGATTGAAATCAAGTCTGCGATCCGCACAGAACGGAGGGAAGGAAATAAGGGGAAAGGACGACTTTGGAGGGGCGGGAATCTTCAATTACTCCTAATCCAAAAGATTCCCGCGGCTCCACCCGAGTCCGTCCCCTTATTCCTTCCCGGAGTGGTGTCCCCATACCCTCCGCCACAACCCCAGCCCCAGTCTTAGCAAACAATCCCCTCCTAAAAAACCGCAAACAAAAAGCGCCGGAATCATCCGGCGCTTCATTTTCGTTGGGATTAACGGTTGTACCACTCAACGATTTGTCTTTCGTCGATGTCTTGAGTCAGCTCAGAGCGCTCAGGCAGACGAATGTATTTTGCTTCAACTGCTGCTTCGTTGAATTCAACGTAAGCTACCAGATGAGTGCGGTTTTCCAGAGCTTCTTTAACGGAGCTCAGACCACGACTTCTTTCACGCAGACCAATAACATCACCTGGTTTTACGGAGTAAGAAGCGATATCTACTTTTTTACCGTTTACTGTCACGTGACCGTGAGCAACCAGTTGGCGTGCACCTGGACGGCTGTTCGCGAAACCAGCGCGGTAAACGAGGTTGTCCAGACGGCTTTCCAGCAGGAACATGAAGTTCTCACCAGCGATACCAGACATTTTTTGTGCTTTCGCAAACAGAGTTGCGAATTGTTTTTCACCCAGACCGTACATGAAACGCAGTTTTTGTTTTTCTTGCAACTGCATACCGTAGTTGCTCATTTTTCTGCGTTGGTTAGGACCATGTTGTCCTGGAGGGAAAGGGCGTTTCAGTTCTTTACCAGTGCCGCTCAGGGAAATACCTACGCGACGGCTAAGTTTAAATTTTGGACCAGTGTAACGTGCCATTTATAGCAAGCTCCTTTTAATTCAATATAGTTTTGGTTAACATCGGGGCTTTGGGTCTTTGATTCATGTTGCCGCGTTTTGTCTGTCGTGGGCCGGATAGAAAACCACACTACTGATAGGAGAGTTCAGCCGCTGTCCTATTAGCAACAAAAAGCGCGAGGGTGAAACAACGTTACGCCCAAATCAGAATCTATCCATTCTTCATCAAGGATAAATTATATCGCATGAAAAATAGCAAAGTCAATCATTTTTAATCAAATAATTATTGATATTTTTTTCGAGATTACCGATATAAATATTAAAGCAACTTAGCTCTATAAATACTGAAACTTTCTTCACTTTTTCGGTATAGTATAAATAATGCAAGTATAGAGATAACTGTCTGGTAATATACTAGGGAGACTGTTTCATTTTAGCGAAAGCAGCATGTTAAAATAGCACCACAAGTACGGAACGATAGATCAATTACGGAACTGTATAGATTATAGCAAACGTAAAGTATGCTTTATGGAATATATAGCGTAGAAATTGGGGAGGCTTTTATGTCAAACAATTCGTGGAACTCGCCTGCACAGAACTGGCGTACTGAAGATCAACAGACCTCATATCCAGTCGTGCCAGTGGCAGACGAGTCGTTCTGGCTGCAAAATGTCGATATCACAGCCTCCGATTTCCCGCACATTGAACCACTGCTGGAGGAGAGCCTGTCTGACTGGCTGCAGCAAAACCGCGCCCTGGACAGAGTGGGCAAGGCGACATGGTTTTTGTTTAACCATGAGCTAAAGCCGCTTGTATGTCCAAATGATCCATATGATAGCTTGTGTGAACAGGTGCAGAAGGTAGCAGCGGAGGCACTGCGTTTGCGCCATACTGCTGAAGGTCGACTGGAGTCGGAAGCGGCAGCTATTTTACCCGGGCATATTATGGTTATGCCATTATACACACGCAATCATCAGCAATGCTTTGCACTGCTGGGTTGTATCGTGGCGCCGGAGCATCCATTATCACTGAATGAGCTAGAAATTCTCGGCATGTATTATGAAGCCACCTTTTATAAACGCTTTGAATATACGTATGTAGCAGATATGCTTTACTCGGCTACGATCGTTGAACGTGAAGCACAGCGCCGCTCGGTGCTATTTCAGGTCATTCAACGGATGTACGATAAATTTGAGATTGATGCGTTGATTCGTGAAATGTTCGCTATCGTGGATCAGATGTATCCGCAGGTAAGATTTGAGCTACTTGTAGCACAGGATTATGAGAGCAGTATTCCACGCGTGAAGCTGCTACAGCTACAAAATCCACTGGAGGATATGTGTGTTCGCTCCTTTACTACGGGTGAAGTGGCGGTAGAGGTGCATTCTCGCTCGGAAGGACATTCAGATCGGATGGAGACAGCGATTCCGCTCATGGGCAAGCAGGGCGTGTACGGTGTGTTCCATTTGCTGTCTGAGGTGCCGCTGGAGGAAGAGGATCTGGAGTTGCTCGCGGTGATCGCAGATGCGGCGGGACGTACATTTGAAAATGCGAAGCTCTATGAGCAATCCAAGCTAATGAATGAGGATTTGCGTCTTATTAATGATATATCGAAACGGATGAATCAAAGTCTGCATCTACAACAGATTTTCAAATTTGCCGCAGATGAATTGCTACAGGTGTTTGGAGCTGACTTTGTCGTTGTGATGTATCTGGATCAGGAAAAAGGCATATTTGAAGTGATAGACGGAAATGTAGAGCATCTGATCGGTGCTACAGTGGATAAAGAAGAAGGTTTGACGGGTGTCCTTTACCGTGATAAGGAGCCGATTATTCTGTCTGATTATTGTAGCAATCCAAGTGTGGAATCGGTATTTATGCGCGAAACGGGCGCGTGCTCGATGATTGCTTCGCCGATGATGAGCAGTGGCGAGGTGAATGGAGCGATCTTCCTTGGACATGGGGATCGTCATTATTTCTCCTATGATAATTTCAAATTGCTGCAGGTCATTACGACCCATATCGGACTGGCTGTCTCCAATGCTAGCCTGCATGCCGAGCTGAGCCGTATGGCAAGTAAGGATGCATTAACCGGTCTGTATCAGCGCCGCTATCTGGATGATTCGATCAAAAACTATCAGAATGCAACCTACAGCGGCTCATTGCTGATGGTCGATATCGATAAATTCAAAGCGGTTAATGATACCTACGGTCACCAGGTAGGTGACGAGGTGCTGAAGCAGGTGAGCCGGGTAATTCAGCGTCTCATTCGAGATGGTGATATTGCTGCTCGCTGGGGAGGCGAGGAATTGGCGGTTTACTTCCCACAGGTGGATAAGAGCCGTGCACACACGATTGCAGAGGAGATACGTATCGCCGTATCCGAAGAAACGAATCCGATGGTTACCGTATCCTGCGGTATTGCGGACTGGAACTGGAAGGATCAGGACGTGAGTGTAGAATCGTTATTTTACCGGGCGGATCGTGCGCTCTATCAAGCGAAGCATAGCGGGCGTAATCAGGTATGCCTGGATTTGAGCCTTCGTCCGTAAGACTGAGGTTCATCGTTTAGAACGATATAAGCATGCCGTATTTTTATTAATTTTAACGTATACGATACACCCGTCAGTATGTCCTGTTATAGGAAATGCTGGCGGGTGTTGTTGCATATAGCGGCTGATTCGTTGTAGCCAATATGGCTTTAATTAAAGACAATACGTTTGGAGCATGGTACACTATTCGTTGAATAATTAACCGTTGTTCAAAAATCTGGAGAGGATGAATGTGAATGCAGGACCCAAGAGTGAAAACATTAGCCAGAAATCTGGTACAATATTCGATCGATGTACAACCGGGTGAGAACGTGCTGGTGGAAATGATCGGAACGGAGCGCGATCTGCTGAACGCAGTCATTCATGAGGTTGGAGCACGCGGAGGTAATGTATTCGTACAATTGACTGACCGCAAAGTACAACGTGCGATGCTGCTGAACGCAACCGAGGAAAGCTTGAAAACATGGGCAGCACTTGATCTGGAGCGTATGAAGCAAATGCAAGGCTACATCGGTATTCGTGCAGGCGAGAATATTAACGACCTGGCTGACGTACCGGATGACAAGCTGAAAATGTATAACCGTTTCTACCAGCATGTTGTACATAGCGAGCAGCGCGTGAAGCATACCAAATGGGTGGTGCTTCGTTATCCAAATGCAAGCATGGCGCAGCTAGCAGGCATGAGCACCGAGGCATTCGAGGACTTCTATTTCAACGTATGTAACCTGGATTACGCGAAAATGGACAAGGCCCAGGATGCGCTTCAAGCATTGATGGATCGTACAGACAAGGTTCGTCTCGTTGGCGACAAAACGGATCTGACCTTCTCAATCAAAGACATCGGCTCCAAAAAGTGCTCCGGTCATCGCAATATTCCGGACGGTGAAGTATTCAGTGCACCGGTACGCGATTCGGTAAACGGCACGATTACGTACAATACACCAACGGTCTACAATGGCACGAGCTTTGAAAATGTAAGCTTCCGCTTTGAGAATGGTAAAATTGTCGAGGCGACAAGCAATGATACAGAGAAGCTGAACAGCATTCTCGATTCTGATGAGGGTGCACGCTATATCGGTGAGTTTGCGATCGGCTTCAACCCGCATATTTTGCATCCGATGAAGGATATTCTGTTTGATGAGAAGATCGCAGGCAGCTTCCACTTCACACCGGGGCAAGCCTATGAAGAAACCGATAACGGTAACCGTTCCTCGATTCACTGGGATCTCGTATTCATCCAGCGTCCAGAATACGGTGGCGGCGAAATTTATTTTGATGATGTGCTGATCCGTAAGGACGGACATTTTGTACTGCCTGAGCTGGAGCCACTCAATCCGGAAAACTTGAAATAAACGGCTTCGCAATATAATACGATTACAAGGTTAAATTTTGTGGGAAAAGGGGTTATAAGATAGATAGGGCGCCGTATTTGGCGGGCTTATCGCTTATGCCCCGTTTTTCATATCCCGGCGCAAGAAAGCAGTTGCATAAGAAAGCGTATTCATTTATGATGGTAGGGAAAACTGTGTTAATGAACACTAAAGTGAAGGGTAGGAGGGGTTTCAATGGCAACTAGCAACACGAACAATGCAGCAGTGGTAGAAATTGCACAAACTGCAGGTCAGTTCACATCGTCCATCGTACTGCAATATGAAACCAAATTCATCGACGTTAAAAGTATTCTCGGGTTGTTCACTACGCTGGTAACCAATCACCAGTATGAGCTTCATGTTCATGGCCCGGACCAGGAAGCAGCGAAGGAAGCGGTTGTTGCCGTTTTCGAAAAGCATGGTCTGCACGTCAAGCTAGCTGATAATGATTGATTGCAAAATGCTGTCCTTCCTTGGAGGGACAGCATTTTTATATTTTGGTACAAGCGAAAGCAGCGATTAGAATACATAGGACAGGTGATTATTTTAAATATAAGATAATTCGTTCGGATTTGACCGCAGGTTCTTGTATTGCTTTTCAATTTCGTCTAATATTAGGAGTAGCAATGGCCGAGAGTTCTCGAACATAGGGGGGAAAAACATGACTTCATCTGATCTGCAGGAACAGTTGAATATAAAAGCATTAAATCTCCTTCAAGGAGATGCAGATAAAATTGAGAAATTGATTGAAATCCAGATGGAGAATTTGGATACGCGTTATTGTCCGCTCTATGAGGAAGTGCTGGATACACAGGTTTACGGTTTTTCCAAGGAAGTTGACTTTGCGATTCGTGCCGGTCTGGTGTCCGAGCCGGTAGGCAAGCAGTTGATTAGCAATCTGGAGCGTAATCTTTCCGTACTGTATGAAGCGATGAATAATAAGACACAGGCTGCTGAATAGCAGACCGGATCACATAGAGATGCCTGTACTCCCTGAGAGAGTACAGGCATTTTTTGTGGCTATTTCATTAAATGGCTACAATCATTAGAGCGACAAGTGAAGCTGCTGCAACTGTAATCGATCATATGATAGATGCAGCGGTTGGGAATCGTTATACAAGATAGAACGATACACCGAGAATGATGTAGACCACAATTAGCAGCAAGCCTTCATACCAGTTGGTAGAGCCATCCTGAATGATCGACTTGGCGATAAATACCGACACCATAATGGCTACCAGCTCCAGCGTCGTGAAGACAATATCCATCGTATTACCGAGGAAAAAGCTAACAAATACGAGCACCGGTGCCACGAATAAGGCAATTTGCAAACTGCTACCGACCGCAATCTCAACCGAAGCGCCGATCTTATTTTTCATCGCCAGCAAAATCGCCGCACTGTGCTCCGCAGCATTACCGATAATCGCGACTACAAATGCACCGACAAACAGCTCGCTAAAGCCAAAGCTGGACGTGAACGTCTCCAGTGTGCCAACGAGCCACTCACTCACAAATGCTGTCATCACCGTAGCGATAAGCAAATACAGGATCGAACGCTTTTTAGACCAGTCTGGCTGTTCTTCCTCATGTGCGTCACCTGTGCCTGTGCTCGCCGCAGGAGAAGTTGCGCCAGTCGCTGCTGCGCCAGTCATCTCAGCTACACCTGCGCCTGCACCATGACCGCCTGCACCAGCAGGAGTCGCTTTTACATCTGCCAGATAATGCTTATGCGTAACCATCGAGAAGATGAGCCATGCAATGTAGGCGAGAATCAGCAATCCCGCAACGATCAGACTGAGCGTATTCACCTGTGGATGGGTGATCGAGTGCGTGTTCAAGAACAGAGCCGGTACGAACAAGGCGATAACCGCAGCGATCATCAGTGATCCGTTCATATTGGCCAGTGCGACATTAAAGTTCTGCACCTTGTGCTTGAGACCGCCCGCGAAAATACTCAGACCGAGCACGAGCAGCAGGTTACCGATAATCGAACCGGTCAGACTCGCTTTGACCATGTCGTACAGCCCTTCGCGCAGCAGCATAATCGCAATGATCAGCTCCGCAGCATTACCAAAGGTAGCATTCAAAAAGCCGCCCAGACGTTGCCCGGCGTAATGGGCAACACTTTCCGTTGCTCTTCCCAGAAAGCCAGCGACGAGAATAACAGCGATGGCTGAGAAGATGAATTGCAGCACCGGATTGAAGCCAGCATAATGCGCTACAGCACTGAGTACGAAAAAGATTGCAAGTAGAATGGTAGATATGTGCTTTTTCATTAAAGCCACCTCACTATGTAAATTCTTAAACAATATACCCAATATACCTGTAAAAGTAAACGCAAGTGAGCGATCCGTATACGGTGACAAAATATTAATTTTGAATATCCGCGTCAGATGCAATAAAATAGAGGTGTACGAATTACGTGATTTGAACCGGCGTAGCCGCGGTGTGTATGCAAACTATGAATGAAGCTGGAGCGTACTCCTATCCATGTGCTTAGTAGTACATTAAACAAATGAGCCAGGGCGAAGCAAAGCTTTATTCATAGGTGCTGATCAGTTGATATACACACCTTATTGCTGGAAGGGTTCAAGTCCAAAGGAGGATGGACATGACCGAGTCATTACAATTGGATATGGGCACAATTAAGATTGCCGATGACGTCGTAGCAAAGGTGGCGGGCATGGCCGCACTGGAAACACCGGGAATCGCTGCAATGTCCGGCGGTTTGTCGGAAGGCTTTGCCAAGCGTCTTAGCGGGAAAAATGTACAAAAGGGTGTTACGGTAGAGGTTGGACAACTGGAGGCAGCGATCGATCTGCGCATCATTGTGCTGTACGAAACCCCGATTCATGAAGTATGCCGCATGCTTCAGCAAAATGTTCGCGAAGCAGTGGAAACGCTGACTGGCTTGAAGGTTGTTGAAGTGAACGTGAAGGTGGAAGGTGTTGCCTTCAAGGATGAGCTGATTGATACAGATAAGAACAGAAGCTCCAACCATCCGTTTAAAGTAATGTGATCAGCCGATCATACATGCACATACATGGACAGACAACAAAAAGGAACGACAGGATCTCCTGTCGTTCCTTTTTGTTCGTTGCCCGTGAAGATGAAGCATTTTCTCAGGCGTACGGATGTTCATCTAATCGATTCGCCGCCTTCTCTACGATATTCATCATTTCATACGCATTGAAATCGATTGTCTGCGCGTACCGCTCTCACTGCCCGTTCCTTGCTGCTCTGCAAGCGCACGATGCGTTTCACGCGAGATACTGAGCATAATTCCCATACTGAGCATCATCACGACGAGCGATGTACCACCATAGCTTATAAATGGTAACGGTACACCGGTCAGCGGAATCGTGTTTGTTACCCCGCCGATGTTAATAAACGCCTGAATGGCGAACATTCCCATAATACCGACTCCGACAAGCGTACCAAAAATATCCGGACATCGGATCGCTATCCATATGCCCCTGACGATAAAGTAGGCGTAAGCGAGTAAAAATAGCGTCGTCCCAATAAAGCCAAATTCCTCACCGATGACCGAGAAAATAAAGTCATTATACGGGTTAGGCAGATAATGCAGCTTCTGAATACTCTGTCCAAACCCGGATCCACTAAAGCCGCCCTGTCCGATCGCTGTTAGTGATTGGATCATATTGTAGCCAGCGCCCTTCTCATCGGCAAACGGATTAAGGAAGGTTTCAATCCGGCCCATCCGGTAATTGGAATCGCCTTTCTCGCCACTATCATGACTGAAGAGCGAGTTCACGCCAAAAACGAGCGCGGCACCAAGTACCAGTAAAGCAATGGAAGCGAATATATGCTTCACACTGGCACCGCCTGCATAGATGATCAAGCCTGCAGTAGCGACCAGAATCATACAGGAGCCCAGATCGGGCTGCAGCATGATCAGACCGGCGACAAGTCCAACGATGAGCATGACCGGAATATAACCGGTACGCAGATCGCGCAACCGTTCGCCTTTTTTGGCGATAAGCGCGGATAAGTACAAAATGACAGCTAGCTTGGCAAACTCGGCTGGCTGAATGGATGCGCCCGCCGGAAGCTGAATCCAGCTTCGAGCACCGTTGATTTTGCCACCGATAATTAATACGGCTACGAGCAACAGGAGCGTGACCATAAAAAAGGGAGCAAACCATTTTTTATACTTACTGTAATGAGCCTTCATCGCAAAAAACATAGCAATTAAACCAACCACTGCAAAAATAATGTGCCGTTTCGTAAAATACATCGAGTCATAATTGAATCGTTCACTTGTAAAGGTCAGGCTTGAGCTAGCGCTAAATACCATCAAGATGCCAAAGCCCACCAGCACGAACGTTAATACGAGCAATTGAAAATCGGGTGCGCCCTGCTTAATAATCTTGCGATTCGGTTCCGACGGCTTCGGAATATTACGCACATTGCTGGTGCTTTTATTACCGCCGCTGCGATACCGATTGGCAAGACTTTGTGTGCCTGAGCCGGGTGCGGGTTGTCTAATTTTATTCATGATGTATCTCCAATAACGGAACGGATATGTACAAAAGTGACAGAACACGATGACCGTATGAAAAGGTATAGGCCATGTACAAATCCTCCTTGTTTTAAGATGCCTGCAAAATTATGTTAAGTTCATTTTTTCATGATAGTACGTTTTCGGCATAGGTGCAAGCTCTGACAGGGCTTTTAGCCATTCTTATCCGCTTTATGGGAATCGAGCTGCTTGTGTATGAGCATCCTGCTAACACAGGATTCCATTATAATGTAAAAGATGATTTTACAAACTACTGCTTTTCCGTCAGAATAATGCCTAAAGAGTTATTTAACCTGATCCTGAATGATGAATCAGTACAGGATCAAATGAATACACAAACCGGAAGATAAAGGGAGGAACAGTGTGATGGGGGATTATAATTGGAACGCCCTGTTTCCGGAAATGGTGCAGTGGAGGCGGCATTTGCATATGCATCCTGAGCTGTCCTATCAGGAGCATGGAACGATGAGCTTTATCGCGGAGCAGCTACGCTCATTTGGCGTAGAAACGCGTGAAAAAGTCGGAGCTACCGGCGTGATCGGTACCATTCGCGGAGCAAAGCCCGGTAAAACAGTAGCATTGCGAGCGGATATGGATGCATTACCGATTCAGGATGAGAAGCAATGCGAATACGCATCACAGGTCCCAGGTGTGATGCATGCATGCGGTCATGATGGACATGTGGCTGGATTGCTGGCGGTTGCGCGTTATTTTAGTGAGCGACGGGATCAGCTTCACGGTGAGATTCGCTTGATTTTCCAGCCTGCTGAGGAAGTATGCCCCGGCGGCGCACTGCAAATGATTGAGGATGGTGCCATTGACGGGGTGGATGTGATCTATGGTGTTCATCTGTGGACGCCGATTCCGTACGGTCAGCTTGCGAGTGCACCCGGCCCATTGATGGCTTCAACCGATGAATTCTTCATTGATGTTAAAGGTAAAGGTGGACATGGTGGTATGCCGCATGCTGCGGTGGATAGTTTGCTGATCGGCGCGCAGCTCGTTGTACAGCTACAATCGATTGTCAGCCGTAATGTGAATCCGCTCCAGCCTGCTGTATTGACGGTAGGTACGTTTAATAGTGGTAGCGCACAGAACGTTATTGCTGAAACGAGCCGTATTACCGGTACAGTGCGTGCCTTTGATGAAGAGACACGTACGCTGATCAAGCGCCGGATTCACGAGGTGAGTCAGCAGCTATGTGCACTGAATGATGCCGAAGCTTCTATTGAATATATTATGGGCTATCCGACGCTTGTTAACCATGAGGGGGAGACGGAGCGCTTTTTCCGGGTGGGTCGTTCGGTATTCGGTGAATCCCATGTGGTACAAACGCCACCGATGATGCCAGCAGAGGATTTTTCCTATTATGTACAGCAGATTCCGGGCTGCTTTATTTTTGTAGGTGCAGGCAATGAAGCGACAGGTGCTACATATCCGCATCACCATGCACGATTTGATATTGATGAAGCATCTATGCTCAATGCGGCGCGCATTCTTGCGGCGTTAGCAGAGGATTATCTGGCTGAATCTGTTGCTGAGAAGGAAGCGGTCAGTCATTAATCGAATGAACGATAGGCAGATGATCGTTCAGGATGCTGGCTAACCTGCTGATGGCAGAATCAATCACATGAGGAAGCCGTTTTTTGGAAAGGGGCTTCTAATCTGTTCTTTTCTTATGCTATGATGATAGGGACAGTTTGAATAAATACTGTCTATTATTATAGAGGAATGGGATGAACTTCATGAGCGCTACCGAGACGAGAACGGTTGATATGGCCGAAGTTTTATTATCCGCCTATGATCTGGGCGATATGATCAACAATTCTATCGAAGTCGCTAATTATTTATATTGGAAAGAACGGATGCAGCAGCATCCTGACGTCCAGAGTTTGATCATCAAGTTGAACAGCAAGAAGGAGCTGTTCGAGGAAACCCAGCGTTTTGGGCATTTCCACCCGAACTATCATGCTGCACGCGAAGAGGTAGAAGCTGTTCAGGAGGAAATGCAGCAGATCGAGGCTGTACGCCGTTTTACCGAAGCGGAGACTAGCCTGGATCGAATGCTGTATGAGATGTCGGAGACGATTGCACATTCCGTTTCCCAGACGATCAAGGTTCCAAGCAATGATCCTTTACCAAAAGGAGGCGGATGTGGCAGTGGAGGCTCATGTGGATGCGGATAATCATCCGCTAAAAGAAGAAGTAGCTAAAGAAGAAGCAACGTTTCCAGAACGTATCGGTTATATTATCTGGGTCAGCGATATTAAAGCTGCCCGCAATCTGGAAAAATACGGCTGTGTACATTACATCTCACGCCGTATGCACTATGTAGTTATGTATGTGAATGCCGATCGTGAGCAGGATATCGTGAAAAATATGTCCCGTCTCTCCTATGTACGCAAAGTCGAGCGTTCCTATCGTAACGAGATCAAAACCGAGTACAGCAAAAAAGTACCCGACCCAACACAGTTTTTTGGTATCTAAGCAAACGACTGGCAAGACGTCAGTTCAATAGCACAACAGGACAGATCGTTTAATTCAGACGTCCTTTCGTTTAGCATTTATTTCCCGAAGATGCAGGCAGCACTCGGATACACGAAGTCGCAGCCTGCTGCTCTGGAAAGGTTACAAGTCAGCGGCCATTCGGCCGCTTTTTTGTATATAAGGGGTAAACGGTTTCATTGCCTGTCTTCTCTTTTTATGTAAAAAGGGAGTAAATGTAATTAACTTGAAAAATATATAAGTGATATTTTTTTAACTTTTTGAATATATGGGTTAAAAGATAGTATGGAAGTGTCGATATAATGCTTAGTGGGACTCAAGTACTGATTAAGTAGTCAATTAAATGATTAAGTAACTTCGGAATGCGAATGATACGTTCGGTCGTAAAGTCGGCAGTCTATACAGCCTAATATTGCCCCTCTGTATAGGTCGTTGGATGCATATGCCATAGTACAAAAGGGGAAAATACTTACATGAAAGACCTGCGAAGATGGGGAGTGAATAATTAATGAGAGACAAAATCATGGAGCGCTGGAGCACATATGAACCTTTCCATGTTGTACTTGGAGAAAAGAAAGTAGCAGACATCGTAATTACTAATCATGCCATCAGTCGTTACAACGATCGCATCGCGAAAGGTCAGACCCCAATTGAAGATATTGCTGGATTCATGTGGGAAAGCCTAAAGCAAAATCGAATCGTATCGTACTACCGCAAGGAAGAGGACGTATATTTGATTGACGAGGACATCGTTGTCGTCGCTGAATTTGCTGAGCTGCCTGGTGAATTTGATCTGGCTGGCAATCCGCTCCACAAAATGATCATCGTTACCTTCCTCGGAAAAATGTCCGAGACGATCGAGCTGCGTGATCTAAAGTCTTATTATTCATGGTTAAGACACTCCCGTCGTATGACATTGATTAAAAATAGCCGTAAACGTAAATAAGTACTTCTAGTAACACGGGTATTGATTAATGATTGACATATAAGCAAAAAAATGGTTCTTTTTGCAGCATAAAATGGTTCGATAACTACACTGCATAGATAAGCATGATATGTATGTGTTATATAGGTTTTATTAGGAAAAGAGTCTGCGATCGCAGGCTCTTTTTGTTATATAAGGCTTCGTCGTTTTGCGGGTTTCTGTAAATCGGTTACAATGGAATATAGGATCAAGGAGGGAAGCGGAAGTGGCGTTTAACTTTCATCAATTGCATATTTTTTATACGGTAGCGGAGCGCGGCAGCTTCTCGGCAGCAGCTCAAGCGCTTCATATGACGCAGCCTGCGGTGACGATGCAGGTACAGTCGCTGGAGGAGCATTTTGGCACCCGTTTATTCAATCGGACGACCAAGCGTATTCAACTGTCGGAGGCAGGGCACGCATTGATGCCGTTTGCCCGTCGGGGGATCGATCTGATGCGGGAGACGGATGCAGCAATGTCGCGCTTTACGGACGATCTGGCCGGGCGCTTATTACTCGGAGCGAGCAATACGATTGGTGAGTATGTGTTGCCTCGTCTGCTCGTACCATTAGGACAGCGTTATCCCGATATGAAGGTTGTACTGAAGATTATGAACACCACGCAGATTCTGGACGAAATTAGTCGGAATCAGCTTGATTTTGGCTTGATTGAGGCGCCTGTAGAGCACCCGGATATGACGATTACACCTGTTATGCAGGATGAATTGAAGCTGATCGTGCCCGCCCAGCATCCACTGGCAGCGCAGGAGCAGGTGACGCTGGATGATGTGCTGGAGCATTCGTTTGTCCTGCGTGAAAAAGGATCGGGCACGCGTCAGGTGATGGAGGAGGAGCTAATTCGCCATCATGTGGATCTGTCGCGTATTCGTACCGTGATGGAGCTGGGCAGTACAGGAGCGGTAAAATCGGCAGTCGAAGCGGGATTGGGCATTACAGTATTATCGCCCTCGTCCGTAAAGCATGAGGTGGCGCTTGGTTTGCTCAAGGTGCTGACGATTGAAGGCATGTCGTTTCCACGTCAATTTTATTCGATTCAGTTGAAATCGACATTGCTGCGGATGCCAGCTACGGCGTTTTTGCAATTTTTACAGGAGCATTCGCTCGATTAAATCGATTCAATGGTTAGCTTCTGCATTAGGAGTATCTATACACGAGCATAGATCGTATACACAGGCATAGTTGGATACGATACGTACGGGTCGCAGGTGAACGGATACGAGCCGGATCTATTTGAATTCATGAACAGGAGGGATACAATGACAACTCAACATGAGGTACAACTGGCATTTGCTGATTTGCATACACATACACAGGCTTCGGATGGGATGAATACGCCCGCCGACAATGTAAAGCTGGCGGCTGAGGCGGGGCTTGGCGCCATTGCGATTACCGATCACGATACCGTGGCAGGTGTTGCCGAAGCGATTGCTGCCGCAGAGCAGCATGGTATTCTCGTCGTGCCAGGCGTGGAGATTAGCACGATGGAGGACGGTAAGGATATCCATATTCTCGGTTATTACCTTGATACGGCGGATACGATGTTGCTGCAGCGTTTGGAGGGCTTGCGCCGTATTCGTGATGAACGTAATGAACTGATTCTGGAAAAGCTGCGTGAATTGGGCTTGCACATTACGATAGACGATGTGCTGGCTCAATTAGGTCGTGAGCTTTTACCGGATGAGAGCATCGGACGTCCGCATATGGCAGATACGCTCGTAGCAAAGGGGTATGTCAGTGATATGCGTGAAGCATTTGATAAGTATCTGGCGCAGGGAGCTGCTGCTTATGTATCGCCGCCGCGCATTACGCCGATGGAAGCGACCGAATGGATTCTGGAAGCAGGCGGCGTGCCTGTGATGGCACATCCGGGCTTATACGGTGATGACGATCTGGTCGCGCGCATTTTCGATGAGAGCAGGCTGGCAGGTATTGAAGTATATCATTCCGATCACTCACCAGAGGATGAGCAACGCTACTTGAAGCTAGCCGAACAGCGTAGCCTGATCGTTACGGGCGGCTCCGACTATCATGGTGAACGTCAGGGCAAAGTATTCCACGGCCCTCTAGGCGGACGCAAGGTTCCAGTTGCGGTAGTCCAGCAGCTTCGCGATGCAGCAAGCAAGTGAACTAGGAGCAACACTAATAATGAGGGCTGACTACGCCCTCTACATAAGCTGTATCGGATCGAGCTGATGCGAGACACTAAAGCCCCATGCCTTCTCAATGAGTATTTGCATAACGCAGATGAATATCGAGCCCACCAAATATAAAGTATGAAATGAGCAGTCACCAAACTATAATATAGCAACTAGCAGATATAAAGCAGCACAGCAAAGGAGTAGACTACTATGCGCATACGCAATTCCAATACAACTGATACGGAGCGTGCAATCGACATCTGGCGCGATGCGGTCGACGCAACACATCATTTCCTCACACCCGAACACCGCAGCGAAATAGAACACGAAGTCCAAAGCTTCCTTCCCAATGCCTCACTCTGGTTAGCCGTCGACGAATCCGATCAAGCACTCGGCTTCATGCTACTTGATGGCCACCATATCGAAGCCCTATTTATCGATCCCGCCCATCACGGAAAAGGCATCGGAAAAGCCTTAATCGAACATGCCATCCATTTACAAGGCAATATCTCGACAGACGTCAATGAACAAAACACACAAGCCGTCAGCTTCTACCAACGCCTCGGCTTCAAAGTAACAGGCACGTCCCTCCAGGATAGCCAGGGACGCCCATACCCACTCATCCACCTGCATCGAGCCAAAGACGTACCGTTATAAACATGTAGTCTAAGCTATCAGATGTAAAACTAATTTGATTAACATCAATCTATACAAATGTACAACTAGGGTGGACGTATGATAGCGTGCACATGAAAATAGCTAAAATCGATATAGAAAAATAGCAAAGTAAAACTATCGCTATAACTAGAAAGGAAGGTGAAGCTACACATAGTGCATCTTAACTTCCTTACTTGCTGCTCTCACATTCAATGGGCGATAGTAAATAGTAGCTCATTCATCTATGCTAGTTTGTAAATTTAGAATTTATGTATCCTAATGCGAATCATGTAATCACGAAAAATCTAACCCTATCATAAGCATACTTATTAAAAAATGAGCATATTTATTAAAAAAGCTTCTTCGTTGGCAGCATCATTGTGCTCAACGAAGAAGCTTTTGTTGTTAATTGAATAGCCTACTGATACATGAATAGTGTGCTGGTACTGGTACGCTAGTATTTGAAATAGGACTGATTATGTGCTTAAACGCTCATTTGATCCTTTTTACTCATTTTGATCTTTTTTAAAGGAAAAGATGGTTTCAATCGAATATAAAATGAATAGCTATAGTTCAGGTAGTATATAGATAGTAGCATAAACAACAGGTATTGGTAGTTTGAATTTAGGTGTTAAAAAAAGGGACATCTAAGCACAGAACGTAGGGAAGGAAATAAGGGGAAAGGACGACTTACAGTGTTAGTGATTTCCTAACACGGGATTCAATGAAAAGTGATTTTTGCACAGCAAAATATCTTACCCCTTCCGAGGGGCGGGAATCTACAATTAACTCCTAATCCAGTAGATTCCCGCGGCTCCACCCGAGTCCGTCCCCTTATTCCTTCCCGGAGTGGTCAAGCCCATTAGAAGTAATAAAGTAATCCAGCTCTTTAATCAATATTCACAGTGATAAGGCTATACAGTGACACAGTTATAAAGATTTTAAATGCCTAGCCACATCTAGACTTTCCCCAAACCACTCATACCATAAATTTCACACCTGAACTCCCACCAAAAGCCCTCATCATCCTCACGATTAAACTTTAATCGTACTATCCAGCCCCTTAACCACCTGTTCATCAGGCGTAATAAACAACGTCGTCTGATGATCATAAATAACAAACCCTGGTTTCGCTCCATTCGGCTTATGCACATGACGAATCAGGGTATAATCCACAGGCACGCTGCTTGATTCCTTCGCCTGACTGAAATAAGCCGCCAGCTGCGCCGCTTCTGCTAGCGTCGCATCGCCAAACTCATTGCTACGAATGACGACGTGAGAACCAGGAATATCCTTCGTATGCAGCCATGTGTCATTATTGCTTGCCATACGGTTGGTGATGTATTCATTTTGCAGATTGTTTTTGCCTACATACATCTCGATACCTTCACTTGATGTATATACATGCAAGGTTGGACGATTGTCCTTTTTCTTCTTTTTCGCCTTTTTGTTACGGTTACGTACATAGCCTTGCTCGGCCAGTTCCTCACGAATTTCATCAATATCCTGCAAGGCAGCGCTTTGCAGCTGCTGGAGCAAGGAATCCAGATATGCGATTTCCTCATGCGTTTTGATCAGCTGCTCATCAATAACGGCAAGGCTGTTTTTGTATTTGTTATATCGTTTGAAATACCGCTGTGCATTATCCGAAGGGGAGAGCTGCGGATCTAACTGAATTTTAATTGGACGCTGCTCTTCATCGTAAAAGTTGATCAGCTCAATCTCACGATCCCCCTTGTTGATCTGATGCAGGGAAGCAAATAACAGCTCGCCTTGAATACGGTATTTCTCCGCGTCGCCAGCTTCCAGCTGATCCTGATGCAGCTTATCCAGCTTTTTAATGTTTTTACTGCGCTCATTTTGTAGAAAACGGAGCAGGTCACTTGTTTTTTGCTTGACCGTATCGCGTTGTGCTTTTTCGCCATAATAAGCTTCCATACATTCGCTAATCGTATCGTATGACGTTTGCTCTTCGATAAGACTTGCGAGGGGAACAGCGGAAAATACGATTTTACCTTTAGCATTCACTCCGCTCATGGGAGCAAACGAGCCATTACGCACCTGCTCCATAAGCTCAGAAAAGGCTGGCCAGAGCGTTGCAGCAGTTAATTCGTCGCTATGATCGTTTGCTTCCGTAGGCTGTTCCTTTTCGGCAGCGCTGTTCTGACCAACCTCATGATTCACGCGAGCATGAGCATTTGCGCGATATACAATCTCATCAGCGATCAGAGGACTGATACCGGTAAAAGTCTGTACGATCCAGCGTGATGCATTGTCCTCATTGGTAGCAAAGGCTTCGCCAAATTGCTCAGCAGTTGTTTCCAGTGGATTTAGCTTATTTTGCTGTGGAGGCTCTTGATACTGGAAGCCTGGCATGATCACGCGATAGCTACTAATCGCTGGTGTCACATGATGAATACCATCCAAAATATTGCCGCTCGATGGATCAACAATCACGATATTACTATGACGACCCATCAGCTCGATAACGATACGCTTGAGCGACACATCGCCTAACTCGTCACGCTGGCGTACATTCATATGAATGATACGCTCCATGCCGACCTGCTCGATCGATTCAAGAATGCCACTTTCACAATGCTTACGCATCAGCATGCAGAACATCGGTGCTTCCTGCGGATTCATAAACGATTGCTCTGTAAACTGCACCCGCGGATAAGTCGGGTTCGCACTCAGAAGTAATTTGCGATTATCACGCTGTGCGCGTATTTGAAATACGATATCGTTCTCAGTAGGTTGATGAATTTTATTAATACGCGATCCTACAAGAACCTGAAGCTCCTGTACAATCGCACGGGTTACAATACCATCCAGTGCCATGTGTATAATTCTCCTATTCCTCTATTTATCGGAAAGTGGGCGTATGCGTTGCTTGCCCACCCTTTCTATGATGCCACAAACCATTCGCAATTGACAGCTATCTCATGCTATGCTTACCCCATAGATTGCATTTTGACCAGTATATAGAGCAGGGAGAGAGCCAACATGGAATTTACAAAAATGAACGGACTTGGTAACGACTTTATTGTCATCTATGGCGAGCCTTCGCTGCCTGCTAATGCAGGCGAGCTGGCTATTCGCTACTGCAACCGCTACTTTGGGATCGGTGCAGATGGATTGGTATACATATTACCATCAGCACGTGCTGATGTGATGATGCGTATTATTAACTCGGATGGGTCCGAAGCCGAACAGTGCGGCAATGCCGTACGCTGTGTTGCCAAATATGTATATGATCGCGAGATTGTAGCGCATACCGATATTCGTATCGAAACGATCGGTGCAGGCGTACAGACCGTTACCATCCAGGCCGAAGACGGCAAAGCGAAAACCGTACGTGTCGATATGGGTGAGCCGATTCTTGAGGGCGAACGTATTCCAGTTGCCATCGCTGGCAATCCCGTGCTGAATGCGCCGATTGAAGCTGACGGACAGACCTTTGAATTTACCGCAGTATCGATGGGCAATCCACATTGCGTCATCTATGTGGATGACGCCGTAACATTCGATCTGCACAAATGGGGCCCACTTCTCGAAAAGCACGAGTTATTCCCACGCAAAACGAATGTAGAATTCACAACCGTGCTCAGCCGCGAACGCATCGATATGCGCGTCTGGGAACGCGGCGCAGGCCCAACCCTCGCCTGCGGCACCGGCGCATGCGCAACGCTCGTCGCATCCGTACTCAATGGCTATAGCGACCGCAATGCGTACGTATCACTCAAAGGCGGCGATCTGTACATCGAATGGGATGAAGCTACAAACCGTGTATACATGACCGGCCCTGCTGAAATGGTGTATACCGGGCAGACGATAGATTAAATGTAGGATAGGATCTATTGCTTTTAAAGACATCTGCATTAAAATTTCAATACTACGAATCTGTAGGTATAGAAAGAATCTAAAGATTAAGTGAACTTAATGAGCTTAAGGAAAAGGGATTGGATTAAAATATACTTATAAACTGCATTCGATCCCGATCTATACACGATGCAGTAATTGCGAATTACTATCATGCTATTATTTTAAAAGTGATCTATTCATTTTCAGAAGAATAATGTATTGAATAAAGTACATTTGTGTATGTGTATGTGTATGTGTATGTGTATGTGTATGTGTATGTGTATGTGTATGTGTATGTCTTGAATAAGAACTGGGTTTTTAAGGAATATCATCTGTTGTTAGCAATAAGCAGAGAACGCAGGGAAGGAAATAAGGGAAAAGGACGATTTACAGTGTTAGTGGTTTTCTAACACGGGGTTCAATAAAAAGGGATTTTTGCGCAGCAAAATATCATACTGCTTTGGAGGGGCGGGAATCTTCATTCTGGCCTCATCCAAAAGATTCCCGCGGCTCCACTGAGTCCGTCCCCTTATTCCTTCCCGGAGTGGATGATGCTCTAACAAAAAAAGTCTGCACGTCCATTCTTTTTTCTGCTAAATAAGCAAGACAGTAAACTCTATAAAACCCACCCACTATTTGATTTACTTTAAGCTATTCTGCAGTCCAATTGCACAAATTTCAGCTTGAATAATCACCCACGTCCAAGCAGTTATACCTTTTAGCTATATCAGTCGATTTTGCCTTTAATTGCCTGCAATTTATGTTACATTAAGCGTACATTATGACAGCGAGGTGTACCTTTATGAAGCCTGATTTGCGGACAAGATGGACAGAAGGCGTCATCGTAGGCGATGGTGCAATGGGAACATATTTATACCAGCTCGGTTTTCCAGTTGGCATTTCAAATGAAGAACTGAATCTGCTCAATCCGCAGATTATTGAAGATATTCACCGTCAGTATGTCAATGCCGGTGCTGAATTGATCGAAACGAATACTTTCTCCGCAAACCATGAGCGGCTTGCGAAGTTTGGCCTGGAGCATAAAGTAGAAGAGATCAACCGTGCCGGTGTACGCATTGCGCGTCAGGCAGCGGGAGATCAGGCGTATGTCGTGGGCTCCGTCGGCGCGATTCGTGAGGGCAAGCGCTCGAACACACCGCTGCAAGATCTGCGTAAATATTTTAAACAGCAAGTAAATGCGATTCTCGATGAAGGCGTGGACGGCATTTTGCTGGAAACGTTTTTTGAAATGGAAGAATTGGCCCTTGCGCTACGTCAGGTGCGTAAAATGACCGATATTCCGATCATGTGCCAGTTGACGGTGGAAGATTCGGTGCGCACGCAGGACGGTTATGATCTGCCGGATGCCTTTGCGATTCTTGCCGAAGCGGGTGCGGATATGGTCGGCTTGAACTGCCGCGTTGGCCCCAATGGCATTATGCGCGCGCTTGAATATGTGCGTGGCAAGGTTGCGCTGCCGTTATCCGTATACCCGGATGCCGGTGTGGCGAGCTATATCGATGGGGAGTATCGCTACAAGGCGAAACCATCATACTTTGGACAAAGCTCGGTGCGTCTGGCGGAGCTGGGCGCCCGGGTCGTGGGTGGTTGCTGCGGTACAACGCCGAAGCATATCGCGGCGATTGCGCGTGCGCTGGAGGATTACAGTGCGCCAGCGCTTGATTTTTCCAATGTGAAAGTGCCGTCACCACAGGTGAGCATCACGATGGAAAAAGATATTTTACACGGCTGGGATTCGATCGGAGAAGAAGCGCCGCCAACGCTCGTGGATCTGGTGAGAGAGCGCCCGACAGTGATCGTCGAGCTCGACCCGCCGCGTGATCTGGATATTAGCAATTTTATGACCGGTGCCGAAGCGCTGAAAAAAGCAGGTGCTGATGCGGTAACGATGGCGGACAATTCGCTTGCTGTTACCCGTATGAGCAATATGGCGCTTGCACATTTGGTGCAGCGTGAATATGGGCTGCGTGCGCTTGTGCATATTACGTGCCGGGATCGTAATATGATCGGCAGTCAGTCGCATATGATGGGACTCAATGCGCTCGGAATCGACCATGTGCTTGCCGTGACCGGTGATCCGTCCAAGTTTGGCGATCTGCCTGGTGCGAGCTCGGTGTACGATATGACTTCATTTGATATGATTCGTATGATCAAGCAGCTAAACGAAGGTGTCGCTTTCTCGGGCAAAACGCTCAAGCATCGCGCGCGCTTTGTCGTGGGCTCGGCGCTTAATCCGAATGTGAAGCATCTGGACAAAGCGGTACAGCGTCTGGAAAAGAAGATCGCTGCCGGAGCCGATTATGTGATGACGCAGCCGGTCTATGATCCGAACCTGATTGCCCGTATTCGCGAGGCGACGCGTCATCTGACGGTGCCCGTGTTTATTGGCATTATGCCGCTAGCGAGCGGACGGAATGCGGAATATCTGCATAATGAGGTGCCCGGTATTCAATTGCCGGATCATATCCGTGGACGGATGTCCGGGCTTGAAGGAGAGCAAGGACGCCAGATGGGGGTATCGATCGCAGAGGAATTAATCGATGTGGCGCTGGAGCATTTTAACGGAATTTATATTATGACGCCGTTCATGCTGTACGACATGAGCGCTCGTCTGACTGAATACGTATGGGCAAAAGCAAAGCAACGTCCAAACCCCTTGTTTCAAGGCAAATAATCAATTACAATAGTATAACGGATGTGATGCCGATGTCATTCAGTATGACCGGATACGGTCAGTCCGCCGTTCAATACGGTGGCTACAAAATCCAGATTGAAGTAAAATCCGTAAACCATCGCTATTGCGAGGTCATGCTTCGTATGCCGCGCGAATGGGCAGGCATGGAAGATGGTCTGCGCAAGCTCGTGCAGAGCAAGGTGAAGCGTGGACGGATTGACGTATTTGTAAATAAAGAGCAGGATGACGGGCAACCGTCATCGCTCCAGCTCGATCATGAAGCGGCAGCAGCGTACATCGCGGCAGCCGCAGAGCTACGGCAACGATATGAGGTGGCAGGCGTATTAGAGGTCAGTCATCTGCTTGCGTTGCCTGGCGTTATGAAGATGCAGGAGCGCAATAATGAGCAAGATGATCCTGAACAACTGCAGAAGCTGCTGGAGCAGGGATTGGACGAGGCGCTGAACGGCCTGGTGGAAATGCGGGTGCGTGAGGGTCGGCATCTGGTCCTTGACCTGCAGGGTAGACTTGCTCACCTGGAGCAGCTATACGAGGAGATGCGACAGCTCGCGCCCACGGTGGTCGAGGAGCATCGTATTCGGATGCAGCAGCGACTGAGTGAGCTTCAGGACGGTAGCTTTCACTGGGATGAATCAAGAATCGGAATGGAAGTGGCGATTTTTGCCGATCGTTCCAATATCGATGAGGAATTGACCAGGCTATCGAGTCATTTTGGACAATTCCGGCAATTGCTGGATAGCGATGATTCGATCGGCCGTAAGCTCGATTTCCTGCTTCAGGAAATGAACCGGGAAGTCAATACGATTGGTTCCAAAGCTAATCATCTGGCTCTAGTTAACCATGTCGTCGAGATGAAAGCGGAACTGGAAAAAATCCGTGAACAAGCCGCCAATTTGGAATAAGACCAAGAAGCGACGTCAGTTTCGGCGCAATTGAGTCAAATGCATAGGGGGAAAAACCTGAATATGGCAATCAAACTTATCAACATTGGCTTTGGTAATATTGTATCCGCAAACCGGATCATTTCTATCGTAAGCCCGGAATCCGCACCAATCAAACGGATTATTCAGGAGGCACGCGATCGCCATATGCTGATTGATGCAACCTATGGTCGACGTACTCGCGCGGTAATTATTACCGATAGTGATCACGTCATTTTATCGGCAGTACAGCCGGAAACCGTAGCCCATCGTCTGTCCCTCAAAGACGACGATAACGATGAATAAACAAAATCAGACTGCCGGTGCTTGCTAAAGGCTACCGGCAGTCTACATTGGAGTGTATCATGTCTAAAGGATTATTATTTGTACTGTCCGGCCCGTCCGGTGTCGGCAAAGGAACCGTCAGCGCAGAGCTGCGTACACGTAAGCCAGAGCTGATCTATTCGGTATCCGCGACAACTCGCCAGCCACGCGATGGCGAAGTCGATGGGGTCAACTATTTCTTCAAAACCCGTGAGCAGTTTCAGGAAATGATCGCTGGCGATATGCTGCTAGAATATGCAGAATACGTAGGCAATCACTACGGAACACCACGCGATTTTGTAGAGAGCACACTGGAAGCAGGTAACGATATTTTTCTGGAAATCGAAGTGCAGGGCGCACTGAAGGTGATGGAAAAGTTTCCTGAGGGTGTGTTCATTTTCCTGACGCCTCCTTCGTTTGAAGAGCTGCAAAACCGTTTGACCAACCGTGGTACGGAAACAGTCGATACGATTAACAATCGCATGACGGTTGCAGCAGATGAGCTGGAAATGATGAAGCACTATGACTATTCGGTCGTTAATGATGAGATCGAGCTGGCTTGCCAGCGTATCGAAAGCATCATCGTCGCCGAGCATTGCAAGATTCGTAAATAAGTTGCGGAGCAGAAATGTTCTGACAGAATATGAGGTGCAAAACTATGTTATACCCGTCCATTGATGAAATGATGAACAAAGTAGACAGTAAATACTCGCTCGTTGTTGCGGCATCCCGCCGTGCAAGACAACTGCGTGATGGCAGCAAAAGCGAACTGCACCATCCAAAAGCTCACAAATTTGTCGGCGTAGCACTGGAAGAAATCTACAACGACAACATCAAAATCGAGCGCCGTACCGAAGCAGAACTGGAACAAAGCGATCGCGAAAATTAATTCCTTCATTTGCTTATAGCATACCAATGCTATAGCGTAACCAAAGGGCAATGATAACAACCGAAAGGTTGTTATTTTTTGTGTAAACGAACGCACGATAACGCACAGGATGTACGAATACCTGTACCCTTTTTGCACATTTAGAGGTATAATAAAGGGATTGAGAAGACAATTTCTCAATCCTTTTTTTATTGGATATCGGAACGCACAAATGATTAAATTTTAACTGCATTTGTTGCATTACCTTTTGATATGCAAGCAATTTATATATAGGTTTAAGAGCAAAGGAATTATATTGCTGCTCCATACTAAAGAAAGATATTTTACCGCTCGTACTTACACACGTATGATGTAATCGCACAGAGCGAGGGCAAGGAAATAAGGGGAAAGGACGATTTTGGAGGGGCGGGAATCTTCAATAACTACCCATTCCAAAAGATTCCCGCGGCTCCACGGAGTCCGTCCCCTTATTCCTTGTCCGAGCGGTTGAAGCATCATTATCCCGGTGTATATACACGCACCAGGTAAAATCACTTTCCCACCACTAATTTATAAGGAAAGCAGGGAATATAATGCTAAAAGGCAAAAAGATCGTGCTTGGCATTACCGGCGGTATTGCCGCTTACAAAGCAGCCTCGCTCTGTAGCGGGCTGGTGAAGCAAGGAGCCGATGTGCATGTGGTCATGACCGAATCGGCTGCCAAGTTTATTACCGAGCTTACCTTGCAGACGTTATCACGCAACCCTGTGCATATTGATACATTTGACGAACGTAATCCTGAGGTTGTGACTCATATTCATCTGGCGGATCTAGCCGATCTGGTATTGATCGCGCCAGCAACCGCAAACACCATTTCCCAAATGGCGCTTGGACTTGCTGATAATATGCTCACGTCTATGCTACTCGCCACCACAGCGCCGATTATGGTTGCGCCAGCGATGAATGTGCATATGTATCAGCATCCTGCGATTATCGGTCATATGAACACACTTGTTGATCGAGGCGTGATGATGGTCGAGCCGGGCGAAGGTATGCTCGCATGCGGCTATGTAGGCAAAGGCCGTTTAGAAGAGCCTGAGACGATTATTTCCGTCGTACAGCAGTATTTTGCAGCGCAGGAGCGTGAACGTCAGCTTGCCGGGCTATTAGCCGGACGCAAGGTGACGGTTACGGCGGGCGGTACGATTGAACGTATCGATCCGGTACGTTATATTACGAACGATTCATCCGGCAAAATGGGTGTGGCGGTCGCACGAATGGCGCATAAGATGGGTGCAGATGTGAAGCTTATCGCAGCGTCTGTTCAGGTACCATTGCCAGCGGATATCGAGACGATTCGCGTTCAATCGGCGCAGGATATGTATGAAGCAGTGCTGGCAGAGTGGAGCGATACCGACATTATGGTGCAAACCGCTGCCGTAGCTGATTACCGTCCGAAAACGGTTCATCCAACCAAAATGAAGAAGAAGGATGCTGATCTGATATTGGAGCTGGAGAAGACGGTGGATATTTTACAAAGTCTCGGTGAACGGAAAACGGATCAATTCCTGATCGGCTTTGCTGCGGAAACGGAGCAGGTTGCCGAGTATGCGATGGACAAGCTCAAACGCAAGCGTTGTGATCTGATCGTGGCGAATGATGTTACAGCAGCAGGCGCCGGCTTTGGCACCGATACGAATCGGGTACAGATTTTTGATGAACAGGGTCTGGTCGATGATGTACCGCTGATGGGCAAGGATGAGGTCGCTTCACGGCTGTTACAGCTTGCGGCGAAGCGAATGAGCGGGGTGTCTGCCTCATGAGCCGAATTGCCAGGGTGATCGTTGATGTTCCGAGCCGTGGCACTGACCGACCGTTTGACTATTTGATTCCGGATTCGATGCAGGGCTGGGTGGAAATTGGCAGTCGAGTCGGGGTGCCATTTGGTCCGCGTACATTGCAGGGCTTTGTCATCGGGCTGGCGGAACAATCGGAAACACCGGATATCAAGCTAAAGCCGATCAAGGAGCTGCTTGATCTTGTTCCGCCGTTATCTGAGGATCTGATTGAGCTGTCTGCCTGGATGAGTGCGCGCTATGCATGTCACCGGATTACGGCACTGCAAGCGATGCTACCGGCAGCACTTAAGGGTAAGGCAGAACGGTACATTCGGGTAGCAGATCCGTCCGAATGGGGGGAGCGAGAGCAGGCCACCGCTGCGACAGAGGATGAGCCGGTATTATTTGAAACCGTAGACGAGCTGGACGAAGCAGAGGCAGCGATTGTGGCGCATATTCGTAAGCAGCAGGAAGTGCGAATGGAGCATTTAAGCCGTAAGTTTGCCGGGCAAGCGGATACGATCAAGCGTCTGCTACAGCGCGGCGTTCTGTTAGAAACACGCAGTATTCGCGATAAGGTGCAAAAGAAGACCGTTCGTACGGTTTCACTCCGCTTGCCGGAGGATGAGATTCGCACGATTATCGATGAATTCCCAGCGCGGGCAAGCCGACAAAAGGAAGTGCTTGCTTTTATCGCGGATATCGGTGGCGAAGTATCGATGAAGCAGATTTTGACCGTACTTGGCGTTACAGCGGGCACCGTCAAATCACTTGCGGATAAAGGCTATATTGCGATTCAAGATACCGAAGTATTTCGTGATCCGTACAAGGATCGTCATTTCAAGCCGAGTCAGCCGTTTGTACTCACAGATGAGCAGCAGATGGTATATGACGCGATTGTGCAGCGTATTGATAGCCGCACCGAAGGCGAATTTCTGGTGCATGGTATTACCGGGAGTGGGAAGACCGAGGTATATCTGCAATCGATTCAGCGCGTCATTGAGCAGGGGCGGCAAGCCATTATGCTGGTACCAGAAATCTCACTGACTCCGCAAATGGTCGAGCGCTTCAAAAGTCGTTTTGGTGATCATGTGGCTGTGCTGCATAGTCGTCTATCCAGCGGGGAGCGTTATGATGAATGGCGCAAAATCCGTGAAGGTCAGGCACTGGTGGCGATTGGTGCGCGTTCGGCAATCTTTGCTCCATTTTCGCATCTCGGTCTGATCATTATGGATGAGGAGCATGAGACATCGTACAAGCAGGAAGAAAGTCCAAAATATCATGCCCGTGATGTGGCTGTGCACCGTGCGCATCAGCATCAGGCGGTCGTTATTCTCGGTTCAGCTACGCCCTCGCTGGAAAGCTATCATGCGTCACGCTCACAGAGCAACGATGAGCTTCAGCCAACACTACTGGAAATTCACGGACGTGCACTGGGCAGTGAACTGCCTGCCGTACACATTGTGGATATGCGTGAGGAGCTGAAGGAGGGCAATCGCTCGATGTTCAGCCGTCCATTGCATGATGCAATCGCAGATCGGCTGGAAAAAAAGCAGCAGACGGTACTGCTGCTTAATCGGCGCGGACACTCCACCTTTGTCATGTGTCGTACATGCGGCTATGTCGCGGAATGTCCAAACTGTGATATTTCACTGACCTTCCACCAGCGCTCTAACAATTTGCGCTGTCATTATTGCGGTCATGCCGAGCCTGCACCGGAAGTGTGTCCGGAGTGTGGTAGTGAGCATATTCGCTATTTTGGAACCGGAACGCAGCGGGTAGAAGAAGAGCTGGCGAAGCTGTTCCCGGGTATTCGGGTCGTGCGTATGGACGTGGATACGACAACGCAGAAGGGCTCGCACGAGAAGCTGCTAAACACGTTCCGTGATCGGAAAGCGGATCTGCTGCTCGGTACACAGATGGTTGCGAAGGGTCTGGATTTCCCCGATGTTACACTTGTTGGTGTCATCGCCGCCGATTCGGCGCTGCATTTGCCTGATTTCCGTGCCGGGGAGAAGACGTTTCAGTTGCTCACCCAGGTAGCAGGACGCGCAGGTCGACACCATTTGCCGGGCGAGGTGATCGTGCAGACGTATAATCCTGATCATTATTCGGTCGTGCATGCAAGCCGACATGATTATGCTTCATTCGTACGCGAGGAGCTGAAGCATCGTCAGGGGCTTAGCTATCCGCCATATTGTCGTCTGGCATTGATTACATTTTCCCATGAGAAGCTGCCATTACTCGTACGGATTGCTGAAAATTATGTGCAAATGGTCAAGGATCAGGCACAGCGACTCGGCTGGCTTGGCAGTCTGGAACGGTTCTCCACCGAGGCACTGGATGTGCTTGGACCGGTCGCTTCACCGATTCCGCGGCTAAAAAATAGATACCGATTCCAATGTATGATAAAATGGCGTGGAGATATGGACGTTGCGAAGCTGGCGGAATTTGTATCCCAGCAGCTACAGGACAGCGCGCGCGATAAGGAACTTTTGATCAGCATTGATGTTGATCCACAGGTAATGATGTAGCACAGACTGCCCCGATTGCTCTAACCAATGCCTGTAGCCGGGCACTGATAGGAGTGACGGGGCTGCTGTTTGCGGAATCATGTCACATATGATCCGTACCGACTGTGCTGATAAGTAAACGAAATAACTGACATGACGTAAAGGATGGATGAGACGATGGCAATTCGTATTATTGTAAAAGAACCGGATGAAGTGCTTCACAAGAAAGCAAAGGAAATTACGAAAATCACACCTAACGTACAAAAGCTGCTGACCGATATGGCAGAAACGATGTACGATGCGGACGGCGTAGGGCTGGCTGCTCCACAGGTTGGTATTTTGAAGCGTGCAATCGTAGTTGACGTTGGAGACGAGCATGGTTTGATCGAGCTGATCAACCCTGAGATTGTTGCAAGCAGTGGCGAGCAGCTCGGTTCGGAAGGCTGCCTCAGTATTCCGGCATTGAATGGCGAAGTACGCCGCGCGATGGAAGTGACCGTGAAAGGCTTGGATCGTGACGGTAAAGAGATTACAGTAACCGGAAGCGAGCTACTGGCGCGTGCTCTGCAACATGAGATCGATCATCTGAACGGTGTATTGTTCACCGATATCGCCGAGCGTGTCTATGACCGCAGACTGGACGAGGAAGGGGAATAAACATTGACCAGAATCGCTTTTATGGGAACGCCTGACTTTGCAGTAGCAAGCTTGAAGCTGCTGCTGGAGCAGGGCATGAATGTTGTCTGCGTGGTTACCCAGCCAGATAAGCCGCAGGGACGCAAAAAAATCCTCACTCCATCGCCAGTCAAAACCGCTGCGTTGGAGCATGATCTGCCTGTATTGCAGCCCGTTCGGATGCGTAATCCGGAAGCGGTAGCGGAGCTAGCTGCGTATGAACCGGATCTGATCGTAACCGCAGCCTATGGACAGATTTTACCGAAAGCTGTGCTTGATCTGCCGCGACTTGGTTGTGTGAATATTCACGGCTCGTTATTGCCTAAATATCGCGGGGGTGCACCGATTCAGCGTTGCATCATTAACGGTGAGACGGTGACTGGCATTACGCTAATGTATATGGCAGAAGGACTCGATACCGGTGATATGATCGCACGTCTGGAAGTGCCGATTACCGATGAAGATACGTCAGGCACATTATTTGAAAAAATGAGTGTCGCCGGTGCTGAGCTGTTGAAGCAGGAGCTGCCACGTTTGCTGGCAGGTAAGATTGACGCCCAGCCGCAAAATGACGAGGAAGCGACGTATGCGCCGAATTTAACGCGTGAAGATGAGAAAATCGACTGGAGCAAGGATAGTCGTTCTATTTACAATCAGATTCGCGGACTGGTGCCATTTGCAGGGGGCTTCACACTGTGGAATGGTGATGTCTTCAAAGTATGGAAAACGCTCCAACCACAGGCGAATGAAATATTGCCGGCAGGAGCTGCTGACGCCGTGCCAGGTACAGTGGTTGAATTCAACAAAAACGGAATCGTTGTTCGCACAGGTGATGGTGTGCTGACGCTAACCGAGGTACAGCCTGCTGGTAAAAAAGCGCTGCGTGCGGCTGACTTTGCGCGTGGAAATACGATGTCTACAGGAACGGTGCTGTCGTGAATTCATTTGATAAGCGTCCGCGTCGTCCATCGCAGTCATCAGGGAACGGCTCGTCTGGTGGCGGACAGGGTAAACGATCGTCATCACCAGCGAATCGCAGCGGCTCCGGTAAGCCGCAGACAACGCCAAAAGTAGGCGCACGCAAGCTATCCGCTCGTGATGTGGCACTGAATGTATTGACAGATGTGGAAGCAAGCGGCTCTTACAGCAACCTGCAATTGAATCAGGCACTGGTGCAGTCCGGATTAGAGCGAGCGGATGCTGGATTGACAACCGAGATCGTCTACGGTACGATTTCACATTTGAATACGATTGATTATTTTCTCGGACGCTTTGTAGCGAAGGGAATGAATAAATTACAGCCGTGGGTACGAAGCTTGCTGCGGTTAAGCTTTTACCAGATTTACTATCTGGATCGTATCCCACCGCATGCAGCGGTGAACGAGGCCGTGAACATTGCGAAGCGCCGCGGACATCAAGGAATCTCCGGTATGGTTAACGGTGTGCTGCGTAACGTATTACGCCAATTAGATGAGCTGGTGATTCCAGACAATCTGACTGCGGTACAACGCATTTCGCTGCAATATTCGCATCCAGAATGGCTGGTGGAGCGCTGGATGAAGCAATTTGGCGAATCGGTTACAGAGCAGATTTGCATGTCCAACAATGAGCCACCTGCGGTCAGCGTCCGTGTTAACACGAACAGAACGACACGTCAGCAGATGCTGAAAACGTTAAACGATGCAGGCTATTATGCACAGCCGTCTGCGATTGCGCCAGATGGTATTCTTGTTGGCGGTAGCGGTAATATGGCGCTAACGGACTGGTATCGCGATGGGATGCTGTCGATTCAGGATGAAAGCTCGATGCTTGTTGCCGAGGCGGTTCAGCCCGAGCCGGGTATGCATGTGCTTGACTGCTGCGCCGCACCGGGTGGCAAAACGGCCCATATGGCAGAGAAGATGCAAAATAAAGGTCAGATTATCGCCAACGATATTCATGAGCACAAGCGTAAGCTGATCGATGATCAGGCGCAGCGTCTGCATCTGTCGGTGATTGATACAGCTGTCGGTGATGCGATGGCGTTAGCAGAACGTTATGATGCTGCATCGTTCGATCGCATTTTGCTGGATGCGCCTTGTTCGGGGCTTGGCGTTATTCGCCGCAAACCGGATTTGAAATGGAACAAGTCCGCTTCCGATATTAAAGAAATTGCGGCATTGCAGCGCAGATTGCTGGAGCGTGTATCTTCCTTGCTCAAGCCGGGCGGGATACTCGTATATAGCACCTGTACGATTGAGCAAAGTGAAAATGAAGATGTTGTACGTAGCTTTGTCGAAGCACATCCTCAGTTTGAGCCGGTTGTTGTGCCGCTATTTGCGGATAAACTGGCACAGGCTTCAGCATCGGATCAGGCCTCGATCGGCGTACAGATTTTGCCGCAGGATTATCATTCGGATGGATTTTATATCGCTGCGCTGCGTTTGAAAGCCTGATTGTATGGTTTGACATGCTGCTTTAACAGCGAAGATAAATTTCAACAATGCGCTGCAACAGCCCATAAAGCTGCTGCGGTATAGCCTACAGCGGGCCCGTTAGGAGATGCTTCAAGCAGATTGTAGCAACGAATGACGGCGCGCCCCTTTAGGCTTTCTTTGTTTTGTGCTAAAATAGTAAAGATGTGAACCCGATAGTTATGATCAGATGAACAAATTTAAGATATGAAGAATAGGTGTGATAAATCCAATGAAACCCTTTATATATGATTTTTCCCTGGAGGACCTTCAGGACTGGGTGAAAGAAAATAATGAGCCTGCATTCCGGGCGACGCAAATTTTTGACTGGCTGTATGTGAAGCGCGTAACTTCGTTTGAAGAAATGACGAACCTGTCCAAGGGGCTGCGTGCCAAGCTGAACGACCAGTTTTCTTTTGTCATGTTAAATGAAATTACCAAGCTGCAATCCAAAGACGGTACGGTGAAATTCCTGTTCGGTCTGCATGACAACCATGCGATCGAGACCGTTATTATGCGCCACAACTATGGTAACAGCATCTGTGTAACGACACAGGTCGGTTGCCGTATCGGTTGTACGTTCTGCGCGTCCACACTGGGCGGTCTGAAGCGTAACCTGACTGCTGGCGAGATCGTCGCACAGGTAGTACAGGCGCAAAAGATTCTTGATGAAACGAACGAGCGTGTAAGCAGCATCGTAATTATGGGCTCCGGTGAGCCATTTGAGAACTATGATGCAACGATGACGTTCCTGCGTATCATGATTCATGAAAAGGGTCTGAATATCGGACAACGTCACATTACCGTATCGACAAGTGGGATCGTGCCGAGCATTTACAAATTCGCTGACGAAAACACACAGATCAATCTGGCAATTTCGATTCACGCACCAAATGATAAGCTGCGTTCCAAGCTGATGCCGGTTAACCGCCGCTTCCCATTTGATGATGTGATGGAATCTCTGCGTCATTATATGGACAAAACCGGTCGCCGTATTACATTTGAATACGCATTGATCGGCGGCGTAAACGACCGTCCAGAGCATGCGGAAGAGCTGGCTAACGTGTTGAAGGATATGATGTGTCACGTCAACCTGATTCCGGTCAACTATGTACCGGAGCGCGATTATGTGCGTACTCCGCGTAAAGATATTTTTGAATTTCAACGTATTCTGGCAGACAAAGGTGTGAACGTAACGATCCGTCGCGAGCAGGGACACGATATTGCTGCAGCCTGCGGACAGTTGCGTGCGAAGCACATGGAGTCGACTGCGAGGTGATCGGTGTTGATTAAAACAGCACAGTTGAGTGATAAGGGACGCGTCAGACAGGTAAATGAGGATTCCGTATGGGTAGGCAATATACAGGACGAGTATGTGCTCGGTATTGTAGCGGACGGTATGGGTGGACATCGCGCAGGCGATACCGCCAGCCGTCTGGCTGTACAGACGGTGATTTCGGATTTGCAAGGACTTGAAGCGGGGCTATCGGCAGAAGCTTGTCGCGCCGCGCTGCATGATGCGATTTTACATGCGAATGATGTTGTTTTTCATACGGCCCAGACAAGCGATGATTATCATAATATGGGAACGACTGTGGTTGCCGTATTGTTGAGAGGAAGTCAGGGTATTATTGGTCATATTGGCGATAGCCGTGCGTATCTGATCAGTGAGGAAGGACTGCGCCTGATCACGCAGGATCATAGCCTGGTGAACGAGCTGCTGAAAACCGGACAAATTAGCCAGGAGGAAGCAGATTCCCATCCGCGCCGCAACGTATTGACGCGCGCGCTTGGCACCGATTCCGAGGTGAGTGTAGAGCTGGATCATATCGAGCTATCTTCGGGCGAAGTGTTGCTGCTGTGCAGTGACGGACTTAGTAATATGATTACACGCGATCAGATTGAGACGGTAGCGCTGGCAGGCATTGCGCTTGATGAGCGTGCCCGTCATCTGGTTGCACTCGCGCTGGAAGCAGGCGGCGAGGACAATATTACCGTAGCCCTGTTTGAATATGATCAATCAGCACAGGGTGCACATAGTGAGGGGTGGACGCCATGATTGGACGTATTCTAGGCGGACGCTATGAGATTATGGAAGAGATCGGTGGAGGTGGCATGGCGCTTGTCTACAAGGCGCTGGATGTGCTGCTTAACCGTCATGTTGCAATCAAAGTATTGCGGCAGCAGTTTGTGTATGATGAGGAGTTTATTCGTCGCTTTCGTCGTGAGGCGCAGTCGGCAGCTTCGTTGTCCCATCCGAATGTGGTTAGCATTTACGATGTAGGGCAGGAGGATGATGTTCATTTTATCGTGATGGAATACGTGAATGGACAAAATCTGAACGAGATCATCAAGGCACGAGCACCATTGCCGGTAGAAGAAGCGGTTCGTATTGCAACCCAGATCTGTGATGCACTGGAGCATGCGCACCATAACCAGATTATTCACCGTGATATCAAGCCGCATAACATATTAATCGGCTTGAATGGTCGTGTTAAAGTAACCGATTTTGGGATTGCGCGTGCGGTCACATCGACGACGATTACGCAGACTGGCTCGGTTGTAGGCTCGGTGCATTATTTTTCACCAGAGCATGCCAAAGGTGTAACGACAGGCGAAAAGTCCGATCTGTACTCGCTCGGTATCGTGCTATATCAAATGCTGACTGGCAGATTACCTTTTCAAGGCGAAAGCCCGATCAGCGTTGCGCTCAAGCATTTGCAGGATGAATTTGAAGATCCGCGTGCGATCAACCCGTTGATCCCGCAGAGTGTAGAAAATATCATTCTCAAATCAATGCGTAAAAATCCGGCAGAGCGTTATCACTCCGCTCAGGATATGCTGATGGATCTGGATACATGTCTGATGCCAGAACGCAGTACAGAAACGAAAGTTTATTTTCCAACGAATGACGATGATGAGCAGACCAAGGTCGTATCGGCGATCCGGCCCAATTCGATTCCGATACCACCGCCTGAAAAGGAGGATGTTCGCCATATGGAGCGCGATCGTGGAAGAACAAACCCTGCTACCAAGCCGAAAAGCTTCTGGAAAAAGCCAGCCGTATGGGTATCGCTCGTTGTCGTGGTGCTGTTAATTATGACTGCAGTCGTGATGTATGTTAGCTCTACGCTGGAAACGAAAGATGTGCTTGTGCCAAGTGTGCTCAATCAAAAGGAGCAAAGTGCAATCCAGCAGCTACAAGCGTCAGGACTTACCGTTTCGGATAAGATCAATTATGAATATCAGGAAGGCAAGGAGGCCGGGATCGTGTTCGCGCAGGACCCGGAGCCGAATTCAACGGTCAAGTCAGGCGCACAGGTAACACTGAGTGTGACCGTAGACAAAGACCCGATCAAAATGCCTGATTTCAAAGATGGACAGACAACCTACGAGGATGCGCGCAAGCAGTTGCTGGCGCTTGGCTTCAAGGATAATCTGATTACCCGTGAAGACAAGACGAGCGATAGCGTAGACAGCGGTGTCGTGCTGGATCAAAACCCGGGCGCTAATGAGGACGTGAAGCCGGAAACACAGGCCGTCACCCTCGTTGTGAGCAAGGGAGCTTCAACAGCGACTGTGCCTGATGTGACGAATTCCGGACAATCTTCCGCGCAATCGAAATTATCCGGTGCTGGCTTTACGCTTGGTAACGTACAGCAGGAATCCAGTTATACCGTAGAAGCGGGTAAAGTAACGCGTCAAGACCCACAGGCTGGTGCTTCCGCAACGAAGGGAAGCAAAGTCGATATATGGGTGAGCAGTGGTTATCCGCCGGAAGCCCTCGACTTTACGTACTCTGTCTCTGTACCGCCGAAGACGGCAGGACAGGCAAGCAAAATTAATATTATTTATACCGATGCACGCGGCGCAGATCGCAACTGGGGAACCAAGACGATCAATTCGCGTCAATCGCTACAGGTGAATATGATCCTTGATCCAAGCCAAAATGGCGTTGTGAAGGTGTATCGTGATGGTCAGTTCCTCGATACTTTTGCAATTAGCTATAATGATGCCAAGCAGGGAACGGTACAGGAAGGCGTTATCGAGCCGGATAATACAGGCCAGGTGACTCCGCCGCCAGATGGAGGCACGACTTCACCAACGACGCCACCGGCTGATAATGGCAGTACCGATCCAGCCGCTGGTGGCACTGGATCAGATAACGGCAACGGAAACGGTAATGGAAATGGCAACGCGAATGGTAGCGATAACCAGGGACCGGGTAATAACAATGGTAACGGTAATGGGGCAACTGATCCCCCTGCAGGCACGAACGGACCCTGAGTCGTAGCCCTATCTAAGTTTATGAAATGAAAGGACGGATGGCATGCCTGAAGGCTTAATCGTCAAAGCGCTAAGCGGATATTATTACGTTAAACCGGATACGGAGAGCGGGGATAGCTCTCTCTCCGAGAAGGGTACAATCCAGTGTCGCGCCAGAGGCATTTTTAAGAAAAAAGGCATTTCGCCGCTTGTCGGCGATGAGGTCATCTATTCATTGACTGAGAACGGAGAAGGCACCGTTGATGAAATTTTGCCACGGAGGACGGAACTGATCCGTCCTCCTGTGGCGAATATTCGTCAAGCGGTGCTACTCTTTTCCGTCAAGGAACCTGATCTCAGTCTGATTCTGCTGGATAAATTTCTGGTACATATTGAGCATGCCAGACTGGAGCCGCTGATCTGCTTTACGAAGATGGATCTGCTGGACCCACAGGATACGGCTTCATTGCACGAAGTGGAACAGGCGAAGCAGCTATATGAACGAATTGGCTACCAGGTCATTTTGACCAGTGCGGAAAACGAACTCGGTACCGATCAGATTCGTTCGGAATTGAATGGCAAAATCAGCATGTTCGCTGGTCAGTCCGGGGTAGGCAAATCCTCGCTGCTGAACAAAGTTATTCCCGGCAGCGATCTGAATACGAGCGAGATCAGCATGCGGCTTGGGCGCGGGCGACATACGACCCGTCATGTCGAGCTTATTGAGCTTCAGGGCGGCGGATATGTAGCCGATACACCGGGCTTTAGCCAGCTTAATTTTACCCAGCTTGGCGTGGATGATCTCGGTTCATGTTTCCGCGAGTTTAACGAGTATGCAGATGGCTGCAAATTCCGTGGCTGTACGCATTTGCATGAGCCCGGCTGTAAAGTGATCGAAGCGCTGGAAGCAGGCGAGATCGCCGCTACACGCTACAAACATTATCAGCAATTCTATCAGGAAATGAAAGACGAGAAACGGAGGTACTAACCGATGCATAATATCAAGATTGCTCCTTCTATTCTATCCGCAGATTTTGGACATTTACTGGATGAAGTCAAAGAAGTCGAACGCAGTGGCGCAGACTGGCTGCATGTCGATGTAATGGACGGACATTTTGTACCAAATATCACCTTTGGTGCGCCCGTACTCCAGGCGGTATCTTCGCATACCGGACTATTTATCGACGTCCATCTGATGATCGAAAATCCCGATCAATACGTAGCAGACTTCGTTAAAGCGGGCGCACAGATGATTACCGTACACGCTGAAGCCTGCACGCATCTGCATCGCGTAATTCACCTGATTAAGGAGCATGGCGCCAAAGCAGGTGTTGCCCTCAACCCGGCAACCCCAGCCAGCGCGATCCGTGAAGTGCTGGAAGATGTCGACATGGTACTCGTCATGACCGTTAACCCGGGCTTCGGCGGACAAGCCTTCATCCCACGCACCGTACACAAAATTCGTGAAATCCGCAAATGGGCAAACGAAATCGGTCACACCGCACTACACATCGAAGTAGACGGCGGCATCGCCGCTTCCACAGCCCGCCAGGTCGTCGAAGCAGGTGCAGACGTCCTCGTAGCCGGCAGCGCCGTCTTCGGCGCCCCAGACCGCGCAGCCGCGATTCGCAGCATTCGTGATAGTCTGGTGTAATATGAGAAAAGGCGCATCAAAGTTATTATTAACTTTTGATGCGCCTTTGTTTATTTTTATTATTACTCAAAATAATTGATTATAGAAATGGAGTCGATAATATGGATTATACTTTATTAATATCATTTATGTTGGGTTCTTGGGTTATTATGTCAGCGAGAATTTTTTATCATTTTAAAAATCTAAATAAAGCATTAGTACCTTATTTTAAACAGATAGATAATAGAAAGTTGATTTGGATGCGAAGTGCAGTCAACATAAAGACTACAAAAATTTATATGTATGCTTATAATAATTTGAGTGAAATTGAACTACAGGCTTTTCATAAAATGCTTAAGAGCGAATCGAAAAGCGATAATGTAGTTAACACTGTAGTAGATTATTTAGTAAAAATCGCAATACCATTTATAATTTCATTCATAGGATTTATGTTTGTATTCCCTACATATATAGCTACTTATTCCCAACTAGCA
>JBCNLJ010000037.1:0-53236 GCA_039595515.1 Paenibacillus sp. | reverse complement strand
CTGACATGGCGAAGGAAATGGTTGCTCTGTCCAAGAACAACATCCTCGTACAGGCTTCCCAATCGATGCTGTCCCAGGCAAACTCTGCGCCACAAGGCGTACTTTCCCTGCTGCGTTAATCGTAAGCTATGTATTTTCGCGAAAGACCCTGATTTTATCAGGGTCTTTTTGCTTATTTTAGGCGATAGAAGTTAAAGAAAGCATACAATTAACCGATAATAATAGTACATAGTTGAATACCAACGTGAATATCACGTATCACATCCATACGAATATATCATGATTTAAAGGAGGCTATGAAATGAACCCCATTAACAATACAAACAGTATTGCGGCTACGAATTCATACTCCAATGCTCTAAAAGACAATACTTCTAAAAATACGGACACTCCTGCTGAGCTTGTTGCTGCTATGAATACCGGCCCTCAGAAGATGGCTGATTCTCAAGCCATATTGCAAGAGTTTCAAAAAACAGTCAATGCGATTCAGGGACCCGCCAAGTCATTAGAGATTTCGATGCATCAAGAAACACACTCGATCATGATTAAAGTGAAAAATAAAGATACCGGTGAGCTCATTCGTGAAGCACCTCCAGAAAAAGTTTTGGATGCTTTGGCAAAACTTATGGAAATTACTGGCCTAATTGTCGATAAAAAAGTATAAGGGGATGAAGAAATGGCAGTAACAAGAATTTCAGGCTTAGCAAGTGGATTGGATATTGACGCTACAGTCAAAAAACTGATGACTGCAGAGAAAGCACCGCTGGATAAGCTGAATCAACAGCGCCAGCTCGTATCCTGGAAACAGGAAGGCTATCGCGATGTGAGCTCACAGCTCGTTACATTCCTGAATGATAAGCTGGCCAATTTGAGCTTGAGTAGTTCGATCAATGCTCAAAAAGCAACAGTGACTGGCGATACAACATCCGTATCAGCAACAGCAACTGGTGCCTCTGGCGGTTCGTCCATGAATGTAACTGTATCTCAATTGGCAACGGCTACACGAGTCTCTTCTAGCTCAGGCGTTTCTGCTACAGATTCTAATGGTGGAAAAGATGGTTCCTTGCTAAAAATGTCTGATGTAACAGGCAGCAGCAGTGATGGATCGGTTTCGATTGCGATTGGCAGTGGAACATCTGTTACAATCAATTATAGCGCCTCCGATACAATCAATGATTTTGTACAGAAGATCAATACGAGCAAAGCTGGAGTAACAGCTATTTACGATTCCGGCAGCGGAAAAATGTCCATTACGAACAATGCGACAGGAAGCAGCGCCATTAAGCTGTCAGGCTCAGCATTTGATAACTTTAATATTGCAAGCTCTACAGATTCAGACTCTTCGACTAGCGTGAAGGGTAAAGATGCCAAAGTGAACATTAACGGATTGGATATGACACAATCATCCAATCAGTTTACTATCAATGGTGTCCAGTTGACACTTAACGGTATAACAGCTTCGGGTCAATCGTCACAAATCAATATTACTGCGGATAATGATAAGCTGGTTAGCTCCGTACAAAGCTTTGTTGATGCATATAATAGCGTGCTATCCCTGATGAATGGAAAAGTTGGCGAAGAACGCTATAGTAAGTACCAGCCATTGACCGATGAGCAGAAGAAGGATATGAGTGATGACGAGATTAAGCTTTGGAACTCTAAAGCAAAAAGCGGTATGCTTAAGGGCGACGGTATTCTCGAGCAAACGATCTCCAATATGCGTACGGCAATGGTACAAGGTGTAAAGCTGGATAACGGTACAACGATTAGCTTTGCACAATTAGGAATTAGTACCGGTACCTATGAAACAAAGGGTAAACTTATTCTCGATACGAATAAGCTGAAGGATGCATTGGACAAGGATCCGAATATCGTTAACAATTTCTTTGGTGCTAACAACTCTAAAAGCACAATGAACAATACGTATACCGAAAACGATGGTATCCTTGCCAAGATGAAAAAAGTAACTCGTTCTGCTCTGGAGAGTATGGCTAGTACTGCTGGTACCTCTAAAGTGAGCAGTGATACGAATGCTTCTTTCCTCGTCAACAGCTTACTTGGAACTCAATTAACCACGTTGGATCGCCAAATTAGCGATATGACCAGTCGTTTGAACGATAAAGAAACGAACTATTATAAAAAGTTCACTGCTATGGAAACAGCTATGAACCGATACAACAACCAGGCGTCAGCACTCGCAAGTTTTAGATAGGAATAAGGGGGCAATAAAGTGATTCCATCACCTTACCAAAAATATCAACAGGCACAGGCACAAACCGCTTCTAAACCAAAGCTGCTGATCATGTTATATGATGGTGCCATTCGTTTCGTAAAAGCCGGCATAGAGGGAATTGAAGAACGTAATTACGAGAAAGCCAACAATAATCTTTGTAAGGCACAAGCCATTGTGCATGAATTGATTTCGGCTTTGAACTTTGACTTTGCCATTGCGAATGATTTGCTGATGATTTATGAATACATGCTGCATTGCTTGATCGAAGCCAATGTGAAAAAGAATCGCGAGCTTGCTGAAGAAGCACTCGTTCATCTGAGCGATCTGCGCGAAACCTGGGTGGAAGCAAGTAAGCTTCCTGATGTGGCGACAAGCGTATGATTCATCAGAATGAAGAAAGCATGTCTTCATTGCTAGAGCAATTGCACGCTCTATCTGTTGGAATTATTGAGCGTCTGAATATTGTGAGTGATGAAGAGCTGTTCTCCTTCATTGAGGAGCGTGGTGTTCTAATCGAGAAGATGGAGATGCATCGCTCCGAAGTTACAGAGCAGCATAAATTGCAAATCGCTGAATTGATGAATATGGATCCGATCATTTTAAATAAAATGGATCAGATTAAGCAAGAAGCAGGACAATGGCTGGAGCGACAAGGAACGATCCGTAACCAGCAGCATGCTTATCATCAGAATTATGTGACTGACAGCTTTTTTGTAGATCGTCGTAAATAATAAAGCGCATGTGAGCCGTTTAATGACGGGGCACATGCGCTTTATGCTTTACTTTTTAGCAGAATAGGTAAAAAGACTAGTTTTTTAAGCGAATATTATAAAAGTGGGTATAAATCCGATATAGTGTGTAGAAGTAATAAAGGTCTGATTTATCAATAAAATCAGGATCCGTATTTTCGTAAACGTTTATACATTTTAAGTGTGAATGAGACTGGAGTTTATAAAGCTATAATCATTTTATGAACGGGGATAAAACAGTGAATGTAGCTGTATATGGGGCGAATTCTTCAGGATATTATGCTATTGAAGCAGCAAAATTACAAAATCACCAAGTCGTTTTTATTCTGGATCGACAACCTGAAAATAAGCATCATGGTATTAGTGATCAAATTCCTGTTTATTAGGATATAACTGCGGTTCCTGAACAACTAAAAACCAGTGTGGAGATGGTATTGGTCGCATTGGAAGATGAACAGTCTGCTGAGCAACAAAAGATAGAATTAACACAAAATTTTGATTGTACAATTCATACTGTTCATGAAGCACCCTACGCATCGTTATACGAGCTTTTCAAAAAAATACAGTCTCCAGTAGCTTATCTTGAAGAGGAAGGCTATTATCATAGCGCAAAAGAGAGACAGTCTGTTGATGAAGAGGGAAATTCTATCCCATGGCTTAACTACAGCAGACTTCATTTTCTCAAAACTAGAGTTCCACATGGTTTGACCGTTTTTGAATATGGAGCGGGACATAGTACACTATGTTGGAGTACACGTGCGAAGCGTTTAATTACTGTAGAGCATAATAAAGAATGGTACGAATATATAATTGGAAAAATCAATAAAGAAAATACTGAATTATTTTATAAAGAGTTAGAATATAATGGTGAATACTCAAAAACAATCAATCAATTTGATGATATTGATATTGTATTTATTGATGGACGAGATCGTGTGAATTGTGCGATCCAGGCTTGCAAACGTCTCAATGATACAGGGATAATACGGATAGGATTGAGTATACAGAAGGCTATGAATATTTAAAAGAAAAAGGATTTAAACGCCTTGATTTTAAAGGGATGGCATCTCTTACGATTGAAGCTTGTTGTACAAGCGTATTTTATCGAGAGCAGAATTGCTTAGATTTATAGCAGGTATGCAGCTATAGGATTATTGTAAATAAGATATACTTATCATTAAGCTATAACAAGAAAGCGCGTGTGACCGGTATTTTCACTGGCAGTACGCGCTTTTTGCTGTAAACTAGGCAAAAAGACTGGTTTTTTTGCAAAACATTCATAGAAGTTACCAGAAATCCGATATACTGATAGAAGAGATTAATGTAAATTGTATCAAGCAAAGGGTGGTGTAATTATGTCTATTTTGCAAGCGAATATAGATTTTTTGATGAGAAAATTTCCTCACGTGATACAGTCTATTACAAACGTGGAATTTGATTCATCTAGTATATACACAGAGCGTGTAGAGAAAGATCATGATTGGCTTGAGGCTGTGCACGGTTCAGTTGAGAATTTTAAGCTGATTTTTATGTATGGTTTTGGACAAGGGCTTGCGTTGATTGATTTGCTTGAGCAATATCCGGATCGCTGGATTTTTGTATATGAGCCTAATGTGGCCAACTTTTATGATGCAATTCAAAAATACAATTTGATTGAGCTGTTTCAGCATCCCGGGTTTAAAGGGATTGCGATTGGCGAAGATCATCTGAAAATGCTGTTCTCATCCATTCTTGGATACATGCAGTACGATCTTGCCTTTGTAGCCCATCGTCATTATTTAGAGAATGGTGTGGAACAGTTATATGCGTTAAAGCAAGAATTTATGGACTACAGTAACATGTTTGATGTTAACCAGCAGACGATGGATCATTTTCGTATTAAATGGATGACCAATAGTATGTATCAATTAGCATCGGTATTAACATCGCCAGCAATCGAATCGTTGCGCGACACTTTCCGTGATAATACAGCTATCGTTATCGGTTCGGGGCCTTCCTTGCAACAAGATATTGAGTGGTTAAATAAATTTAAACCACATGCGCTTATAATTGCAGCAGGTTCCAGCATTCAGGCTCTAGTTAAACATGGCATACAGCCGCATCTTACAGTCGTTATGGATGCAGGTGAAGTGAATGAACAAATTTTTATCGAGCCGCAATCAATTGTGCCTCCGATGGTATTGGCTTCAACAGCGTATTATGGTCTGGCTGACAAAAAGCAAAACGAGCTCATTTACAGTGTATTACGCAATGATTTTGTGACACAGTTTTTTATGGGCAAGCCTACAGATAGGTTTAATATTGAACCTACATCTACAGTTACAGGAACAGCGATGCAGGTAGCGATTAACCTTGGTGTGAAAAAGATCATTATGATGGGACAAGATTTATCATTTCCCAATGATCAATTTTATGCAGATGGTATCGTGCACGCGTATACTACGCAACGAGTATATGAAGCGAAGGATGCGCAGCTTTTAGTTGAAAATATGGAAGGTTCATATAATGTAACGACGCCTGCATTTATGTTTATGAAAGACGGACTGGAACTATTGATTTCAGCGTTCCCTGAAGTTCAATTCATCAATGCGACTCGCCAGGGAGCCAAAATTACCGGTGCGACATTTATGACAGCAGAGCATATTTTGCCTATGATCGAGTCAGAGCATATAGATATCGATGCGGTGGAGCAATTGCTAGCCAAGCACCAAGCAGCACCAAATGACGTACAAGGTGTAAAACAAAAAGTGCAATCTGTTGCACAAGATATGCAAGTTGTACAACAAGAGTTGAAAAATGTGAAAAAGATGCTGGATAAAGTACAAACGATGAGTCGAACCAAACCACTCAAAGCACAGCAATTGCTAGAGCAAATTGAGCAAGCATGGGCAATGATCGTTAATCGTGATTGGTTTGAACCGGTAATGGAATGCATGATTCCATTACAACTAGCACAATTTGATAAGCACTTACCAGAAATTATTACGGAAAAAAATATAATCAAAAAATCTAGCTTGAATTACCTTCATTTGGGTGAATTGGTAAATAACATCACGAATGCTTTGGCAGAGCTACACGATATTTTTCAAGTATCTTTGCAGCGGTTGGACAGCATTCATCACGCATAACGACAGCGAAATGGAGGTCGTAGAGGATGGGTATATATCATCAAAAGAAAATATTAGTTACAGGCGGAACCGGAACGATCGGTAACCATTTAATCAAACGATTGCTACAAGATGATCCTCATGTGATCCGTGTATTTAGTAGGGATGAATACAAACAATATGAAATGGGCATCCAGTTTCAAGAGCATGCATCCAAGCTGAGATTTTTGATAGGTGATGTGCGCGATCAGGATCGACTGGTACGAGCGATGAAAGATATCGATTATGTGTTTCATCTGGCAGCGATGAAGCATGTTCCATTTTGCGAATACAATCCATTTGAAGCAGTACAAACGAATGTAATTGGAACTCAGAATGTCATTCAAGCTTCGATTACAAATAATGTGAAAAAAGTATTATTTACTAGCACAGATAAAGCAATATCCCCTACCAATACCTATGGAGCGACTAAATTAACTGGAGAGCGTCTGATTTCTTCAGCTGAATCGCAAAAAGGTTCTACACAAACGATATTTTCAGCGGTTCGCTTTGGTAATGTGATGGGTTCACGCGGTTCAGTCATTCCATTGTTCAAAAAGCAAATTTTAGATCGAAAGCCGATTACAATTACCGATCCAAATATGCTTCGTTATATGATGACTCCAAGCCAAGCGATCGATTTGATTTTGAAAGCAAATGAGATGGCAAAAGGTGGAGAAGTATTTGTTTTAAAAATGCCAGTTGTACGCGTTGGCGATCTGGCGCATGCGTTGATTGAGCAAGTAACAGGAAAATACGGCATCGAGCATCAAACTAAGGTTGAATATGTTGGACTTCGCCCAGGTGAGAAGCAATTTGAGGAACTTATGACGTTGGATGAACGAGTAATCGCCGAAGAAAGTGAAGATATGTATACGATTCCTTCTATTTTTAAGCACCGCCGATCTCATTTGGAACAGCAGCCGCTTGAATTGCCTATGATTCCTGTAAGTGAAGCGGTAATCAAACAGTGGTTGCATGAAGAACAGCTTATTTAAAATAAGCTGTTCTTTGTAAAGGAGTTTTGATATTGGAATTTGTTCCGTTACGAGAAGAGCATTTAGGCCAGGTACTGCGATGGCGTACCCAGGCGTGGGTGACACGGTATATGTTTACCGATTTGAAAGCAACTGCAACTTTGGAAGACCAGAGGGAATGGTTTGCGAAGATTAGTCAGGACACTACACAACGCTACTGGATCATCGTTTCTAAAGGTAGACATGTCGGTGTAGTTTCTATTAATGATATCGACTACAAACATCTACGCTGTAGTTGGGCTTTTTATATCGGCGAAAAGGACGTGAGCATGTTAAGTATGTTGCTTGCTCCGTATGTATATCATTATGTATTTGAAGTGTTAAAGTTACACAAAATAACTGGTGAGGTTATGGCTGACAATACGGCAGTTCGTAAAATGCATATGAATTATGGCTGCAAAGAAGCGGGTTGTTTACGTGATCATATTTATAAATACGATATGTTTCATGATGTGTATATATATGAATTGCTTGCAGATGAATGGCTTGTTAATAAAAGTAATTATGGAAACAGAATGTTTGGCTTGGAGTAGACAAGCCTTCTATGCCATGTAAAGTGGAGGATCAAATATGAAAACAATCGTGATTATTCAAGCAAGGATGGGTTCTACGCGATTGCCTGGTAAAGTGCTGATGCCGCTTGGTGAAAGTTGTATTTTGGATTATGTAGTGCAGCGATGTCGTAAAATCAAGCTGGCCGATCATGTAATCGTAGCAACATCGAATCTGAAGCAGGATGATCCACTAGAAACATGGTGCGAAGTAAATAAGGTGACCTGTTACCGTGGTTCAGAAGATGATGTACTGGCTCGTTACTATGAATGTGCACGTGAATATCATCCTGATTATATTATCCGTGTCACTTCCGATTGCCCATTTGTGGATTATGAACTGGCAAATGAAACGATCGATCTCATGCTGAAGCAGCCGGTAGATATGATTTTAAATAGGCAGCAGGAACAGCTAACTAGAGGACTTACAACTGAGTTGTTTTCATTTTCTGCACTGCAATGGATGTATGAGCATACAACGGCTGAACGACATCGTGAGCATGTAACGTATTATGCTTATGAATATAGCGACCTTTTTACGTATAGTGTGTTGGATTTGCCGTCGAAGTTATTGCACCCGGAGCTTCGTTTGACAGTAGATACACCTGAAGATTACGAAGTATGCCGTTTGTTAGCAGGCGAAATGGAGCATAGCATTGATCAACCAGCTCAAAATATTATCAATTACTTGCTAACGAGACCGGATATTTATGCGATCAATGCTCATATCCAGCAAAAACCGGTTGTATAGAATAATAGTTGTACATGATTTGTTTATAAATAGCAAAGAAATGGAAAGAAGTTACATCCTATTGTCATACCTCATGAACTACACATAATGATGGATAGGTACAAAATCGGAATATGAATTCATAAGGTGGTTGTAATCATGAATATTACAATAGTTGGCACTGGATATGTAGGACTCGTAACAGGAGCCATTTTAGCGGATATTGGTCACAATGTTACTTGTCTGGATGTAGATACACAAAAAATAGCACTATTGAAACAAGGCATATCTCCTATTTACGAGCCTGGTTTGAGCGAATTGTTGCAAGCGAATATTCGCCAAAAACGTATGATGTTCACTACAGATTCCGTACATGCTTATGCACAGGCAAAGGTGATTTTTATTGCTGTGGGTACTCCGCAAAATGATGAAGGTGCTGCAGACATGCAGTATGTAGAACAAGTTGTAGACGATATCGCTCAAACGCTGGATCATGAGGCTATTGTAGTGATGAAAAGTACGGTGCCAGTTGGAACGAATGATTGGGTAGAAGAAACATTAAAGTTGAAGACCAAGTTTGATATTGAGATTCCGGTAGTATCCAATCCTGAATTTTTGCGTGAAGGATTCGCTTTACAGGATAGTTATCATGGAGATCGTATTGTCATTGGGGCAGAGAAAGAAGCAATTGGCGATACGATTCAGTCTTTGTTCACAGGGCTTGATGTGCCTGTTGTTCGTACTGATCGACGCAGCGCAGAGATGATCAAGTATGCCTCCAACGCATTTTTAGCAGTGAAGGTGACTTATATCAACGAAATTGCCAATCTGTGTGAGCAGATTGGTGTGGATGTGTTGGAAGTAGCTAATGGGATGGGACTGGATAAGCGAATCGGACGTTCTTTTCTACGTCCAGGTCTCGGTTACGGAGGCTCCTGTTTTCCCAAAGATGCGGAAGCTATTGCCCGCCTTGGAAGACAGCATCATACGCCGCTTACACTTGTAGAAAGCACAATTCAAGCCAATCGGCGTCAACGAGAACTGTTTTTAAAACAGATAATTGATTATTTTGGTGGTCAGATCAAAGGTAAAACGATCGGCATGCTTGGGCTTGCGTTCAAGCCGAATACGGATGATCTACGTGAAGCGCCTGCTCTATATTTGATGCAAGAATTGGAAAAGCGCGGAGCGATTATAAAAGCGTATGATCCAGTTGTTAAGCATCTGCCACAATGTGTGGAAACAAGTGAACTGGTGCTGCAAGATGTCGAAGCTGTACTGCTCGTCACGGAATGGGCAGAGTTTAGTGATTTGGACCTGGAGCATTTGAAGCTGTTTGATGGCCGTTATATGTATCGGCGTCAAAAATTGAAAGATAGTGGGAAAAGTAGAGAACAACTGTAATAATGTTTTAAAAATGTTAACGAATATACTATATGTAGAAGGCACGATGTATAGATAGGGCCATTTCATGACACTATTCTCAGAAAGAAGGGTGAGAGATGAAAAAGCCAGTTGTGCTCATTATGTTTAACCGTCCAACGACAACTGCTGAAGTATTCGCTAAGATTCGTGAATATGCTCCTGAGCAGTTGTTTGTTGTTGCAGACGGGCCTAGAGCACATAAACAGAAGGAAGAAGTACTTTGTCAGCAAACAAGAGAAGTAATCCAGATTGACTGGGATTGCCAGCTTACGACCATTTATTCCGATCAAAATCTAGGTTGTAAACAGCGAGTGTATACAGGTTTAAATGAAGTTTTCTCCAGTGTTGAGGAAGCGATCATTCTTGAAGATGATTGCGTACCACATATCGATTTTTTTCACTATTGTGAAACGATGCTTGATTATTATAAAGATGAATCACAAATTGTTTGTATTTCGGGTTTTAATGCTACACCTGAAGATCCGGGCATGCAAGAAAGCTACTCGTTTACCATTATTCCCGAAAGCTGGGGCTGGGCGACATGGAAGCGTGCCTGGTCTGAAATTGATCTGAATATGACAGGTTGGCCAGCTTACAGACAGTCTAAAGAATTTGAAGAACTCTCATATGATCTGTTTTTTAAACTGCACTGGCAACAAAAGTTTGATGATGTATACACTGGAAAGACCGATTCATGGGCGTATCCATGGATGTTTAGCTGCTGGAAAGGAAAAAAACTGACGGTTTTGCCAAAAAAAAACATGATCCACAATATTGGATTTTCGGAAATGGCAACACATACTAAAACGCTTGATCCATTGCAGGCAAAACTTGCTGTGCATTCAGTCGACTATCCACTTGTTCATCCGACTCGTATCGTACAAAATGTGAAAGCGGATTATTATGCGTTTGAATATTTGCATGGAATTCGTTTGTTGAAACATCAGGCTCATATGGCAGTGCTAAAAAAACAGCTTGAACATGACTTGAAAAATGAGGCAAACGATATTGGTCGCTTGGATACTAAATCTGAAGTGTATCTATTTGGAACGGGCCTCTGGGGGCGAGATTTAAAAGCATTGCTGGTACAACGAGGTGTTCAAATACAAGCCTTTTTGCAAAGTAAAGCAGGCGCAAGTGAGCAGATAGATGGTACTCCCGTCTACGGTTTGGAAAATGTTAACGTACAGCAGGGTACGATTATTTCAAGTATTGAAGGTCCACATGATGTAGAGGTTTTAGAGATATTAAAACGGGAATTTGCTAAGGCGGATGTGTTTAGCTGGAAGGATATGCTTTTAAATACAACGCTGTAATCGTACCTGAGGGGAGAATCAATGATGATTCAACAAATTCAATACAATGATATGCTGTATGCTATCATTATTCGCAACAACTATACGAAAGCAGGCATTACCTTTGTAACACCCAATGAATTATCACAGCAATTAGCTTATATGCATCATCCGACCGGGAAGATGATTGATGCTCATGTGCATAATCCTGTACCGCGGGAAGTAATTTACACGCAGGAAGTATTGTTTATTAAAAAAGGTAAACTGCGTGTCGACTTTTACGATACAGAACGAGCTTATATCGAAAGCCATATTCTCGAAGGCGGCGATACGATCCTGCTTATTCAAGGTGGACATGGATTTGAAGTGTTGGAAGAGATCGAGATGATTGAAGTGAAACAGGGGCCGTACATTGGGGAGAACGATAAAACTCGTTTTGATGGTATTTCGCCACAACAGGTAAAGGTGTGTGAAACTAATGAGTAACTTCATCCCTGTCAACGAGCCACTGCTGAATGGAAATGAGAAAAAGTATGTTGTGGAATGTATTGATACAGGATGGATCTCATCGGAAGGTCCCTTTATTGCCCGTTTTGAATCCGAAATGGCCGCGGCAGTGCAACGTGAACACGGTATAGCCGTTGCTAATGGTACAGCAGCACTGGAGATTGCAATGGAAGCTCTACAATTGCAGCCAGGTGATGAAGTTATTTTGCCTACGTTTACTATTATTTCTTGTGCAGCCGCTATTGTGAAAGCAGGTGCAGTGCCTGTTTTTGTAGATAGCGATCCTTTGACATGGAATATGGATGTTCAACAAATCGAATCGAAAATCACTTCACGTACGAAGGCGATCATGGTCGTTCATATTTATGGTTTGCCTACTGATATGGATCCGGTACTGGCGCTGGCTAAACAACATCGTCTATTCGTGATTGAAGATGCCGCTGAAGCACATGGACAAACATATAAAGGCAAGCCATGTGGAAGTTTTGGCGATTTGAGTATTTTTAGTTTTTATCCTAACAAACATATTACGACTGGCGAAGGTGGAATGATTGTAACGAATGATGCTGTACTCGCCGAGCGTTCTGCTTCACTGCGTAATTTATGCTTTCAACCGGCACGTCGATTTGTACATGAGCAACTTGGCTTTAATTATCGAATGACGAATATGCAAGCCGCTCTTGGCGTGGCTCAACTAGAACGACTCTCCGAAACGGTAGCTCGTAAACGAGAAATGGGCCGTTTGTACCGAGAATTGTTGAGTGATGTTGAAGGTATTCGTTTGCAGACTACACATACGGATTATGCAGAAAATATATACTGGGTATTTGGCATTGTATTAGAAGATCAGATGGAGCAATCTGTTGATCAAGTAACGGATGCACTAAAAGCGCGTCATATTGGAACAAGACCATTTTTCTGGCCGATGCATGAGCAACCGGTTTTTCAAAAGATGGGTCTGGTATCGAATGAACGGTTTCCACATGCAGAGAAACTGGCAAGATGCGGATTTTACGTGCCAAGCGGACTGGCGTTAACTGATGAGCAAATTCATACAGTTGCGAGTGAGTTGAAAGCCATTTTGAAAGGGGAATAAGATGTCGACTTTTAATAGGTATGCACAGTATTATGATCTATTGTACAAGGATAAGGACTATGCTGGAGAAGTTGACTATATTGACTCTTTGTTGAAGGAACTGCAATTGATGGGAGCTAGCTTACTGGAATTAGGATGTGGCACAGCGAAGCACGCGGTGTTGCTTGGTCAGCGTGGATACTATGTGCATGGGGTAGACATTAGTGCAGATATGATTGCAGCAGCTCAGCACAATATTCAGGCTGAAGATGCAGGCAACGTAAAAGTAGAGCAAGGCGATATTCGCTCCTTTCGCACTTCACAGCAATTTGCTGCTGTTCTGTCGCTATTTCATGTGATGAGCTACCAAAATAGTTACGCTGAGGTAGAGCAGGTATTTGATACAGCATCTGCTCATTTAGAAAATGAAGGTTACTTTGTATTTGATTGCTGGCATGGTCCTGCTGTTTTGACCGATCCACCGGTTGTGCGTGTGAAACGAATGGAAAATGAACAGATTGCAGTAACGCGTATTGCAGAGCCCAAGCTTCTTGAGCAACGTAATGTTGTAGAGGTTCATTATGATATCTTTGTTCAGGATCAGTTCAGCAAGCAGATTGAGCAATTGAAAGAATTGCACTCTATGCGCTATTTCTTTGAAGAAGAACTCGTTTTGATTGCAGCTCGCAAAGGATTCCAATTGCTGAAACATTACGAATTTGGCACACATACACCATCTAGCATCAAAACTTGGAGTGTCATTTATGTATGGCAGAAGCAAAGTGTTTCCTAATATGTAATCAATGAATACGAAATAAAAATATAGCCTGATAGGATGAGTATATTGTGAAAACAGCTTTTATTACTGGCATTACCGGGCAGGATGGCGCTTATTTGACAAAATTGCTGCTGGATAAAGGCTATCAAGTACATGGCTTGATCCGGCGCTCATCGATTGAACGATTTGATCGAATTGAAAAATATATGCAGAACCCTCAACTCAAGCTTCATTATGGCGATATGACCGATTCTTCTAACTTGATCCGACTCGTATCAGAAATTCAGCCAGATGAAATTTATAATCTGGCAGCAATGAGCCATGTGAAAGTGTCATTCGATACGCCTGAATATACAGCAAATGCAGATGGCATCGGTACACTGCGCTTGTTGGAAGCGATCAAAATACTCGGTCTTGAAAAGAAGACGCGTGTGTATCAGGCCTCTACCAGCGAATTATACGGAAAAGTACAGGAAACTCCACAATCGGAGACGACGCCTTTTTATCCACGTAGTCCTTACGCTGCTTCCAAAATCTATGCGTACTGGATCACGGTGAACTATCGTGAAGCGTATAATTTGTTTGCTTGTAACGGTATTCTATTCAATCATGAATCACCACTGCGCGGCGAAACATTCGTCACCCGTAAGATTACGCTGGCAGTCGCTGCGATCAAGCGTGGCCAACAGCAATGTTTATATCTTGGCAATCTGGATGCAAGACGAGATTGGGGCTTCGCTGGTGATTATGTAGAAGCAATGTGGCTTATTTTACAGCAGGATCAGCCAGATGATTTTGTTATTGCAACGGGTGAAACACGAACGGTACGTGAATTTGTTGAGCGATCGTTTGCAGAAGCAGATATCCCTGTCGTATGGCAAGGTACAGGTATTCATGAAAAAGGAATCCATGCGGTAACTGGCGAAACGATTGTAGCGGTTGACCCGCAATTTTTCCGACCAACCGAGGTTGAGTTGTTACTGGGTAATCCTGCAAAAGCAAAAACCAAATTGGGTTGGCAGCCTAAAACCTCATTTGATGAGCTTGTGAAAATGATGGTTCAGCACGACTTACAACAACGCGAATAGAAAAAGGGTCTGCGGAAAATAGCAGCTATGCGGTTAGTTTCTCATAGCAAGCAAAATGATACGTTCTTCTATTTGGACCAAGCCAATCATAAGGAGCATAGGGGATGAAGATGATTTTGCTTTCAGGTGGCTCGGGAAAAAGACTCTGGCCCTTGTCGAACGATTCGCGAGCTAAACAATTTTTAAAAGTATTGCGGAATGAAGAAAATGGACAACTTGAATCGATGGTACAGCGCGTATATCGTCAACTCTGCAAAGTTGTATGCGAAGAAGACATGATCATAGCAACCAATGCCGCTCAGGTAGATATTTTACGGAACCAATTGGGTCGTATTCCGATCGTAGTTGAGCCAGAACGAAGGGACACGTTTCCTGCAATCGCACTGGCTTGTTCGTATTTGTGGTCCAAGCTAGGAATTGCTAAAGATGAAATGGTAGCTGTTGTATCCGTTGACGCTTTTGTTAATGATGCCTTTTATCAACAGGTTGGCGAACTAGGGCCTTTATTACAACAGACAGGTGCAGAAGTCGCTTTGCTAGGCATTAAACCAACGTATCCTTCTTCCAAATACGGTTATATGATTCCAGAAGTACATGATGAATATATGCAAGTGGCTCATTTTATTGAGAAGCCAACTGAGGAAAAAGCACAATTATTAATCGATTCTGGTTCTTATTGGAATAGTGGAGTGTTTGTATTTTCATTGCAACTAATTTATGACTATTTGCAAGCAGCGCAGTTTCCTTGTGAGTTTGACGAATTGGAAGCTCAGTTCTCATTATTACCAAAAAAGAGTTTTGATTATGCTGTTATTGAGCAATTAAATCATATTGTTGCGTTGACGTATGATGGAGACTGGAAGGATCTAGGCACATGGAATACGTTAACTGAGCAGATGAGTCAGCTTATTATGGGCAATGGCGGTATGAGCGATGATTGTCACAATACGCATATTATTAATGAGCTTGAACTACCTGTGAAAGTGCTAGGTGTGTCGAATATGATCGTCGCTGTAAGCGCTGATGGTATTCTTGTATCTGACAAGCCGGCAAGTTCAAGGATGAAAGATATGCTGCATGAAGGGCTCTTTTCGCGCCCAATGTATGAAGAGCGAAGCTGGGGCTGGTACCGTGTATTGGACCATTTCAAAAAAAACGATCAGGAAATTTTGACTCGTAAAATATTCGTATATGCGCAACAGCAGATGGAGCATGCACCTCATCTTGTACATTCCAAGGTGTGGACGATCGTCAGTGGTAGGGCTACTTTTACGATACACGATGAACAGCAAATGGTTACGGCAGGTGATGTGTTGCATATCCCTGTGAATACAGCTCATTGTCTATATGCGATACAGGATATCGAATTAATTGAAGTACAAATTGGTCTGTAGTAGTCGTCTTGAAGCAGAAGTCCGACAAGATTGCGTACAGACGGCATGAGAACGTGAGTGAACATCAATGCTATTACTTTGCTAATATTAAAGTGAAGTGAAGGACTAAGGGTGAGACAATGAATAAAAAAGATAAAATTTATGTAGCAGGTCATCGTGGTCTAGTCGGCTCAGCGATTGTACGCAATTTGCGTGCCAAAGGTTATGAGCAGTTGGTCATGCGCACCAGTAGTGAGCTTGATTTGCGCGATCAGCATGCGGTACAGCAATTTTTTGCCGACGAACATCCAGATTATGTGTTTTTAGCAGCGGCAAAAGTAGGAGGAATCTGGGCGAATGCAAAATACCCAGCACAATTCTTATACGAAAATCTGATGATTCAATCCAATGTGATCGATGCGGCATATCGAAATAGCGTGCAAAAGCTGCTTTTTCTGGGAAGTACGTGTATTTATCCAAAACTTGCACCTCAGCCGCTTAAAGAATCGTATTTGTTAACGGGTGAATTGGAAGAAACGAATGAAGCATATGCAATTGCCAAAATTAGCGGGATTAAGCTGTGTAATGCTTATAATCGACAATACGGTACCTCTTATATGAGTGTTATGCCTACGAATCTGTATGGTCCTAAAGACAATTTTGATCTGCAAACATCACATGTTCTGCCTGCATTGATGCGCAAAATTCACGATGCCAAAATGGCTGGTGATCCAGTGGTTACGGTATGGGGAACGGGAACACCACTGCGAGAATTTTTGCATGTGGATGATATGGCAGAGGCATGTGTGTACATCGCTGGACATATTCAACCTGAACAGGCGGGCGAATTGATCAATGTCGGCACCGGCATCGAAATTACGATTCGCCATCTGGCTGAATTATTGTGTGAAGTGATTGGTTTTCAGGGTGAAATCGTATTTGACGAGACGAAGCCGGATGGTACACCACGCAAGCTTACCGATGTGTCTAAGCTGCATAGACTCGGTTGGAAGCATCAGATTGAGCTGGAGCAAGGAATTCATGAAACGTATCAATGGTATGTGACACAACTTGAACATACAGAACGTTAAACTCGGTTATTTCTTAATAATGAAAGGAAGAATGCGAATGAAAAAAATCGGTATCTTTTTACATTGCATACCCGAAAGTGGAGGCACATTCCAATTTAATGAGAGTATGTTGTATGCGCTAAGCGAACTGCCACGAGATCAATATGAAATCATAGCAGCGTATACGTATGAAGGCTGGGAAGCTTATTTGAAACAAGCGAACATTCCTGCTATTGCATGTCCGCGTGTTCATTGGGCTCAAGAACTCGGAAGAAGATGGAAGAATAAAAATCTGTCTTATACGTTGTGGAAAGAATTAACCGGCGATATTCATCCGATTGGGAAACTTTTGCAAGAGCAACATTGTGATTTGTGGATTTTTCCATCGGAAGACAGTTATTCGTTTCAATTGGATGTGCCTGCTCTGGCAACGATTCAAGATACAATGCATCGATATGAAGCGCATTTTCCGGAAGTTTCAGGTGAATCTGAACTCGCGGTTAGAGAATGGATTCATACAAATATGGTCAAGCATACAGTTGGCATTTTGGTAGACTCTGCGATTGGAAAGCAACATGTGATTGATTGTTATGATGCCAATCCAGATCAAGTATTTGTGCATCCTTTTATTGCGCCTAATTATATATATGATGCGGCAGTTGCTGCTGTTGACAATGTAGAGTTCAAAAACATATTGCCAGAACAGTATCTATTTTATCCGGCTCAGTTTTGGGAACATAAAAACCATAAAGCGATTGTGAAAGCAGTCCATTTGTTAAAGCAGCAAGGACTGGATGTTCATTTTGTGTTTGTAGGTAGTCACAAGTGGGATCATCGCGCCAAAACGTATGCTGATTTAATAGCACTTATCGAGGAATATTCCTTACAAGATCAGTTTACGTTTATGGGATATGTCGATAACGATAAATTGCCTTTATTATATAAGTATGCAAAAGGAATGGTAATGCCTACATTTTTTGGTCCAACTAATATCCCTCCTTTAGAAGCTTTTTTGCTAGAATGTCCGGTAGCAATTTCCGGCATCTATGCTATGCCTGAACAATTGGGAGAAGCTGCTTTATTTTTTGATCCAAACTCGGTTGAGGAACTGGCGAATTGCATTCGTAAACTGTGGACAGATGACGCTTTGCGCAAATCTCTTATTCAAAAGGGAACCGAACAATCGAAACGTTGGGGGAAACAGGAATTCCGTAATAATTTGGCACAAATTATTGAGCAATTAACCTGATCTCATTATTCATAGTGTATATTTTATGACGAGAGGGAAGCGCATATGAGCATTTATGATAAGATTTTGACACAACCGGAATTTCAATCACAACCACCTGTACTGATCGATCTCGGTGCTTCAGGCGGTGTCAATGCGATGTGGGAAGAAATTGCTAAATATTGTGTGTGCATTAGTTTCGATGCAGATACGCGAGATTTGCAACATACATTTGATGAGTCTGATCGCTTCCGAAAAATGTATGTGTATAATGCAATTGTTTCGGATCGTCCACAGCTAACAAGCACATTTTATTTAACAGCTTCTCCTCATTGCTCCAGTACTTTGTTTCCTCAGCATCAACAATTGCAAAATTGGGATTTTTATCATTTGTTTGATATCCAGCAAACTATTGAGCTAAAGACCGTCACGTTACCTGATATCTTGAGCGAATTGAATATCACACAAGTAGATTGGTTTAAAGCGGATACACAGGGCACTGATCTTCGATTGTTTCATAGTATGGGCACTTCGATTTGCAAACGTGTATTGCTGGCTCAATTTGAACCACAAATTATAGATAGTTATGTGAACGAAGATAAATTTCATCATGTATTACGTGACATGGAAATATTGCCATTTTGGATTTCCAGAATGGATATCGTCGGCGTTAAACGAATGAATCTAGAGCGCATTGGTAAGTTAAATAGTGATAGTACTGAAATCCTTAAACAATTTCAGCGCAAATCTCCGGGCTGGAGCGGTATATACTATTTAAACCGCTTTGAACAGAATGAGGCATTTAAAGCAAGGGAATTTTTGTTAGGCTGCGCTTTCTCATTATTGGAAAAACAGTATGCGTTTGCACTGGAACTGTGTGCACGTGCGTATGAGCAACTTCAAGATGAACGTTTTGTAGAGTTGTCTCAACATATTAACGAAGAGATTAAGCGACAGATCATCCAGCAATACTTTAAAAATGTAAACGGCAAACCGATGAGTATATATGGAGCTGGAACATACGGCCTTGAGGTATTAAAAATGATTCGTTTTCTGGGCTTTAATGTAGAGCGTTTTTATGATAAAGATGAGCAAAAATGGAGTAGTCATATTGAAGGGATTCCGATTGCGGATCCAGAGACCATTTCCAATCAAGAATATATTGTGATTGCGTCTGAATGGGTCGATGAAATATCGGCTTACTTAACAGCACGTGGTTTGAAATATAAAGAGCAGTTTGTGGAGGCAGGCTGGTTTGACTGGTTTTATTAAATTGATCGGTTACAGGAAGGAGAAGATTCATTGAAAATATCCGTCATTACCGCTTGCTTGAATAGCGAACGTTATCTCGAACAAACGATTCAAAGTGTACTTGCACAAAAAGAATGCCAGCTTGAATATATTATTTTGGATGGTCTGTCCTCAGATGGTACGATGGATATCGTAAATAATTATCGGGATCAAATCGATATTGTCATTTCAGAAAAAGATACAGGTATTTATAATGCCTACAATAAAGGCATACGTATCGCCTCTGGAGACGTTGTTTATTTTCTGAATTCGGATGATTATTTTGTTCACGATCTGGTCTTAAAGCATATCAGCGATATGTTCGATACGAATAGCGAGCTGGCTGCAGTGTATGGAAATGTATTAAAGATCGATGAACTGACGGGATATCGTGTCGTATTTGGACACGAAGTAACCGAGGAGCGGCTGAAACGTGGCATTAATATACCGCATCAAGGATTGTTTGTGAAAAAAGAATATATGATGCGTTATCACGGTTTTGATGAGCAATATTCGATCCTTGCCGATCTCGACTTTGTCAATCGATTGTTTGCAGATTCTGCTGTACAAACATTGTATGTGCCTTATACGATCGCTGCCTTTCGAATGGACGGCGTATCCAATGCATTGAACAGTAAGTTTAAAATGAGAGAGCAACAAGTGGCTATCGTGGAAAAATATTTTAACAACCCATATGGATTAAAACCATATGATATCGCAGATTTGAATCGTGAGTACTACAAAAAGTGGGTTGAATTTCTACTGTTTTCCGAGTCTTCTTCAATTAGCGCAGCACTGGTGCAGCGTAATATTAGACAGGTAGCTATTTTTGCAACCGTAGAATTGGCAGTTATGATCCAGAGGGATTTGGAGCTGGCAGGTATTTCGGTACAGGCCTTTTTGGATAACAATCCGGCTACCCACCATTCCGTTATACGCAATGTAAAGGTCTACCCACCAGCATGGTTGAGCGACAACGAATCGACGGTGGATGCGATTGTGTTTGCTTTTGAAGGGACGCATGATCAAGAGATTAAAGCGCAGATAGCAACGATTGTGCCGGAGCGGAATATTCCGTGTATTTCATGGAGAGAATTGATAGCTTTGAATTTAAGCTGAACAGGTGAATGACAATATGGTCATTACGATAATTATGTAATATCTATTTTAGCTTCCGAAAGGAATGAGTTGCAATGATCGTATGTTCTTCATTTTGCGCGAATTATATTCCAAAAGCAGCGGTAATGGCGGAGTCTGTGAAAAAGCATAATCCTGATATTACAACGGTGGCTTGTATGGTAGAACGGGAATTAACCGAGGAACATGCTCGATATTTGATTCATTATGATCATATCGTGCTAGCCTCCGAATTGGGCATTGATCATTTTGAAAGTTTTATGTTTAAATACGATATCGTCGAAGCTTCGACAGCTGTAAAAGGACAATTATTTCGTTATTTAATGAACCATTTTGACGACACCCAATTTGTCTATTTAGACCCTGATATTAAAGTGTATCAACCATTGCATCAATTACAGCAATTGCTGGAAGAGCATCCTATTGTGCTCACTCCGCATTTGCTTGAGCCGGAAGATCATGATAATGCAAGAGGGATATTTGAGAATGAGATTGGCGCAGCATTGACACATGGCGTGTTCAATCTGGGTTTTCTTGCTGTAAATAATAGCCCAGAAGCTGTACGCTTTATCGATTGGTGGACAACTCGACTTGCTTTGTATTGTTATGCTGATATGAAAGATCAGGGGATTTTTACCGATCAGGGATGGATCGATCTTGCTCCCTGTTTTTTTGATGTGTTTATTCTTAAACACCCGGGTTACAATGTGGCGCACTGGAATTTGTCAAAGCGTGTTATTGATCGCAATCAGTCCGAACATACGTATACGGTGAATAATAGCGAGCTTGTATTTTATCATTTCTCAGAATTTGTATCCGGTTTGGACCAATCAAGGGTAAGCAAGTATATTCCTGATTTGAACAATCCTGTTTATGAAATACGTAGCGATTATGCGGCGGATTTGGAACGATATGGTCAAAATGCGCTTGCCAGACTGCCCTGGTCGTATGCCACATATTTTTCTGGACAGTTGATTAGCAGAACGACACGTATTTTATACCGACGTATCGATGTGTTGCGTGAAAAGTATCCATTACCATTTCAAGAGTCCGAGCAGATGTTGAAGGACATTTTGCCAGCTACGATTCAGAATCGTACGATCTATATCTGGGGAGCCGGCGAAGGTGGTCAACGAACGCTTCGTTTTTATCAACCATTGCTCCCTGCTGTTACAGGCTTTATGGATAAGGATGCTAAAAAAGCGGGTTCATGGTTCCAGCATTTGCCGGTATATCATACCGAGGCGATTTTGAATGCTGTGGATGCTGAGCATACCAAACCGTTTGTGATTATTGCGACGATGCATTTCAAGGCGATTAGTGAACAACTGAAATCGCGAGGATTTGTGGAAGGTCAAGATTTTATCGTAAGTCCGGTTATTTAACAGCTACTACTTGACGATGAAAGAGGAGCGCGTATGCCTAAAGTTTCTGTCATTATGCCTGCTTACAATCGTGAGCATTATATAGGCGCTGCGATCGAAAGTGTGTTACAGCAAACGTTTCGTGACTTTGAGCTTATTATTGTGGATGATTGTAGTACTGATCGTACCGCTCAAATTGCACATTCTTTTGCACAGCTTGATCCTGATCGGATTACAGTCATTACCCATGCGTCTAATCGCGGTGTAGCTAGTGCGCGCAATACCGGCATCCAACACAGCCGCAGCGATATATTGATGATGGCGGATACAGATGATATTCAACATCCAGATCGTTTGCAGGTAACGTATTCAGAAATGATGCGCACAGGGGCAGATGTTATTTTTAATGATTGCAAAATGATTGATATACATGGACATGATTTGCAACGGACAAAAGGTTACCCGCCAGAGCTAAATGCACACAATATGGTGCTTAAATTGCTGGAACGAAATTATTTTTGGACGAGTTTGACCATGTTGCGTAAAAATGAAGATGTTTATTTTGATGAGCAATTACTCAGCTCCGAAGATTACGATCTGTTTTTGCGATTGGCGATTAAAGGATACCGGTTTGCAATCTGTCATTCGATTTTGACTTCATATCGTCTGCATGATAGCAATTTATCGGCAGATGGAAAAGAATCGCAAGCGGCAACCCGATATATTTTTAATAAACTGGATATTGCGGCGCTGTATCGGCAGTTGACTGAAGAGCGCGATTCATTGGTGGCTGATGAGGCGATTGCTTTTGTCTATTCGTGGCTCGACCAACCTCAACATGTCATTGAGCGTATTGGCGAACGTGAGGTGCTCTCTTACAATGCTGCATTTATGCTTGCCGTAAGCCTTTATAAAACAGGGGATTTGGCGGGCAGTTTGCACACGTTTGTAAAGTTAAGTCATAGTTCTGCTCTACCGCTTAATCCAGCGTTAATCAACAATATAGCAGTATTGGAGATGCTTGTGCATCAGAATGCGGAGCGGGCGGAGTCATTATTGCGGCAGGCTTTATCTTGGCGTGCAGATTATCAGGATGCTTCATTTAATTTAAATATTATACAGCAGGATGAGCGCGATTTTAAAATAACAGAACGTCCGCTGCGTACTGAAGTTGTTCATACCGAACATTACAAGTTGTTGTAAAATATAATCAAGAAAATTCATTATGCAATTTGAGCGAGGGCCTACCTGTTATGATAACTATTGCCATTCGTGTGGATGCTTCTGAATGGATTGGTATCGGTCATATGATGCGCTGTCTGACGCTGGCGAATATGTTAAAGCAGCAAGCAAACGGTGAGGTTGTATTTGTCTGCAATTATGATTTGCCGCAAGCGTTGCGAAAACAATTAATAGCGCAGGGCCATCATTTGGAATTACTGCCACCAGTGAAACATTTAGATATGAATGAAGATGCTCATATGACCCGGCACCTATTGAGCGCGTATGTGATCCGCTGGCTAATTGTGGATCATTATGGACTTGATGCTCATTGGGAGCGACAAATGAAGCGTCAAGGGCAAAAGATCCTGGTTATTGATGATCTTGCCAATCGCGAACATGATTGTGATGCATTACTGGATCAAAATTTGCAGCCTGATTTTATGAACAGATACGATGGAAAAGTAAACTTGGATTGTCGTTTATTTTTGGGACCGGCTTTTTTGTTGTTACGACAGGAATTTTACGATAACTATAATACGATCACGCCGATTGAGCGGTTACAGCATGTATTGATTAACTTCGGCGGGAGCGATCCAACAAACGAAACTGAAAAAGTGTTACAATCTTATGCACATTTATCTGATAGCTTGGGAAATGTGTGCTTTCATGTAGTGGCAGGTCCGGCCAATCCACGTAAAGAACGTCTCCGACAACTTTGCAGAGAACTGCCTGGGACGATCTTTTATGAACAGGCGGTGATGTCTGAACTGCTGTGTCGAATGGATATGGCGATCGGTGCGGGTGGAGTAACGATGTGGGAACGATGTTTTATGGGAGTTCCTTCTGCTGTTATTGTCGTGGCTGACAATCAATATGATTCCGTACAGGAAGCAGAAAGGCTTGGACTTGTCTGGTATATGGGCAGAAGTGGGGAAGATACAGCTCGAGCTATGCACGAACTTTTTTCATCTCTACTTGCGGAGCCAGCACAATTGACACGGAAAAGTGAATATTGTCGAGCATTTATGTCTACTTTTTATAACGATGGCTTGCATCCTGTAGTTGAATATATCAAGGGGGAACTGTAATGGAATTTCAAATCGGACAACGATGGATCGGAAAAAATCACAGGCCATTTATTATAGCTGAAATGTCCGGTAATCATAATCAATCCTTAGAACGTGCACTTCAAATTGTAGAGGCTGCTGCTGCATCCGGCGTGGATGCATTGAAGCTGCAAACGTATACGGCGGATACGATGACACTTGATATTCATGAAGGAGACTTCTTTATCGAGGATGCTAATAATCTATGGAAAGGCAATTCCCTGTACAATTTGTACCAGGAGGCCTATACACCATGGGAATGGCACGAAACGATCTTTAAGCGCTGTGCTGAGCTGGGCATTCTTGCTTTTAGCACGCCGTTTGATGAAACAGCGGTCGACTTTCTGGAAAGTCTGAATGTTCCAGCTTACAAAATTGCGTCTTTTGAAAATACCGATATTCAACTTATTCGTAAAGTAGCCGCAACAGGTAAGCCTATGATCATCTCCACCGGGATGGCATCGATTGCAGAGCTGGATGAGACGGTACGTGAGGCGCGCAAGCACGGCTGTAAGCAACTCGTATTATTGAAGTGTACAAGCACGTATCCGGCTACACCAGAAAATACGAATATTTTAACGCTTCCACATATGGAGCAACTGTTCGGATGTCCGGTAGGCATGTCCGATCATACGATGGGTGTTGGCGTGTCGGTTGCAAGTATAGCGCTGGGTGCAACGGTTATTGAGAAGCATTTTACGCTGCGACGTGCAGATGGCGGGGTGGATTCGGCATTTTCGATGGAGCCGGAAGAAATGAAGTCACTTGTCGTAGAAACAGAGCGGGCATGGCAGGCGCTTGGACAAGTTCGTTATGGCGCTACAGAGCGTGAGCAGGCCTCACTCAAGCATCGTCGATCCCTGTATATTTCTCAAGATTTGAAAGCAGGCGACATATTGACGAGAGATAATGTTAAAGCGATCCGTCCGGGTCTGGGCTTACCAACCAAATATCTGGATCAACTGCTTGGACGTACGGTAACAAATGATATTGCTAAAGGCACACCTTTGACATGGGAGGTTATTTAATTGGAACAGGCGCGTATTCTATTAACTGGCGGAGCTGGATTCATCGGACGCTGGGTAGCCAAACGATTGCTGGATCAGGGACATCAGGTATGGATACTGGATGATCTGTCAAATGGCCGAGAGAGCAATATTCAAGAATTGATAAGCCATCCCAATCTGCAGCAGTTTATTAAAGGAACGATCTTAGATGAGCAATTGCTGGCTGATCTCTTTGCGGAGCATAAGTTTACAATTTGCTACCATCTAGGAGCCTCGATTAACGTGCAGGATTCTATTGATGATCCAAGAACCACCTTTAATAATGATACACTCGGAACCTTTTATATTTTGGAGCAATGCCGTCAGTATGGAACCAAGGTTGTATTCATGAGTACCTGTATGGTCTATGATCGATGCAATGACGCGACAGGTATTAATGAAAGCCATCCAACAAAGCCTGCTTCTCCCTATGCTGGCGCTAAAGTAGCAGCAGAAAATATGGTGCTGTCCTACTACTATGCTTATCAGTTGCCTACAGTTGTCATTCGTCCGTTTAATACATACGGACCTTTTCAAAAAACAGGTGGAGAGGGCGGCGTAGTCGCTATTTTCCTTAAAAATGATCTGGACGGAAATATGCTTCATATTTACGGGGATGGTACACAAACGCGTGATCTGCTATATGTGGAGGATTGTGCACGCTTTGTCGTAGCGGCTGGCTTTAATGATGAAGTAAATGGTGAGATTGTTAACGCAGGGCTTGGTAGCGATATTACGATCAACGATCTGGCGCTACAAATTACAGGTGATGCCGCTCGTATCAAGCATGTGGAGCATATTCATCCGCAGAGCGAAATTCCGAAGCTGCTATGTGATTCCAGTAAAGCAGAACGCTTATTGGGCTGGAAGCCACAGGTATCGCTGGAGGAAGGAATCTCACGTACGAGAGAATGGATTCGTCAGGGTGGATTAAACACTAACTCGTAACTAGAAAGGACGGATCGATATGGATCACAGTCACGATACGCCATCATCTCTAAAAAGAGCATCCATGCTGCCATATGGGCAACAATGGTTGGATGATGCCGATATAGAAGCAGTTGTACATGTGCTGCGAGGCAACTTTATCACTCAGGGACCAGCGATTCAGGCGTTTGAGCAAAAAGTGGCTGATTATGTAGGTGCTACTTATGCCGTTGCTTTTACAAATGGTACGGCTGCTCTGCATGGTGCCTGCTTTGCAGCTAATATCGGACCGGGCGATGAAGTGATTACCACTCCGATTACGTTTATTGCAAGCAGTAATTGTGTGCTATACCAGGGGGGGACTCCGGTATTTGTAGATATCGATCCACATACGTACAATATTGATCCTGACCAAATAGAGCAGCATATTAACGAGAAGACACGAGCTATTATTGGTGTTGATTTTACTGGACAGCCGATTCAGGCAGATCGGATCAAGCAACTGGCGGATGAGCATAATCTTGTCTTTATTGAAGATGCGGCGCACTCACTTGGAGCACAATACAAAGGGGTGAAGGTTGGCAAATGGGCGCATATGACCATGTTCAGCTTTCATCCGGTTAAGCATGTGACGAGCGGTGAGGGTGGAATCATCGTTACAGATGATGAGCAATATTATCGCAAATTGCTGCATTTCCGTAATCATGGGATGACAAGAGACCCGGCTGAGCTACAGCATAACGATGGACCATGGTATTACGAAATGCAGTCTCTAGGCTATAATTACCGTATGACTGATTTGCAGGCAGCGCTGGGTGCTTCACAGATGCAGAAGCTGGACTCATTCATTGAACGTCGTCTTGCCATCGTAGAGCAATATAATCGCGAGCTGTCCGGATTGGATGGCCTTGTGCTTCCCTACCAAGCTCCTGAAGCCCAATCAAGCTGGCATTTGTATGTCATTCGCTGGGAACCGGAATACTTCTCAGCATCACGCCGAGAATTGTTTGAACAATTCAGAGATATGAATATCGGAGTAAATGTGCATTATATTCCGGTCTACTTGCAGCCTTATTATCAGGACAAAGGTTATCGTCAAGGGCTTTGTCCTGTAGCTGAGCACTATTATGAGACATGTATTACATTGCCGCTATTCCCTAAAATGACAGATGCGGATGTAATGGATGTTTGCCATATTGTGCGTTTTATTTACGAGCAAAATCGAGTGCATCGTTAAGGATACGGAGGGATAATTATGAATAACGAACAAAAGTTAAAAGCAGCTTTTATTGAAGCGCTGGGTTTGAGCGAGAGTGTAAATGTGGAGACGCTTACGTACAACAGTATTCCTGAATGGGACTCCATTGCTCATATGGCGCTGGTAGCACAACTGGATGATCAATTTGATATTATGCTGGATACGGATGATATTATTGATATTAGCTCTTTTGAAAAGGCGAAAGAAGTATTAAGCAAATATGAGGTCGAATTTGTATGATATCGCTGAAAGGCAAGTGCATTTTCGTGACAGGAGCGTCTAGAGGAATCGGACGTCAGGCTGCGATGATGCTAGCAGCAGCCGGAGCTGATTTGGCTCTGGCTGCACGCGATCAGGAAGCGCTCATAAGCTTGAAAGAGCATATCGAAGCCACATATGGGTCACAAATTTTGACGCTGGTCTATGATATACAGGATGAACAGGCGACGAAGGAAGCATTTCGTCAGATTAAAAAGCAGTTTGGACATCTGGATGGACTGATTAATAATGCAGGCATACTGGAAAGTCGACTATTGGGCATGATTGATCAGGCATCGATGCAGCATACACTTTCTATTAATCTGGCAGCTTCTATCATTCATCTGCAATATGCTGCGCGCCTGATGAAATCACAGCGCAGTGGAAGTATTGTTAATCTGTCTTCGATTATGGGCACACAGGGTAGTGAGGGACAGGTATTATACAGTGCAAGTAAAGCTGGTATTATCGGTGCTACACGTTCGGCTGCTAAAGAGCTTGCTCCGTATGGTATACGTGTTAATGCGATTGCACCAGGATTTATCCGTACCGATCTGGCTACTGTGTTACCGGAGGAAAAATATAATGAACGTCTGGATAGCATCAAAATGGGACGCATTGGCGAGCCTGAGGAAGTAGCAGGCACGGTGCTCTTTTTATGCTCAGAGCTATCCACCTATGTAACAGGTCAAATAATTGGAGTCGATGGGGGGATGGTCATCTAATGTTCTGGCAACTTCAGCATGATGATGCTCCTGCTCTGATTGAGCTTCAATCCCAACGTATGATTACTTATCGTGAGCTTTCTGTTGAAGTGAGCGAGTTCGCGAATCAACTGCTATCCTATTCACAGCAAAAACGATTCGGTATTATTTATATGCGTAATTCGATTTCGTGTATGGTCGCATATCTGGGCGCATTGCAAAAGCAAGACGCAGTGCTTTTATTAGATGCCGGCTTATCCGAGCCATTAAAGCAGCAATTTGCTGAACATTATAAGCCAGATTGGATTTTTGATGATGAATTACTGGATCTTGGGCAGGAGCTGCACGATATCTGTCATGAGCAGCTTGCTGTGCTATTATCAACCTCTGGCTCAACTGGCAATCCTAAGCTAGTCCGGCTATCTTATCAAAATATACAATCGAATGCTTCCTCTATTGCCCGCTATTTAAATATAACTGCGGCTGAACGTCCAATTACAACACTCTCACCCGCCTATTCATACGGCCTGTCTGTACTTAACAGCCATTTATTGCAGGGTGCAACGATTCTGCTTACCGATGAATCGGTTATAAGCGCTGCATTTTGGAAGACCTTCAAACAGTATGAGGCGACTTCATTTGCAGGGGTTCCCTATATTTATCAGATGTTACATCGACTCCGATTTGCCAATATGGAGCTGCCATCACTCCGTTATTTCACCCAGGCAGGTGGACGCTTGTCTCAACAGCTAACGACTTACTTTGGTGAATTTGCCAGCACGCATCAGATTCCATTCGTTGTGATGTATGGTCAAACGGAAGCAACAGCAAGAATTAGCTATGTACCACCGGATCAAATGGAAGCGAAGCAAGGAAGTATTGGTATTGCTATTCCAGATGGTGAGCTGGCGATTGATCCCGCTACAGAAGAACTGGTCTATCGTGGACCTAATGTTATGCTAGGCTATGCTGAAGCAAGGGCAGACCTGGCACAGGGCGATCAGCAAAACGGAGTATTGAAAACAGGTGATGTGGCAAGACAGGATGAGGACGGGTACTTCTGGATTCTTGGACGTATGAAGCGATTCATTAAGCTGTATGGACTGCGAATGAATCTGGATGATCTGGAGCGTTTTCTGGAGCAAAGTCTGGAATTGTCTGTGGCATGCAGCGGTCAGGATGAACAATTGCTGGTTGCGATTGAAGCGGATCATAACGATGAAATCATTCAAGTTATCCGTCAGCAATTAAAGCTTCGTTATGGCATTCATCATACGAGTCTTTGTATCCGCTTCATGGAGGCACTTCCAAGACTGAGCAGTGGAAAAATGGACTATATTCGATTAGCAAATGAGGTGGAGCAATGATTGAAGAGCTATTGTCCAGCGAAAATCCTTATGAGCACGGTCGAACGGAAAAACAATCGATGTTGCTGGAGCAATTAAATGAGCTGACCGCATTTCATCATCAGCATTGCATTCCCTATCAGCGCATTATTGATAAAACGGACATGACTACGCAAGCTGCAAGACTGGAGGATATTCCTTACTTGCCTGTGCAGCTTTTTAAAATGCTAGATCTATTTTCTATGCCAGAATCGGAGCATTTTAAAACGCTGAATTCTAGTGGTACTACAGGTCAGCAAGTATCCAGAATTCATATCGATCGAACAACTTCTGTTTTGCAGACCAAAGCATTAAATACGATTGTACGTAGCTTTCTTGGTAAATCCAGGCTGCCGATGATTATTGTTGATAATAATTTCCTCAAAAATCGTCTACAATTCAGTGCACGATCTGCGGGTACAATTGGTTTTTCTCAATTTGGTCATCATCATCTATATTTGCTTGATGATGATATGAATGTGCAGGAGAAAGAGCTGGAAGCATTTCTGGAACGATACAGTGGACAACCCATTTTCCTGTTTGGCTTTACATTTATGATATGGGAGTATCTGCTTCAATATTATCGTCGCCAAAATCGTAAGCTTGATTTGTCAGGAAGCAAGCTGATTCACGGCGGAGGCTGGAAAAAGCTGCAGGAGCAATCGGTATCCGATATGGAGTTCCGGCGTCTGTTGCAGGAGCAATTTGCATTAAGCGAAGTATATAACTATTACGGAATGGTCGAGCAGGTTGGATCAATTTATATGCAGTGTGAGCATGGTTATTTGCATACGCCTGATTTTGCAGATGTGATCGTTCGTCATCCTGACACACTGGATGTTGTTCCCTACGGAGAAAAGGGCTTGCTTCAGGTTCTGAGCATATTGCCGCGTAGCTACCCCGGGCATAGCTTACTGACAGAGGATATGGGCACAATTTGTGGAGAGGATGACTGTGCCTGCGGTCGTAAAGGGAAATATTTTACGGTAGAGGGACGTCTGCCTAAAGCGGAGCTGCGAGGTTGCAGTGATACATTTACGTTACAAACATGATTGAATGGTAATAAGAAAATAGACTGCCTGAGCAGGGCATTGCCTTACATTTGAGATTGAAATGGTCGATACTATAATTATGTTTATTAGAATTAGGTGACTACTGTGTACCTATGCAGCGGTAATATAATGATGAAGGGGAAAATATGGGATGGGAAATAAAAAATGGTTTATTTACGGAACAGGCTCTTTTGCTCAGAAATTAACTGCATTAATGGAAAAAAGAGAAATGAATATATCAGGTTATATCGACTCTAATCCGAATATTAAACAATTTAAAGGGAAAGAAGTTATTCCACTTCAGCAGGTTTTGGCTAACTTTGAGCATCGATACATTATTGTAGCTTCAAGCTATTATAATGAGATCTCAGAAACTCTAGCTGAACATGGTCTTTTAGAGTATAAAGATTATTGCCAGGGCGATTCGTTTATGGATGATTTTTATGCTCATACTGCATATTCGCAATATGGAGAAGATATTCTTATTGAGAGCGTAATGTATCAAATCAGCAAAGAAAAAACAGGGTTTTTTATCGATATTGGAGCCTACCATCCCTATAAATTCTCTAACACATACCTATTCTATAAAAAAGGATGGAATGGAATTAACGTCGAGCCAACGCCTCATAAAGCTCAATTGTTTGAAATGTTCCGTCCCCGTGATATTAATTTGTCGATCGGCGTATCCAACTCTTATACGGAAAAAACGTTTTACATTTATGATGAAAACGCATATAACACTGTCAACAAAGAGTTGATGGAGTCGAGAAAGCAAACACTAAACCTATCTCCAAGAGAAGAACTGACTATCCAATTTCAACCGATGAACCAGATCATTTCTCAATATGTGCCTCCAGGTAAGCAGGTTGATCTATTAACGATTGATGTTGAGGGAAGCGAGATGGAGGTTTTAAGCTCGATAAATTGGGAGCAAACAAAGCCTTCAGTTGTCGCTATTGAAATTTTTGATACAGAAAATAGTGAGATTGTTCACTATATTGTTAATGAAGGCTACAAGCTAGTAGCTAAAACGATTGGAACTGCTATTTTTGTGCGTATAGATTTGTGGGATTAATCTTGAAAAGCAGATCAATCCGCAACAGATTGAATCGATAAAATAGTGTAATAAGGTGGTTAAATCATGCAGATCATTGCTCCTGAGCTAAAGCTGGCGCCTATAGATTGGAAACAATCGATCGATCATGTGATCGGTCAATCCAATCTTCATCCTTTTCAGGACATAGCCATTCAGTTTCTGGAGGCACTGTCCAAGCATATTTTGCTTGATCGCTCTATGCGCGTATATCCAGAGTTGATGGCGATGGCGCACTGGTTACGCAAGGCACATATTATGGAATTGAAAAAAGAATACGAGCAGCGCACAGAAGGTAAATATGTTTTGCCACGCGGAACGATCATTCATTTTGCACCAGCGAATGTGGATTCTGTATTCATTTATTCATGGATTTTATCGATGCTGGCAGGAAACAAAAACATCATTCGCTTATCGCGCCGTACGAATGAACAGACGGATATATTGATGCGCAAAATCAACGACGTGATCACTCGTGCAGAATTTGCAGCTATAGCGGATCGTACATTGTTGGTTCGCTATGGATATGAGCAGGAATATACTGCCTACTTATCTGAGCACTGTAATGTGAGAGTAGTATGGGGCGGCGATCAATCCGTTCGGACGATTCGCGCCATTTCCCTTGCACCGAATGCGGTGGAGCTTGTATTTCCTAATCGCTATTCCAAATCGGTACTTTCCGCAGATGCGGTGGTGCAAGCGGACGAGCAGGCAATGGCAGTGCTTGGCAAGCAGTTTTACAATGATGCATTATGGTATGGGCAGCTAGCTTGCTCATCACCGCGAGAGCTATTTTGGATTGGTGCTTCGGCGTCGATCGCTGCGGCTAAAGAGCGTTTTTGGAGCAGTATGGAGCAAGCACTGCAAAAGGAGCATTACAAAAATGAGCCTGCGCTTAATATACTGCGCTTGACGACCTCGGATTACTATGCAGCTCAGCAGCAAACCGGGCACGTATATACGGGCTATGCTTCTGCACCCGTACGTGTAGAAGTGACGGAAGCAGACTTTCAGCTACGCGATATGCACTGTGGTGGAGGACTGTTTTTAGAATATCATCTCGGTGAGCTAGCACAACTGCATCAGCACATTCATGAGCGTGATCAAACACTGAGCTACTTTGGCTTTGATCGTCAGCAGCTTGCCGAGTGGGTCATGCATATTCCTAATCGGGGTATTGATCGAATCGTGCCTGTCGGACAGGCGCTTGATTTTGGATCGGTATGGGATGGGTATGATTTGTTTACGTATTTCTCAAGAGAAATTGCGATTTTATAAGATCAGGGCTATAGAGCGTATACATTCAAAAAACAGGGTCATCGATGGCGGGAAGTACAATCGATAGCCCTGTTTTTTTCCAAATAAGAGCGATAAATATGGCTCGATTATGCCAAAATGAATATTTCAAATTATAGTGATTCGTGCTATATAACAGTGGTTAAAGATGTAGCAGTATTTACTGAATAACGCTATGGTGATGTGCAAATAGGAGGAGTGAAAAGGGTGAATTAATTACCTTTTCTTTTATGTAATATAATTACAGGAAAACCTTTACTTTTCCAATTGACAATTTGAAGCCAGAGATGGTATATTCAGAAATGTAGGCAATGTCTTACTTTATTTGATAACGAAGGGAATGTTATTGCATGCAAGGTAAAGTGAAATGGTTTAATGCAGAAAAAGGTTACGGCTTCATCGAAACTGAAGAAGGCGGCGACGTTTTTGTACACTTCTCCGCAATTCAGTCTGAAGGCTTCAAGACGCTTGAAGAAGGCCAATCCGTAGAATTCGACATCGTCGAAGGCGCGCGTGGACCTCAAGCAGCTAACGTTATCAAATTATAATCATCCTTTGGCTATTGCCGGCCTTACATAGGTAATCTGATGGTTACATTTGAATAATTAGCTAAGACTCCGGAATGTTTTCCGGGGTCTTTTTTTGGTTAAAATTCATGTTATAACAAGTAATCGACTAGACGGATTGGACAATAGACTGCTTTTTTGTAAGGATCAATCAGGTGCTCAGTAGCTTGTAGCAATTTAGTGTTATTTTGCAGTCACTTTTGTATTTGTGACTATGTATCAACTTACAATGATTGCGCTTTAAACATTTGTGGCAATCCGTTAACAGTCCTTTTACTTATACCTGACACCTATGTTATAATTCGATAAAGGAGGAATGCCACATGAATTTTGCCACTCGAGGTCAGCACTTTGAAGTAACAGATGCAATTAAAGATTATGTGGATAAAAAGCTAAGCAGACTGGAAAGATATTTTGATGCACCGCCGGTTTCCGACGGTATGGTGACACTTAGTTCCAATCGTGGACGCTTTAGCGTAGAGGTAACCATTCCACTCCCAGGATTACTGTTGCGCGCAGAGGATCGCAGTGAAGATATGTATGCTTCCATCGACTCTGTGGTTGATAAGCTCGAGCGCCAGATCCGCAAACACAAAACGAAGCTGAATCGCAAGTTCCGTCAAAATGATGAGAATTTGAAAGCATTCTTCGTCGAAGATCCGATCAGTGCAGCACTGGCTGTCGATGAAGACGAGGATGTAGAAGTGGAAACTGATGAATACGAAATCGTCCGTAACAAACGCTTCCTCCTGAAGCCGATGGACGTCGAAGAAGCTATTTTACAAATGAATCTGATTGGGCATACATTCTTCGTATTCTCCAATGTAAACACACAGCAGGTCAATGTCGTATATCGCCGTGATGACGGTAAATACGGTCTGATCGAGCAGGAATAATGATTCGCATCATTCCACTCGGCAATATGCTGTGATGGACAGGAGATTGAGCCCTTTGAACATCGTTCGTTTCCACAGTGACTGTGTGAATCGACGATATGGAAATGAATGATCGATTTGAATAATGTAAGGTGAGCCCTATCCGTCATGGCGGGTAGGGCTTTTTTGATCACACGATGCAGTGAAAATGTGATCACATCGATAGTTTGAAAAGTGTCATTACATACATATTCCGCATTGCCTCTGTGAATCCTAGAAAATGGAAGAAACTTCAACAAACAAGTGCATTCCTATGTAAAGTAGAGTATACTGTTTAGAGTGCTACATACGTCTGTTTACTGCGTTATTTACCTGCATAACAAGCCTCTACAGCAGGTTGCCACATGTCCTGTGACAATGAAGTTGGCTGCCTCATCTTGCTGTTGCTTTGAACTCTATTCTGCAATGAATTTGGAATTTGTAGAAACATATCGGGCAGGTTATACGTATGTATACCAGAGTAGCCTATTCATAATGGATGTATGCTGGTTGACATGGTCGATCTCCAGTAAGCGGGATGGACATGTGCAACCAACTTCATAGGTATAGATGAAGGCACGGGAACTGATTTTCCTGGGCCGTATCGAGATGATTAACACCAGCTACAGAGGCGTTGTGTTGGAGCCGCTTTGTTGCGGGGCTTCTGTGAAACTGGTACAATTTATTGCAACTGAGATTATTGAATAATCCCCCGGAAGCGTCGTGTCAATTCCATTATTCAATAATCTATCTCTTTAATTGCGCGAAAGGGGTTAACCATGCTAGGACTCGTTAAGAAGATTTTTGGTGATTCAAATGACCGTGATGTCAAACGGATCATGAAAACCGTGGACATCATCAATAATATGGAAGCGGAATTTGAGGCTTTGTCCCACGAGGAGCTTCAAGGTAAAACAGCCGAGTTCCGCGAACGTCTTGAGAAAGGTGAGACGCTTGAGCAGTTGCTGCCGGAAGCTTTTGCCACTGTGCGCGAAGCATCCAAACGCCAACTGGGCATGCGTCATTTTGACGTTCAAATGATCGGTGGTATCGCTCTGCACGAAGGTAAGATTGCAGAGATGAGAACCGGTGAAGGTAAAACGCTGGTAGGTACACTGCCGGTATACCTGAACGCACTTGAAGGCAAAGGTGCACACGTCGTCACCGTCAATGACTATCTGGCACAGCGTGATAGCCTGCAAATGAGCCGTATTTACAATTACCTCGGTATGACGGTCGGCATCAACCTGAGCGGCATGCAGCATGAGGAGAAGCAAGCGGCTTATGCTTGTGACATCACATACGGTACGAACAATGAATTTGGTTTTGACTATCTGCGCGATAACATGGTGCTGTACAAGGAACAAATGGTACAGCGTCCACTGCACTTCTGTATCATTGACGAGGTGGACTCGATTCTGATTGACGAAGCGCGTACACCGCTGATCATTTCCGGTCAGGCTCAAAAATCGACCGAGCTGTATTTTGCAGCGGATCGCTTCGTGAAGAGCTTGAAAGCAGAAGATGACTATAGCGTTGATATCAAAGTAAAATCCGTAGCACTGACTGAAGCGGGTGTGGAAAAGGCAGAGAACTTCTTCGGCCTTGAAAACCTGTATGATAATAAAAATGTAACGATCAACCACCATGTGGTACAGGCGCTCAAAGCGAATGTGATTATGCACCGCGATGTAGACTACGTTGTATCCGAAGGCGAAGTATTGATCGTCGACGAATTCACCGGACGTCTGATGTCTGGTCGTCGTTATAGCGATGGTCTGCACCAGGCAATCGAAGCCAAAGAAGACCTCAAGGTACAAAATGAAAGCATGACACTGGCAACGATCACGTTCCAGAACTACTTCCGTATGTATCGTAAGCTTGCCGGTATGACCGGTACAGCGAAAACAGAGGAAGAAGAATTCAAAAAAATCTACGGTCTGGAAGTACTGCAAATTCCAACGAACCGTGTGAACCAACGTCAAGATGCACCTGACGTTGTGTATAAAAGCGTACAGAGCAAATTCCGTGCGGTAGTGAAAGAGATCGAAGAACGCCATGCTAACAACCAGCCTGTTCTGGTTGGTACGGTATCGATCGAGAACTCCGAGCTGCTGTCCGAAATGCTGAAGCGTAAAGGCATCAAGCACCAGGTTCTGAACGCGAAATACCATGCCGAAGAAGCGGAAATTATCGCGCGTGCGGGTCAACCGGGCACAGTAACGATTGCAACAAACATGGCTGGTCGCGGTACGGATATTATCCTTGGTGAAGGTGTAGCTGAAGTAGGTGGTCTGCACATCATCGGTACAGAGCGTCACGAATCTCGCCGTATCGATAATCAGCTTCGCGGTCGTGCTGGTCGTCAGGGTGACCCGGGTTCTACGCAATTTTACCTGTCACTGGGCGATGAGCTGATGAAGCGCTTTGGTGCGGATAACGTGATGAACATGATGGAAAAGCTCGGCTTTGAGGAAGACCAGCCGATCGAAAGCCGTATGATCACACGCGCTGTAGAATCAGCACAACGCCGCGTCGAAGGCAGTAACTTTGATATGCGTAAAATCGTCCTGCAATATGACGATGTGATGAATAAGCAGCGTGAGATCATTTACAAGCAGCGTCGTGAAGTGCTGGAGTCCGACAACATTCGTGAAGTCGTGCTGCAAATGATCAAGCCTTGTATTGAGCGCGTCGTTGAGGTTCACTGTAACGACGATATCCCGGAGAACTGGGAGCTGCAAGAAGTTGCTGATTACGTAAACAACAACTTCCTCGTGGAAGCGAAGCATGTAGCTAAGCAAGAGCTGGAAGAGAAAGAAAAAGAAGAGATGGTCAACTATCTGTTTGAGCGCGTTGAGCTGTACTATCTGCAACGTGAAAAAGAGATCGGCGAAGTAACCATCCGTGAGTTTGAAAAGGTTGTTGTTCTTCGTGCGGTTGACCGCAAATGGATGGATCATATCGATGCGATGGAGCAACTGCGTCAAGGTATCCACCTGCGCGCTTACGGCGGTACCGATCCACTGCGTGAGTATCAGTTCGAAGGCTTTGAAATGTTCAATCAGATGGTTGCCGACATTCAAGAAGAGGTTGCCGGTTATGTGATGAGAGCACAAATTCAAAGCGAGAGCCAGCAGGAGCGTCAAGCTGTTGTAGATACAAGCAAAGTGAGCACGAACAGCTCCGAAACGGCTGAAAAGCGCCCTTCCCGTGAAGAGCGTCGTCGCAGACGGAAATAAGTACAGAGCAGTGATGTGGAGTGTCTGTTGGTAGGATGTTACCAAACGACAATCATTCACTTACATGTTATATATAGTTAACCCGAGCAAGACACTCACAGACGACACTCGTCCCTGTGGGTGTCTTTTCGCGGATAACGGTTCTCCCCTGTCTGTAACGGTTATGGTAAAGTATAATAAGCAAATGGCCCGGCTATCTGGCTGGAGCTGTACAATTTAAATGAGGTGACGTTCATGATCGAACCAAATGTAAAGCACGATCTGCGCGAGATGGCGCAGAAATTATCCAATCTTAGGGGGTCTCTTTGACTTAGATCTCAAAAATGAGATGATCGAGAACTTTGAGGTGAAAATGTCGGCACCGGATTTCTGGGACGACAATGAAGCCGCACAGGCGGTCATCGCTGAGATGAATGCAGTCAAAGGATCTGTAGATCAGTATAATAAGCTCCAGCAGGAGTATGATGATGTGAGCCTGATGGCTGAGCTGGCGGATGAAGAGCAAGACGCTGAGCTGGCACAGGAAGTGACCACAGGCGTAGAAGCGCTGGTGAAAAAGATCGAGGAGTTCGAGCTGCAATTGCTGCTGAACGAGCCGTATGATAAGCTGAACGCGATTTTGGAGCTTCATCCGGGTGCCGGCGGTACAGAGTCGCAGGACTGGGCATCGATGCTGCTGCGTATGTATACACGCTGGGCGGAGAAAAGCGGCTTCAAGGTGGAGGTTATGGACTATCTGCCAGGCGATGAAGCGGGCGTGAAGAGTGTAACGCTGCTGATCAAGGGCTATAATGCCTATGGTTATTTGAAGGCGGAAAAGGGCGTACATCGTCTGGTGCGTATTTCACCATTTGATTCGTCCGGTCGTCGTCATACATCGTTCGTATCCTGTGATGTGGTGCCAGAGATTACGAATGATGCTGAGATCGAAATTCGTACCGAAGACCTGAAGGTGGACACGTACCGCGCGAGTGGTGCCGGTGGTCAGCACATCAATACGACGGATTCCGCGGTACGGATTACGCATATTCCGAGCGGCGTGGTTGTAAGCTGTCAGACCGAGCGTTCACAGATCAAAAACCGTGAGCGTGCGATGACAATGCTTCGTTCTAAGCTGTATGAGCGTAAGATCGAGGAAGAGCGTAAACAACTGGAAGAAATTCGCGGTGAGCAATCGGATATCGCATGGGGTAGCCAGATTCGTTCGTATGTATTTCACCCGTACAGCATGGTCAAAGACCATCGTACACAGGTGGAGACCGGTAATATCGGTGCGGTGATGGATGGTGATCTGGATTCCTTTATCGATGGATATCTGCGTAGCCAGCTCAAAATTGAAGTGGAATAATGGATGATGAGCCTGCACATGGCTCAGTTGAAATAACGTTGTAGATGATATAATGAACCGAATAGGCAAAAACAATCGATCCTTACGAGCAGATGCTGTACAGGCGATTGTTCGGTCGTGCATGGACCCTGAGAATGGCTTCTTTAATGAGGCAGGTCTCAGGGTTCTTTTTTATGTATGTATAGTAAACGAGGGGATATAGCAGTCTGTTGCAGTCATAACGGGTGGCAAACAAGGACGGAAATCATAAGCATGTCGCGTTAATGTTACGTTGCAATTCAGAGCATGGGAGTGGATAATGATTCTAATTTTAATAGATAGGAGTGCAGGCGTATGAGAGGGAAACCATCGCTACATAGACAAAAGATGCGTCCGAACAGTATTCGTAAAATTATGGTAGAGGCAACGCAATATGATGATGTTATATCACTGCAAATTGGCGAGCCGGAATGTGATACGGCTGCGCATATTATAGCTGCTGGTCAACTGGCGATGGAGCAAGGCTACACTCATTATACGTCGAATGCGGGTCTGCCTGAATTAAGGGAGGCGATCGCCGGGCGAATGAAGCGTAAATATGATATCGATGTATCTCCTGCACGTATCGTCGTTACGTCGGGGGCAGTGAGTGCATTACATACGATTTTGCTCGCGCTGGTGGATAGCGGAGAAGAGGTGCTGATTCCTGATCCAGGCTATCCAAACTATGAAGGCATGCTCATCATGCAGCAGGCGGAGCCTGTATATTACAAAACAGATGCAGCGCAGCATTATATACCGGATATGCAAGATATCGAAGCTAAGATTACGCCAGCAACCAAAGCGATTATCGTCAATTCACCGTGCAATCCAACTGGTGCCGTTTATGCCTGGCAGGTGTGGGAGGAATTGCTGAAACTGGCGGAGCGCCATGATCTGTTTATCATTTCGGATGAAATTTATGATGAGCTTGTATATGAGGGAGAGGTTTGCTCTCCGCTGCAAGTAAGACCTGATCTGGCGCATCGGATTGTAAGTGTAAATGGGTTTTCCAAAGGATATGCAATGACCGGGTGGCGACTTGGTTATATGATCGTGCCCGAAGAATTGATCGAGCTGACCTGGAAGCTGCTGGAGCCAACGACGACCTGTGCGGCAGAGTTTACACAAAAAGCAGGTATTGCTGCACTGACCGGCGACCAGACTCATATTGAAGAGGAGCGCTTACGTTATAAGCTCAAGCGTGATCGTGCCTGTGCGCTGCTGACCCGGTATGGCATCCCCCATTCGCGTCCGCAGGGAGCTTTTTATATTATGGCGGATATTTCGGCGACGGGCAGAACATCAGAACCCTTTGCGCTCGAGCTGCTGCACCGACATCGGGTCATTGTTGCGCCAGGTGAAGGATTTGGACCGGCAGGCTTGTACAGTGTACGGATTTGTTTTGCAGGCAAGCTGGAGCAATTGGAGGAGGGGATTCATCGTCTGGGGCGCTACTATGGGGAATTGACTGGGCGAACTAGCGAGGTGCTGGGGGAGTCTTCGTTGCTGTGAAGATGGACGAATGATATTTGATTTTTTAGGGTAGAGAGAGTAGATAGGTGCATGGAAGGTTTGAAGCTTTAGTTTGCAGAGGTAATCCTTATACTTTGCGAATTAAGGCTTTTTATTTACCTGAAAATAAGATGTAGGGGAGCGATTGGAAAAAGAAATTATTTTGAAATCGTTAAATGAGAAGCAAATTATCGCTAGACTTAATAATGAATATTATAGCTGTAGTCATATTGATGACTATTTTAGCTAATTAAACGCCTGGTTGTAACGGGCTTCATGAAGTTATGTGTACAACCCTGATTTATTTGTATTCAAGCATGATTTTGCCGCTGTGGCTCTCTCCCGGGTTAAAGTGTCACCCGTTTGCCGCGTGTTCTTTCGCAAAAGGTCTTTTTACACTACAATAAAAGCCGCGATGACGCATAGGACATGCACCTGCGGCATGTAGCGTAGCGATGCTGTACGATATAGGTGTAGGTATAGGCGATTCGCTCGCGATGTGTGTATTAGGATTGATGGCTATGCGGCTAAATGAAGTGTGAATATGAAGGGTATGGGTGATGTAACAATGGTAGGTTCTTCAATGACGGCAGGACGCAGGCGGAAGCCGCCGATGATTCCGCTCACAGGGCCGATTCGTAATGTGTGGGATACGGCGCTGATTGTAATAGGAGCATTTGTGATGGCGCTGGCGTTTAATTTATTTTTACTGCCTAATCATATTGCGTCAGGTGGTGTAGCCGGAATTTCGATTATTGCGGCGCAGGTGCTTGGCATTGAACCGGCATATACGCAGTGGGTGCTTAATATTCCATTGTTTATCGCGGGTTATTTGTTGCTGGGTCGGCAATCGAGCATACGCTCTCTATTAGGGACGATTGTATTGCCGCTGTTCATTTATATTACGCGTGATATTCCTGCACCTACAACGAATCCGCTACTGGGTGCATTGTACGGCGGGATTGGGGTTGGTCTTGGACTGGGGATCGTATTTCGCGGACGCGGTTCGACCGGTGGAATGGCGATTCTGGCGCAGATCATTCATAAGCTAACAGGATTTAGTATGTCGGTCTGTGTAAGCTTGACGGATGGCACGGTTATTTTGCTGGCAGGGATTTTACTCAAGCCGGAACAGGCGCTGTATGCGCTGATCGGGTTGTTTGTCACCAGTAAAATGATCGACGCGGTTGAGCTTGGATTCAGCAATTCCAAGGTCGCTTACATTATCTCGGAAGAGATTGAACCGATGCGGCAGGCGATTCTGAATGATATGGATCGCGGGCTGACCAAGCTGAATGCGGAAGGCGGATATACCGGAGATGAACGCACCGTATTTATGGTTGTCGTCGGGCAAAACGAAGCGAGCCGGCTAAAGACGATTGTACGGTCGGTTGATCCGGAAGCTTTTGTCGTGATCAGTAATGCGCACGAGGTATTGGGAAAAGGGTTTAAATTGCCTGGTTGATGTGCTGTGCTATATCTGGCAGATGGAAATGAACTATAGCTGTAGGTTTATGGAGATGAACTACATCTATAGTCGGCATGATAGTTATTGTTATAAAAGATGCTACGCACATCGTAGTTCGCAAAGAAATTATAGTTTTAAAAAGAGCACTGTACTTCGATATGAAGTGCCTGTATAAATGCGCATTAGAATTCCGTTGGATATACTAATGAGCATTTGGGGCGCTATAGAAGTACAGTGCTCTTTTTATATGTTGCTTCGATATTTTTATGTATTTCAGTGAGTCAAGAAGCGTTAAAGTGATAGGGGATGAGGTACGTATTATGACGGTATGACGGTATGACGGTATGACGGTATGACGGTATGACGGTATGACGGTATGACGGTATGACGGTATGACGGTATGACGGTATGACGGTATGACGGTATGACAGTATGACAGTATGACAGCTATTAGAAGGATTGAGATCTTAATAGCTGTCACATGGGCATACATATATCCTACGAATAGAGCGAACTACAGGCGCAATTGCTGCTCTAATTGATTCAACTGCACGGATTCGTGCGCATCAGTCACATCTATATTTGTCGCCTTCTCAGATGATTGCCAATCGGTCGGACTGGCAGCTAGCCATTGCAGTGCAAGCTGGATCGTATGTTGTTGTCGCGATGCCTGTATTGCATATACACCTGGCTCTACTGTCCATAATATACCGGAAACCGCGCCAGAACCATCATTTTAACATAACATCGCCCTATCATTCTATTTGTGCCGACCCGCGCCATAGCTGAGTATGTGACTTTGTTGCTTTCAAAATAATGTTTGTATTCAAGGTTGTATTTATATTACATCGGATGTATAATAATACACAGATTATTCATCGGACAATATAATGTATCGCAGCAGACCATCACCTTCATTCTCCAGCATAGGAGAGTGTCATCACCAAAATAGATGCTGTTGCAAAGGTACTGAACAGGGGGAATTGCAAGTGAGTTCACATCAACTAAAAGTTGCTATCGTAGGTTCCACTGGCTACGGCGGGGTGGAACTGATTCGTTTTTTACAGCATCATCCGAATGTAACGATTACATCTGTTATTTCGGCTTCCAGCAGTGGCAAGATGATGTCGGAGCAATTCCCGCATCTGAACGGTGTGCTGGATATGGTACTGGATGGTGTTGATCCGCAGGAAACGGCAACCAAGGCGGATCTGGTCTTTCTGGCTACACCGTCTGGCGTGAGCGGCGAACTCGTTCGGCGTTATCTGGAAGCAGGGCTGAAGGTGATTGATCTGTCGGGAGACTACCGCCTGAAGGATACGGATCAATATGAGAAATGGTATAAGCATCAGCCGGTGCCAGCAGATGTATTGGCTGAGGCGGTGTACGGATTATGTGAGTTGAAGGACAACGATGTACGCGATGTACGATTGATCTCCAATCCGGGCTGCTATTCGACTGCATCGCTGCTCGGTCTGTTACCGGCTGTAGAAGCAGGCTGGGTGAACACAGATACGATTATTATCGATGCCAAATCCGGCGTATCCGGTGCAGGTCGCGGCACAAGCCTGACTTCACATTATGCGGAAATGAATGAAAACTTTAAAGCCTACAAGGTGAATAAGCATCAGCATATTCCTGAGATTGAGCAAGTGCTCGGTGAAGTGGCAGGTAAGCCAGTGCAGGTAACATTTACTACCCATCTGGTACCGATGACACGCGGAATCATGAGCACGATGTATATGAAAACAAACGGTGGTTACTCCGAGCAGGAATGGATTGATCTGTACCGTAATTATTATAAAGAGCGCCCATTTGTGCGTGTGCGTTCAGCAGGACAATGGCCAGCGACCAAAGAAGTCACAGGCTCGAATTATTGCGATATCGGATTTGCGCTGGATGAGCGCACCGGACGTATGACTGTCATCTCAGTGATCGATAATCTGGTCAAAGGGGCAGCAGGTCAGGCGATCCAGAATTTGAATCTGATGATGGGCTGGGAAGAAACACTCGGTCTGAATATGGTTCCGGTTTATCCATAAACAAAAAGGCTGAGTACTATAGCAAGGCAAATGTGCAAACGTATAAATAATTTTAATAATCTACCTACAAATCATATTCACATCGTCGACCAGGAAGTGAGAGGAGATATCATGTCAGATCAATTGTTCAAACCGGTTCAAGGTGGCTCCGTAACGACACCAGCGGGATTCCAGGCAGCAGGTCTGCATTGCGGACTGAAAAAGACAGAGCGTAATGATCTGGGTGTTATTGTATGTGATGTTCCGGCAGCAGCGGCTGCTGTGTATACAACGAATCTGTTTCAAGCGGCACCGCTACAGGTGACACGGGATAGTCTGTCCAATGGCACGCTGCGCGCTGTTGTCGTTAATAGCGGTAATGCCAATGCCTGCACAGGTCAGCAAGGGGAGCAGGATGCATATGCTATGCGTGCGGAAACGGCGCGTCAGCTTGGTCTGGATGAACAGGATGTGGCGGTCGCTTCAACCGGTGTGATCGGTGAATTGCTCAAAATGGATCGTGTGATCTCCGGTATTGAACGTCTGCCCGCACAGCTTGGTTATGAGTCGGGGTATGCGGAAGCATTTTGCCAGTCGATTTTGACAACGGATCTGGTGAAAAAGGAAATCTGCGTACAGGTCGAAGTGAATGGGATTGATGTGCATATCGCGGGTGCAGCCAAAGGCTCGGGTATGATTCATCCGAATATGGCGACGATGCTGGCATTTATGACGACCGATGCGGTGATTCCAGCAGACGCTTTGCAGGAGCTGCTGCGCGATACGACGGATCGTACATTTAATATGATTACTGTAGATGGCGATACAAGTACGAACGATATGCTCGTTGTGATGGCGAGTGGACATGCAGGCAATCTGGAGCTGACACCGGAGCATGAGAACTGGGCAGCCTTTGCAGCAGCGTTCCGCCATGTGTGTGAGCATCTGGCGCAGGCGATTGCTCGCGATGGTGAAGGAGCAACGAAGCTGGTTGAGGTAGAAGTAACCGGAGCAATTAGCGATCTATCTGCACGAGCGATTGCTAAGACCGTCATTGGCTCCAGTCTGGTAAAATCAGCGATGTTTGGCGCAGATGCCAACTGGGGACGCGTTATTGCCGCAGTAGGGCGTGCGGGTGAACCGGTTGATGTGAACACCGTTGATATCCGTTTGGGTGATATTGTTGTGTTGACGGCATCGCGTCCGGTTCCATTTGATGAAGAGGTAGCGCTGGAGTATCTGAAAGGCGATACGGTGCGCATTACGGTCGATCTGCATTATGGAGAAGGTCAGGCGATCGCATGGGGCTGTGACCTGACTTATGATTATGTGCGTATCAATGCAGCTTACCGTACATAAATAATGGAGCGGTGAGATCGGTTAGAAATACACTAACGCGGAAACTATAAGATATTTTGCTATCGCAACAATCACTGTTCATTGAACATCATGTTAGAGAGACACTAACACTGGAAACGGAGGGAAAGCGATGACTGGACAAACGGCGCAGACCTTTGTCATGAAATGTGGAGGCAGCACGTTGGCTGCATTGCCTGATTCGTTTTTTGCAGATTTGCAGCAGATTCAGGAATCCGGTGTACAGCCGGTGATTGTACATGGAGGCGGACCAGCGATTTCGGACAATCTGGCGAAGCTTGGGATTGAGACGGAGTTTGTTGGCGGCTTACGTAAGACGACCGAAGAGGTACTGGACGTGGTGGAGATGGTGCTTTCGGGCAGCATCAATAAGCAGATCGTCCGACGAATTCAGGGCAGCCGGGCAAAAGCGATCGGCATCTCTGGTGTCGACGGCGGTCTGATCCAGGCCAAACCGGTTGCCAATTCTGCGGAAGTTGGACTGGTCGGGGATGTTACGTATGTAGAAGCCACGATTATTCGAGCGATTACGAATCTTGGCTATATGCCAGTCATCGCCCCTGTCGGGGTAGATGCTACAGGCCAACGGTACAATATCAATGCCGATACGGCAGCAGGTGCGGTTGCTTCGCATCTGGGTGTACCACGCATGATCGTAGTAACAGATGTACCCGGAATTATGAGAACGGTCGATGGCGAGAAGGCTGTACTGCCTCAGGTAACGATTGAGGATATCGAGCATATGATCGATACGGGCGAGATTTACGGGGGCATGATTCCTAAGGTGAAGGCCGCTATCGCCTGCATCCAGGGGGATGTGCAGGAAGTGATTATTGTTGACGGAAGTGAACCGGGCATCCTCAGTCGTATACTGCGTGGAGATGCGGTCGGAACACGTATTGTACGCCAGACGGTGCTATAGCATCGTATCGATAAATAGAGTAGATGTAGTGTAGTAACGATAGATGGACGGATACTGCTTGCACAGCCAGTTTAGCTTAATATCAACTATTCGAGGAGCGTGACCAACATGGCCAATCCGATGAGCAATCAGCCAGAGGCAACAAATGAAAGTGCGTTATTTCCTTCCTATGCGCGCTATCCGCTTGCATTTGTAAAAGGAAAAGGAAGTTATCTGTGGGATGCCGATGGCAAGCAATATCTTGATTTTATGTGCGGTCTGGCCGTTACCAATCTGGGGCATGCTCCTGAGACAGTAACTGCGAAGCTGAAGGAGCAGCTCGATCAGCTATGGCATACATCCAATCTGTTCCAGATTCCGAATCAGGAAAAAGCAGCCCAGCTACTGACGTCGATCACATCCGGCGATGCCGTATTTTTCTGTAATAGCGGAGCAGAAGCGAATGAAGCAGCGATCAAGCTGGCACGTAAATATCAGCAAAAGATCAAGGGCGAAGAGCGCTATGAGATCATTACCTTCACGCAGTCATTCCATGGACGCACACTGGCTACACTGACAGCGACAGGGCAGGATAAGGTGAAGGAAGGTTTCCATCCGTTGCCGGCTGGCTTTATTACGGTGCCGCTGAATGATATGGATGCCCTGCAACAGGTGATCGGGCCGCATACCGCAGCGATTATGCTGGAAATGATTCAGGCAGAGGGTGGCGTCTATCCAGCAGAGGTTGCTTATGTACAGGCGGTAGCCGAGCTGTGTAAACAAAATGGTTTGCTGCTCATCATTGATGAAATTCAAACCGGTATGGGACGTACAGGCAAGCTGCTCGCATCCGAGCATTACGGCATTGAACCGGATATTTTCACACTGGCAAAAGGTCTGGCTAGCGGCTTCCCGGTTGGCGCGATGGTTGGTAAAGCTTATTTAAAAGAAGCTTTTACAGCAGGCAGCCACGGCTCTACCTTTGGCGGTACACCGCTTGCAACGGCAGCGGTTATTGCTACACTCGAAACACTACAGGAGCAAAATGTCGTTCAGCATGCGGCAGAGATGGGCGACTATCTGATGCAGCAGTTGGAAGAGAAGCTGGGTAGCCATCCATTTGTGACAGAGATTCGTGGTAAAGGCCTGATGATCGGAATCGAATGCACAGCTCCAATTAATGAACTGATTCTTGCTGGACAGAAAAAAGGGCTGCTCTTCGTAAGCGCAGGACCGAATGTCATTCGTCTGCTGCCAAATCTGCTCATCACCAAAGATGAGATTGATCAGGCAGTGTCCATTCTGAGCGAGCTCATTCAGGAGCATGCACCTGTCGTAGGTGCGGCTGGAGCGAACGGCAACTGAGTGCCCTGGAGGATTGTTATGGCATAGCGGATTTGCAAGGTTGCGATTGCATGAAGTCATCGTATCAAGTCATCGCCTCATAATGGAGGACGATAGACAATGTAAGTCCATTAAGCCGAATGAACACAATTAATGGTGCGGAAGTCCATATACGGGATTCCGCACTGAATATAGAGTAGCGATCATGAGGGAGGAATACCATTGGCAGACACAGCACAGACGGGCAAGCTGGAACTGAGCCATTTTAAAGGCAAGGATTTTATTGAATTGAGCGATTTTACAGCGGAGGAGATCGAGTTTCTGATCGATTTTGCGATTGAGCTGAAGCGTAAGCAGAAGGCGGGCGAAGCGTATCGTCCGCTGGAAGGCAAAACGGTAGGACTGATTTTTGAAAAATCGTCCACACGGACGCGTGTATCCTTTGAGGTGGGTACGTACCAGCTTGGCGGACATGCACTGTTCCTGAGCAAAAACGATATTCAGATGGGACGCGGGGAAACGATTGCCGATACAGCACAGGTGATGTCGCGTTATCTGGATGGCATCATGATTCGTACATTTGGACATGAAAATGTAACCGAGCTGGCGAAATATGCCGACATTCCGGTGATCAACGGATTGAGCGATCTCGGTCATCCATGCCAGGTGCTGGCGGATTTCCAAACAATCGTGGAGCATAAAGGCAAACTGAAAGGCTTGAAGCTTGCCTATGTGGGCGACGGCAACAATATGGCGCATTCGCTTATGATCGGTGGCGCGCGTGTTGGACTGGATGTGTACGTAGCGAGTCCGGAAGGCTATGAGCCAGACCCGGAAGTATTGAAGCAGTGTCAGGAGCTGGCGGCAGAGAGCGGAGCAACAATCAAGGTTGTGCGTGATCCGAAGGAAGCGGTCGAGAACGCCGATGTGATCTATACCGATGTGTGGGCAAGTATGGGCTTTGAAGAAGAGCAGAAGGTACGCGAGCAAGCATTTGCCGATTATCAGGTGAATGAGCAGCTCGTAAGCCATGCAAAATCGGATTATATTTTCCTGCACTGTCTGCCTGCACACCGCGGTGAAGAAGTAAGCGCGGGTGTGATCGATGGCGGCAATAGCGTTATTTTCGATGAAGCGGAAAATCGCCTGCATGCGCAAAAAGCAATTATGGCGGCACTGATCGGCTAACTTAAGCTGTACCATCCTATCCATATTCATCGCGACTTCATCTTGAAAGCAATGGAAGCACGCTCAGAGGGTAGGTTGATGAGAACTACGGTATACGACTGTGTTCTGCGTGCAGGATACAGCTAGAAGACGAATGTGTCGTCTGCCGGACGGCATGATCGTGTATAATGACTACATCAGACCAAAACCTTTTGACCGTATGCGGATGAGCTTGCCTGGAATACTGCATTCCGGCTTCATCGCTCGGTGTCAAAAGGTTTTATATTGGAGGGCATATAAGCAATGGCAAAAGACAAAATCGTTCTAGCATACTCCGGTGGACTGGATACGTCCATCATTCTGAAATGGCTGAAAGAAACATACGATGCGGAGATCATCACTTTTACAGCAGATATCGGACAGGCAGACGAGCTGGATGGTCTGGAAGAAAAAGCGCTTGCTACAGGCGCATCCAAAGTATACATCGATGATCTGCGTGCTGAATTTGCAGAGGATTTTATCTATCCAATGTTCCAGGCTGGCGCTCTGTATGAAGGACAATACCTGCTCGGTACGAGTATTGCACGTCCACTGATCGCAAAGCGTATGGTCGAGATTGCTCGCGCAGAAGGCGCGATTGCCATTGCTCACGGTGCAACGGGTAAAGGAAATGACCAGGTTCGTTTTGAACTGAACGCAGCCGCACTGGCACCTGAAATTAAGGTCATTGCACCATGGCGTCTGGAGCAATTCCGCGCTGACTTCCCGGGTCGTGCAGAGATGATCGCTTATGCAGAGTCTCATGATATTCCAGTAACGGCATCGGCGGCGAAGCCATATTCGACAGACCGTAACCTGCTGCATATCAGCTATGAGAGCGGCGTGCTGGAAGATCCGAACTTTGACGCAAGTGCAGAGAGCAACAAAGACATGTTCCTGCTGAGCGTATCGCCAGAGGATGCACCGGATCAACCGGAAATGCTCGAACTGGAATTTGAAAAAGGAAACTGTGTCGCGCTGAATGGTCAATCGCTGACTCCGCTTGAAGCGATGGAGAAGCTGAATGAACTTGGCGGTAAGCATGGTATCGGTCGTGTGGACATGGTGGAAAATCGCTTTGTCGGCATGAAGAGCCGTGGCGTATATGAGACACCAGGTGGAACGATCCTGTTCACTGCACACCGCAAAATGGAATCGCTCACGATGGATCGTGAAGTGATGAGTCTACGCGACTCACTGATTACACGTTACGCGAACCTTGTGTACAATGGTTTCTGGTTTGCACCGGAGCGTCTTGCTCTGCAAGCACTCGTAACCGAAAGCCAGAAAAACGTAACAGGTACAGTACGCGTGAAGCTGTACAAAGGCAATGTGATTGCAGCCGGTCTGAGCAGCCCGTACAGCCTGTACAACCCGGATATCGCAACGATGGAAGCTGATCCAACGAATGCTTACGATCAAGGCGATGCAGCCGGCTTTATCCAGTTGAATGCACTGCGTTTGAAAGTAAATGCAGGTGTTCAGCAGGCAGCAAGCCAAGCGAAGCAAGGAGTGTGACCGGCAACATGAGCAAACTTTGGGGCGGACGGTTTACAAAACAAACGAATCATTTGGTCGAGGAATATACCGCCTCGATCCATTTCGATAAAGCGCTGGCTGAGGAAGATATTCAGGGCAGCCTGGCGCATGTGACGATGCTTGGCAAATGCGGCATCGTACCCGCAGAAGATGTAGAGACGATCAAAGCAGGTCTGAACAAGGTGCTGGACAAAATCCGCGCCGGTCAGGTGGAGTTCTCTGTGTCCGATGAAGACATCCATATGAATATTGAAAAGCATCTGATCGAGGAAATCGGCCCGGTTGGCGGTAAGCTACACACTGGACGTAGCCGGAACGATCAGGTTGCTACCGATATGCACCTGTACTTACGCAATCGCGCGGTAGAGCTGGTTGGTCTGCTGCATGCATTGCAAGAATCACTGATCAATCAAGCGAAAAATAATCTGGATACGATCATTCCAGGTTATACCCATTTGCAGCGTGCACAGCCGATCCTGTTCGCTCATCATCTGATGGCCTATGTGTCGATGTTCGAGCGTGATATCGATCGTCTGAAAGATAGCTACAAGCGCATCAACGTACTGCCGCTGGGCGCAGGTGCACTGGCAGGAACGACATTCCCGATCGATCGCCATTTTGTAGCGGAGCAGCTTGGCTTTGACGGTGTGTATGAAAACAGTTTGGATGCCGTAAGTGATCGCGACTTTATCGTTGAATTCCTTGCTGGTGCTTCGCTGATCATGACGCATTTGTCCCGCCTGAGCGAAGAATTGGTACTGTGGAGCAGTACCGAGTTTAATTTTATCGAGCTGGACGATGCCTTCTGCACAGGCAGCAGCATCATGCCACAGAAGAAGAACCCGGACGTCGCCGAACTCGTACGCGGCAAAACAGGTCGTGTCTATGGCAATCTTATCGGTCTGCTGACTGTACTCAAGTCGCTGCCACTGGCATACAACAAGGATATGCAGGAAGACAAAGAAGGCATGTTCGATACCGTGGCTACGCTTGAAGGCGCATTACAACTGTTCGCACCGATGATCGCAACGATGAAAGTCAACACCGGACGCATGCGCGAAGCCGTGAACAAGGACTTCTCCAACGCAACCGATATCGCTGACTTCCTCGTTGGAAAAGGCCTACCTTTCCGTCAAGCACACGAAGTAATCGGCAAAACCGTACTCTACTGCATTCAGGAAGGCAAATACCTGCTCGACCTGAGTCTGGAAGAGTTCCAACAATTCTCATCCCTATTCGACGACACCATCTACCATGTACTGCAACCCGAAACCGTCGTAAACGCGCGTAACGTATACGGCGGCACCGCAACCGTACAGGTAGAACAAGCCATCGAACGCGCAGGCAGCAAACTCCAACACACGACAGCGTGGTTAGAGCAGTACGCTTAAGCTGGGTGCGGATGAAGTTTGTATAGGTAAAGGTGCTTGAAGGGCTTGGCTTCACAGATGATGCCAAGCCCTTCAACCACGATCAAAGGAAAAAGATAAATTACAAAAAACACCATACAAGAAATGCAATGCACGAAACCAATACACCAGATCAAGTATTAGCTGAGGTGTACCGGTGTGGTAAGGAGAATCGGAGCTTTACAGCAAAGCGTCCGTTCTCTACATACTAGTGTAGGCTGATCAGTGGATGCATAGTCTGTCGTCGTACACCGACTATGGTTAATTCGGTAGAGTATATCTACAGTTCACATCGCCTTCACTACGATTACACTAAACGTGCTGTCTTACAGCTAAAAAGCTCATACCATACTCATCTTCATGATGAGTGCGGCATGAGCTTTTTGCTATGCCACCACATTTTCAGAATGACGTGTATTTTGTTAGTGCTTATAAAATTTTGATTAGCAGATTGGTTTGCTACTAGAGTATTCCAGTTAGTTGTTCAAAGTATTATGTCCTGTTAGAAATACGATGTACATGTACGCTGTTGAAAATTCCGCATGTTTTTAGAGCAAAGAACATGCATGCTTTTAAACATAATAGACACTGTTTAGGACTATACGTACAGTTAGAACTTTGACGTATAGTTGAGAATTGTATTTGTTGGTACACCTTCAACACATTATTGTCAACATGAACAGCTATATATCGGATCGAAATTCTTGAATGAAATCGCAGATTTACTACGTCAATACATGCCACTAATTCATACATCTTAAGTAACGCTACCAGCATTTGTTTTGCAAGCTACAGATTGCGAATAGTATGGAACGGAGGAAAGGAAATAAGGGAAAAGGACGACTTACAGTGTTAGTGATTTTCTAACACGGGTTCAATGAAAAATGATTTTTGCAAAGTAAAATATCTTACTGCTTCCGAGCCGAGGAATCTACATTTAATC
>JBCNLJ010000036.1:0-54594 GCA_039595515.1 Paenibacillus sp. | reverse complement strand
AATCGAGCCAACGAGCGAGCCAAGCGAACGATTCATATCGTTAAAAGCAACCGACAGCTTGCCCAGCTCATCGCCGCTACGATCCTGCACGGAGCGGGTCAGATCGCCCTGACTGATCGCATGCGCAACCTCGACGATGCGATTCATACGTTTGCTGATGGAGCGTGTGATCAGCCATACAATAATGCCGCCAACGATCAGTGCAATAACGAGTACGATTAGCGTTTGGTACAGTACCGGGCTAACCTTCTCTTCGATCTCGCTCTGATTAAAGTTACCGACCAGCTTCCAGCCAGTGATGGGGCTGGTTACATAGCTGAGCTGTTTATTTTCACCGTCAAATACGTAGCTGAATTGCCCCTGTTCTTTATTTTCTGAAATAATGCGTTTGGCAATATCATTCGTTTGTCCGGCTGGGATGGTAGGGTGGGAGATGAATGTGCCGTCTGGTGCAATAATAAAGGCATAGCCTTTTTCACCGATTTTGACAGTAGACGCTATTTCTAGCAAGGATTTGATGCTCAGATCCAGACCGATGACTCCGCTATTATCCTCCGTCTGCTTGGCTACTGTTACCGTCATTTCTTGAGTTGATGATGAGACATACGGAGATGTAATGACCGTTTTGCCGGGACTTGCTTCGGCGAGCTTGTACCATGGACGCTCGCGAGGATCATAGCCGGCTGGATTAGGTTTATCTGAGGACGTGTAGAATACGCCTTGATTCGTACCAACGTAGATACTTTCGACATTTGAACTTGCTTGATCATATGTTCGAAATTGCTCTAGCAATTCATCGCTATTACTGTAGCTTTGCTGATTGACTGCTTTGGCAAAATAGTCGACTGCGTCTATATTGCGCTGCATATCATTATCTACAACAGAGCTCAGTGTGTTCGAGCTCAGTGTAGCACTCCCGATCAGCTCATTACTAAGGGCACGCTTGGCGATCGCGTAGGACACAAGAGTAGATGCTACAAGTGCCGCAACGAGAACAGCGCAGAAGGACAGCATGAGCTTGCGTCCGAGAGAAGGGTTAAACAATACGTGCTTTATATTTTTCATTAGGCTCCTCCATTTTTTGCTGTAGCTTGGTTGTATACAAGTATTATCGGCAAGCACTCCTATCAATTTAGAGAGCAATTGCGAAAGTTAGTTATATAAAGCGTTATCAATTTGAATAATTTCTGAAAATGAAGAAAAAGGTTCCCATTACCAGTAAATAGGTGACTTACATTATTATATATGGTGAGAAAATGAACAGAAGGCTATGTCCTATGAAGAGATCATAAGCCATAGCCTCCTGCATCATTTAGTGTCATTTAGCGAGTCAACTGCCCGATAAATTGCTCCAGTCGATCCAGAGACTTCTCCAATACAGGCATCGCGTAAGCATACGAGAGACGAATATAGCCTTCACCATAGATGGAAAAGGCATCGCCTGGCACGACCGCCACGCGCGCTTCCTCCAGCAGTCGCATCGCAAATTCCATCGATGGTATGCCCAGGTGAGCAATAGAAGGGAACAGGTAAAAAGCACCTTCCGGCTTCTCCAGCTCCAGCCCCATAGTCAGCAAGCGATCGTATACATAATCGCGCCGTTCACGATACGCTTCACGCATCGGCAACGCATCATCGATGCCGTTCGTTAATGCCTCTACAGCAGCAAACTGGCTGATCGAGCTGGCACAGGATACGTTATATTGATGCACCTTGAGCATATGAGCCGTCAGCCACGCCGGAGCAAACGTAAAGCCGATCCGCCAGCCGGTCATCGAATGGGATTTGGACAGTCCGTTGATTACGATCGTCTTGTCCCTCATGCCGGGCAGTAAGGAAATCGAGCGATGCGTTTCATCATAGATTAGCTCGCTATAAATCTCGTCTGAGATCACGAATAGCTCGCGATCACGCAGCAGGTCTGCCAGTCCGTTCAGCTCCTGCTCGCCGAGCACACGTCCGGTCGGATTGGAGGGATAGCCAATGGCGACCGCCTTCGTGCGCGGCGACAGATGCGGTTCGAGCAGCTCTGCGGTCAGCTTGAAGCCCGTACTGCGGGTGTCCACATAGACGGGAATTCCACCAGCCAATCGAATGAGCGGCTCATAGCCCGGATAGATTGGTCCTGGCAAAATGACCTCGTCGCCCGGTGATAGAATGGTACGCAGCGCCACATCCAGTGCCTGGCTCGCGCCCACGGTAACGATAACCTCCGTTTCCATATCGTAGGTCTGTCCATAGCGACTGTGTACAAATTCAGCAGCGGCCCGGCGTAGCGCTGGAATGCCTGCATTAGGCGTGTACACGGTCTTGCCCTGCTGCATCGCCTGTTCTGCGGCTTCAATAATGTGAGCGGGTGTGGGAAAGTCCGGCTGACCGAGTGTTAGCGCCAGTGCATCCGGGTAGCGTGCGGCAGCGGTAGCGATTTTGCGAATACCGCTGATCTGTATATCGTGTAAGGGAGAATGAATCAAGTGTTCCATCAACAGGACTCCTTTGTGATTAAAATAATACGGCTGGGGCATATGATCCAACCTGGAATTGAAGTTAGGCAAAGTAGGTGTTCCTTCATATATATTGTAACGTATTCGCTTGTTTAGCAGGCAGTACAATCGAGACAGGTATAGCGGTTGACTGATCCGTGTAGTAGCTCTGTCAATTGTACTGTTGTATCTACGTTATCATATGGAGTGTGGCTCGTCTTTGTATTGCATGTATGGCAATTTGCACATTGGTGCTGGCGGAAATGACCCGTATTTTACGAAAAATGCTGGAAAACAGGTGTTTTCTAAAGATTTCAAACGTTATAATAGCAAATGTACCTTTTGCGGCTATCGATGCTGGTTAATGTACGTGTAACGATACGAATGGATCGTTCATGGGATGTTGATTGGCTCTGACATACGTAAAACGCTAACCGACAAAGCAAGTTAGCAGGGGAAGGGAAACGGTGCACCGGAAGGCGGCGAGCAGGCCGTATTCAAAGTTCCGGATGCCAAAAGGAGGCTGTTATGAGCGATAACAACATTATCCGTTTTGACGGAGTAAGCAAGCGTTATGACGATGGCACACAGGTGCTGGAGCATATTGATTTTGAAATCGAGCGCGGGAAGTTTTATACGCTGCTCGGTCCGTCAGGCTGCGGAAAAACGACCATTTTGCGCATGATCGCTGGTTTTACGGAGCCAAGCGGCGGCGATATTCATTTTAACGGCAAGGTGATTAACAAGGTGCCTGCCAACAAGCGTCAGGTGAACACGGTCTTTCAGGATTACGCATTGTTCCCTCATCTGAATGTGTTTGAAAATGTAGCGTTCGGGCTACGCGTCAAAAAGATGAAGAAAGACAGCATCGAGACGAAGGTGCAGGAAGCGCTAAAATTCGTCAATCTGGAAGGCTACGGCAAGCGTGCGATCTCGGAAATGTCCGGTGGTCAGCGTCAGCGGGTGGCGATTGCGCGTGCGCTCGTTAACGAGCCGGAAGTGCTGCTGCTCGATGAGCCACTGTCTGCGCTTGATCTGAAGCTGCGCACGGAAATGCAATATGAGCTGCGCGAAATTCAGCAGCGTCTAGGCATCACGTTTATTTTCGTCACGCATGATCAGGAGGAAGCGCTGGCGATGTCTGATTATATTTTTGTCATGAACAAGGGCAAGATCGAGCAGAGTGGTACGCCGAATGATATTTATGATGAGCCGATCAATCGCTTTGTGGCGGACTTTATCGGGGAATCGAATATTGTGCCTGCGCGCATGATCGAGGACTATCTGGTTGAATTCAACGGTAAGCAGTTCCAGTGTGTCGATGCCGGGCTACGTCCGAATGAAAATGTGGAGATCGTCATTCGTCCGGAGGATTTGGAGCTGACGACTGAGGATAGGGGCAAGCTACAGGTGCGTGTCGATACGCAGCTATTCCGTGGTGTGCATTACGAGATTAGCTGCTATGACGATTCCGGTCAGGAATGGCTGGTGCATTCGACTCGCAAAGCAGAGCCGGGAAGCCGTATTGGACTGGACTTTGATCCGGAAGCGATCCACGTTATGAGATTCGGTGAGAGCGAGGAAGATTTCGACCGCCGTCTGGAGGGCTACGGGGAGGGCGGCGACCATGCAAGCTAATACACGCGCGTTTTATATGCTGCCCTACTACGTCTGGATCGTTCTGTTCGTGGTAGCGCCTGTTGTGCTGGTCGGATATTATTCATTTTTTGATGTGGACGGACATTTTACATTGCAAAATTACCGTACCTTCTTCACCCCGGTCTATTTGCAGATGACGCTGAGCTCGTTCTGGTATGCATTTCTGGTGACGTTGTTCTCGCTGCTGATCGCGTATCCGGCAGCGTACTGGCTGACGCGGACAAAGCATCGGCAATTGTGGATTTTGCTGATCATTTTGCCGACATGGATTAATCTGCTGCTAAAAACGTATGCGTTTATCGGTATTTTTGGTACGTATGGGCCGGTGAATGCTTTTTTGGAAACGATTGGCGTAGGGCAGCAGCAATTGCTGTTTAATGCGTTCAGCTTTGTGTTTGTATCGGTGTATATTTTTGTACCGTTTATGATTTTGCCTATCTACAATGCGCTGGAGGAAATGAATCCATCGCTGATCTCGGCGGCGCGGGATCTGGGTGCTTCCGGCTGGACGACGTTCCAGCGCGTCATTTTCCCGCTGACGATCTCCGGTGTGAAATCCGGCTGTATGGCGGTATTTATTCCGTCCCTGTCGCTGTTTATGATTACGCGTCTGATTGCCGGGAACAAGGTGATCACGCTCGGTACGGCGATTGAGCAGCACTTTCTCGTTACGCAGGACTGGGGCATGGGCTCGACGGTGGCGGTTGTGCTGATCATTGCGATGGCGCTGCTGATGCTGCTGAGTGGCGGCTTCGGACAGGAGGTGCGTCATGGGAAATAAAAGTCGCTGGGGAAATGTGTATCTGGTGCTTGTATTCGCGGTGCTGTATGCGCCGATTCTGTATCTGATGTACTACTCGTTCAACAGTGCAGACAATATGCATCAGTTTGAAGGCTTTACATGGAAATGGTATGGCGAAGTATTTCAGGATACGCGCCTCATTATTATTTTGATTAATACGCTCGTGATCGCGCTGCTGTCGTCTGCGATTGCGACGATTATCGGCATTATCGGTGCGCTGGCGATTGATCGTATTCGCCGTCGTCGTCTGAAGGATGCAGTACTATCACTGAACAATGTGCTCATCGTAAGCCCGGATGTCATTATCGGTGCCTCGTTTCTGATCCTGTTCACGATTGTTGGTATCAAGCTGGGCTTTGCCTCGGTGCTGATCTCGCATATTGCGTTCAGTATTCCGATTACGGTACTGATGATTCTGCCGCGCTTGCAGGAGATGAGTCCAACGCTAATCGATGCGGCGCGCGATCTGGGTGCAAGTCGTCGTGATGTGCTGAGCAAGGTGATTTTACCGTTTATTAAGCCGGGCATTTTCGCCGGATTTTTTATGGCATTTACGTACTCGCTGGATGATTTTGCGGTGACATTCTTCGTGACCGGTAACGGGTATTCGACGCTGTCGGTAGAGATTTACTCTCGTGCAAGACAGGGTGTATCGCTATCGATCAATGCGCTGTCGACGCTGATCTTCCTGTTCACGACCGCTCTGGTCGTAGGCTATTATATGATCACACGCCGTTCACAGGGACGCAGTCGCAAGCATGAGCCGGCTGCCGAAATGGGGGTGCCAAGATAAGATGAAAGCGATCAGTCGTACGTTTATCGTGATTATTGCAGTGGCGCTCATCCTTATGTTCGTAGCGAATCGTCTGAATGTAAGTCAGGGCTATGCTGGCAGCAATACGCTGACCATCTATAACTGGGGCGATTATATCGATCCTGAGCTGCTGACCAAGTTTCAGGAGGAAACGGGCATTACGGTCATTTACCAGACATTCGATTCGAATGAAGCGATGCTGACCAAGATCGAGCAGGGCGGAACAACATTCGATGTGGCGATTCCATCTGATTATGCCATCTCCAAAATGCGTGAGGAGAATCTGCTTATTCCGCTCGATCACAGCAAGCTGCCGAATTTGAAAAATATCGATCCTTCATTTTTGAATCTGTCGTTTGATCCGGACAACCACTACTCGGCACCTTATTTCTGGGGAACACTCGGGATTGTGTACAATCCGAAGCTAACGAATCTGAAATTCCATAGCTGGGACGATCTGTGGGACCCTTCACTGCGCAACAATGTGCTGCTGACCGATGGTGCGCGTGAAGTGATCGGGATGTCGCTGAGCAGTCTGGGCTATTCGCTTAATGATACGAATGAGCAGCATTTACAGCAGGCACTTGCCAGGCTCAAACAACTGACGCCTAATGTGAAGGCGATCGTTGGGGACGAGATCAAAATGCTGCTTGCTAACAATGAAGCGGCTGCGGGTCTTGTGTTCTCCGGCGATGCGTCCGAAATTATGGGTCAGAACCCGGATCTTGATTATGTGGTGCCTGATCAAGGCTCCAATCTGTGGTTTGACAATATGGTCATTCCGAAGACGGCAGCGAATGTGGATGGTGCGCATAAGTTCATCAACTTTATGATGGACCCTGAAGTAGCGGCGCAAAATGCCGAGTATGTCGGCTATGCTACACCGAACGATGCTGCACTTAAGCTGCTGCCCAAAGACATTTCCGGGGATGAGCGCTTTTATCCGCCGCAGCAAGTATTGAAGCGGCTTGAAGTGTTCGACAATTTGGGTAAAAAGATGCTCGTTCATTATAATGAACTGTTCTTGCAGTTCAAGATGAATAAATAATGCGTTGTTGTTCGCTTTTTTACCATCCATCACGGATCGATAGTATGCAGGCGAGCTATAACTGAAATTGTATGATTAGAAATGTTTTTCAATTCTTTGTTATATGCATTAATATTAGGGAATTAATAACTGAATGATAGGCGAAGGGACATCAGGCAGAGACCGGTGTTCCTTTTTCTTATACATACTGCAATATTGTCCACCCTAAATAGTTAAAATACCGCATTTCAAAATAGCCGACTGAGTGATAACATATGGGCAATGTGTAGTGTGGATTGAAGACATACGGAATCGAGCCCTTTGCATTATAAGATGGGCGCAGCGTGAGCAAGAACAGAGGACACACGTATACAGAATGGCACAAAGCAGGAATAATCATCTGAAAGCGCTTGCTAATTGCTGGAGGATGGCCACAATGACTTGCCAGAGATACTCATGATTACTCACTACAGGGAGGCTACAACATGAAATATCGAAAGCTAGGCAAGACCGGGCTGGATGTACCGGTATTAAGCTTTGGAGCATCATCATTAGGCGGCGTGTTCCGCAGTACAGATGATGGGGAAAGCGTGCGTACCGTGCATACCGCCATTGATGCGGGAATGAACTATATCGATGTGTCGCCCTACTATGGATTAACACGAGCGGAAGCGGTGCTCGGTCAGGCATTACGTTCGGTGCCGCGTGATCGCTATTTGCTGTCCAGCAAAGCCGGACGCTATGGAGAGCGGGAGTTCGACTTTTCCAGCGAGCGTATTTTGCGTAGTGTGGATGAAAGTCTGGAGCGGCTCGGTACGGACTATCTGGATATGCTGTTTCTGCATGATGTGGAGTTTGCTGATCCGCAGCAGATCGTAGAGGAAGCGGTACCGGCACTCGATTTGCTCAAGCAGCAGGGCAAAATTCGCTATGGTGGCATTAGCGGTCTGCCTTTAGCGATGTTCGAGCTTCTGTTACCGCAGATGGACGTGGATGCCATTCTATCCTACTGTCATTACGCGTTAAACGATACGTCTCTATTATCCCTACTGCCGCTGCTGGAAAAGCAGAATATCGGTCTCGTTAATGCTTCACCACTCGCAATGGGACTGCTCAGCACACGTCCGGTCGCGGACTGGCATCCAGCAGGGGATGAGCTGAAGCGAGTCTGTCATGAAGCGGCTCTATATTGTCAGCAGCAAGGAGTGGAGATTGCGCAGCTTGCGATGCAGTATGCTACCGGGCACGAATCGATTCCGACCACACTGGTCAGTACGGCGAATCCAGACAATATACTTCGCAATGTACGCTGGATTGAGGAGCCGATCGAGGCGGAAATACTGCAAGAAGTGCTGCGTATATTAGAGCCTGTACATAATCGGACGTGGGCAAGTGGGCTTGAGCTGTACAATCTTGCTGTTGCAGATGGAGGCGAAGCGTGATGAATGGAGTCATTTGTCAGGAGGTACGTCAGCTCTTATGGAAGACTGATCTGCCAGAACCGGAGCTTGAGCCTGGCAAGGCGATTATCGCCATTCGCCGGATTGGTATTTGCGGCACGGATCTGCATGCTTTTCAGGGGCAGCAGCCTTTTTTTACCTATCCACGTATTCTCGGGCATGAGCTGTCCGGGGTGATCGAGGCTATTGGTGATCATACAACGGACTTGCAGATCGGTGATCCGGTGAGCATCGTTCCGTATATGCATTGCGGACACTGCGCTGCCTGTCGTTCGGGCAAAACGAACTGTTGCCGCGATATGAGGGTGCTTGGTGTGCATGAGGATGGCGGAATGCGCCAGCGTATCGCTGTGCCGATCACTCATCTGATTCCGGCTCATGATCTGACGCTGGATCAAGCAGCCCTGCTGGAGCCGCTGGCGATTGGCGCGCATGCCGTGCGTCGTTCAGGACTCGTCGCCGGACAGGCAGTGCTGGTCATCGGTGCAGGCCCGATCGGTCTCGGTGCGATGGCACTGGCAAAACATCAGGGCGCACGCGTGATCGCGGTCGATATGAATGAGGAGCGATTGGAATTTTGTCGTTCATGGGCAGGAGTAAGCGATACGATTCATGCGAAGGAAGATGTGCAGGCACGTCTATTCGAGCTACTGGATGGTGAGCTGCCGCCGCTCGTATTCGATGCGACCGGAAGCGGCGGTTCGATGACGAATGCTTTTCAACTGGTTGGTCATGGCGGTACGCTCGTCTTTGTCGGTCTGTTTAAAGGCGATATTACATTTAATGATCCACATTTTCATAGTCGCGAGATAACGCTGATGGCGAGTCGCAATGCGACGCTGGACGATTTTGAAACGGTACGGAATGCGCTTCGTGACGGTTTTGCCGATCTGGAGCGTTATGTCACGCACCGTTGTACGCTGGAGGAACTGCCGGAGCGACTGGAAGAATGGACCCGGCCGGAAGCTGGCGTGATCAAAGCGCTGGTCAGTGTGTAGCAAGCCGATCATATGCTGCATTCAGGCAGCAGAGCAGGGGGAATCGTAGATGAAGATTCAGTTTCAAAAGCCAGCGGTGTACTGGGTACAGGCATTGCCTGTCGGAAACGGTCGCCTGGGCGGGATGGTATTTGGCGGGATGGAAAAGGAGCGCATTGCGCTAAATGAGGATACACTCTGGTCAGGCTATGCGCGTGATTGGAACAATCCGGGTGCGCAGCAGGCATTGCCGCAGGTGAGAGAGCTGATCGCGCAGGAGCGCTATGTAGAGGCAGATGAAATAACAAAGCAGCTAATGGGCCCGTATACGCAGTCCTATCTACCCTTTGGTGATCTGCATCTTACGATGGAGCATGGTCAACTGGGCAAGCAATATCATCGTCAGCTCGAGCTATCAACGGGGATCGCCTCGGTATCGTATGTGATCGGAGATGTACATTTTTGGCGTGAAGTATTCGCCTCTCATCCGGATGGCGTGCTGGTCGTACGGTTAACTGCAAGTGAGCCGGGACAGATCAGCTTCCGTGCTAGCTTAGATAGCCAGCTACGTCATGCTGTGGATGTGGATGGAACCGACCTGCTGCTGCACGGCAAGGCGCCTGTGCATGTGGAGCCAAGCTACCGTGATGCGTCACAGCCGGTACAATATGATGATAACGCACCTGTACTGCATTATGGTGGACGACTGGCAGTTCATGCTGAAGGTGGGCAGATGATGACCACTGCTACCGGAATTGCGGTTCATGATGCGGATACGGTCACGCTCTATTTTCATGCAGCGACTAGCTTTGATGCGCAGCAAGGTAAGCATGATCCCGCACGCGATCTATTTGCGATCACAGCCGAGCGTATTCATGAGGCGCAGCAATATCAATATGACGAGCTGAAGCAACGTCATATTGCCGATCATACGGAGCTGTACGATCGCGTTGAGCTCAAGCTGGGCGACTCGCCTGCGGATGAGCAGATGTCTACAGATGAGCGTATTGCGACCTATGGGGCAGATGATCCGGGTCTGGTGGAGCTATTGTTCCACTATGGACGGTATTTGCTGCTGGGTAGCTCGCGTCCGGGTACACAGCCCGCCAATTTGCAGGGCATCTGGAATGAGGATACCCGTGCGCCATGGAGCAGTAACTATACGCTTAATATTAATGCCGAAATGAACTACTGGCCTGCCGAAGTGTGCAATATGAGTGAGCTACATCAACCGCTGCTGCAATTTATCGGGCGACTCGCCGCTAACGGACGGGAGACGGCAAAGGTAAACTATGGCGCACGCGGCTGGGTTGCGCATCATAATGCCGATCTGTGGGCGCAATCTGCTCCGGTTGGTGGCTACGGAGATGGCGATCCGGTGTGGGCATTCTGGCCGCTGGGCGGCGTATGGCTAACTCAGCATCTATGGGAGCACTATGCATTTAGCGGAGATCGGGAGTATTTGCGCGACACCGCCTATCCGCTGATGCGGGATGCGGTACTCTTTTGCCTGGATTGGCTCGTAGAGGATGAAGACGGACGACTCGTCACAGCACCATCCACGTCACCAGAGCACAAGTTCCTGACGCCAGCAGGCTATGCTGCGACAAGCGCCGCTGCCACGATGGATATCGCGCTCATCGGCGAGCTGTTCCAGCAGTACACAGAGGCAGCACAGCAACTAGAATTGGACGCTGAGCTGGTCGCTACCGTACAAGCAGCAGCACAGCGCCTGCTTCCATTACAGATTGGCGCACAGGGACAATTGCAGGAATGGTCACAGGACTTTCAGGAGGAAGACCCGCATCACCGCCATGTATCCCATCTGGTCGGCGTCTATCCAGGTCGCTTGCTGACCGAAGAAGCCACACCAGAGCTGTTCGCAGCAGCGCGCCGTTCGCTCGAGCTGCGCGGCGATGGCGGCACCGGCTGGAGCCTGGGCTGGAAAATCGGACTATGGGCAAGATTCCGCGACGGAGACCGCGCACGCGCACTGGTCTCCAACCTGCTCACACTTGTACGCCCGGATGGTCCACATCAGCACGAACGCGGCGGCGTCTACCCGAACCTGTTCGACGCCCACCCCCCATTCCAGATCGACGGCAACTTCGCCGCAACCGCAGGTATCGCCGAAATGCTAATGCAATCCCATCTAGGCTGGATCGAACTGCTGCCCGCATTACCAGCACACTGGCCCTCCGGTTCCTTCCGAGGCTTACGCGCCCGCGGCGGCATCGAACTAGACCTGACCTGGAAAGATCATCAGCCCGTACACTTAACTGTACACGCCACCCAATCAGGAACCTGCCGCATCCGTTCCACAGTGGCTGCCAAGCTAACTCAAACACTCACTTCAGGCGAGCAGAGCGGACAGTTAATACCAGACCAGGACGGCTTGTTAACGTTCAAAGTAGAGACAGGTAACTCATACCAGCTTGATTTTCAGGTTTGAGTCAAAGTCTAAAGTTATTTCAAACGTAAAAACGATAGAGCACAAAAAAACCAACTATGCTGCTCCACCACAAGGGTGTAATTTCTTTCTCTATAGCTCAAGTCGAGCTAACTAAGCGCCACAATTTCATTTTGAAGATGGTTCTCACGTTTCCACGATCTAAGTAAGCATTTGATTTACAAGATGAAAAGATCATTCAGCATCATCGCAAAGAGTTGAGATGAAAAAGAAAGCTTTAGGGATAAAGAAGGCTTGCAAGCGATATTTGTCTGTCCTATTAAGGTTATTCACGAAGTGATATGCAGTTAATAAAATGCTATGCAGCGAAGACTATTTAAGCATAAAATTCAGGCATCAGAAATCATAATTCATCCATGCTCAATTCTCTACCAGCTCATTATTAAAACGAGCTATACCAAATAAAAAGTATGCTGCACTACAGCCCTTCCTGACATGCTGCAACAAGCACAAAACGAAGGGAAGGAAATAAGGGAAAAGGACGACTTTTGAGCACGGGAATCTACATTTCACTTCTAATTCGTAGATTCTTGTGCGAGACGGGAGTCCGTTCCCTTATTCCTTCCCGAAGTGCTTGATGCTCCAACACCGCAACTGACTCGCGTGCTCCACCTAGCAGTAGCTTTTTAAAGTACCAGCTTCAATACTGTAAAGAACTACTTATGAACCTCTGAATAACTACTGAACAACGATCCTTAAATCATCCGTCCCTCTCACCGTTCAAAATCCACTAATCCCAATTAGTACAAACCACTGAGCTCCCACCTATAAACTCAACCACCTACCCCAATAGCAGCGTTTTTCCATGCTCACTCCCACTTACATAAGCAACGCTCAAACCACCCACCCAGCAGCAAAATTAAGCTCCCTTTACCAATACCTTGAAATTACGAACCCCAATTCTTGATTTTTTGCATTGCCCTTCGTAAGCGTTTACACGATAATGTGAATATTCAGTCTGGGCTCGGCACGATGCCACCACCCATTCACTCAACTTCTAAAGGGGCGAACGGAAATGAAAAAAACAGGTAAAGTACTCGCACTGTTACTCGCGGGTGCACTGACAGTAGGACTTACCGCATGCGGAAAAAGTGATTCCAGCAGCGGAGCAAGCGACAGCGGCAGCAACGGTGAAAAGGTAACGATCACATTCCAGAACATCTCACCTGACCCAACGACGCCAGCATACAAAATCATCCGTCAGCTAGTAGCTGAGTATCAAAAAGAACATCCAAACGTTGAGATCGCACTCGACACCTTGAACACGGACCAGCAAAAGCTGAAGCTGAAAACGCAGGCAGCTTCGCGTGAAATTCCAGACATTACCATGGTGAACCCGGCAGCACAAATGAAGCCATATGTGGATGCAGGTCTGCTGGCACCACTGGATGACGTGCTGGACAAAGATGGCCTTCGTGATACATATCAAAAAGGTCTGCTCGATTATTACAGCAAAGACAACAAAGTATATGCACTGCCGGATGGCAATAATATCGAGGTAGGCTTCTACAACAAAGCATTGTTTGCCAAAGCAGGCATCGATGCACCACCGACCACATTTGACGAGCTGCTCGCCGATGTAGGCAAGCTGAAAGCAGCAGGCATTACACCAATCGCAATCGGTGAAAAGGATTCCTGGACAGGTTCGTTCCTGTTTATGAACATCCTGCTTCGTACGAATGGCGGTCCTGGCTTCCTGCAAGACGTTGCTGACGGCAAAAAGACATTTAACGATCCAGCCTTCATTGAAGCAGTAGAAGCATTCCAGAAGCTGGTTCAAGCTGGCGCATTCCCGGATGGCGCAACAGCGATCGATGCGACAGCAGGCGGTAACATGTTCCGTACGGGACAGGCAGCGATGTTCTTTATCGGTACATGGGAAACAGGCTCCAATGATGCGTCCACTGTAGGGAAAGACGTTGGCGTATTCAAATTCCCGACTGTTAATGGTAAAGGTAACCTGGACGAGTACATGCTGGCACCGGGTAGCGCGTATGCCGTATCCGCGAACAGTGAGCACCTGGCAGAAACAAAAGATTTCCTGCACTTCTTCACATCCAACTATCCAAAAGCATCATTTGATATGAAAAATGCTGTCGGTCTGGGTCAAAAGGTAGACGGTGACTTTAAAACAGCAGGATATTCTCCACTGGCAATCGAGATTCTGGATATGTTCAAAAACATTAAAGGCGGCGACCTGTCGTTTGATAATACGATGAATCCAGCCGTATCTCAGGTTCACCTGAGCAGCATTCAGAACCTGTTCGTACAGCAAGTTGATCCAAAACAGGTAGCAGAAGAGCATCAGGCAGCATTCGAAGCGAACAAGTAAGCTGCTTCACACGATGCTGTAGCATGCGAGGAACTGTTTCATAGATACTTGCAATTGCGGTGAGGCGAAGGAGCTCTGAGCCTCCGTACTCTGTACAGGCTCGGCTTCACACCGTATGCATCTCCTTTTGCCCGGTATCCGACATGCTGGATACCGGGGCAAGGAATGCGCTCATTTGACTAAGATTACGTTTGATCACACAGATAAAAGCTAAATAAAGGAAGGAGGAGAAGCCAATGAATGTACTCAAGGTTCCGGCGCGCACGATTGCAGTGTTTGTATTACCTTGTGTTTTGCTCTATATCGGTACGGTGTTTATCCCGATTCTGGTGTCCTTTTATACCTCGACACTGGATTGGAACGGGATCGGCGATGCCAAGTTTATCGGATTGGCAAACTTCCACACCCTGTTGTTTGAAGATAACAATTTCTGGCCTTCGGTCCGGCGTACATTGATGTATGCGGTCTTCTCCATCGTGGAGATTCCATTCTGTTTATTGTTTGCGATTTTGCTGAATCGTTATGTGCGTAAAGGAAGCCGACTCGTAACGATCTATTTTATCCCGGTTATCCTGTCTAACGTTATTCTCGGTCAATTGTGGAAAACAATCTACAACCCGACCTCGATGGGCGGCATGCTGAATGGCGTGCTCGTACAGCTCGGTCTGGAAAGCTGGACACATAGCTGGCTGACCGAACCCGCGTATGCGATGTACGCGCTGTACTTCGTATCACTATGGCAATATTTTGGCTACCATCTGCTCATTCAATTCACCGGCGTACAAAATATTCCGGATGAGATTTATGAAGCGGCACGGATCGACGGTGCCGAAGGCTTTAAGGCAGATCGTTACATCACCTTCCCAATGATCGTGCCGATCTTCAAAATCTCGGTCGTCCTTGCCTTTATCGGCTCCCTGCAAGCGTTCGAGCTTGTTATGGTTATGACCGGTGGCGGCCCGGCGCATGCGACCGATACGATTGCGACCCATATGTACAACATGTCGTTCCTATCCCAGAAATACGGCTACGGTAGTGCAGTAGCGACATTCCTGGTTGTATTCTGTCTCATTATTACTGTAGTCATTAACTTCATTTTCAACCGTGTTGAACGCAAAGTGACCTGAAGGAGGAGCGTATACGATGTCCAAAATCAAAAAATGGTTTGTATATCTGCTCTTCGCCATTCTGGTCGTAACGCAGATCTATCCGCTATTCTGGCTGCTCATGTATTCTCTCAAAACGAACGAGGAAATTTTGAGCGGCAGCTTTTTCTCCCTACCGATCGTACCGCAGTGGCATAACTATGCCGAAGCCTACACATCCGGTAGCTATCTTAAATATCTCGGTAACAGCGTGCTCGTCACGACTGTCACCCTGCTGGCAGTGATCATCCTCAGCTCCATGACCGCATATGCGATTGCCCGTTTCCGCTGGAAATATGGCCCGTATGTCATGCTGCTGTTCCTGCTCGGTATGATGATTCCAATGCAAGCGACACTGCTGCCGCTGATGATTATTTTCAAAAATCTCGACCTGCTCGATACACGCTGGTCGATCATCATCCCATATACGGCATTCGCTTTGCCAATCGCTGTATTCATCCTGAGTAACTTCATGCGCTCGATCCCGACCGACATTGAGGAATCCGCCTTCATGGACGGCGCCAGCGTATACCGGATTTTCCGAAGCATCATCCTGCCGATCTCACTCCCACCTGTGATGACCGTCTGCATCCTGACCTTCATCAACATCTGGAACGAGTACATCGTAGCAGCGACATTCATCTCATCGGAAAATCTAAAAACATTACCATTCGGCGTCTATACCTTCGTCAGCCAATATTCCGTCAACTACGGCAACATCGGCGCCTTCCTCGTCATGGGAGCCTTGCCTGTACTCATCATCTACTTCATCCTGTCCGAACGCATCACCAAGGGCATGGTAGCCGGTGCAGTAAAAGGCTAACAGACGAGCATAATTGTTTAAGAAGTAAGAAGTAAGAAGTAAGAAGTAAGAAGTAAGTAATGGTTTAAAACTCTTTCGCATTCTAAACCATTGCCGCCCCACCCGCGTGAATACTTATGTTGCAAGTGGCACGGAACGGAGGGAAGGAAATAAGGGAAAAGGACGACTTTGGAGCGATGAGAATCTACATTTACTCCTAATCCAGTAGATTCTCGTCGCTCCACCTGAGTCCGTTCCCTTATTCCTTCCCGGAGTGGTCCCACTCCAAGCACAAAGTAAACACGCACCCAAAATAATTTGTAAAATAATCCCTCATTTCCCTTCCCGTCTGGTATGATCGTGAAGTGAGAGGCTGGCGACAGCGAGCAAGCATGGCAAAAATAGCCGCTTGCTGCTGTCGCTGTTTGGCTTTTTGGAGGACAGGAGTATTCCTGCAAAGGAGGATTTGAATTGCCGCGCAGATTCCGTTCGATTCACCATCGGCTGTTTGTGCTTTTTCTCGTCTGCATGACTGCAATTTTGCTCATTGTGACGGTGCTTTTTTACAATCGGACGACGACTCAATTTCATGATAAGCTGGGCGAGATCGCCCGCAAAAACGTTTCCCAGACCGCCGGCCTGCTTGACCTGCTGCTGGCGAGCTATGATAGTTTGTCCAAATCGATCAGCACGAACGCGGATATTTTGCGGCTCGTTGCGGAGAAGCGCCAGCTCCCGCCACAGGTCGAATATGCTAACCAGCATGCGATCACCAATATGATGGGCACGATCTATTTTTCCCGCGATGATCTGGTTGGCATTCATATTATTGGCGAAAACGGCAAAATCTACGACTACGGAAACTACACCACGGTAGCTGACCCCAACTATGCCTCGTCCGATTGGTACAAGCAGATTAGTGCATCCACAGGTAAAATGATCTGGCTCGGTGTATTCTCACATTCCCTGATCGATAAAATGGAAGACTCGCCCGTATTCGCCTTTGGACGACCGCTCTTCGACCTGAACGAGCAGCACCAGATTGGTATCGTGCTGTTTGAAGCGAAAGCGGATACAGTCGTCGATGCGGTAGGCAACTTGAAGCTGGGGCCGAACAGTCAGGTGAGCATCGTGAATGGGGCAGGTCATCCGATTGCCATATCGCTTGAACCGAATCCGCGTCCCGCACGTCTGCCGGAGCATTTGAAGCTGCCGGATGTGCCGGGTGAGGTCGCTGTACAGCAGGAGGGCAGCACGCTCGTTGCCGCCTCCAAGCTGGATAAGATCGACTGGACGATTGTGAGCACAACGCCCTCACAGGATCTGAATGTGGAGCTGACCCAGACGAAGCGCTATCTGCTGATCGTGGTCACCATTCTTATTCTCGTATCGGCCTTGATCGCACTGATCGTATCCCGTACGATATCTTCGCCACTGGCGCGGCTCGTGCGGCAGATGAAGCAGGTTGAAAATGGTAACTTTCGCGGCATGGTGAATGTCACCTCGTATGAAGAAATTAATGGTCTGGTCGCCTCCTTTAATCATATGGTAAGGCGAGTAGAGGAGCTGATCGAGCGGGTGAAGATATCCTCGGTCAGTGAAAAGAATGCCGAGCTGCATGCGCTACAATCGCAGGTGAATCCGCATTTTCTATACAACACACTGGATATGATTTACTGGATGCTGGACGAAAAGGGAAATGATCGTCTCGGTGAGGTCGTGCTGTCGCTATCCCAGATGTTCCGCTACAGCAGTCACTGGGAAGGCAAGGCAGAGGTCACACTGCGCGAGGAAGTCGAGCAGATCCGGCATTATTTAACGATTATTCAGATGCGGCTGGAGGATCGGCTGACCGTTGAGATTCGGATCGATGAGCGCTGGATGGAGCTGATCGTGCCGAAGATGTTGCTTCAGCCTGTGATCGAGAATGCCGTTAAGCACGGGCTGGAAGCGCATCGCGGGCAGGGACTGCTGGTCGTAGAGGCAGTACCGGATGAGCAGTATCTGAACATTCGTGTAAGCGATAACGGAGCCGGTATGACCGCCGAGACGCTGTATAATCTGCACCGCTCACTACTGGTGCCTGAAAATGAACAGCAGGATGCAGCGGCAGTCGCCGCGCGTGGACGTCAGGGCATTGGTATGCAAAACGTACATCAGCGTCTTCAATATATGTTTGGCGACGAATACGGCATTGGGATTGAAAGTAAGCCCGGAGAGGGGACAAGGGTGACACTGCGTTTACCGCTACCGGAAGGAACGACAGCGCAATATGGAATCCAGCATAAAGAGGAGGATGACAAGGATGCATATTTTGATTACCGATGACGAGAATTTTATTCGTGAAGGCATCAAGCGTACGATAGGAAATGCGTTTCCAGACTACGATGTGCATCTGGCGGCTTCGGCTGAGGAAGCGGTCGAGCTGATGAGTCAGCACCGGATGGACATCGTGTTGACCGATATTTTGATGCCCGGTATTAACGGGCTGGAGCTGATGAAGATTTCACGCCGCAAGCAGCCACAGGCGAAATGGGTCGTTATCTCCGCCCATTCCGAATTTAGCTATGCACAGCAGGCAGTGCATCTCGGTGCAAGCGATTATTTGCTCAAGCCCATTGGTAAACCGAAGCTGGTCGAGCTGATCGAGACGCTGAGTGAGGAGATTCGTCAGCAGCAGGCACATGTACAGGAGGAGGAGACCCTGCGCGAAGGTTTGCAATATTTACGGTCAGGTGCATTTCAGCGTCTGGCAGCAGGTCTGAGTGTAGGTAAGCTCAGTTTGGAGCCACTGCTGGAGCAGTACCCGGAATATTATTTGCTATCGGTGAATCTAGGGGATGAGCAGCGCAGTGGGCCACTGGAGCATTTTATCGTCGAAAATGTACTGACGGAGCTAATTCGTGAATTTGGTCATGGCTTTGTCGTGAGTCTGGATCGCAGCAGCCTGCTTACCCTGGTGGCGCTGGAGTCAGCGGGCACGATGGATGAGCTACAGGAGCGTACAAATGAACAGCTCGCCCGCTGCTTGAAGGCACAGCCCTTTACAAGCCTGCATTCCGGCCCGCATCATGGCTTTGAGCATATTGCCGAGCATGCGAATCGATTGCGCCGTGGACAACGTCCGATCATGCTAACCGAGCAGACAGAGGGCAGCAGCGGCGATACCGCGATTCGAATGGCACTGCAATATATCGATGCTCATTTTCAAGAGGAGCTATCGCTGGAAAAAGTAGCGTCGGTGGTATTTCTAAATCCGGTCTATTTTAGCCAGTTATTCAAGCAAAAAACAGGGCAGGGATACAAGGAATATGTGATCTCACTGCGTATGGATCAGGCCTGCGAGCTGCTTATGAATCCGGGCCTGCGTCTGGTCGATATTGCCGAACGCATCGGTTATGCGAGCGTACGACATTTTACACAGGTGTTTCGCAAAAAGTATATGCTAACCCCGACAGAATATCGTCAGCAAAAGCATGTGTTGGAGCATTGACTATAATGCGATGAAGGATATGTTGCGATAATTGAGGATGCGCAAGCAATAGTATAGTGAACGCCTGCTGATAGTTTATGAGGTACATTTTTACTAGAGCAGATAGATGCGAAATGTACAGAACGGAGGGAAAGAAATAAGGGGAAAGGGCGACTTATCGTGTTAGTGCTTTTCTAACACGAGGGTTCAATGAAAAAGGATTTTTGCGTAGCAAAATATCGTACTGCTTTTGAGCACGGGAGCTCGTCCCCTTATTATTTCCCGCAGTGGTGGATGCCGCCCGATCTACATTTGCTCACAACAGACCAATATACACATAGATATACCAAAAAACTCATCCAGTAGCGAATTGCCGTGGATGAGTTTTTTTGTTGTAAACTATCTGGAAAAGCTATATATTTTGTGCGAATGCGAATGCGAATGCGAATGCGAATGCGAATGGCCAGACGCCCGGTGCGCCGATCTACCGATCAATAAGCAAGCCCGATCCGACAGCGTACATAGCGGTCATCCTGCAACTGGCTATACACCACATAAGCGGTATCGCCTGTCGAAATACTCGTTCCACCGTCAGGCAACGTATCACGTTCCATGCGATAGCCGCCCGTATAATCACCATCCGGCAAATACGTCGGGCATACGATCGTCCATTGCAGCGCCGATTCGTTCAGCCATTCGTACACCTTGCGATGCTCCTCAGCAGCACGGGTGCTGCGTTGACGCGATTCGGACGTCTCATAGCGGTATTTATCCACCTCAGTACGACTTTGCAAAATGCCTGCCGTACCGATCGTGATCAGCCGCTGAATCGATTGCTGCTTCATAAGCGGAATCAACGCCTTCATCGTGACGGTCAGCGCATCCGACTTGTCCGTGCCAATTGCACTAATTACAGTATCCGCGTTCTGCAATGCGGAAAATAGCTGTTTGCTGTCGCGTGTATCACCAGTTAAGACGTGCAAACGCGCCTGCGGGCTACGCGTCCAATCCGCAGCAGCAGGATCGATGTTCTCCACCTGATCGGTAAACGAAGGCGATAGCATTTCCATCTCATCACGAAGCGGCTTGCCCTGCTGATCCAGCGAAGGAATAGCAGTGGTGTAGAGCTGTTCCTGCAATCGTTCAGGAGAACGTACCAGCACCGTTACGTCATGTCCGGCACGAAGTAAATACTGTAAAACGAATCGTCCGGTTCGCCCGGTCGCACCGAGTAGTGTAATATTCATTTTCCGTTCCTCCCCGTATCATGCGTGTGCATTTTGTATCGGAATCGTAAGCGATATGCGATAGGTCTATGCTACCTGGTGGCGGCTATACGATAAGCAAGCAGCAGACAATATCGATCATTGCCTGCTGCTCAGTCCTGTGTCTCTTATTACTCGGCTTCCTGCCAGTGCTGCTCGCAGAAGGCGGCCAGCTCCACTTCTTCTTCATCCTCCAGATCGAATTCAAGCAGACGATCCGTCCCTTTTTCCACCAGATCATAGGTGACCAGCTTGCCCTGCTCGTTCTCCACACGATAAACGGCGCGAATATAAACGCCATTCGGAGTGTACAGATCGTCCTCCGCATCGACGTCCAGATCGAGTCGGAATTCATATCGTTTGCCAGTCAAAATGCCAAATGGATCGCGAATCCATTCCACTTCATAGCCTGTAATATCCATAAATGTATCCTCCCAGCGCCAGTCGTTGCTGCGCTTATTTGTATCCATATTATCTGTAAAATGAAATCATGCATAAAACGAATGCTGTACCCGAGCCATAGGGCAGTTGCCGATACAGTGGGCAGCAGGCGTGATCCAGATCATTCACGCCTGCTCTATTATAGCATGGTTGTAAATAGCGAATGAAGCAGTAAACGGGTCTTGCTTTGGAACGACTTTAAAGTGTATACAGCCATGTGTGCATGAATGTGCTGCTGCCTTGCTCTGGTAAACTCAACAGCGCTCCATGGAGCTACATATCGCAGACAACAGAATAGAGCTGACGCAGGGAGAATTTTACGATTCAATGGAGTAGCTTACAACGTACAATCGGATATTCCATTTGAATTCATCCGTACAGACAGGTTAACTGATGAATCGCCGCTTCGATAGGTAATACGGCTTCTTCACCCAGTGCAAGATCACGCACAACGACCTCACCGCGAGCAATTTCTGTTTCGCCTACGAGCACAATATGACGGATACCACGTGCATACAGGCTACCGAGTAGCTTGCCCAGACGGCGGCGACTTGTATCCATTTCCACGGTAATACCCGCTTCCCGCAATTCACCTGCAATACGTAGCACATCCGTTAACGTATCGCCAAGCGGAAGGACCGCAATTCGGCGCAAGCTCTGTTCACTGGATAGTCTCTGCATCTCTGGCTGCTGGCGGTATAGCTCCATAATCGATTCCAACCCAAACGATAACCCGACCGCATGCAGCTCCAGCTCTTCTCGTCCAGCAAGCTTACCGATCATGCCGTCATAGCGTCCGCCACTGCCAAGACTGGATGTGTACTGACCAGAAGCATCGAAAATTTCATATACCGTTCCCGTGTAAAAGGACAGACCCCGTGATAGAAATAGATCGAACTGGCAAATGCCGTTCATGTCCAGTCCGTCCAATAGCCTGATAAGCTGTAAAGCTTCGCTAGCACCCGCCGCTTCTTCCAATCCGTAGGTAGCGATAACGTCTGACAGACTCAACCCAGCATCACTTCGTTCGATCAGCTCCATTAGCAGACGAAGAGATGGTGCGGGTAGTCCTTTTCCCACTAGTTCGGCTTCCAACTCAGAACGTGTGATTTTGGCGAGCTTATCCAGTGTGAGCATAGTAGAGGCGTGCAAGGAATCCGGTATACCGAGCGCATCCAGTACCTCTGCCAGCAGCTTGCGATTGTTCCAGCGAATCGTGATCGCCATATCGAGTCTGGCAAAGGTTTGCATGGCGAGCTGGAACAACTCTAATTCTGCTTCCGGGCCTTCAATCCCGATCACATCCGCATCACATTGCCAGAACTCACGGAGCCGTCCACGCTTGGTCGGGCCATCTCGGAATACCTTGCCCAGCTCAAAGCGGCGGTAGGGTAGACGGATGCCTGGGTGTAGCGTCAGTAGCCGTGCCAGCGGCATGGTCAGATCGTAACGCAAGCCCAGCTCACGTCCACGCTGGTCACTCAGCCGATAGATTTCGCGTGTAATTTCCTCACCGCCGCCATATTTGGACGTAAGCCAGTCCAGTTCGCTGAGCACCGAGGTGTCTGCTTCTTCATAGCCGAAGCGTCCAAACTGCTGCTCCAGCAGATTGCGTATTCTTCGTCGCAATCGCTGTTCATCCCCGATGTAATCGGACGTACCTTTGACATTCTGAATTTGCGCTGAATCGGTTGTTTGCATCATAATCGCTCCTCTGAGATTGGAATGGGATCGTCCGGTATGCCGCAGCACCACACAAAAAAACGCGCAAGACCTCTTGGTCCTGCGCGCTTCATATCCCGCAGGGAGGCAAACGCGAAAAGCGCTAGCCGCCCTGTTGATGTAATCAAACAGAGTGGCTAACGCCTGTGAAAATGATACAGCTTTCCGGTTACATTACGAGTGGAGCTGGCAGATGTCAGATCAAGTGTTGCGATGGTTCGATTGATGCTATTCATTGCTTCTCCTCCTCGAAATGGGATCAGGCATACATCGGCATACCTGTGAAATTATTAGTGATTATATGCCCCTATTTTCCAAATTGCAACCCTCTATCATGGAATTTTTTTACGAAAGCCTGGTAGGCAGGCAAAAATATGAAGCACAGAGAAGGGTGGTAAAGCGTGAGCACGATGCGCCTTACACAGGGGATACCGCTTTGGCAAAAGCCGCTTTTAGCATATAATACGAGCATATCGTTTGTTATAGCTCATCGTATATAGTAGCCAGCCCCGGATCAACCATCCGCTGCGAAATAGGGAGCTGATACCATTAAGCTGAACTACCTGTATGTACATGAACGCTTCAACCAGAACACCACCGGAGGGGATACGATGTCGTTTTCAATCGTTGTTTTTCAAGGCCCAAGTGCTTCAGGCAAAAGTACACTGCAAGCGCGGCTCGGACTGCCGCGAATCGTTACCTGGACGTCACGCGCACCGCGAGCGGGCGAGCAGGATGGGCGAGACTACCATTTTGCTACGCGCGAGCAGATCGAGCTGATGCATCGTCAGGGACGGATGCTGGAGATTAATGAATATCGCGGCAACTTGTACGGCACCAGTATTAGCTCGCTGGAGGAGGCAGGTCCAGATGGACAGCCGCGTTCCAGTGTGATGGAGCCAAAAGGAGCGCGTCTCGTCAAGGAATTGCTGGGAGAGCGTGCCCTGCTGATTGGTGTGAGTGCCAGTCGCGAGCAGCTTGAGCGTCGATTGTTTGAACGCAAAGTGAGCATAGAGGAGCAGCAATTCCGTATGGCTTCGTTTGACGAGGAGATCGCTGCACTGGCGCAATGCGATATCGTGATTCGTAACGATGAGAGCCAGTTTCGTGTGGCAGAGTCGATTATTGATTATATTCGTCTGGGTTTGGTACAGAATAAAGGGTAGATTGGGACGAGTGGATATATCGTATAAACGTAATAATTGAAGCTGTACGATACAATAAGCGTACAATGAAAACCGTCTATAGCAGAGCGGCTGCACATGAAATTCATTTGCAGCTCTTTGCGACAGACGGTTTTTTAATATGCTCATTTCAGGAGTGTACTCTCACACCGAAATAGCAGTTTGTTTTCGGTATATTCAGTATATATTGTTTTTTCATATATTGTTTCTTTGCTTCTGTTACCCTGTCCTTACTTCCGATTACGCTCCTGCAATTCCAGCCAGATTGCCGCCATATCCATCTCGCCCTTGCCATGCTCAACCGCATCAGCAAACGTACGACTGGCTGCCGCAGACAGGGGCAGGTCGATATCGTCTTTGCGTGCTTCATCCATTAACAGCCCGAGATCCTTCGCCAGCAGGCTGACCATAAAGGCAGATGGGAATTCTTCCTGTAGCAGCATCTTTTGCTTGGCATTCAGCATCGGTGTGGCGACAGCAGATTGACCGATCATCTCCAGCAATTGCTCACGCTTCAGTCCAGCATGCTCACCAATAACGAGTGCTTCAGCGATCCCTTGCATCGTTACACCAAGCATCAGATTAATCGATAGCTTGGCTGAGCTTCCCGCACCCACCTCGCCAAAATGAATCGTATGCTTGCCCAAAATATCAAAATATGGCTGACAGCGCTCCACCGCATCAGTAGAGCCACCTGCCAGAATAACCAGTTGTCCCTGCTCCGCAGGCGCTACCGTACCGGATACAGGTGCATCCACATAGATCGCACCGACTTCCGCCGCCATTGCCGCAAATGTTCGAGCTTCATCCGGGCTAATCGTGCTCATGTTGATCATGCTGGCACCTTCGCGGATATGCTTCAAAATACCATGCTCACCTTCCAGCACCGCCTGCACCGCATCACCTTTCGTCAGCATAATAAATACCGTATCCACATCACGTACAGCCTCACCGGCGGTAGATACGACAGTAGCGCCGTCCTGCTGTAAGGGTGCAGCCTTTTCCGCTGTACGATTGTATACTTGCACCGAATAACCGGCTTTGAGCAGATTACGTGCCATCGGCAATCCCATATGTCCGGTGCCGATCCATGCGAGTTTTTTCATAAAGTTCACTCCTTACTGGTATGGGAATAATTGGATGAATTACGTTTCAGTATACGGATGACTGTACAATGATAATTATGGAGCTAACAACGTATCCTGTATGTACTTCACCGGTATAGTGACCGAGGAAACGTAGGGGCAGTGTCTGTTTATTCGCTTGTACGTATTGTAGCATACGATAATGCTGTCATCGAATAGCGCGCCTTTACACTTCAGTAGGGGTAACATCTGTTCTTTTCTATCGCCTGACTGCCTGACTGTACATACAAACCACATACAAACCGTAGCATATTGCCCAATAAGAGTATGTTTCCAACAAACACGATCCTATCGTCAAACACCATCCTATTGCCGCTCCTGCACATTCATACTTTAGCGATAGTTGACATCGGGATTAAATGTAACTAAAATTGTTACATGTAAGTGAACATGAACAACAGCGTTACTATATGCACATCAACTGACAAACTAAGGAGGATATACACATGAAAATCGGAATTATCGGAGCAACAGGTAAAGCAGGTTCATTGATCGCAGAGGAAGCATTGAATCGTGGTCATGAAGTAACAGCGATCGTGCGTGATGCAAGCAAAGTACAAAACAGCAAGCTGAATGTAGTCGAAAAAGAAGTGACTACACTGACTACAGAGGATGTAAGCGGTCTGGATGTGCTGGTGAATGCATTTGGCACACCGAACGCAGAAGAGCATGTGCCTGTAGGTCGTCATCTGATCGAGATTCTAAAAGGTGCGGGCAATACGCGTCTGATCGTCGTTGGCGGCGCAGGCAGTCTGTATGTGGATGATGCGTTGACTACCCGTCTGATCGACACACCGGATTTCCCGGATCAATACAAACCAACTGCATCCAAGCAGGGTGAAAACCTGCAAGACCTGAAGCAATCTTCCGGTATCCAGTGGACATTTGTAAGCCCGGGCGCATTCTTTGATCCAAACGGTCCTCGTACAGGCTCCTATACACTTGCAGGCGAGAAGCTGACCGTAAATAGCGAAGGCAACAGCTACTCCAGCTATGCGGACTATGCGATTGCTATCGTGGACGAAGCGGAAAAAGCAGCTCATGTGGGCAAGCGTATTAGCGTTGTAACTGAAGCGAAGTAAGACAGCAAGATCGAAGTGAGAAAGTCAGAAAGTTAGAACAGTGTAGCCGTTCAGTGGGCACATAACTGGATATGTTGCAGAGCACCGCAGCTTTCATTTCAAAGAGTATCGACAACAGATGAAGCAGGATAGACAGCAGACCAATCACAGATCAACCACAGATCACTACGAGCAATCATTGAAAGAAATTTCATTGAAAGAGATCTAGCGATAACTGAGAACTATCTAATGAAATAAAGTCGAACGGTTGCTGCACGTCAATTCAAAACACTACAAAACAATTCAAATAACTATACAACAAGCCGCTATCGATAGGATGGCGGCTTGTTTGTGTAGTTTTACAGATGCGTTGTTCCTGCAATAGTGATGTCTTTACAAGCCAAAGTGAAGAAACCAGTACACAGCAATTCGCTCCATTCAATACGTCTACAGGTTACAAATACCATCTGGAATTTTATGTAACTTCGTACTATGATAGTCTTTTACAACCCTGCAAAAGTAACCTGGCTGTCACTCAGCTCCAACCTGTCTCATACATCCTATTGGAGGTGTATACCATGTCATCCCGATTGTCCTCACCGACCGAAGACTCTCCTTTATGCGATCATTCGCAATCGTCCGGCACGTCTCCCACTCACGAGAAGCAACGCTCATCCCATCATCTTGCGCTCCGCTTTATCGTTACCACAGTGCTGGCGCTAATCATCATCGGCGGTGCGGCATCTCCCTTTATTGCCGTGCAGTATCAAAAGCAAGTGTTTGCCGAGCGAGTACATACATATCTAATCCAGCAAAAGCATTACCAACCGCAACAGATCGCTTCGGTAAAAGGAATATGGGGCATAATGCTGCCTAGTTTTTATGTCGATGTTGTCTTCAAGGACGAGCCGAATCGGGTGTATACCTACTTTGCGCACAGTGGCGTATTCCAGAGCAGTCATCGCCTGATCCATGCCAGTGAACCCGATCAGAGCGGAAGCAGCAAGGCGAAGCATGTTGAGGAATCCACATTGTCCTGGTAAACGGCTAAATAAATGACATAAATCCATAGCATTCCCATTCAAAACCGGATATAATAGTTAAAACAATTCCGATAAGAATTATAGGAAATGGTGGGGCGATATGGCTAAACAGTTCAAAGGGATGCCGTCCGTCAAAAAAGCGGTGTACGATCGCATTGCTGCGCAGCGAGATATTTCCAAAGCGGAGATTATGGAGCAATTCCAACTGACGAGCAGCAGTCTAACCCGGTTGCTGGATGAGCTGTCACGGGAAGGCTGGATTATGGAATCCGGCTTCGGGCAGTCAACCGGTGGACGCAGACCGATTTTGTATCAGATTAATCCGGGACATCGGTATATATTGGGGTTGGACATTTCCCGCATCTATTCGGTGCTGGGTTTATACGATATGGAAATGAAGCCGCTGGAGCTGGTGCGCTGGAATATGGATGAACAGATGACACCGCAGCGTCTAACTCAGCATGTGGGCGAGAAGGTGCAGGAGCTATTGGAGCGTCATCGCATTGCTGCGGAGCATGTGCTCGGTGTGGGCGTGGGAGCGGTAGGACCGCTAAGCCGGGAACAGGGACGCATTTTGAACCCGCTCTATTTTGCCGCTTCCGGCTGGAACGATGTGCCGCTACGTCAATGGCTCGAAGAAGCGACCGGTCTGCCGGTAATCGTGGAAAATGGCGCCAATACAGCGTTAATCGGGGAGCACTGGATGGTGCGCAGCGAGCATATTCGGCATATGCTGTATGTGCATGTCGGTACAGGCTTGCGCTCCGCGATGCTGTCGAACGGACAAATTGTACACGGTGCAGTCGATATGGAGGGCTCGATCGGGCAGATGATCATTCAGACCGATGGCCCGCGTCTGCATGGTACTGGCAATTATGGCGCATTGGAAGCTTTCGCTTCGGTACAGGCAGTGGAGCAGCAGGTGCGCGCACGTAGTAAAATGAATCGGGAGCACTGGAACGATGGCAGTCTGGCGATCAAGCCAGAAGCGATTAACTTTGCGACCATTGTGCAGGCACTCGAATCAGGCAATGAATATGTACGCGAGATTTTTGCTCAATCGGCAGCTTATCTCGGAATTGGTCTGGCGAATCTGATCAATGTACTGCACCCGGAGCAGATTATTCTGGGCGGTGTGATGATTAGCGCAGGCGATCTATTTTACACCACTGCGATTTCAGTCGCCGAGCAAAATATTTATTATTCGGATAGCTATCGCCCGGAATTCTCGCGCGGAATCTTACAGGAATCGGCTGTTTCGACCGGAGCAGCAGTGATGGTGTGGAATGAGTATGAGCTGTAATCAATAGTATGAGCTGTAATCAATAGTATGGGTTTTAATCGATCGTATGAGCTTTAATTTGGAATAGGAACGGAATAGGATAAAAAACTCCAGCAGTCGCCACGAACGGCAAGTGCTGGAGTTTTTATGTTGACCCTGAACAATTCATCAATCGATTGCAGCTTGTAACGAAAGCAAAAGCGGGTAGCTCTGCATTACATTGAATCCACATCATTAAAGGTACAGTATCACCATGACCGGACAAACCGAGTGCAGTCATTACGCGGTAATTACAAAATCAAAATAAGATAACCACATTCAACCTGCAATCGCTCTATTCAGTATAGGAGCGCTATATCCCGATCCACTTATTCAAACAAACGAACCTTCGGATCATGCTTGAGCACATGAACAAGCATGGCATGAAGCTGTCCACGATGGTGGTAAAAGTGTGCCTGTGTATCCACCAGCCATTCAAAGCGTGAATGCACCCCGCCCCAGAAGGCAGTCGTCCGCGTCAATAATTCCTCATCGCTCAATCCAGCGATCCCTTGTTTTAATGCTGCATAATGCATCGACAGAGAACGGGCAATCGCTTCACGGTTTGGAGCAGGCTCGTTCTGCTCGTAAAAGAGATCGATTTCCTCCTCCGATACGCCAGCACCAATCAGATAGTCGGCTTCGCAAAGCACTGCAAGATGGGCAAGCAATTCGCCAATCGACATTTTGTCCGCTGTAGGACGGACAGCCAGGTCTTCCTCACGCAATGTGTCAATGATGCCCAGTACGGACTCAATCGCCATATCCATCTGCTCGAATACGCTCTGACAATATAAATTCATCGATTCCTCTCCTTAGTCCTTAGCGTCGCAGTTGCTCCAAAATTTGCGGGTCCTTGATCTTCTGATCCTCTGCCAGCAGCAGGATTTTGGACACAATCTCTGCTGTACGCGGGTCTTCATCCAGAAACGGCAGGAACAGGCGACCGCGATGCTGGGAATGAACGGGCACAATATGGATCGCTCCAACGGTTTGTTTATGCACGATCGCACTACCGAGGTGTACACTGTATTCGCCCAGTTTTCCCTGAATAATCGCATGGTTACGATCAATCTTCACATTATCCAGCTTCAGCAGACGGGTCGTTTCGTCAACGATCACACGGCGTAGCTCGATTGTCGTCAGGCTTGCTTCTGGATCAACACCGCCGACATGAGCGACACTTACGACCAGATCCAGATCGCGCATCACTTCTGAGAATACAATCGGTGGTACATCCTCCAGCGGAATCGGCTTGTAGGTGGAACGGTCATGGAACTGCACCGTCTCCAGCGTAGGCGCTTCGGTATCCGCAGGGGAGAACCAGTCTGCCAGTGCATAGATGCTGGCGATCAGATTATGCTTGTAATCGACCTTTTGCAGACCTTCCTCATAGTTCACCGTCCAGCCACGTCCGCGCAGCAAGGCACTCGTCTTACTTGGCTGTACCTGATGTCCGGCATAACGCCGGGAAATAATGCCGCTTGCCTTCTCATCGGCATTTGGCAAATACAGCTCACGGAATACCTGCTTGAACGGTTCACGGCGAACCTGATCTGTACGATCTGCTTGCTGAGCATGGAATTGACGCTCCATTGCATCACGCTGGAATGCTTGCCATTGTCCGCTTTCAAACAGATGAATCGGATGAGCCACTGTTACCTCGTCTGTTGCATGCAGCGCTGCCGCTTCGGGTGTGAAGGAGGTAACGAGACTTGCTCCATCGTCCGACAGGTAACCGAGACTGCCATCTGCTACTTTGCGGAACACGAGTGCCTTGAACAGCGGTGCCAGCACCGGATTGTTCAGCAAGCTCACGATTTCATCAGCTTTAAAGGCGGTCTGATTGATCATGGAGCGCTCCAGCTCCTGACGCGCACGCTTGTACTGATCGGTTAACTCGCTTTTCAGCTCCTTGAGCTTGACGATATATTCATCCTTGTTCAGTCTGGAAGGGACGGACTTGAGCAATTTGCCACCTTTGGAAGCGATCAGGCTGGTCTGACCTTCGTTATTAATATCCAGTCGTACAAGCAAATCGTCCTCCACCTCATAGTCGTTAAAATAGAGCAGCATATCACCCAGCTTGCGTGCTTCCAGATCCCAGATCAGTCGGGTCACATCCGCATAGCCAGCATTGCGTGCCAGATTATCCAGCGCGATAGCTGCTGACGTGCTTTCACTGGCACGGCGCTGTGCACCGAATGCCTTGCTCTGCTTGAGGAACAATTGAATAAATTCATACCGTTCACGCAGATCGGTATCGCGTTCCTCACCGGATGCGAGTGGAATCAGGCTGTAGGCGAGCAGTTGATCCTTGGTGCGTTTATCGACTACCTGTTGATGCGTTTTCTCCAGATCCAGCTTGCCTAGCACCGCATCGGCGAATAGCTGACTGCGACGATGATTGGCACCACCGGATATATATTTGGCACAATCGTACAGAATTGCGAAGCGCTCTGCGCCAAGCTCGTCATAGGCTTGCAGGAACCAGTTCAGATCGAAGGCACCGTCATTGAACTGCTGCGGCGTGATCGGCGAATAGTGGGCGACGATCGTCTCCTTTTCAGCGGAGAATGTCTCATTAATATGCGCATGGAAGTACCATGCTGCACTGCGCAGACCTTTCCAGTTCAGATGCTTCGCTACGATCTCGATCCATTGCGGTGCATACATCGCGGCTTCCAGCAGACGCTGATCTGACAGGGGTTGGATTTGCAGCATTTCGCCCAGTAGTTGCTCATCTTCGCCTTCGAGCGGATAGCAATTTTTGAGCAGAAGACTGAACATTTCCTTTTTGGTCAGACTACCGCTATAGCTATAAATATAGCCACGCACAAATGTTTCTTTTTGCAGATTACTCAAGAAAGAAACAAAGTACTTCATACCATAGAAGCGTGCAATATTCGAAGCTAGATTGGACACGGGCGTGGGCAATTCGCCGCGCGCTAGCTCGATTTCGAGTATACGCGCAAGCATCTTCTCACGAACTGGCTTTAAGTTCGGGAAGCGATCGACGATATTGTTTTTCGCATGTATGGCTGTTAGTTCATGCATCATATACCGATTTTTCTCTGGACCATGCATAATGAGGCGATAGATGGATTCATCGTGCACGATGCCCATCACATGAGCACGCGCATAATCTTCGAGTGAATTGGAACCATTCAGCGGATAGGCTAGCTCAGTGCTCACACGTTCAATTTCATGTAAGGTACGGAATCTTTCCCGGAATTGTTCATCGTCTCCCTCGCGTTCACGCAGTATGTTTACCCATGGAGTGATGAGTAGATTCAAAATCGCATGCTCTTTTTCCAGTTTGTCTTTTGGGAAAGATTGCAATAGCTTGTGAATTGCCAGATTAATCAGATGAAAACCGGATGGATCTTCCTCTACTTCACTGGAAATAGCGAATAACAGACTATTAATATGATTTTTATAGAGGAGCTTATCTCTCTTTTGCTGAATTTCAATCATCCAGTCGAGCGGATAAACGGAGCCAATATAGTCTTTGCGCCATCCATCCAGCAGCTTCTCATTATCCTCAAAATTAGAGCGAGTGTACCAGAAGTAGCTTAATTCGTTAATCGTGCTTTGCAGCGATTCAAGCTGTAAATAAAAGCGCAATTGTAAGCATTCCATCGCTGTCAGCTTCACCTTGTCAAAATAACCACGCCACACTTCAGCTAATGGGAAATCATCCAGTTCGTTTTGTGCATCTGGATTCTTGTCTTCATTGTAGTTAGGGTGAGTTCGTTGCAAACTGCCACCGATCAGCGTATCCACTTTGTAGCCATTCGCATAATGAACCTGATATTCTACATTCCGATGCTCATGCACCAGATCATTCAGATCCTGCAAGATACCACTGATCCGTTCTGGCTTCATGGTCAGCAGATCGGTAGCGATGTCAAAATCACCAATATCGACAGGTTCCTTCAACCAGTCCTCTTCGTGCGCTGGATCATACAGTCCAAAGCCATTATTTTCCGTATACTTCTCATTCTCGCTATGAAGCTTGTCCAGTAGAACCTGTTCTTTGGCAGTAGGCTTGGTGAATGAGTCGGTTGCTTGAACGAGCCGGGCGAACTGCTCCTGTCTTGGCGGCAAGGATTGCAGCTCGGTCAGCAGCTCAAGACCTGCGAGCCGCTGCAATTCATTTTTGCTACTGAGCAGTCTAGGCGTCACCAGTTCTAGCCGATCTTCGGGCTGGTTGAGGAGGAGCCGAATCGCGCTTTGACGTAAGGAGCCCGTCTTCAGACGGAATAGATCTTCCAGACGCTGAATTTCTTCATCGTTTAACGTAAATTTGGATGCACAGTGAATCGCTTTTTCGCGATTGCTCATACTTTTATCAGCGAGTGCATCCAGTACGAAGCGGCGCTGCGCGGTATCTTCACCATCGCTAATCACGTGTTCCAGAATCCGTCCACGCAGATCGGGAGACATCTGATCCTTCATATCGAGCACTTGAGATAGGCGAACCGAGTCTTCACCGTAGCGAGCCAGATAGATCAGCTTGTCGATCAGATCATCGGTGCGCAGATGATAACCGGAGAAGGCGAGTATATTGGATGTACCCGACAGTTCAGCAGAAGGCATCTGTGACAGCAATGCACGAATCCGGGCAAAGTCACGTTCGCGTTCTGCCGCATCCTCCAATTGAGGAGTACGGGGAATTCGAAGCACCCGCCCCGAGTCGATCGCATCATCGCCGAAGTCCCATGTGAATTCACAGCCGTATACATAGTTCACCATGACACCATACATCAGCTCCGGATCGGTAGCTGGATTCAGCTCTTGCTCATGCAATAGCTTACGCGCTACACCAAAGCGTAGCTCCATATATTGACTGTTAGCGAGTACATATAAGGCAACGAGTTTGCGGTAACGAACACCGGAGTCGATCACCTGCTGAATTCGTGCAGGCAGGTTATTTTCTTCGTGCACGGCGGTCGCCCACAGACTGATAAAGATCTGGTTTGCATCTTCGCTGCTCAGCCATTGGGTACGAAGCGATTCATCTTGTAAGGCATCATGGATATACTGCACCAGTTGCTTGGCAACGCGCTGCTGAGAAGTTTCCAGATTCATGCCTGTCCACACATCAAGCGCGCGTACGATCGAGCTGTAACGCACCAGATCATGCTCGATGATCGTACTGAGTAGGACACGCATCGCTTCGATGGTGCCTTCATCCATCAGCTCAGCGATCGTCTGGCGCAGCCCTTCTTGCAAGCGTGCCGCTAAGAGCAGATCAGCCACTGTCTGGTAATTCGCTGCATGATGTGACATAAGCATGCCTTTGAGCATCGCATGCTTTAACAGTGCGGTCTGATTCTCACCGTGAATAATGTCCATTAATAATCCATGAATGGTCGTATCTTCCTCGTCCAGTGCCTTTGCAATTATATCTGCAATCGCAGGTTCACTCGGCATGTTATGCCAATCATAATCTGGACGCTTTAAGTATTCGTGTAGATCGAAGCCTCCGCCGTATAGCCGCAGTAGAGAGCATAGCTTCTCTATCAATCGGCTTCTATGTAAATGAATATTGCTTGTACGATAAGGTTTGCGTAAATAACCGATGCTGTATGGATATTCGGTCGCGTGCTGCATGATATAGCGGAACTGTGCAATGGCTTCTGTACCGACAAGATGTTCTGCTACCGAGAGTAGCGGTTCAAAAAAACGTGTCTCGTCCTTACGGGACATCGCTTCTAGCTTGCTAGTGAGCTTTCCAAATCCCTCATCGTTGTACACATACAGGGATTGCATGAGCCGGGTACATAATTCAGCGATCTCTTTCTCGTCACCTTGTAAGGTGCTATTCATTTCCGTAAAGCGATCTTTCAGTTCAACCGTCATTTCATACCAGGTTGCCATGTTCATGCTCCTTTCGGATTCGCTTAAGTAGGGTATATCTTTGCGTGCAGTAGATATGGAACTACGACCTATTTCATTCATCTTAGAATGCAGTTAATTCCTGTAATAGAGAAGACCACTTCGCTTTGGAAAAGGGGCGGTAAGAGAGCTGTTCAATCTGTTCATGCTGATGTTCATCCACGTAGAGCCAGATCGCTTTTTTGGCAATTTTGGCACAGGATTGTGAACTGTATCGCTGTCCGCCGATCTTGCTGCGAACAGGAATACGAGCTTGCAATAGTTCCGCTACGCTATTCCATTCCTCCCAGCTAAAGCAGGCTCTGCGCTTCCAGTCGAGCATGTAGATGGAATAGAGCGACACTTCTGCTAGCTGTCTATGTACGATCAGCCATGTGGATGGCACAATCTTCTGCCGTTGTCTTCGGTTCATAATGGGTTTCTCACCTGTCTTTCGTTTCTTACCATAGTCGTCCAGCCAGCATCGTTAGACGAATCAATACCAGTGTATCGTTCTCCTGTAGTGATAATGGTGCGTTCAGCTCGGTCAGCTCCTTGTCACGTAAAAACACGCGATATAGACCATCCTTGAAGGCGAGCAATGCCGCATCAATCGCCTGCTGTTCATCTGGCACCCGTGTATCCTCCACATGTCCAAAGCCAACCTTCCCCGTCTCCGCGCTCTGCTGTACTTCCTGCTCGGTCAGATATGGCAAAATGCTGCCTGTGTTTTGCCGCTCGACAAATGCCTTCACACTGGACTGGACGAGCAGCGTGAGCAGTTCCTGCAACGTCGTCGGTTCGCTGGCAAGCTCAATCGTCTCATTGATCAGACTGCTGCGACGGCGCGATGGGCTTTTGACTGTGACCTGGATGTTCATCATATCCCTCCTAACGTGATGTATGTTATGCCTGTAAAGCATGAAAAAAGTGCGCTACTTCATCGCTCCAATCCACGTTAGAACAGCGCGTAACAGTAAAGGCAGACGTTAGATGGTCGGATTATTCGTTCCATATTGCTGTATGTAAAAGGGTATTGTGTACGTCTGCTTCTCACTTATCATGGTACTGTTATACGTAGCATAACACAAATTTTTGGATGGGAACAAGCGTTCGAAAATACTATTTTTCTAGTGGTTAATCTAGGAGTACCCCGATCGCAAACAACGCAATAAAATGTATGAAGTGAAAATTACAAATGTATGTGATGAAGTGAAAAAATACATTCGATAAGAAGAAGCGTGCGATCATTCAAAAAAAGCCCTCCTGCTGGAATCGAAGCGATGTTCGATCCAGCGGAGAGCTGTTGCTTTCACCTGGGACAAAGAATGAGTATGGCTAGCATACGCCTCTGAAAGATCCAGATTGGCTATGCCACATATCGAAAGGAGGAGCCTGTAACGGATTAATCCTGCAGGACAGCGTATGCCTCCTGAAGCACATCCTTCGGCTTCATATTACTCAGGTTTTTCGGTACAACATGGACGGAAATACGTGCATTCAGTGCTTCCTTCACCTGAGAAGCGAGCTGCTTCTCACCGCTTAGAATGATTTCTTCCCATTGTTTCTCCCTTGCCATATTTTCAATAATCGGTACGAGACGCTTGATCCAGCGCGGACGAATCACATCCCATTGCTCGGGATAGTTTTCGCGCTGCTTGTTTACAGTAGATTTGAGATCGCTCGTATTCTGACTGGAGCGCTCGCGCCATTCATCATTGACCAGATCCCATTCATAATAGTGCTCGCCATGAATCTCGCATAGCAGACTATCAAGGATCGTTACGGTGTCATTGCTTAGCTGTACAATTCCGGCAGATGGGCAACGTGACATGATCGCTTCCAGTTCCTCCAGATGCGGCTCGGCTTCAAAATAAAAAGCATTCGGCACACCGGTCTGTACCTTTTCGCAGAAGAACAATCCACCTGACGAATCGGTAACGATGATCAAACCTTTTTTCATCTCGGTACGACTGTTTTCGATACGTTCTTCCACTTTGGCTTGCATGTCCAGCAGCATATCGAGATAGCGTTTTTCCTCGCCAGCCTCGGTGTACTCGGCTAGCTTTTTAAAACCGTTCTTGAGGCGTATTTTCCATTCCGGCTGGGTGTTGGCAGTTGGTTCAGTGTTCAGATAGATGGTCAAAAACCGCTCTGCCGATTTGGCAGAATACTTCTGAAGTGCTTTCCAATTTTCCATAAATCCCATAGCTGTACCTCCTCAAAGAGAGTTCCTTCTGTCTTTACCCTTCAACAAAAGGCTCAAAACTATTTTTACAAATTCTTCAATAATGATCAACCTTATGTATAAATTATGCGTATAAATAATAGAGTAATTTCCTAAATAATAGGATATAGGAATAATGTACTATTTGCTTCATTTTCCAACTATTACTAATTAAAATGATTTATACTTAGTTTGTTTCAAAGGTGTATAGTCCTATTTTGCATAGGATTGATGTTATACGTAGTACGAAAAGCTATTTATAAATTTACATTTCGAGCAAGAATAAATATCGATTAGTCGGCTTCAAGGAGTCGGTTTATTTCATATATGTTGCCGTAAGTGTTTGCGTTTTCCTGACTATACAGACTAATGAAGGACAGCGGCTATCGAGGGTTAGCAACTCATTAGTCAGAGAAATAAGGAGAATTTGGATATGAAATTACATGATCTGCTGAAAGCGACACGTCGATTCGTACGCACCTATACATTAGGTGTAACTGGAGCAGGAGTACTGCTGCTATGTGGCAGTGGTGCTTTAGTTATGGCTATATTATCAGAGCCTGAGCATGAAGTAGCTGCGCATTCGTCATCTTCACAGCCCGCTTCTACAACAGCCACTGCGTCATCACCAGTCAATCAAACGAATGTGATGGAAGCAACGTCAGATGTGGGACAGCTACCTACAGGCGATGCGGTTCCGGTAGAAACGTTGCCTGATCCTGATGCCACAGCGATTGTCAGTTATCCCGCAGGACAGATGGTGAGCAATGAGCCTGGTGGCAAACGCCCATTAACACTGGCGGTAAAACGTGAGGTGAAAGCCGATTACAAGCTCGATGACAGACTGGTGATCGGGCCGAAGGAGTCTGCATTAACTGTAGATATGCTGCGCAAGGATGGTGGCGATACCGGTATTTATCATATGCCTCCTGCCGATCCGGTAGAAGTGGCTGACCTGTATTTTACTGTGACCACAGCAGGTGGAGAGATGCTGGCGAATTCGGGCTACGGCCTTGTTGTGAAAGCATTATACGCCGAGCTAGCCATTCCCGCAGAGACGATGAAAACGACTGCCCGGCAAGATATGAATGTGCAGCTTCATACTGACCACACACTCGCCAAACCGGAAGGCGCACAGTCCACCTCCATGCAGGTGAATATAGAAAACAGCGCTGGCGAAATGTATGTGACCCTGCCTGTCGAAAATACGTCATTAACTTCCGATCAACTGAAGCAACTCAAAGTCGAATTCCAAACCACAGACGGACAAACCCAATACGTGAACGCCTCTCTAACCGACTACAATGAATCCTACCCACACGGACTTCGTTTTCTGGTAAAAGCCTCGGGCACGTATACCATCGTACTCCAACCTTAAAGGTCAAAAATAAAAAGTCACAGACAATAAAAGCGCCATATTTTGCCTGCGTAAAAACCACGCTTTATTCCATCTCATGTATGACAACCATAAACAAAATAGCAATAAGACATGTGCCATACCCATTCATTTCGTTAAACACCATATTTAGAGACCCGAAAGACATATACCTGAAGCTTCTGCATCGATACCAGATGTGGAAGCTTTTTTTTATATTCTGATTATAGTTATAAATGGTTATAAAAGGTTTATATGTATTTTGTTTCTTTTTTATTGCCATTACACGTTATGTATATGCAAATTCGTTTGCTGCGGCAAGCACGGAACGGAGGGAAGGAAATAAGGGGAAGGACGACCTTTGAGCACGGGAATCTACATTCTCTCCCCATTCGTAGATTCCTGTGCGAGACCGGAGTCCGCCCCCTTATTCCTTCCCGGAGTGGTGTAAGCCCGGCAACCCAATTTCATCATCATAACCATCCCTTACACTTGGAGTGAACAGCATGAAATTATCGTACAATACGGAAACACTGTTTCAAGGACGAAATATTGTAGAAGTGATGAAGCTGCTGCACGAGCATGGGCTGGATAAGATTGAATTCTGGTCATGGAAGGATAAGGATCTGGAGGCGATTCGGCAATTACAAGCAGAGCTTGGTATGAACGTCGCTACCGTCGTAGTAAGTCCATCGACGATGGTCGAGCCGGAGCGGCGCGAGGAAGCATTGCAGGCGCTACGCGAAACAGCAGAGGCCGCCCGATCGTTGCACTGCGATACGATGGTGCATACGATTGGCTTTGAAAAGGAAGGACTATCGCGCGATGAGATGCTTCAGAGCCTGATCGACGGGCTACGCGCCGCTATTCCAATTCTCGAGCAAACCGGTGTGACGACAGCGATTGAGCCGCTGAATACGACAACGGATCGTGAGCTGAGCGGCTACGTGCTGAACACGTCACAGCTTGCCTTTGATATTGTAGCAGAGGTGGATCATCCGCTCGTTAAGGTATGTTATGACATGTACCATGTGCAGGTGATGGAGGGGAATGTGCTCACACGACTGCAAAATCATATCCGGCATGTCGGTCATATTCAGGCAGCAGGTGCACCAGGGCGACATGAGCTGTATATGAGCGAGCTGAATTATGATTATGTGATCGATGCGATCAAGCAGCTCGACTATAACGGGTACGTGGGCATTGAATATTTTCCGGTGCATGATCCGTTACGGGATCTGATCGATCTGCATCAACGTTTCCATACGGGATAACTCTCAGTTGACAGTGCAACGAATACAAACTATAATTTCATTGTTACTAAAAGTAAACATGTTATTAAACATATAGATTATTGGAGGAACCATACATGGATAAGGAACAAAGAAAGCAACAGATTCTGGATGCATACCATTACAGACATGCAACAAAGGCGTTTGATCCAGATCGTAAAATTTCAGAGGATGACTTTGCTTTTATTTTGGAAACAGGACGTCTGTCACCAAGCTCAGTGGGTTCCGAGCCGTGGAAGTTCCTCGTCGTGCAAAATGAAGAACTACGCAGCAAGCTGCGTGAAGTGACATGGGGCGCGCAGGGACAACTGCCAACAGCAAGCCATTTTGTAATCATGCTTGCACGTAAAAACGTACGCTACGATTCCCCTTATCTGCGTGAGCAAATGCTGGAAGTGAAGAAAATGCCGGAAGAAGTGTTCAATCAAGTGCTGGGACGCTATCGTGAATTCCAGGAGCGCGATCTGAACATTTTGGAAAATGAGCGTTCGCTGTTTGATTGGGCTTCCAAGCAGACGTACATCGCACTGGGTAATATGATGACAGCAGCAGCAGAGATTGGCATCGACTCTTGCCCGATCGAAGGCTTCCAGTTGGACAGTGTGGAGAAGCTGCTGAAGGAAGAAGGCTTGCTGGATGACAGCGAATTTGGCGTAAGCGTAATGGTCGCTTTCGGTTATCGTACAGACAAGGAACTGCGACCAAAACAAAGACGTACAACGGAACAAGTCGTACAATGGATCAACTAATCAACATTCGATCATAATCGATCTTAGGAGCACCTACCATTCCGATATCAGGCGAGGGTAGGTGCTCTTTTTGCGTCTATAACGGATGTGTGAAAATAGTTAAAATTTTAGCTTTACAGTATGCGCTTACAGCTTTTATAGTAATAAAACAGTTGTTTAAAACGTTTGTTTGAAATGAAATGTACTCCTGGAGAAGACATAGAGAACAGCGGCTGAAAACAGAAAAAGAGAACACAAAGGAGACGGTATGAAACCTATTTTTCAAGCATTTCTACAGTTACCGACCACTCGTGTCGGAATCATCACGGCGATTTTATTTCAGTTGATTTTTGCAGTTGTCTGGATGACGGGGTATCATGGCATCACGGATCGTTTGAACCAGTTGAGTGTAGCGGTTGTGAACGAGGACAAAGCCTTTGGTGATGAGGTAGTGAACGGTCTGAACGGCAAGCTGCCGGTACAGCTCAAGACTGGACTGACGATGGAGCAGGCGCAGCAGCAGCTACAAGCACGCGATATTCAGATGATCGTGGAGATTCCGGCTGACTTTGGCACGACGATCACATCGACCAATCCGGCGCAACTTCATTATCTGGTGAACGAATCCAACCCGGTTATGATCAAAAATATGATGACCGGTATCGCGGATGGCATTACAGCCAGTGTGAACAAGGTCGCTATTGAAAATGGATTGCAAACCGTGCTGGGCAGCTCCGGGCAAATGTCTGCGCAGCAGACGCAGGGCATGGCTACGGCATTATCGCAGCGTGTCGTATCCAATATCGAATCGGTCAATCCGGTACAGGGCATGAACAATCAGATGGTGCCGATGATGATGATCCTTGCTTCCTATGTAGGCGCGATGATTATGGGACAAAACTTTGAAATCTCCTCGCGCGCGCTGGCTGCTCGCTTTGGTCGCTGGGCGCGTATGACGATGCGACTGCTCGTTACCGCAGGCGCGTCTGTCGTGGTATCATTGGTAGGAACTTCACTCGTGGCGGTGCTCGGTGGACAGCTTGGACATGGCTTCTTTGCGTTATGGGGATTCCAGGCCTTGTTCCTGCTCACATTTATGCTCGTATCGCAAATGTTCCTGTTTGTATTCGGGATGGCGGGCATGCTGTTTAACATTTTGATCCTGTCCGCACAGCTCGTGTCCTCCGGAGCGATGATGCCGCGTGAGCTATTGCCTGCTTTTTATCAAGGGTTGGGTGAGATTTTCCCGGCTACGTATGCGGTTCAGGGACTGATGAACATTCTGTTTGGAGGCAGTGGTACAGCGAAGGATTGTCTGGCGCTGGTGATCATTATGATCGTCGCCCTGCTTATCATCGTGGCGGCTACATCGCGTAAGCCGGATCGCGTTCCGACTCCAGCTCCCGTTGTGATCACCGAATCGTAAGGACAGGTGTAATGAATTGATATAGGGAAGTGACTTCTGTGCGTAAGGATGAAGAGCACGTCAAACTGCGTATTTTGAAGGCTACACGTAAGCTGGCAGCTTCTCGTGGCTTTGATGCGACGACCGTGCGTGAGATTTGCCGTGAAGCTGATGCGAACATATCGCTGGTATCGTATTATTACGGTGGCAAGGAGCAGCTATTTGAAGCGATGCTGGATGAGTTCATGCTGGGCAAGCCATTTTCAGATGCACTGCGACAGGAGAATCTGGACCCGGTAGATGGGGTGGAGAAGCTGGTCGCTCGTTTATTCGAATTATGGCAGCAAGACCCGGAGATTTCACTTATTTTGCATCAGGAATTTGCGCTACGCTCCGAGCGAATCGAGATTATTCAGCGGTATACACTGCCTGCATGGAGTTTGCTGCGTCATTATTTGGAGCAGGGGAGAAAAGAGGGATTATTCCATTTTCAATCGCTTGATCTGGCTCTGCTGCAAATGACGGGCAGCATCGTGTTTGCCAGCAATGCTGCGAAGGCGTATCCAATGATGCCGCTGCTGGATGAGCAGCCTTTGCCACCGCATGAGCATCTGGCACAATTAACCGGCAGTCTGCTGGCATCGGTCGGTTATCACAGGTCAGTAGAGTAGAAATATAGCGGTCAATCATGATCAATAGCAGTCATAAATAAGGGATTTCTGATGGAGCCGAGTATGCGGTGATCTCAGAAATCCCTCTTTTTTGGAGTGGTAACAAGAACGTAATATTTTACATAATTATCCTATTGAGTAAACGTAAATTACAATTTAGTAATATAAATAAGTGATTCAATCATCAAAAAGGCTGGTTATGTTAATAACAGGCTTACATCTGGCACAAACCAATTGGGTACGAGTTATACGGCTTATAGGTGATTGCGTATAAGTCAGTTGTACCGGGTTAAATGTGCAGGCATTGTGCAATACTTTGCATCATTCTGGCTATGTATGAGCAAAGGGACTATGCAGAATAAGCAGGGAAAATATCTGCTATTTGATGAATAAGTTTCCTTAGAGTGAAGAAGACTGGCCGGCCATAAAAAATGTACATTGCTTCATCTAACTTCTAATTAACAATTTTGTAACCTTTATATTATGACTATATCATGACGGATTTGAACCAGTATAAGTCAACATTATGTTAAAAGCTTGAAAACATACCCCGTAGCGATATTACTGCCTGTCTCACTGAGATGTATGGCAGGATAGCAAGCACGGACTGCTCACAAGTGAAGGAGAGATGGCATGAACAGGCTGACACGTTTATCTTTTTTACTCATCGGATTGGTGGGAATGGCCGCGATGGCGGTGCTTGGCGCAATCGTATATCCACTGGGCAACTTCTCAACGATGGTCGACAATTACTTGCAGTCACAACTGTGGGCAACACAGACCGTTGCGATTGTGGCACTCGTCTTATTTGTTCTGTTTGCGCTATTGTTTTTGATTGGATTGCTGGCTCGTCCGAAGACACGGGCGCTCTACATTAATACTCCGGTCGGTCATATTCGTCTGACACAGAACATGATTGAACAGACTATTTTCCACGCAGTTAAGGAAAAGAATGTGCTCAAGCAGCCTCAAATCTACACACGACTCAAAAAGCGGAACAATTCCGTTTACACCAGCATTCGCGGCGGATTGATTCCGACCAGCCATGTGGTGGATGCCGCAAGTGATCTACAGCTTCACGTGGAACATCAGTTGAAGCAACTGCTGCAAATTGATCAGGTGCGTGTGGAAGTTCGTGTGGATGAGCGTCAGGAAGAAGCGCAAAACAAAAACAAAAATGTACCCCGTGTCATTTAGAGGAGGGAGTCTGCATTGGACATGATGGAATTATTATTGCCTTACCGTAGACGGATACTGTGGACACTGCTGGGATTGCTGGTTGGGATTTTGTGGATCACGATTGGCTTTGGTTATACGCTGCTGATCGTCGCCTGCATGCTGGTTGGTTATTTGATTGGCAAATGGCAGGATGGCGCATTGGATGTGCAAAGATGGGTTCAATTTTTTACCAGGTAGCCGGATAAGCTACCCGTGGATGGAGACGAGGTCCGTCTACTCTATCGTACAGATACTCTTTATATTCATTCCATGTATCTATGCTGAAGCAAGCCAGCATATGCTAATATCTTCTGCTAATCGTAGCATGAAGCATACGTGAGCATACTTCATCAAGTAGTGATGTGCTAAACAAGTATTCAGGATGCTCGCATTTCGGTAGATACCGGGCGAATCCTTTTACTATAAATAATAAGTACTACAGGGCAACGGTGAACATTGCGTTTGCCGCCCTATGAATGGTAACGACGTCGACACAGTCTTACATCTTGCTGCTATCAACGAATAGCAGCGCAAAAAAACGGATTGAACACAGAAAGGATGACTGAACATGGCAGAAACCAGACTGGACACAATCGAGACGCAGGTAGGAACACCGGTGCACAAAAACTCCCTGACTTTTGAAGATCAGGTGATTCAGAAGATCGCCGCATTGGCAGCAAATGAGGTGCAGGGTATCCTGTCTCTGGAAGGTGGCTTCTTCAGCAATCTGGCAGGTCGCTTCAGCAATGCCGAGAACGTAATTCGTGGTGTAGATGTAGAGGTAGGCGAGAAGCAGGTCGCATTGGATCTGGTAGCAACTGTCGAATACGGCAAGAGCATCCCAACGATCTTCAATGAGCTGATCAAAAAGGTAAGCGAAGCGGTGAACCGCATGACAGGTCTTGAGGTCATCGAAGTGAACCTGAATATCGTGGATGTAAAAACACGCAAAGAGTTCGAACTGGACACCAAAGGCCCACAAGAAGAGCCAAAGGTAGAACGCGTTAATTGATTTTCGAAGCTGATGCTGGATAACAGCATAGCACGATACGAAGTATAAAAGGCACAGCCATGTCGATTGCTACCATCCGATGTGGCTGTTTTGCTATGCTATTTCAGACCCGCAGCAAAAAGCTGCCTGACTCCATGAAGGGAATCGGACAGCTTTTCCTTGTTTGGGTATTCCTGTTCGGGTGTGGCATACATACACCCGCTTGATCAGGAGATCGGCGGGTTGTTGTAGCATTTGCGGCAGACCGGATAATAGCTTTCGTTGCCGCCGATCTGAATCTGCTCACCGGTATAGACCGGATGACCGTCAAGCATACGCATATTCATCGTTGCTTTACGCTCGCAGAACCAGCAAATCGTCTTCATTTCCTCAATCTTGTCTGCATACAGCAGCATATATTGACTGCCTTCAAATAGCTGATTTTGGAAGTCGTTTTTGAGCCCGAAGCCCATGACCGGGATGTTAAGCTGATCCACAATATCGACAAGCTGCAATACCGCATCCTTTTTCAAAAACTGACATTCATCAATCAGCACGCAGGAAGGCTTCGGCTTGTAATTTTTAACGATATCGAAAATATCTGTGTCTTCATGAATGGCAATTGCCTGACGGCGAACACCGATACGTGAGGAAACATAGCCAATCTCGTCTCTCGTATCGAGCGCAGATGTGAAGATCAGGACATGCTTGTTTTGCTCCTCGTAATTATGGGCGACTTTAAGAATCTCAATCGATTTGCCGCTATTCATGGCTCCGTATTTAAAAAACAATTGTGCCACTGAAAAGTGCCCCTTTCTCCGTAAATTCGCTCTTACAACCTGATCTATTGTATCAGGAAAAGGAGAACAGACCAACCCGGTAGAAAGAGAAGAGCAGAGATTTACGTTTAGCGAGAGGGCGCACCTGTTTACGTGTTGCTGGAGCTGATTGTAGCCTCGTCAAGAAGCTGCTCTAGCTGGTTGACCTGCTGCTGTAGACGATCCACATGCTCACGTTTCCATATTCTGGACGGATCGTTTAAAATGTAGTTAATCATATCACCGCATAGCTCATCAATCCCCGGATACGATAGGGTGAGTGCAAGTCCCTTGATCGCATGCACATGGCGATGAATCTGATTAGCGAGCGCCTGACCGGCATCCGCATCAGGCTCCTCCAGCCGGTTGTAGTCGGTCAAGCCCTGGTGCATATCCTGCATTTTGATCATGGCATCTTGAAGAAAGCGGACCCGGGTCTGCTCGATAATCTGCCGATAACGTTCTGCTTTGGACATGGGAAGCCTCCCTTTAATAATGAATAAGGATGTGAAGCGGTAGATGAAAAAGATCGGTATTGTTGATGATAGCAGTCCGTTTGTAATGCTGGTCAGGCAGTTGCTGGAGCCTGAAAACGTAGTGGTGGAGTCGTATGAGGATGCAGCCGAGTTTTTCCGTATGCCTTCCCGTATAACAGGCTACGATCTGATCATTCTGGATATTAATTTGCCAAATCGGGATGGACTGGATGTACTCGATCAGCTCAAACGTACAGAAGCGACGCGAGATATTCCAGTATTGTTGCTATCCGGCGATTCGCGTCCAGAGATGGTTCGAAAAGGTGTCCGAGGCGGAGCGATCGACTTTTTGACCAAGCCCGTAGACCCGCCACAGCTAGTAGAACGTGTGATGGGACATCTAGGTGTATCTAATGACGAACAGGATGAGCCGCAGCAGGAAGCCGCTAAGCAGGCTACAGAATTACTGGCGACGGATGATCGTGAGCGTAATTAACCGGTTACAAAAGTAAATAACAGCTACTTTACATTATAGTAAAGTAGCTTTTCCAGTTGTTAGCACCAGTGCCAAAAGAGCAGAGTACACTTCATCCAAAGTCATTCCAAGTGTAGCATAAATGGTTTTACAAATGGAGATGTAAGTATATTTTTAGGGATATTCAATAGATAATACCATTTTCCGAAAAAAGAATAAGTGTATGTTCTTGAATACCCCATAGGGGTATGTTAAGATGGGTATAGAAACGTTCTGCTTATGGGGCTTATTCTTTTATGGAGGAAGCTGCTGGAGCGGACGTGAAGGGGGGACACAGGATGGAGAATATGAACACCAGTGAGCAGGAGCTGCTCACGACGAAGCTGCCAGACGTTCATGATACGGATGCCTGTGGAACCGGCGATCACTCCAGTCGTCAGAGCCACCATTCGGAAGCAACGAAGCAAAATCTCGTGCGCAGGCTCAATCGAGTAGAGGGTCAGATTCGTGGCATTAAGGGTATGATTGAGAAGGATACGTATTGTGATGATGTATTAAATCAGATCGCTGCTGCTCAATCTGCGCTGAATTCAGTCGGTCGATTACTGCTCGAGGGTCATATGAAAAGCTGTGTCGTCGAACGGATTGAATCCGGTGAGCATGAAGTGATCGACGAGCTGCTGGTTACGATCAACAAGCTGTTGAAATAAGCCGTTTAGTTTAGATATTTTGGTGTGGACAAATGATTGCCGTTTAGATAACAAAGACGAGCATATGATCATACGAAGGAGGCTGTAATGATGGCACAGGTAAAATTGGAAGTTGAAGGTATGTCCTGTCAGCATTGTGTAAACGCAGTAGAAGGAGCACTCGCAGAGATTGGCGCGAGCGGTAAAGTGAATCTGGAAGGCAAATCGGTTGATATTAGCTACGATGAATCCAAGCTGGATGTGGTCAAGCTGACTGAAGCGATTGAAGAGCAAGGCTACGATGTGATTTCTGCGGGTGCGTGAGCAGATGCGCATAGGATAGAAGGGAATGGCAAGGCGTTAATTGAAAGAAGTTAAATTGAAAGAAGTGAATTGAATAGATCTGAAAAGCCTGATTCACATAGGATGAACGGAACGGTGAAATCAGGTTTTTTCAGGAATTATATATACCCCCCTCCTGTATATGAATGGATAAGTATAGAAGAATGATATATCAAGGACATAAGAAGAGCACGGGTACATTTTAAGCTTGTGAAAGCATGACTTTGTCGATAAAAGAAAGCTGCAATGAATAGGCTAATGTAGATACGTAAATTCGTTGGCTGCTTTAGCACAATATAACAAAGGAGGTACATCCAATCATGACTCAGCATGAATCCGAATCAGCTACAACTACTTCAACGGCTTCGGACGCAACCCAATCAGCAGTATCCGCATCCACTCCTGCCGATTTACAGCAATTAAAGCTACAAATCGGCGGTATGACCTGCGCGGCCTGTGCGACCCGTATCGAAAAAGGCTTACGCCGCATGGACGGGGTCGCCGAAGCGAATGTGAATCTGGCTATGGAAAATGCACTTGTAACCTATGATCCCAAGCAGCTACAGGCTGGCGAGATCGAGCAGAAGATCGGCAAGCTCGGCTATTCGGTACTGCATGAAACGGTCTATCTGGACATTTCCGGTATGACGTGTGCGGCTTGCTCTGCTCGGATCGAAAAAGGTCTGGGGCGTATGGACGGTATATCCGAGGCGCAGGTGAATCTGATGCTGGAAACGGCGCGGGTTAGCTTTGATGCAGGCACAGTTAGCGTGCAGGATATTACGGATAAAGTCGCACGGCTGGGCTATAAGGCGTCCATTCAAGAGCAGGAAGGCGCAGATGAACGTCGCGATCAGCTACAGCATAAGCGCGGCTTACAGCTACTGATTTCAATCGTATTATCGTTGCCGCTGCTCTGGACGATGGTTGCGCATTTTAGCTTCACATCATGGATCTATATGCCTCATGTGCTGATGATTCCGTGGGTGCAATGGCTGCTTGCAACGCCGGTACAGCTTGTGATCGGCTGGCAATTTTATAAAGGGGCGTACAAAGCGCTACGTGGAGGCAGTGCGAATATGGACGTGCTTGTCGTGCTGGGAACGTCGGCTGCTTATTTTTACAGCGTATTCCTTATGATTCGCGAGTGGATCGAGCCTGGCTTTCAAGCGCAGCTATATTTTGAAGTGAGCAGCATGCTCATTACGCTCATCCTGCTCGGCAAATGGCTGGAGCATCGTGCGAAAAGCCGCTCTTCCTCCGCTATTCGCAGTCTGATGAATTTGCGTGCCCAGCATGCGCTGGTCGAGCGGGACGGGCAGGAAGTGCAGATTGCTGCTGAGGACGTGCGTGTCGGCGATATCGTGATCGTAAAGCCTGGCGAGAAAATTCCGGTCGACGGCATCGTGCTGGATGGACGCTCCTCTGTCGATGAATCGATGCTAACCGGTGAGAGTCTGCCCGTGGACAAAACCAACGGAGACCGCGTAATCGGAGCAACGATCAATCAGAACGGACGTCTGCGCTTCCGTGCCGAGCGGATCGGCAAGCATACCGCACTGGCGCAAATTATAGGGGTTGTCGAGCAGGCGCAGGTATCCAAAGCACCGATTCAGCGTATGGCGGATGTGATCTCAGGTATTTTTGTACCGATTGTGATCGGGATTGCGTTGCTGACATTCGGTATCTTTTACTTTGGCGTGGAGCCAGGGCAATTTAGCGGTGCACTGGAAAAAGCAATCGCTGTGCTTGTGATCGCCTGTCCGTGTGCACTCGGCTTAGCCACACCAACGTCGATTATGGCGGGTTCAGGTCGTGCCGCTGAGTATGGCATTTTGTTCAAAGGCGGCGAGCATCTGGAGACGGCTCATCGCATCGATACCGTCGTATTGGACAAAACCGGTACGATCACGCGCGGAGAGCCTGTGCTGACCGATTGGCATGTACAATCCGATGTACTGCCAGAAGCGCAGTGGCTAGCGCTTGTAGCAGGTGCAGAGAGCGCCTCCGAGCATCCACTTGCCCGTGCGATTGTGCAGGGCTTGAAGGAGCGACAGGTCGAACCAGCGCCGCTACAATCATTTGATAATATACCTGGCAAGGGTATCATCGCGACAGGTACAGACGATACGATACGCATCGGAACACGCCTGCTCCTGCAGGAGGCAGGCATTGCTACAGACGAGCTGGAGGCTTCAATTCAGGAGCTGGAGCAGCAGGGGAAAACGGTCATGCTAACCGCTGTAAATAATCGCTATGCCGGCTGGATCGCTGTGGCGGATACGGTCAAGGATACATCCGCTGAAGCGATCCAGCGCCTGCAACAGATGGGTCTGAACGTGATCATGATTACAGGCGACAACGAGCGTACCGCTCAGGCAATTGCCGCCCAGACCGGAATCCAGCACGTACTGGCAGGCGTACTGCCCGAGGGCAAAGCGGCCGAGATCAAACGCCTGCAAGATGAAGGACATATCGTAGCGATGGTAGGCGACGGCATCAACGACGCCCCCGCACTGGCTACAGCCAATACCGGCATTGCGATCGGCACAGGAACCGACGTCGCTATGGAGGCCGCCGATATCACCCTGATGCGCGGCGATCTGGACGGCATCGCCGACGCAATCATGGTCAGCCGCCGCACCATCCGCAATATTCGCCAGAACCTATTCTGGGCACTCGCCTACAACGTCATCGGCATCCCAATAGCCGCCATCGGCCTACTAGCCCCATGGCTAGCCGGCGCCGCGATGGCATTCAGCTCCGTCTCCGTCGTCCTCAACTCCCTGCGCCTACAGCGAATTAAGCTACAACGCGAACAGGTCTAAGTGTAAGTTTGACATGTCCGGATTACGAGTATGTATCCCTGTTGACGATAAGGAGATTGAGTCTGCCTGGAAGGCTACGAGTGCAACGATAAGCAAAGAGTAAAGTAATTGATCATAGGGTATTGAATGAACAGACGTAGGAAGACATAGGAGCATTACGATCACTATACAAGTAAGCCCCAATCTATTTAATCTAATCTTTTACTGAAATATACAATTATATAGCTAATATATAGCTAACTTAAAAAGATTGAAAAGATTGAAAAGATTAAAAATAACTAAACTCACTTATCTCTCTTTATTTTCCTAAAAATCTTCCATGCTTTATAAATGATTTTTATGTTTACTCTGCCCCCTACCCTTCATGGAGAGTTGGATCAAATCCTTTCATAAATACAGCCAATTGTTACAGCCCGCACAGAACGAAGGCAAGGAAATAAGGGGAAAGGATGACTTATAGTGTTAGTGCTTTTCTAACACGTGGTTCAATGAAAGGTGATTTTTGCGAAAGCAAAATATCTTACTTCTTCCGAGCACGGGAATCTACATTCTCTCCTACTCCGTAGATTCCTGTGCGAGACCGGAGTCCGTCCCCTTATTCCTTGCCGAAGTGGTGCCCCCCAACAACAACCAGCACCCACATGAACACAATTCAACTCCCCATTCCTCTGCGTGATTTGGCTTCCACCGTGTTAATAATGTAATATACTTATGAAACATTAGTAGCACATCACAAGCAAAGAACCACAACCAGATAGGAGTGACTACCCGGATGAATGATACAATCCGTTTATTAATGAACCACCGCTCAATCCGTAGCTACAAGCCGGACGCGGTAACAGACGAACAATTAGAGGCAATTGTAGCAGCAGGGCAGATGGCGTCCAGCTCCAGCAATGTGCAGGCGTATAGTGTAGTTGCAGTAAGAGATCCAGAACGTAAAGCAAGTCTTGCTCGTATGGCAGGCAGTCAGCGCTACATCGAGGAATGCCCTGTATTTCTCGTCTGGTGTGCAGATCTGTACCGTTTGGAGAACGCGGTGCAGAAGCATTTACCGGAAAATGAATCGTATTCCGATGCCGTCGAGAACTTTATCGTTGCAACGGCGGATGTAACGTTAGCTGCGCAAAACGCAGCAATCGCGGCTGAGTCGATGGGGCTTGGTGTTGTGTATATCGGTGGGATTCGTACCGATATCGAAGGTGTATCCGAGCTGCTGGGCTTGCCAGAGCTTGTGTACCCGATCTATGGCATGTGCCTGGGGTATCCGAATCAGGAGCCAGGTCTGCGTCCACGTCTGCCGCTGAAGGCCGTATTGCACAAAGAAGCGTATGATGCAGACACAACACTGCAAGCGGTAGAGGAGTACGATCATACGATGGTACAGTATCTGTCCGAGCGTACAGGCGGTGCCAAAACAACACCATGGTCGGAGCAGATGGCACAGAAGCTGACTGCGCCTTCGCGGATGCAGTTGAAGGAGTTTTTGGAGAAAAAAGGCTTTAATAAGCGTTAATCGTGTACAGGTATACTTTTGATGTAGAAGTATGGGTATGAAGTATGCGTATGGATATAGAAAGCCCTCTGTCATAACGACAGAGGGCTTTATGCTGTTTATAAGCTATGCTGTTGGTGATCCAATATGCTTGAGTTCAAGCTACTGCTGATGATTCAACAACTTACTGCTTGGCGGCAAGAACAACGCAACCACCAGATTCAGCACAGCCACCGCCAGCATGAGCAGGAACACCGCATGAATCCCATTGGCGATCTGCTCCGGGCTGTCCGCGGTGACGACGGAGTTGAACACCAGACCGAATACGGCGACACTGACCGTTTGACCGAGCGAGTTCATCAACGTATTCGTAGACGTTGCCACACTGCGCATACGGAAGTCGACAGCGCCCTGAATGATAACCATCGATGGGGTGACGATACAGCCCATGCCCAGTCCGATCAGTATAAGTGAAGCAACGATCAGTCCATACGATGATCCCGACTGCATAATGGCAACGAGCAGGCTACCGGCAACGACGAGTACAGAGCCGAAGATGATAAGCCATTTCGCGCCGATGCGATACATCAGTCTACCGGATAGCGTAGAGGCAAGCGGCCAGGCGATCGACATCGGCATGAGCGCTAGACCTGCCAGTGTTGCACTGGAGCCGGATACATCCTGCATCCATAGTGCACAGTAGACGGTCACCCCCATCACCATCCAGCGAGTGGTGAAGCCGAGAATATACGGGATATTCAGCACCGGATTGCGGAACAGGCTGAGCGGTAGCATCGCTTCAGCCGCTCGCCGCTCGATCCACAGGAACAGACCGAGAAACACAATGGTTATGAGGAACATGACCATAATGGTCGGAGAATTCCATGCGTATTCCTCGCCACCTGTTAATAGAGCGAGCAGTAGAGCCGTCATCCCGATAGTAAAGGTAATGGCGCCTGCGTAATCGATTGCCTTTTTCTGCCTGGCAAAGGACTCGTGATAATACAGGAAAATAAACATAATTGCGATAATCCCGACCGGCAGATTAATAAAGAAAATCCAGCGCCAGGAAATATAGTCGACAAAATAGCCGCCTACCAGTGGCCCGAACAGGCCGGCAATCGACCAGACGGATGAGAAAATCCCCTGTACCTTGGCACGTTCCTTACCCGGATACAGATCACCCACGATGGTAAACGTTACAGGTGTCAGCGCACCGGCGCCAATCCCTTGCAGTGCACGATACCAGATCAGTTCGGTCATAGAATCCGCCAATCCGCACAGCATTGAGCCGACGACGAATAGCCCCAGACCAATTGCAAATACAAGCCTGCGTCCGTACAGATCGCCAAGCTTACCGAAGATCGGTGTCGCAATACAGGTCGTTAATGTATAGACGGAGAAAATCCAGCTAATCAGGCTGAGTCCGCCGAGTGAATCAATAATACGTGGTGAAGCGGTACTGACAACGGTAGAGTCGAGCGCCCCGATGAATAGGGCAGCCAGCAAGCCCACCGTTACCATGGAGCGGTTTGTTTGCTTGGACATCGAAGCGGTTTCCTTCTTTCTGTATTGGACCTGAGATGTGAATGGTAGATAACACCAAATGAATGCGTTCAATATCGTATCCGGTTCGCCCTGTTCGGTCAAGTACCAAAATGGAAGCACGGCAGAAAATCGCCGTTAGCTGACGTTATTAGCACAATCGCCATCTTATTATAGTCGGTATAGTGTGCGTGCGTTGTCATACAGTTGCCGGGCAGCCTCGTGTTCTTCCAGGTCTTGAATCTGCGCCCATGTACGGCACACTTCACGTACCATCGCTGGAACCGTTGACTTTCCGGTAAAAGGTCCTTCAAATGGCCATGGCCCATCTGTTTCCGTCATAACTAGCTCTCGTGGATAGCGAGCGGCAAGCTCACGAATGTCAGACTCATACACAATATCTGGCGTGAACGAGATGTAATATCCGCTCTGTGCCAATCGATTCATTTGCGCGGTTGAGCCTTTAAACCAGTGGAAATGCGCGCGTGTCATATCATGCTGCTCCAGCAGATCGCATGCCGTATCCGCATCATCGTATACGGCATGCAGTACGACAGGCTTATCGTATCGTTTAGCCAGTCGTAAATATTGATCCAGCAGATCGATATATCCCTGTTCATCCAGTGCATAGCCTTCTGCGGCAAGCTCTTGACGACGATAATACGGTAAACCGATCTCACCGATGGCTATCGCTTCGTTGATGCGTGCCTCAATCCATTGCAGCAATGCTCCTGTCTGCTGGGCTGTAGGCAGCGGCTGCTCCGGGTGATAGCCATATGCGGGCTTAACGATACCGGGATACGTACGTGCCAGCGATTCGATACGCTGACACGACTCCCGGTTCATCGATACGGCGATAAGTGTATCCACGCCATGACGTGGCAGCTCGCGAATGATAGCGCGCACGTCGGTATCGCTATATTGATCCAGATGAATATGCGCATCGATCCATGACTGTGCTGTCATCGCGCGCTCACCTCCTCGCGCAGCAGCTCTGTTAATCGTCTGCGCAGTGCAATAAATGAAGGGGTATCGACCAGCTCCTCGCGCCGTGGACGTTCAAACGGCACCTCGACCCGTTCCAGCACATGGGCCGGGCGATTGGATAATACGTAGATCGTATCGGACAACAGTAATGCCTCTTCAATATGATGCGTAATAAACACAACCGAGCGCCGATTTTCCTCCCAGATGCGCAGCAGCCAGCTTTGCATCTCACTGCGGGTGAAGGCATCAAGTGCGCTGAACGGTTCATCCAGACAGAGCAGTGATTGCGGCCCCAGCAGTGCACGCAGGAATGCAGCACGCTGCTGCATCCCGCCAGACAGCATATGTGGATACGCCTCGCGGAATTCGCTTAGCCCTACTTTATCCAGCCAGGCGCGTGCTAGCTCCAGCGATTCGCGCTGTGGCAGTCCGGCAGTTTCTCGTGCCAGTACGACATTTTGCTCAATCGTGCGCCACGGAACAGGGCAGGCTGCTGCGGCATATAACCCGCGCGTCCACGTTGC
>JBCNLJ010000035.1:0-54603 GCA_039595515.1 Paenibacillus sp. | reverse complement strand
GAAGTATGAAGTATGAAGTATGAAGTATGAAGTATGAAGTATGAAGTATGAAGTATGAAGTATGAAGTATGAAGTATGAAGTATGAAGTATGAAGTATGAAGTATGAAGTATGAAGTATGAAGTATGCTATTTAAGTCCAAATTTTGAACATGCACTACAAATGATATGCTATTCCTCCAATATCCTGTAACCGACGTGCGTGGAGTGCGTAATAGTGTTAACAGAGGATAAGATGAACGCCGATGGGCGGTGGAGGGATAGCATGAAGTATTTTTTTGGTAAAGGGCGTATGATGCGCTGGATTGAGGTGCTCGTCGTCTGGATCGTGCTGGGGCGGATTTTCGGGATGATGTCTCATATGGCATGGTTTGGGATTGGATTAATGCTACAACTGCTGTTCCACCAATTGTACGAGCGGCAAAAGGATCTGGAGCCAGACGCGGTCAAAAAGCGTTTTGCTCTCGCCGTAGCGACAGGAGTCGTTACACTTGGCGGCATAGCGAATGCTTTCTGGGCAGAGTATGATGCCTGGTGGTTCCAGTTGTTTATGGTGCTGTTCTGGGGCTTCTGCTTTTATGGCGCAGTTCGGATGTATAGGGAGACAGCCAAACGGCAAGCTAGCATGAAAATAGCGGACTCCATTTAAATATTATAGTAAAATATGGAAATTAAAATCGTTATTGTTATTCATTGTGGCGATATTGTTATATGTGAGAGCACCTGATTTCAAGCATGTAGTAGTGAAATGAGGAAGCTATCGCTCATTAATGGTTGGAAGCCTCATCGCAGGCAGTAATAAGAGCTCATTTGCGCTAACGGCTCCATTATTCGACTTCAAACAAAAAAGCAGATACAAAACGAGACCAAAAGGAGACTTTTGGTCTTTTTGCATGTCCGAGCCTGTTTGTTTATGAATTGTTGTCGGCTGGAGTACATAAAAGCATAGCAAGAGAGCTAGAAATCTCATTTTCAATTAGAAAATATTACCATATAACAAAAACGTTCATTATTAATAGAAGATATTAAAAATTGAAATTAAAATCCATATTTTGAAATATAAACTAAAATTTAGCTTTCGTATAATCGACAGTGTAAGGAGGTGATTCAAAAGGGGTAACAGTAAGCTGTCAGACGAAACGAAAACGCTTACTAAACAGGAACGGCTTGCTTCAAACAAATCCACGGAAAGAAAGGTGAATGGATTGAAGTCCAAAAAAGGATTTTGGCAAGGATTTAAATACACGATGGCTGTGTCGTTACTCGCAGGAAGTCTGTTGCCTGCCATGACCGCTTCACCGGTTTACGCGGAATCGCATGTGGACAATCCGTTTGTCGGAGCTACAGCCTATATTAACCCGGATTATGCCAAAGAGGTGGATGGCTCAATTGCCAAGGTGACTGATGCAACGTTGAAAGCGAAGATGGCTACCGTCAAATCGTATCCGACTGCCGTCTGGCTGGATCGGATCGATGCGATTGCGGGCGGCTCAGCTAATGCAGGCAGGCTGAGTCTGGAGCAGCATCTGGACGCAGCGCTGGCGCAAAAGCAGGGCAATACGCCGATTACAGCTATGTTCGTCATTTATGATCTGCCGGGACGCGATTGTCATGCGCTTGCGTCTAACGGAGAGCTGCCGCTTACCCAGGCGGCTTTGCAGCGTTATAAAACAGAATACATTGATGTCATCGCCCAAACATTTGCTAATCCAAAATATAAAGATATTCGCATCGTGAACGTGATCGAACCGGATAGTCTGCCTAACCTGGTAACGAATCTGAACGATGCACGTTGTGCAGCAGCGAATTCCAGCGGCATCTATGTGGATGGTATCCAATATGCGCTGAACAAGCTGCACGCTGTTCCTAACACATACAACTACCTGGATATCGGTCACTCGGGCTGGATGGGCTGGGATAACAATCGTACTGCGGCTGTTGCTCTGTACAAAACAGTCGTGGGTGGTACAACAGCAGGTCTGTCCAGTATTGATGGCTTTGTGACCAATACGGCGAATACGACACCGCTGAATGAGCCGAATCTGCCCAATCCGGATCTGAATGTCGGTGGACAACCGATCAAGTCGGCGAAGTATTATGAATGGAATCCGTATTTTGACGAAGCGGACTTCACCAGCGTACTGTACTCTGACTTTGTGAATGCTGGCTTCCCAAGCAGTATCGGGATGCTGATCGATACCGGACGTAACGGCTGGGGTGGTCCGAATCGTCCAACAATGGCATCGGGTAGTGATATTAATTCATACGTAAACTCGGGACGAGTCGATCGTCGTTCGCACCGGGGGAACTGGTGTAATGTGAGTGGTGCCGGTATCGGTACACCACCTACAGCCGCACCAGCCGCTCATCTGGATGCATACGTATGGGTGAAGCCACCGGGTGAATCGGATGGTTCCAGCTCGCTAATCCCGAACAATGAAGGCAAAGGCTTTGACCGGATGTGTGATCCAACGTACACGACACCGGACGGTGTACTGACGGGTGCTATGCCTGATGCGCCAATCTCGGGTGCATGGTTCCACGATCAGTTTGTAACACTTGTTAATAATTCATTCCCTGTCCTGACTACTGGTGGGACAACGCCGCCTCCTGTGACTCCGACAGCGCCAGCCGTACCGACCGGTCTGCAAGCAACAGCGGGCGATGCACAGGTGAAGCTGAGCTGGTCGTCGGTGACCGGTGCAACAAGCTATACGGTGAAGCGTGCTACCGATGCAGCGGGGCCATTTACCACAGTAGGCAGTAGCGTAACGACAACGCTGTACACAGACAGCAATGTTGTAAATGGCACCACCTATTACTACAAGGTGAGCGCAACGAATGCTGTAGGCAGCAGTAACGATTCCGCTGTAGTTAGCGCTAAACCGACAGCGACCGAAGTGCCGCCAACAGAGCCACCGACAACACCACCAACGTCGTCCGATCTGGTCGTACAGTACCGTGCAGCGGATACGAATGCGACCGATTCGCAGATTAAGCCTTATTTTAATATTAAAAATAACGGCACATCAGCGGTTGATCTGAGTACATTGAAGCTGCGTTATTACTTCAGTGTAGAGGGTGGCGGGGCGATGAGCTCCTGGATCGACTGGGCACAGGTTGGTCAGGATAACATCACACGTACATTCGGTAATGGCTATGTTGAGCTGGGCTTCACAGCGGCAGCCGGACAGTTGCAGCCGGGTGCAAGCACAGGTGAAATTCAGCTACGTATGGCGAAGTCGGATTGGTCTGCACTGGATGAAAGTAATGATTATTCGTTTGATGCGACCAAAACGTCTTATGCGGATTGGAACAAAGTGACACTGTATCAGGGGGACAAGCTGGTATGGGGGATTGCGCCGTAATTGAAACGACAAGTGGGCAGTGAGGAATGACGAATAACGAATAACAAATCAAACATGCTGCTATAACGAGCATACGATCAGGATCAGATAGCGGGTTGGATAGCCAGTAGCTGGTATGCATCCCGAATCGTACAGCCGAATGATGTATGCGGAATTGTGTATTAAATGGTATGCACCGGCAACCAGCGTAATAATAAAGTGATGGGCAGGTCGGGTCTTCCTTCTGTGATCGTGATGAAGGGAGATCCGATTTGTGATGAGGTATGTTAATTTGGATACTATTCGTTAGATGATGATGCTGTATTACATCGTGATACAGCCTGAGGAATTGCGATGTTATTTATCAAGAGGTGAACGTATACTTTGCTTTGTTGGAAGACAGAGCTAATGATGGTGTAGCGATGAAGTACAAGTGCAGGATGATGAAGTACAGGGGATAGATATGATGTATGCGGAGATCCGTTTCTTTTACTTCATCTGTAGTGTAACTGTATAAAGGCACAGATAATGATATAGGAGTTGCTAGCCCGTATAAGAGTAAGCAGATTTGGATAAGATTAGCATGATCAGAGTCTGTCTGTAGTTCGGTTTGCCTACTCTACTCATCAGGTATAGCAAAGTATTCACATGTGCAACTTATTCCATTATGGTCGACTACCGTCACATCTGCGTTCCTCTATTCAATTATGCTATGATAGGGTGAATGTATAAGGAGTGTCGGTGAATAGATTGGTATAAGCAGGTAAAGTTTAGGGATACAGTTACCAATCGGATTTGACTGTAAAAGGAGTCTGGGATCATGAATATCGTATATTCTGTGCTGCAAGGATTAGGGATCATCTTTGTGATCATCGCTATATTTGTAATCGTTAGTATGCTTCAGCTATTCAGACGCAATAATCGCAGATAAGCTGAGATGAATCAAAGCCTGGTCAGGCATGGCTAGATGGGTGTGAGCCTTAGAGGTTACAGATATCGCTGACTGTCTGTAATTCCCATTTATAAATTTCGTAATCTTTATATTCATTTTATGGTAAAAATATATTAATTTAGTTATAGAATGGATATATGTGTATTCTTCATTAAACAAGCAATTAAAGTGGATCAAATCTGCAACTTATTTAGAAACATATTAGAGTACACATGAACACTTGAACATGGAACGACAGTAACTCAACCAGAAAAGGAGTGTTACGTAATGTGGATGAACTCGTGGAAAAAATGGACAGCCGGTGCATCGGCAACCGTGCTGGCGTTATCGCTTGGCATGTCGGCTTGGTCATCACCCGTGTCAGCAGCAACAACGCCCGTTGCTCAGCATGGTCAGTTATCGGTATCTAACGGTAAGCTGGTTGATGCTAGCGGTAAGCCTGTGCAGCTAAGAGGTATGAGTTCACATGGTATACAGTGGTATGGTAACTATGTGAATCGCGATACGATGAAATGGCTGCGCGATGACTGGGGCATCTCGGTATTTCGTGTAGCGATGTATACTGCTGAGAACGGATACATTTCTAATCCATCGGTGGCAAATAAGGTGAAGGAAGCGGTTGCCGCTGCAAAAGAGCTCGGTGTATACATCATTATCGACTGGCATATTTTGTCCGATAATGATCCGAATACCTATAAAACACAGGCGAAAAGCTTTTTTAGCGAAATGGCAGGCTTGTACGGTAATCTGCCAAACGTAATCTATGAGATCGCCAATGAGCCAAACGGCGGCGTCACATGGAACGGACAGATTCGTCCTTACGCGCTGGAAGTGACACAGACGATTCGTGCCAAAGACCCGGACAACCCGATCATCGTAGGTACAGGCACATGGAGTCAGGATATTCAAGATGCCGCAGACAATCAATTGCCTGATAAAAATACGCTGTATGCCCTACATTTCTATGCAGGTACACATGGACAGTATTTACGTGATCGACTCGATTATGCACTGGGGAAAAAAGCAGCTATTTTCGTAACCGAATGGGGAACCAGTGATGCATCCGGTAACGGTGGGCCATATCTGTCCGATTCAAAAACATGGCTCGATTTCCTGAATAATCGTGGTGTGAGCTGGGTAAACTGGTCGTTGTCGGATAAAACGGAAGCGTCGGCAGCTCTCCTTCCAGGTGCAAGCTCAACAGGCGGTTGGAGTACGAATAACCTGACCGCTTCCGGCAAATTCGTGCGTGAGCAGATTCGTGCAGGCAGCACAAATCTTGACTCTGGTACGACGCCAGATCCAGATACAGGTAGTGGCAGTGAGCCGGATCAAGGTGGCGGAACCACCCCTTCCGAGCCGTCCAATCCGAGCAACAGATCACTGGTGCTGCAATATCGCAATGCTGACAGCAATGCAACCGATAATGCGCTGCGTCCCATTTTCAATATTAAAAACAATGGCAGTACAGCGGTAAAGCTAAGTGATCTGAAGGTGCGCTATTACTTTAACAATGATGGCAAATCCGGCGACCAGACATTTATCGATTGGGCAAATGTAGGTGGCTCCAATGTAACAACAACCTCGGCTGCGGTAAGTGGCAGCACGGCAACAGCGAATCGTTACGTGGAGTTCTCGTTCAGCAGCGCAGCCGGTACGATTCCGGCAGGTGGTCAGAGCGGTGAAGTACATGCGCGTATTCACCCATCGGATTGGAGCAATTATGATGAAAGTAATGACTATTCATATGGCAGCACAACATCTGGCGATTGGAATAAGGTGACCGTGTACGAGCAAGGAAAGCTTGTATGGGGCGTTGAACCGAAGTAATCAGTCGGTTGCATGAGATGAGGAAATAGACGCGATGCATGAAGTGAGCTGAGTTAAAGCTGAACTGAATGCAAAGCAGTCAATACATGGTATGGAATATGAAATGAATACAAGCATTCGCTGTATTGAACAGAATACGGAGTCATTAGCGCAGGATAGTTATGAGCTGAAAAACAGACATCTTCATAGGTTGCCGAACATGCTAGCCGATAAAACAAAAAGACATATACCACGAATGAGGTATATGTCTTTTTGACGTGTGAAACCGAAGCAGGACAGGTAGTGCTTAAACGATCTGCCAGACATAACATGTGGCTTCAAACCGATCAAGTATAGCTAACCAGTACAGCTAGTTTTAATGAATATCGATTAGAAGCTCTGCATTGAGCTAAGCTTACCATTCCAGAAGTACAGGTAGTTCCGAGCATAGATCCACTGCTCATACGTCAGATTAGAAGACTGATACGTGTTGTAATCGGACGGTACACCCCATGAGAGGATGACCTGCTCACGCGTCATGCCTGCAAATACTTCATTTGCGGTAATTGCATTCCATACTTTATTGCTCCACTTGTACACGGAGCGTGGATTTTTGACGAAAATGCGGTCTTTCAGCATATCGGTCACATCGAAATGAGGCTCCAGCTCGAAGGCGTACAGATTATTGTTCGTTTTGCGTACGACTGCACGGATGGTATTGTCGTCATCGATCTGGAAGCTAACAAAGGTGAGCTTGTCCAGATGCCCGATCTTCTCGACTTGAATCGTACGGTTATCGTACCAGATCGTTTTGCCGCGTAATTCATTTTGAGCCTGAGTTAAGGCGGATACCAGTACAAAATCGAAGGCAGCGTAGTTGCTGTTCAGGTGAATCTCGGCGCCGCCCGAATTGCGTGCCGTTATATAGTAGATCGTGCTGCCCGGGTCATACGATACATCGGTGATCCAATACGAGCCTGGTTCGCGAAACGGATAGATTTTCTGCCCGATCAGTGGACCTGCTCCAGCCGGAAGATCGCTAATATTAGCTAAAATTTTGGCGGAATTTGCTTTGCCTTCATCGGTAGTCCAGACGAATAGCGTGTAGGCACTGGAAGCATAGCGTCCATCCAATTCGCTGATGGCAAGTAATGTTTTGTATTTGACATAGGTCGTACCCGCGTATACAAAAGAATTCGTGCTGTCGATCTTCGCATTGCCGCGGCTTCCGGTGAGACTGAGTGGGCTGCCATAATTTACAGTAATGCCAGGAATACGATCGAGCTGTTTTACCGGAATGTATAGCGTATTGCCGTTCATTAGCTCGGCCAATTGCGGCATAATTTGCAGCTCGCCATTTACATACAGAGAAACGGAGTGGTATGTATTACCGTTCGTATCCGCACTGGCGGATGGTGTGAAGCTAGAGTATGCGATGCATACGAGTAGAGCTGCGAATAACACAGCCACTGGTCGAAGCCAGATGTTGAAATAGCGTGGTTGCTGGATAGCATCCATTGGAGCTTCATGGTGCTGAGGGTGAATCTGTGAACGTGTGGACATGCAATGTTCCCCTTTTCTATAGGATCTCTCTATGATTGCAGATGCATGATGAACGATACTGCATCTGCAACCTATTCCTAATATCGGAAAATATGGAGAGATTATAAAGCGATGCCATTCACATGATGCATAGCTCAGCGACATGATGGCAAGCTGTATCCATATAATGAACGTATCCGCTTATAACGAAGCCGTGCGCAGGGCAGCGCTTATCATAGATGGTACAACCGAGCCGTGATTCTCCTCTGGATATTCGCGGAAATGTACATGAAGTCCACATGATTCCAAGCCGCTCAGGCGTTCTGCGAGTGCGCGAGCATTTTGCAGCATATAGAAGGGGGCTTCACATTCCAGCTCACCGGCTACGATCAACAGATGATGCGTGTCTGTTTGCTCTTTTGCTCCTTGCTGCTTTTGAAGGTGCTGTAGAAATTGCTGCTCTTCATCAGCGATAAGTGGCTGTGCCCAGTGTAGGGAGGGGCTAGCTGCGATATAATTGCGAAACGATTGCGGCGAGCGGAATAACGCATGGAGCGTAAACAGACCTCCAAACGAGTGTCCAAGCAGTGTCTGATGAGCCCGATTAACCGGCAAACGGCGTTCAATCTCGGGCTTAAGGGTCTGCTCGATAAACTGTAAAAACAGATCCGCTCCACCATGAGCAGGCCACGGCTGTCCATCTCGTGAAGCAGGCAATTGCTGCGGCGGAACAGGCAGCGTGTAATCGAAATGTCGTTCTGGTGAATTGGGTAGCTCTGACGGATAGCCAATTCCTACAATAATCGACGCAGCAGCTTTCGTCTTTTCGCTACGGCGTGATTGAGAGCGCTCGGCTTCCAGCATCGTAGCAAATACATAATGCCCATCCAGCATATAGATAATCGGATAGCCCTCCGGTGGCGGCGGAGCATCCGGTAAAGAAACTAAAATGCGGTACGCTCGTCCTTCTGTAGAAGTGAGATCAAGCTGCATCGTGCCCCGCAGACGAACCTCGGTGGCTGCGGCTGGCTGTAGTTCTGGTTTTGTATGATTTGTAGAACCGGAATGATGGGAATGATGGGAAGGGGTCATCGGTATATTACCTCCTGTTGGTTGAAAATGATACATGTACAACCGTTCTGCCGTTCACGTTAGAACAACTGCTCAAGCATAGAACGGTATGAGCATAATGATGCTATCGCGATCATCTTCCAGCATAACGAGTGTACCGCGCAGCGACCATGCACAATATACGGCTAGATTCATGGACAAAGTTTGAAAAAAGTCTGCCTTACGTTGACGTTGCAGGCTGGAAAGGGTACAGTTACGGATAGGAGTTATTGAGAATTATTATCATTTAAAGGTGATCAGGTTTAATATCATCTGATATGAAGACGGATGTTGCTTGAAATAGATAGGGTACAGAGGAAGTACAGTCAGTGCACAGTTGGAGTGCGAATGTTGCTTGGCAAGGATAGCAGTAGAGCAATTGAGCACAAAGCTCACAACGATCACAAAGCTCACAAAGCTCACAAAGATCACAAAGATCACAAAGATGCTCATCGCAACGACAGCTATATTTGTAAAATAGCTGCCTGGCACCCAGAGAGCGATTGTACACGAGATCGTTTTACGCAAGGAGGACATACAGGATGAAACACATACACGAGCAGGTACATGCAGCACAGATATCAGGCACAGCGAATTTATATCCTTCAGTAGATCATACAGGTGCATTTCAGCACGAGCCGCTCATATTGAGGGAGCTGGATGAGCATGTATTTCGTATGCGCGATATGGAGAAAATTCGCGGTAAAGGCGATTTTCGGCTACCCCAGCAATATGCATCCACTCATACACTGCTCATTATTGCAGAAGGCAGTGGAGTATTGACGCGTGAGCATGAACGGGTACGGGTTCAATCGCAAAGTGTACACTGGTTTGCGCCGGGGAGTACGCTCGGTCTTCGTTCATCAGGACGCAAAGGGATGAGTATGTATTTGCTGCGTTTCGATTGTTATCGTGAAATGGAGGCAGAGCAGGGGCTGATCCACAACGAATCAAGCGCTCATACGAACGAGGTGGATGCTCGCCAACAGTGGCAGGATCATATTCGTATAAATAACGCTATACAGCAGCATAGACAGCACGAGCAAGAGAAGGACGACATTCAAGACGGCAAGGAGGAGTCGATTCGGACATGGGATTGTCCGATCGCTGGAACATGGCTGTTACCGATCTGCGAGGAATTGTATGCACACTGGCATGCCGGAGTCGCAGGAAGTCGGACACGCGCCAATGGACTGTTTTTACAGTTGCTATGTGATCTGCATCAACAGGAGCAGGTGCAGGAGGGCGACGCCAGTATAAAGCTACAACGTACGCGAGTGTATATCGAGCAGCATTATCGCGAGCCGTTGACACTGGAGCAGCTTGCTGAGATGGCGGGGCTAAGTCGGAACTATTATGTAAGTCTATTTAAGAAGCAATACGGTGAAAGTGTAGTGCACTACATCACACGTCTGCGCATGGAGCATGCACGCCGTTTGATGGCGAATCCTGAGCTGCGTCTGCGGGATATCGCTCATCGGGTGGGGTATAATGATGAGTTTTATTTTAGCCGCAAATTCAAGCAAGAGACCGGAATCACCCCATCCGCCTATATTCGTAATCATACACGTAAGCTCGCTTCGTATGATCCGATAGCGACCGGGTATTTGCTGGCACTCGGTGTAATGCCTTATGCCGCACCGCTACATCCGAAATGGACGGCGCATGATGAAAAGCGCTACGCCGCTAACATTCCGGTGCATCTGAGTGTGCAGCGCGCGACGATGCACTGGCAGAGTAATCTAGCTATTTTGCGTCGCTGTGCACCGGAATGGATCATCGCCCCGGACCATATTAGCGATCATGAAAAAGACATGCTCCAGCAGATTGCCGAAATATATTATATCGATAGCAGCGCTCGTGCCTGGAAGCAGCAGCTACTCCAGCTCGCTACTACATTAGGCTCACAGGCAGAACAGGCAGCAACAATATGGCTACATGAATATCACCAGCAATTACAGCCCATCCGACAACGCCTGGAGCAAAGCTGGAAAAAGCAGCAGGAACGAATCGCCTTCGTCCGCTACTGGAAAGGAAGCTTCTATTCCTGCTACCTCTCCGAAGCAGCGTATATGCTACGCGACGATCTCGGCCTGTCCTTATTACCGTTAACCTCGGATGAAGCAGAAGATGAAGACAAGCCCATCTCCACCGAACATCTGGCAAAACAAAACATCGATCGCTTACTACTACTCGTATGCCAGGAAAGCGAAACCTTACAACACTGGCGAGAACTACAAAGCGACCCGGCATGGCTCTCCCTGCGAGCAGTACAACAAAACACCATACACCACCTCCCATCCGACCCATGGCGCGACCGCTCCCCCGAAGCCTACAAACGCATGGCATCGGATCTGGATAAACTGCTTCAACAAACATTGACCAATTAGACGGGAAGCTGCAATACATCACAACATGACGGTTTGTTCTTAAATGAAGTCATAACTGAAATTCATATCGCAATCATCTCTTAAATTCATATTTTAAGTTCATATCTCAAGAACTATCATCCATGCTTAGAATGTCGCTTATCCCATCTCATCTTTAGCTCATACCGTTTGCTACAGGAAATATACTACTTTCTCCTATACGGCTATGATATGAAAACCTTGCTCCAGTGCCCAATACAACCACTCTGTCGTATGGTTTACCTGCTATGTCTTTTTAAATGTGCCGTAGCATATCTGAGCATTCCGAAGCACATAAACTTTGCCCAATTTCTATTCCAATTCAGAAATCTTCCTACAATTCATCGTATAAGAACGCATCAAAGGAAACGGATAAAGAGTAGAAAAGACGGTGAACTAGGCACTTCAGCAAGTTTACAGATACCGCTTAAAAGTACTTCAAACAAAAAGGTAATTCAGCCAAAAGGTACTTCGAATAAAGCCATACACGAATGCTCACCAGCATTGCAATTTGAATGCGACAAGCACAGAACGGAGGGAAGGAAATAAGGGGTAAGGGCGACCTCTAGTGTTAGCGACTTCCTAACACGAGGTTCAATGAAAAAGGATTTTTGCGAAGCAAAATATCGTACTGCTTCCGAGCACGAGAATCTACAATGTACTCCTAATCCGTAGATTCTCGTGCGATACCGGAGTCCGTCCCCTTATTCCTTCCCGCAAGTGGTGGATGCCCCAGCACGCAATATGGCTAGTACTCTCATGTCTTATATTAATTTAGAACAAGTTTATTAATCATCTTAATGACCTTAAAAGCACCTTTTTCCCCCGAAATTAAATGCCAGCTAGCTATGCCCCTGTTGCTCATATTAATATCAAAGCTCCCCCTCCCAGCATAATATCGTCCATGCCTTTTGCGTACATTGTCCATGTTCGTAACCCCATATCCATACTATGATCTTTATTGAGAATGATTATCAAGTGTTCTCTAAGCTGAAAGGGGCGTATATTAATCATGAATCATCCAGACTACAACTATTCCAACAGAGGGCGCCGGCATCGTATGACCGGTTTGTTGTCCATCATCCTTATATTAGCGGTAACCTCCATGCTCGCTGCTTGCGGCAATAGCAGCACCGGAGCGAGCAATACGAATGGAGCGGCTTCAAGCGGCTCGGCAGCTTCAACGACAGGAGCAGGTACAGACGAGCAGACCCATACGATCACCTATCTGGGTAAAACCTACACTGTACCTGTAACCGCCAAGCGAATTGTCATCACCGGCTCGATGGAAGCGATGGAGGACGCATTATCACTCGATGTGCATCCGGTCGGTGCGATTACCTATCGTGGCCAATTCCCGGAGAAATTCGCTTCGATCACCAAGGATGCACAGTCCATCGGTGAAAAGACAGAACCGAACTTTGAAACGATCCTGTCACTCAAGCCGGATGTCATTCTCGGTACGACCAAATTCGATGCGGCTGTCGTAGAGCAATTGAACAAAATTGCACCGACGATTCCGGTTTCACACATCTCCGATAACTGGCAGGACAATCTGAAGCTAATGGGCGAATTGTCCGGTAAGCTAGAGCAGGCGAACGCTGCGATTAGTAAGTACGAAGGCGATGTTGCGAAAGCAAAGGAGCAGCTCGGTACAAAAGCGCAGGAGGAAACCGTGCTTGCTGTACGCATTCGTCAGGGAGTAGTATGTGTGTATCCATCCAACGTATTCGTGAATGCGGTGCTGTATGAAGACCTTGGTCTGAAGGTGCCTGATATGATCCAGCAGGCGAAGGCACAGCAGGAAATTTCTATTGAGCAGCTTGCTCAACTGAATCCGGATCAACTGTTTATTCAATTTGCTGAGGATGAAAATGCAGATACACCGGAAGCGCTGACTACCCTGCAAAACAACCCGATTTTGAACAAAACGAAAGCCTTCCAGAACAATCATGTGTACGTTAATGTCATCGATCCATTGTCTGAAGGTGGACCTGCCTGGAGCCGCGATCAATTTTTACAGGCTGCGGTGAAGGAACTGACCAAATAATGAATAAGCGGTTCAGCGGTATCCGGTCAGGGTATCCGCTACTGTTCATAGTGGGCGTACCGATATCGGTGGCGCTCACTATTGGCATTTCGGTATGGTATGGTGCGAGCGGAATCGATTTGAATACAGTGATGCAGGCACTGCTTCATTTTGATGAAAATAATATCCAGCACCAGATTATTATCCATTCTCGACTGCCACGCGCATGTGGAGCGTTATTGATCGGTGCGCTGCTGGCGGTTGCGGGAGCGGTAATGCAGGGCATGACTCGTAATCCGCTCGCTTCCCCTTCGATTATGGGCGTGTCGGATGGCTCGGTCGTCGCGATTACATTATGTATGATCATACTGCCCGGGGCGTCTTCGCTAGCGATGGTAGCCTATTCGCTGCTCGGCTCAGCGGTGGGAGCGGGGATCGTATTCGGACTTGCCTGGTTGTTACCGGGTGGCACGTCACCGGTACGAATGGCTATTCTGGGCACGATTGTAGGCACATTTCTCGGCGGGATTGCAGAGGCGGCGGCAACCTATTTTCAAATTTCACAGTCGGTCAGCTTCTGGTACAATGCGCGGCTGAATCAGATTGATCCGGCGCTACTACAGCTTGTGTTGCCCTTTGCTGTGGCTGGTTTGGTGCTTGCTCTGCTGCTTGCCCGCTCCATTACGGTGCTGGCTATGGGCGACGAGATTGCGGCTGGACTTGGTCAGCGTACGGTCTGGATTAAAGGGCTCGCTATGCTTGCGGTCGTTCTGCTTACCGGCAGTGCAGTGGCGATTGCAGGCAAGATTGCTTTTGTCGGTCTGATTGTGCCGCATATAACGCGTTATCTGGTAGGAACCGATTACCGCAAGGTGATTCCCTGCTGCGCCTGGCTGGGCGGGTTGTTCCTCGGCTGGTGCGATCTGATCAGCCGCTGGCTCAATACGCCTTTTGAAACGCCGATTGGTGTCGTTACCGCGTTATTCGGTGTACCGTTTTTCCTCTATCTGATTCGCCGTAAAGGAGGGAAAACATATGAAGCTCCAGCGAAATGATCTCTATGCCCATACTGCTGGCGGCAGACGCACCTGGTCGATTGCTGCGCTTCTGCTGCTTGTTACACTGATCACCGTTTATGTTAGTGTGACGAATGGTGCTTTTGATATGTCGGTGCTTGATGTGGCGCGTACTTTGCTGCGTATAGAGCCTTCGCCGCAATATGATCTGGTCGTATTCGATTTCCGTTTACCCCGGATCGTACTTGCCTTACTCGTTGGCTTTGGTCTTGGGATAGCGGGAGCGGTGATTCAAGGTGTAACACGCAATGGACTGGCTGATCCGGGCATGCTCGGCATTAATGCCGGGGCAAGCATGGCTGTGGTGGTGTTTATGCTGTTATTTCGCCATACGCTAGAGCTGAGTGGATGGCTGGCGTATATGGCGATGCCGTTATTTGGACTGGCAGGAGGGATGCTGGCAGTTGGCGTTATTTTCTGGCTGGCACGCCACAATGGCGTACTTGATCCGCAGCAGTTGATTCTGGTCGGGATTGCGGTAAGCTCTGGCTTTGCGGCAATTACGCTGTATGTATCGCTGAAAATGAATCCGAATGATTTTGAAGCGGCTGCGGTCTGGCTTGCGGGAAGTCTGCATAGTGCCAACTGGCGCTATATTGGAGCGACATTACCGTGGCTGCTCGTACTGACGCCCTATTTATGGTATCGTTCTCGAATGCTGGATGTGCTACAGCTACACGATGAATCCGCTTTGAGTCTTGGAGTGGGGCTTGGCAGACAGCGTCGTCAGCTCATTCTTGCTGCTGTAGGCATTGTGGCGGCATGCGTATCGGTATCGGGCGGAATTGGCTTTGTCGGCTTGATCGCTCCGCATATCGCAAGGCGACTCGTCGGTGTGCATCATCGGTATATGTTGCCGATCTCCGGGTTAACCGGCATGCTGATGGTTGTGCTGGCAGATCTGATCGGCAAAACGATCTTCGCTCCGGCGCAACTGGCAGCAGGTATCGTCATTTCGTTGATCGGTGTGCCGTACTTTGTTTATTTGTTGTTCCGCAGTCGAGTTTAAGAGGTATGACGTAAGGGTGAGGTAGGTAGGATAAGATAAGATGTGCGCCAAGGAATAACTAGAAGAAATGGAGCATAATGGAGTGTATAAATGACTATATTTAGATAGAAGCAAATCATAAACACAATAGAAGGAAAATAGAAAAAAAGTAGAAGCAAGAGCAAGAGCAAGAGCAAGAGCAAGAGCAAGAGCAAGAGCAAGAGCAAGAGCAAGAGCATAAGCTTATACCTTATAGATAAAGATAAAAGTCACAAATAAAGATATAAGCAAAAGCAGAGAGGCTGCATACACCAATAAAGAAAACAAAGAGAACATGCCCATAACTATTGCCAACGGATGTACGAATAATAGGCACGCCCCATCCCATCCACCTTTACCTGTACAAACAGGGCTTGTATCGCAAACCTACACGATACAAGCCCTGTTTTATTTCAAATATACATACTTAATCAAGCAAGCCAACCATACGCAAACCGTGCAAAATACCATCTTCATCTACAGGCTTAGTTACATAGCGCGCAACAGCCTTCGCTTCCGGCTCCGCATTGCCCATCGCTACACTGTGATGAATCTGTTTGAGCATCTCCACATCATTCAGCCCATCGCCAAATGCATACTGACGCTCTGCAGGGAAGCCGAGCTTTTCAGTGATTTTGGCAATACCATGTGCTTTTGAGCCACCAGCAGGCAGCACGTCCACCGACATCGGATGCCAGCGGATAAAGTCAAAGTCTTTAAAATTCGCTTCGTACTGCTGCTCCGCACCTTCCAGGCAGAATAGCAGACACTGGTACATTTCACGCTGCTGGTAATATGCAGGGTCATAGGTCGGGAATTTATCAACCTGTAGTGTGCTAATACTTGTCGTAATATATTCATGTTCTTCCGGTACGTTGGCACGCATATCTTCCGCATCCATATACACGATCGGATTATCGTTTTGAATCGCGGTCTCTGTCAACGTTACCAGCGCATCGGGATTGAGCGGATTACGATAAATAACCTCGCCACGCAGTACAACATATTGTCCGTTGTAGCTGACATACGTGTCGATATCCAGCTCTTGACGAATCTTATCAAACATAAACGGAGCACGTCCGGTAGCAATCGCTACCTCATGTCCGCGCGCACGCAAATCAGCAATCGCCTGCCTGGTGGAAGCAGGAATTTGCTTGTTAAAGTCCAGCAACGTTCCATCAATATCGAAAAAGATAATACTTTGATCAGACATAAGCAGCTCCTATCCTTGTCTCTGTATTGGTGATACATGCATCATGCACTAACGATACGAATAATGAAGTCTCCATATTCGCAGTTGGTTATATTATACCAGTCCAGACGTGCGTTGTCCTGAGATGAGGCATATTGCTGGAAAACAAAAACAACGCCACTACCTGCATATCGTGGCGTTGTTTTTGTTTAGCAATAAGAGTTGGAATTACTGGAATCAGTAGATGTTATGCTTTTGCATTCGGCTTAAAGCCTTCTTCTCTCAAATAATCATCCGCTTCACGACGCGATTCAAAAGCCATATCGAGATTGTTGCCGGCATACAGGCACCACATATCATCCTCGTATTTCAGAACCAGCGTATGACCTTCATCATTGATCCAATTGCCGCCTGCCGATGAACCGGAGGAGAAAGGAATCACGGATGGCGCTTTTGTTGCAACCACTTCATTGACTAGCTTCGGCTGACTGGACATCGCTTCAAGCGTAGCATCCAGCAGCGTACGAAGCTGCTCCTCCGAATAGTCACGTATATTCACAAAGCCTTTATCGTCTGTCTCGTATTCATCCAGCAAGCCAGCGTATACAAAGCCATTGCCGTTCGGATGAATGTGGAAAGCGACAATTTTCTTTTCAACGGTGCTTTCTTCAAAGTGAAAATTTACCCGTCCAAGGGAAACATTTTTGCGCTGTAGCTGAGGATATGATTGCAACACATCCAGTTTTTGTTCAAAAGTAAGCATGAGCATCTCCTTTTACCTATCAATAGTGGTGATTATACCATATTCACCACCGCTTTGGACGGATAGGGAAGGTGAAGACGATAAATGTCGAGGTAGATAACGTTTTTCATGCATGATTTCTTAGCTTCACAGCAATATTATTTCGAACTGATTATATAGCCAGCTATAAAGATTGTAATTTTAAGTGAAAATATTAAATAAGTACATCAATCTTAGAAATTCTAAATTATAAAAGCGCTTACATTGATCTAAGATAAACATGCAATCATCTTAACAAGTAGATCATTACGATTGGAGGAGTTATTTTGAGAAGACTCAAGTTTAGATCGTCGATGTCCATCATGGTGATTATTGCATTGCTTATGACGATGCTTCCGGTGCAGGCTGTGCTGGCGGCAGCGACAAGAACCCCGGAACCACCGGCGGATGCTACATCCAGTGCGGTATCGGTTGAAGGTGAAAGTGGAACGTATACTAATGGTGCTCGAACGGCTGATGATCATGCTTATTCTGGCACTGGCTTTGCCGTGCTGGATGGCAGCAGTGCTAATGCCAAAGTCACCTACAATGTATCGGTAAACGAGGCGGGCACCTATGACTTTGCCTTCAACTATATTGCCGGTCCCGTTAATGGCTGGAGCAATGATCGTTCTATTAATCTGTATGTGAACGGACAAAAAGTTAAAACATTAACCTTCCCAGGCACCAGCTCATGGGATGACTGGCAGTATTTCAAAGCATCCGTTCAGTTTGCCGCAGGTGATAATACAATTGCGCTGGAAACGAATGGTACCCAAAATGGAATCTGCATCGATTATTTGTATTACTGGTTCAGCCAGCATCAAGCTGCCGTCCAGTCGATTCAATTCCAGCCGGATCAGATCCATGTGAATGCTGGCAGTACAACGCCAACTACCGTTATTGCCAAATACGATAACGACGGCACAGGTAAACTGGACAAAGGTGTATCGTATGCTTCCAAAGAGGATACGATTGCTAGCATTGATTCAGACGGTACGATTACAGGCGTCAAAGAAGGTACAACCGTAGTATCGGCTACATACGGTTCGTATGAGGCAAGCGCCACGGTTGATGTTACCGACTCTGGCACGGTACCTTCCAATGCTACCGTTTATCAAGCTGAAGATGCGAGCTTGTCCGGTGGTGCCAATGTTGCGAGCAATCATACCGGCTATACAGGCAGCGGATTTGCCGCAGGTTACGATGGCAGTAGCACCGCCAAAACGACATTTACCGTTAATGTCAAAAACGGCGGCGACTACAAGATCGCTTTACGTTATTCAGCCGGTGAGGTGAATGGCTGGCCGACAGATCGCACGGTAGGTCTAATCGTGAATGACGGCAATACAAACAATATTACGCTGAAGGGCACAGGCACATGGGATGACTGGGCAGATAGTATTCAGACGGTTAACCTGAAGCCCGGCTCCAATACGATTGCGTTTACCGCATTGACCAGCAATGACAATTCCGATGTGATCAATCTGGACAAGCTGGCATTGTGGACGAATAGTAGCAATCCAACGGTGTACACGATTCGTTTTGATCAGCAAAACTACACGGTGAATGACAATGATAATGTGGTGCAAACGAAATTATACGATGTGAAAACGGATGAGAAATTGTACCCATCCGAAACAGCGGTAACGTACAGCTCGTCGGACACATCGATCGCTACCGTAGACGATTCCGGTAAAGTTACGGGCGTGAAAGCAGGTAAAGTGACCATTACGGCAAAAAGCGATGATTATTCCGCAACCACGAATGTACAGGTGCTCGAAACGCCAACCGTAACGGTTGATTTCTCCAAAGCCACAAGTGCGGTTGATCCGAGCAGGTTTGGCTATATTTTGACACCGAACTATGATGTTCCCAACAGCCGTATGACCTTGCTTGGACCGATTATTAACCGTGAAACGATTCCGGTACAAAACTTCCAGGCAGTGGGCGATGGCAGCATGGCTCAATACAACAATGAATCGAGCGTATTGCCAAGAGCGCTGGATGCGTATAAGCGTGCCAGGGATAACGGATTGAAATGGTATATGCTGCTCGGTATGCATCCATCTTGGACTGTACCTAACAATAACCCATGGGGCGGTGCACCGACGAACCTGCCGGAGTTCAAGCAATATATCAAAGATGTGCTGCAATATTTCCGCGATAACGGTGCGACACCAGATTTTGCCGATTTGACGAATGAAAGTTGGACAGGTAACGAGGCAACGTATGAGGCAGCCTGGCAAGCGGTACGGGAAGTATATCCAGAATTTGTACCTGCCGTGGGTCCTGGCGCGATCGGCATTAACGGAATTCCAGATCTGTATATTCCATTTGCCAGCAAAAATCATCTGACAGTCGAAGGCCCATCATGGCATGAGTTCTGGACAGACAATACGTATGCTCCATTAAGCCAGCAACAGGGCTGGGTCAATCAAGTGTCCGGTTATCAGCAACAATATCCGCAAGCCAATGGCAAGTATATTATATGGGAAGAAAATAATGCCGGCTCCACCAATCCGACCGATTGGACGCGCAGCATGGCAAATGTGATCCGTGTCGGCATTACCCAGAATATTAAAGGCTGCTTGCAAAACTACAACTGGAATGGCATGAGCGATCTGCTCAAAATTAATAAAAAGGCACAGAATTCTGCCCCACGAACAAGTATGTGGTGGGTATATTATATGTTCTCGCAAATGTCCGGCAATTATGTGAATGTATCGACCAATGTAGGCGAAGATTTCACAGCCATTGCAAGTAAAGACACGAACGAATCGAAAATCATCATTGCCAAAAATAACGCAGATGGCCCGGTATACCTCGATCTGCAAAACCAACCGTATAGCGGTCAAAACATCAAGGTCGATTTCTACAAAATTACCAATACGGAAAACGATGGACTTCAGTATCAGTTCAGTGCGACCCCATCGTCGACTAACAATCTGAAGCTGGAGATTCCGAATGCGGCTGCAAACGAAACCTGGTTTGCGATTGTGAAAAAGGTAGCCGCTGATGAACCAAGCTTCCTGCATCAGATGACACCGGACGATGGCGAAGTGGCAGCAAGCACACCTACATTCACATGGTCACCGTCACAAGGCGCCACAAGCTATACTGTCATCGTATCAGCAAACAAGAACCTGTCGAATCCAGTGATTCAAGAATCGGGAATTACCGATACAAAGTACACCGCTTCGAATGCACTGAACGATGGTGCTACGTACTACTGGACGGTGAAAGCGGTCAATGGTAACGGCTCTACAGCAGCCAGCCACCATGCCGTGTATCAATTTATCGTGGGCAATCCGGATGTACCGGGACAATTTGGCCCGTATTTGCCATCGATCCATGCACAAAATGTACCGACACAGCCGGAGTTTGACTGGTCGCCAGCCTACCATGCTACATCGTACCGTCTGGTCGTATCCAAAAACAACGACTTGAGCAATCCGGTGCTAAACGTATCCGGTATTACAAACATCCGCGACACGGCGCAATTCGGACCGAACTCGCAAGCATATTATCAACCGACGACAGCGCTGGAAAATGATACAACGTATTACTGGAAAGTGTTCGCTGTCAATGACAGTGGCGAAAGACCGATGAATGGGCCACTAAATACGTTTACAACCAAAATACCGGGTGACGCTCCAGCACAATTTAGCTTGCTTGGACCAACTACAGGCACATTGGACGTATCAACTCGTGCTGTACTGACCTGGCAGACATCTAAAAACGCGTTCTTCTATAAGCTGGAAGTATCCCCGAATGCGGATATGTCCGATCCGGTCATTGTCAGAGATCGAATGATTTACACCAAATACACGGTCGAACCGAATCTGCTAAAATCCGGCACCACGTATTATTGGAGAGTGACTGCATACAGCAAAGATTTGAGCAAAGCACAATCAGCTACGAACGGAATCCAACTGTTCACGACAGAAGCGGTTCCAAGCTCACCATTACTGTACGCCGAATATGCGACAGGTCATAATGTGACACTGTGGTTTGACGAGTCTGCTGGTGCGACATCGTACAAAATTAAATACGGTACAGAGCCAGGACAACTTAATCAAACGATTACCGATGTCACGTCCAGCCCGTATGAGATTAAAAACTTGCCGAATGGCACGTACTATTTTAGCGTGATCGCTACCAATCAGTTTGGCGATAGCTCCATCTGGAATGAAAGAAGCGTTACAGTCAGCGGCTCATAAGCTGGGCCATCCTGACCTTTTACAGTGGAAAAATAGCTGGAAGCTCTATCTCTATCAGATTCAATAGTAGTTTCACTAAGTAGCAATCATCAATAATAAGGATAAAACAGCAAAATCAATAGCATGACCAGACGTCATCATCTAATATTTTTTAGCAATAGCAACAGCGAAGGCAATGGGTTTTTGCCGACGTGGGTGTTCCGAATGAGCGACAAAAATCGCCATGCGGGACACCCTATTTGTATGCAGAGGTAGAAAAATTAATCATTCTCTCCTATGATGTAGTTAAGCTATTAATGTATTTTCATACAAGATACAGAATGAACGTGCAAGGTATCCGCTGTGGCAGACAGGAGGAGCGACAGAAGTGAGAAGATGGTTTACTAACAAACCGGGTTTTCGTAAAAAACTGATTATTGCTTTTGTATATGTAAGCCTGTTGCCCGTGCTTATTGTGCAAGCGCTCTCTTATTATTTTTCCTCACAGGTGTTAGAAACGAAAATTAATCATGTCGTTCAAAATAGCTTGATGCAAACCGCCAAAGGTCTTGATATTACGCTCGATTCCTATGAGGATATCTTATTTCAGATATTTGCGAATGATGAGGTTGTTCAGCTCGTACGCAAAATCAATAATGGAACCAATGTAGAGTTGAGCCGAAACCGTCTGATTAATTTATTATCCGGTTACTCCTACGCCAAGCAGGGCATTCGCAGCGTTACAATCTTCACAAAAAGTGGCGTGCTGGTATGCTACGATCTGCAAACTGGCTCTCCGTATCAAAACCTATGGACAGGCGCAGGCGATATTTTAAAGCTGCCGATCTACCAGCAGATTATGCAGCACAAGCAGATCATTACGATGACCCTTCCGCAGCAGATGGATTCGATTAACAATAATGAGCATTATATGTTCCATATCGGTCGCAAGCTCAATGACTTCCAGCTTAATGAAGATGGAATTGGAGCGGTTGTGATCACGTTATACGAATCTGTTCTTTCCAATGCAATCAATTCAACGACCGGTTCCTCTGCCGGGAAAAATCAGATTCACAGTGTAAACTATCTCGTTGATGCTAACAACACCATTGTATCTTCACCCGACGAAGCTTTTATCGATAAACCGATTCAGACGGTCATGACGAAGGAAACGATCGGCAATACGTATACGGATAAAAATAACAATTTTAGCATTACAAACATAACGATGAAGCAGGATTTATTTCGTGAGCTATATACGATGCAACGAATCAGCCTGATTATCGGTCTGGTGGCGATTTTGCTGTCCACGATGCTGATCATTTATTTTTCCGGTAACCTGACCCGGTCGATTCAAACGATTTTGCGAGCGATGAAGATGGCGCAAAACGGTACACTGACGGTACAGATTACCGAGGAATCCAAAGATGAAATGGCGTTAATCACATCAGGCTTCAACCGTATGATGAACCGAATCAATGAACTGGTATCAGAGGTAAAGCAATCGGAGCACAAGAAAAAAGAATCGGAGATTCGCGCCCTGGAAGCTCAGATCAATCCGCATTTTCTGTATAACACACTGGACTCGATCAATTGGCTTGCCATCGAGAAGGATGAGCATGAGATCAGTGAGATGCTACAGGGGCTGGCGCAAATTTTAAGATATAGCATCAAGGACAGCAATAAAATGGTCACACTGGGGCAGGAGCTTAACTGGATGGAGCAGTATATTATGCTACAGCAGCATCGGTTTTGCTCTTCCTTTACGTTCAAAATGGATTATGAGCCCGAGGTGCTGCATATACCGATCTATAAGCTCCTATTACAACCGTTTATCGAAAATGCGATTATTCATGGCTTTGCCGGCGTGACGAGTGGAGGGCTGTTACAGCTAACTGCCAGAGCAGATAGTCAGCATATGCTGCATATTGTCATTCGAGACAATGGCTGCGGTATGGAGCCGGACATATTGAACAGCATTATTCAGGGGAAGACGACGCCATCCCTACAATCACAGCGATCAGGTATGGGCGTACGTAACGCACTGGATCGAATCCATATGTATTATGGCGATCGCGCACGATATGAGCTGATCAGCACGATAGGGGAAGGAACGGAAATACGTTTATGGCTTCCGTATGAATAGCTTGAGGATATGGCGTAAATACGATGGACCGAAAAGGGGGATCAGCGATGCGAATTGTCGTTGTGGAGGATGAGCCGCGGACACGAACCGGGCTTGTGCAATTGATTCATAAAATGAGTGATCAGTACGAAGTGGTAGGTGAAGCGGAGAATGGATTGGCTGGTCTGGAGCTAATCGAGCGGCTTCGACCGGATCTGGTATTTATGGATATTAAGATGCCCTTCATGACAGGCATCGAAATGCTGGAGCGACTGACAGCGCAAGGCATTACGCCCAAAACGGTCATTTTAACCGGGTACTCAGAGTTTGAATATGCGCGCAAAGCGATCCAGATGAAAGTATACGAATATTTGGAGAAGCCGATCACTGCCAAAAACCTGCAAGTCATTTTGGAAAAGGTGGAGCAGGAGATTATGTACGACTGTCTGCTAGGCGTGCGTGGCGGCAATACGGCGGAGAAGGTACAGCATATGCTACAGCGTTATATGCTGAGCGAGAGCGAATCGGAGCAACCCGGCATGATGATTGCTAAGCTTCAGTCGCTTATCGGCTTGCGTAACGGACATATTCAGGTAGTTAACATCTATATGGGCGATGGCTTCGATGGAGGTTTTGGACAGCATAAGGTCTGGCTGGAGCAGGCATTACAGCAGCAACCGGATGCTGTATACGCAATATGTGAGTTGCCGGCGTATCAGGAGCTTGTCGTCATCTTTCAGTTCGGGGATGAGCAGCCTGCACAGCAGCAGTTATCTCGTGTAACGGAGAGGATGAATCAGCATAATGAACGGGTGATCTGCTGTTATAGTGAGGTGGAGCATCTATCCGATGTGAAAAGCTGTCTGACCGATCTTCGTAAGCTGCGCAAATGGTCGATGGTGCTGGGCAACCAGCAAGCGATTGACAGAGAGGGGATTGAACGACTGCAGCCGCAAGCCTTTCAATATCCTTTTCATCTGGAGCAAAAGGCACGAGCTGCAATCATCGCGTCCAAGTGGGATGAGATGAATCATTATACGGACCAGTTTGTGAACGAGTATGCAGCGGGAATATATCAACCACAGGATCTATTTGAGTCGTATACGCGCTTTTTTACCGCATTGACCCATGCGGCAACAGAAATGCACAGCAGCGAGCTATCCGTACAGCAGCATGAATTGTTATTGCGATTGCTACAATCGCAGACTTGCTTTGAGCTACAGGACGCATGCGAAGCGATCAAAGACTGGATTTCGAACAGGAATAAGCCGCATGTGAATTCGCTCAATCTAACCGTAAACAAGGCGCTGCATCTGATTCATCAGCATTATCAGGATGGAATTACACTGGATGAGATTGCAGGTACGCTGCATATTACTCCTGAATATTTAAGCTCGCTGTTTAACAGGGAAGTGAAGCGCTCGTTCTCTGCCTATATGAAGGAGCTACGCATTAATAAAGCGAAAGAGCTACTTATCGTAAGCGGACTCAAGGCGTATGAGGTGGCAAGCCAGATTGGATATTCCGATTCAACGTACTTTTCACGAGTGTTCAAGGAAGCGACAGGCATGTCACCGGTGGAGTATCAGAAGCTGCACAGGTAAAAGCATCGGAAATCGGATCACCAGACCAGCATATTTATCTTATTTTTATACAATATTCTTAGTTTTTTAAAATTTTAAAAGCGCTTTCATTACGCTAAGATAAAGGCGTAGACAAACCGAAGGGGGCGAATGTTGGTGAAGAAAATAGGATGGTTGCTCAGTATGTTACTGGTGCTTAGTTTGCTGGCAGCAGGATGTGGTGGTGGAAATTCAGCTCAAAATGCAAGCGCTACCAGTACAAGTGATTCGACAGCTAAAAAGCATTTAAAGCTCTGGTTTTACTGGGAAGGCAAGGATCGTTTTGATGAAGTGAAGAAATTGACAGATGGATTTACCGCCAAAAATCCGAATATCGAAGTTGATCCGGTCTATGTACCGTTTGCCGATTTTAAAAAGCGTCTGTCTATCGGCCTTGCCTCTTCCGATCTGCCGGATATCGTTATTATCGATAACCCGGATCATGCGGCATACGCGAAGCTTGGTTTGTTCGCTGATATTACAGACAAGCTGGCAGACTGGAAAGATAAAGACGAGTATTTCCCAGGCCCGTGGAAATCGGTCACATACAATAACAAAATCTATGGTATTCCGCTCGGCAGTAATGATCTGGCCTTATTTTATAACGAATCGATGCTGCAAAAAGCAGGCGTAAAGCCACCGCAAACATGGGATGAGCTGCGAGCTGCCGCTAAGAAATTGACCGGTAATGGGGTGACTGGCTTCGGTCAGAGCGCTACCGCTTCCGAGGAAGGCACATTCCAGTTCCTGCCGTGGCTGTTATCCGCAGGTGGTAACTATAATACGATCGGCAATGGCTCAGGCGCCAAAGCGCTCGGCTTGCTGACTGATCTGATTCAGGACGGCTCGATGAGTAAAGACGTGATTAACTGGACACAATCCGATGTGGAAAAGCAATTTGCCGCAGGGAATATCGCGATGATGCTGAACGGGCCGTGGCAATTACCCACGCTCGCCAGCGATGCACCTGATCTGAAATACGGCATCGCCCCTATTCCAAAAGATCAGAAATATACTTCTGTACTCGGTGGCGAAAATCTCGGCGTAGTGAATGGTCCGAATGTGGACGAGGCTGTTCAATTCATTAAATATGTCGCTTCACCTGATGTGAACAAACAGTTCCTGATCAAGTTTGGTTATTTCCCTGCACGCAAAGATCTGGCACAGGATGCCTACTGGCAGGATAATGCCAAGTTAAAAGTATTTGCAGACAGTCTGCCAACGGCTGAACCGCGTGGTCCGAATCCACAATGGCCTGAAATCTCGCAGGCGATCTATAATGCAATGCAACTGTCATTGACAGGAGAAAGCACGCCACAGGCGGCGGCTACTGACGCACAGACGAAAATCAATACGATTATTAATCAAAAATAAATCAATGGGGCGGGTGTACATGTTCAGAGCATGTACACTCTCTTCTCAGGTGGTGAAAAAATGAACAAGGCAAACAAGCTTAAAACATGGACGATCGGCTATACCTTCGTTTTGCCCGCGCTGATCTATATGCTGCTATTAGTCGGTTATCCGATCATCGACAATATACGGCTCGGATTTTTGAATGTGGACATGTCCAATTTTACGCAGTCAGATCATCAATTTGTTGGTTTTCAGAACTATATCGCTCTGTTTCAGGATGGGACGATTCTACGCACATTGTTTAACACCGTTGTGTATACCGTATTGTGTATTGCATTTCAATTTATTATCGGCATTTCGTTAGCCCTGTTTTTCAATCAGAAATTTGCACTCGCCAGTCGATTGCGCGGACTCGTTATGATTAGCTGGCTCATTCCGGCAACGATTACAGCGATGGTGTTCAAGTATATGTTTGCGCTGGATGGCGGGATCGTCAACAATGCGCTGATGAGTCTGCACCTGATTAACGCTCCAGTTGGCTGGCTCGTACAGCCTGAGCTGGCGATGCTATCGCTTGTTATCGCCAATACGTGGATCGGGATTCCGTTTAATATGATTTTGCTGACGACCGGTTTGACGACAATTCCCAAAGACATTTACGAGAGTGCTTCCATCGATGGAGCGAATGCGATTCAGCGCTTTTTCCGGCTCACGCTGCCATTGCTGCGTCCGGCGATTCTGTCGCTGCTTGTGCTTGGATTCATTTATACATTTAAAGTGTTTGAGCTGGTTGTCATTATGACAAAGGGCGGCCCGGTCAATTCCACAGAAATGATGTCCACCTTTGCTTACAAAATGTCATTTGACCAATTCCAGTTTAGCCAGGGTGCCGCTGTTGCCAACATTATGTTTATCGTGCTATTAATCGTTGGCTTCTGGTATTTCCGGGTCGTGCACAAAGAGGAGGTCAGCTAGATGAGCATGATACAATCATCCACCAAACGAAAGCCCACCACGACTACCCTTCAATCCTCGCGCCCAGCCCGGCCGAAATGGATGCTCAATATCATTGGAATCATCATTGTGGCGCTGTTCCTGTTCCCGCTATACTGGCTGGTCATTACTTCGTTTAAAACCGAAAGTGAAATTTTTGCCCATCATATTACATTGCTGCCGCAGCACTGGACGTTTCAAGCGTATAGTGATCAGCTAGATGGGTCGTCGTATAATATTTTGCTCGGGTTCCGCAACAGTGCGATTATCGCCTTTGGTACATTGCTCATTTCAACGGTGCTGGCAATCCCGGCAGCCTATGGAGTGGCACGCTTTAAATTTCCGGGTGTGAATGTGATTATCTTGCTGTTTCTGGTCACTCAGATGCTGCCTTCGTCGCTCATTTTGACCCCGCTCTTTATTCAGTTTAAGCATTTCGGATTGATCGGTAATACGTACTGGGGTGCGATTCTGGCCAATGCGACCGCTGGTATTCCCTTTTCCGTCGTAACGCTGCGCACGTACTTTGCGACCTTACCGAAGGAGCTGGAGGAATCTGCGAAAATCGATGGCTGTAGTGTATTCACTACCTTTTTGCGGATTATGATTCCGATTGCGATTCCTGGTGTAGTAGTGGCTATGGTGTTCTCGTTCCTATTTGCATGGGGGGATCTGATCTTTGGGATGACCTTTATCGGATCGGAGTCGATGCGTCCGATTACAGCCGGTATTTATAACTTCCTCGGCTTCCAGAGCACATCGTGGAACAATATTATGGCATTCGGAACGGTTAGCATTTTGCCTGTTGTATTGATCTTTATCTTTATTCAGCGCTTTATCGTCAGTGGTCTGACCAATGGTGCGGTAAAAGGATAATAAATCACGGGCAACGGTCATGTCGGTGTACAACGTATCTGACGAGATAATCAGGGAGGAATAGAAATGGAAAGCTTGTTTACGGTAGATGGCAATCGACTTGTTCGGCAATATGATTCGGAGCAGCTATGGATTGAACCGTGGGGGGATAATAGCCTGCGCGTTCGATCCACACATATGGCACAGATGCCGCCTGAGGATTGGGCGTTGCTGCCGCACTCATCGCATACGTATGCAGCAGACATCACCATCGAAGAACAGGGCGCCTCGATTCGTCATGGTCGTATTCGTGCCCACATTTCCAATTCCGGCAAAATCACCTTTTACAATCAGCATGGCAAGGTGCTGCTGCAAGAATATATACGCAATCGCACGGTGCCGGGTGAGTTTAACAGTGCGCTCAATATTGAAGCCAGAGAGATGAAGCCACATATTGGTGGCGATTATCAGTTGACGCTGCGCTTGGAGTCCGAGCCGCAGGAAAAGCTGTTTGGGATGGGGCAGTATCAGCATCCGTATCTCGATTTGAAAAATTGTACATTGGAGCTGGCGCATCGTAATTCACAGGCAAGTGTACCGTTTGCTGTATCCAGTCTTGGCTATGGGTTTCTATGGAACAATCCAGCAATCGGTCAGGTCACCTTCGGCAAAAACGTAACGGAATGGTTGGCTCGTTCAACCAAAGTGCTCGATTATTGGATCACCGCAGGCGATACGCCCGCAGAGATCGTGGAGGCATATGGAGCCGCGACAGGTACGGTTCCGATGATGCCAGATTACGGCATGGGCTTCTGGCAATGCAAGCTGAGGTATCAGACGCAGGAGGAGCTGCTGTCGGTGGCACGGGAGTATAAGCGCAGACAGTTGCCGATCTCTGTTATCGTAATCGACTTCTTCCACTGGCCGAAGCAGGGCGATTGGCGCTTCGATCCGGAATACTGGCCTGATCCGAAAGCGATGGTGCAGGAGCTACAGGAGATGGGCATCGAGCTGATGGTGTCGATCTGGCCTACCGTAGACAAAACGAGTGAAAATTACGAGGAGATGCTACGTAAAGGTTATCTGATCCGTACCGAGCGTGGTATTCGCACATCAATGGATTTTGTGGCAGACTCGGTCTTTTACGATGCGACACATCCAAAGGCACGGAGGTTTGTATGGAGCAAGGCTAAGGCGAATTATTATGACTACGGCATCAAGGTGTTCTGGCTGGATGAAGCGGAGCCGGAATATACGGTGTATGATTTTGAAAATTATCGCTATCATCTCGGTCCGAATGTACAGATTGGCAATATCTATCCGGTGAACTATGCACAGACCTTTTATGAAGGCATGACAGAGGCAGGACAGGAAAATGTAGTTAACTTGCTGCGCTGTGCCTGGGCAGGTAGTCAGCGTTATGGTGCGCTTGTATGGTCGGGCGATATCGATTCCAGCTTTGCTTCGCTGCGCAATCAGTTCAAGGCGGGGCTGAATATGGGGCTGGCAGGGATACCGTGGTGGACGACGGATATCGGGGGCTTCCACGGCGGCGATCCGACCGATCCGGCGTTTCAGGAATGTGCGATTCGCTGGTTCCAGTATGGCGCCTTTTGCCCGGTATTCCGTCTGCATGGTGATCGAGAGCCTCATTCGGAGCCGCTCGGTACAAGCGGTGGCGGGTTGTTCGGCAGCGGCGCAGACAATGAAGTATGGAGCTTTGGCGATGAAGCATATACGATTTTCAAAAAGTATATGCTGATTCGGGAGCGCCTGCGAACATATATTACACAATGTATGCGAGCGGCACATGAAAAAGGCACACCGCCAATGCGTCCATTATTTTACGATTTCTCGGATGATGGGGAGACGTGGAATATCGAAGATCAATTTATGTTTGGCCCGGATTTGCTTGTGGCGCCTGTATTATATGAAGGAGAACGGCAACGCACTGTGTATTTGCCTGCCGGGGCGACGTGGAAGGCAGTGAATACCGGTGAAACGCATGAAGGTGGACAGTGGCTGACGTGTGATGCGCCGATTGACAGTATTCCGTTATTCCTGCGCGATGGAGTAGAGTTGCCGCTGTAGCTGTAATTATAATTTGGATAGATCAGGGATGGATATCCCTCCAACAAGCTGCCTTTTTTTATCGGGCAGCTTGTTTGCTTTGTGATGACTATAGAAAGATCGACAGCTTGCATTCGCTATCTGTATTTACTATTTGTATTCACTATTTGTATTCACTATTTGTATTCACTATTTGTATTCACAATAGACCGGAGGAATGCAGCAGCGTCACTATTCGCTTGCTCGTTACCGCTCTCGTTTACCCGATACAATGATATGGTCTACACCCGGCGCATCGGGTTGGCATCGACCAGACCATAGCGAGATAATAGCAGTCTGCCCAGCCATTGCACGATCCGATCCGTCGTAAAGCCCATAATACCGAGGCAAATCAAGCCGACAAAAATCCAGTCTGTACGGAAGTACAGCCGTGCATTCCAGATCAGAAAGCCGATGCCCTCGTTGGCAGCGATCATTTCTGCCCCGATAATCGCCATATACGATGTACCCATCGCCAGTCGAATGCCGCTAAATATATAGGGCACCGCCGCTGGAATCATCACATGCAGCAAAATTTGCCACTCTGATGCGCCCATACTGCGGGCAGCCCGGATTTTGTCCTCCTGCACAGCCAGCACGCCAGTGAGCGTATTCATCACCACAATGAACAGGGTCGCATAGGTGATCAGAGCGATTTTGGATTGCTCGCCAATGCCGAACCAGACGAGAAATAGTGTAATAAAAGCAATTGGTGGAATAAAGCGGATGAAATGCAGCACAGGCTCAGCGAAAATACGAATGAAACGTACTTTGCCAATGATCAAACCGAGTGGTACGGCGATCAGACTGCCTAGCAGCCAGCCACTAATAACACGGTAAAAGCTAATGCCGATATATTGTGCCAGTGAGCCGTCTGATGCTAGCTCCACAGCACCGTTCCATGTCTCGATCGGTCCGGGCACAATATCTGGCCCATATTGCCATGCTGCTACTTGCCAGATCAGCAGCACAAGTAGCAGCAGCAATGGAATTCGAACTGCCTGCCTGGATAAAAGGGATAATACACGATTATTCATCATAGCACCTGCCTGTTACTCATCAAAGTGAGCCTGAATATATTGCAAATGTGCGTGAAATTCCGACAATGACGAATCACGAGGATATTGCAATGGAATGTCGTATAGCTCGGCGATATGAGCAGCAGGACCTTCTGACATAATACCGATGCGTTGTCCAAGTAAAATAGCTTCCTGAATATCATGTGTAACGAAAATAATCGTTTTGCCCGTCTGACGCCAGATGTTAACAAGTTCACGTTGCATCGTACGCCGGGTCATCGCATCCAATGCACCAAAGGGCTCGTCCATCAGCAAAATATCCGCATCATTGGTCAGTACCCGCGCAAGCTGTACACGCTGCTTCATACCGCCGGACAGCTCGCCCGGATATTTATCCGCATGTTGTGAAAGTCCGACCATTTGCAAATAATGATCGGAATATTCGCGGCGACGTGCCCGGGATACCTTCTTCATTTTGAGCCCGAATTCTACATTCTGGCGCACGCTTAGCCATGGGAACAGCGAAGCATCCGCCTGCTGAAAGACGACCGCCCGATCGCGGCCCGGTTTATGGATATCGACACCATCCATTTGCAATGTGCCCGCAGATTTCTCAATAAATCCGGCGATCATATTCAGCAATGTTGATTTACCGCAACCACTTGGGCCGAGCAAAATAAAGAACTCGCCGCTATGTACGGTTAAATTAATATCTTTGAGTACATAGTGCACATCGCCAGGACGCGACACATAGCTTTTATCCAATTGGCGGATCGTAATCGTGCTGTCAGAGGTGACCGATTTTGGCTGCACCGCTGCCGCTGAAGCTGGATACGAAGCGGAAGCTGGCGTTTGATGGAATACGGGAGTCGTCATCGTTATGGATTCTCCTTTGCCTGTAAAATCAATCGAAGTGTTATGCGTCTCATCTTTATACGAATAAAGGCTCGGACATCGTTTGCGGGTGAGCTGCGATGATCCTATTCGCGATCCTATTAGTTCGTTCCGCTGCTTTTGTACGTTACACGATCCGGGAGCGCCTGCTGCAGCGGCTTCAAATTCAGTTTTTCATCCAGCTTAAAGTCCTTTTTGATAATGCCTGTGCGAACCATATATTCCTTTTGGCGAGTTAAGCTTTCATATGCCGCTGGAGTGAAGCCAAGCTCCCAGGCATTCGTTTTTAAATCCTGCAGTGTCGCTTCGCGTGGCTGCTTAACTTCCGAATACAAAATATCTGCTGTTTTCTCGGGATTGCGGTCGATAAATTGCTGTGCTTCCTGCACGGCAAGTAGAAAGCCCTTTATCGCTTCAGGATGATTTTGGATCAGTTCATCAGGTGCAATTAAGCCTGAGGCCAGCCGCAAACTCGTTTTGGACATATCGCTCAATTCATGCACGTTGGGTAACTTTTCGAATTTGGCTAGCATGGCTGCATTCGTAACCCACACGGCATCGATTTCTCCTTTTTGCAATGCGACATACGCTTCATCAAAGCCACCCTGACCGATCTCCTGCACATCGGTAGCCGCAAGACCATGCTCAGTCAAATACAATTCCCACAGATAGGGGAGAAAGGTTCCACGCAGGAAGCTTACCTTTTTGCCTTTAAGCTGAGACGGATCGGTAATATCAGAGCGAACAAACAATTTCCATTGCGCCGCATTGGCGTCTGTTCCCGTGCCCGTGGAAGCGATGATCGAATACGCGCCTTTACTAACCGCATTCAGCACCGGATAATCGGCACCAAAAGCGATATCTGATTGTTTAATAAACAGCGAGTTAATCCCTTCGGCTGGTGTAGCAAATGTAATGATGTTAGCATCAATTCCTTGTTTATCGAATAATCCTTCTGTTTTGGCGACACGGAATACTGGATTGGATAGTGTATCTGCGATATTCAGCTTGAGTTTACCGTCTGTGTTCACCTGCTGTGAACCGCTATTAGCACAGCCAGCCAGTACCGGTAATAAGAGTAGCAATAGCGCCATTGTCAAAGGCCAGCTTCTCAGGATGATCAAGCGACGTCGGTGGTGGGAGAGTGAGCGCAGCAATGTACTCATGCGCCTGTCCCCGCTGAACGTGGCCGCTCACTGGTATCGGCTACGCAAAACGCGCTATCTCCGTATTCTTGCGTTCCTGCTACAGCGACCACCGCTTCGTCTTGTCGACCGGCAGGTGCTGCGCCGGGTACGCGGAATGTCGCGACATCCAGCCGTTCAATCGGTTGTTCGGCTGGCGGCTGCAATTGCGGAATCCAGTGATACGGAACCCGATAAGCACGATAGACCATATTGGAGTTGCGCTTATTTTTGTAGGGGGAAATGTATTCCCAGACAAGCTCATGCTCGGCTGTTACCTCCAGAATGCGTCCGTCCGCCCCCTCGGTAATCAATGTATTTCCATTTTCCAATCGCTGTGCAGAGCTAATATATGGGCTATAAAATTGATAAGAGTCCAGCGGAGCGGTAAAGCCCGCCTCGGTTGGCGTAAACTGCCATACGATTTCCAGTGTGACCGGATTGATTTCCAGTACGCGTGAATAATCGCGAAGGGCATGCTTGACCCCGTCTGGTGAAGAAGGATTCGGCTCGCCATAGCCGCCCCAGCCGCCATTATCGAATACGAGTAAATGACCTTCGCCCGGTAATCCTTTCGGAATGATATGGGCATGATGCTGACCGATAATCCAGCCGATATGCTGCAATTCCGGTGCGGAATAATCCGGGCCAAGCTGCCATACAATATTGCCGGTACGCTTATCGATAATGGCAATAATATTCGTCTCGCGTGCGTCCCAGATAATATTGTCAGGATGGAAACGCTCGTCTCCTGCGTCATAAAATTTGTTCGGCCCTACCAGTGACATCGAGTTAATATGCATCCAGTCGCCTGCGCCGGATGCCTCGCCAAAATAACGTGTATTCGGATCACGGTACAGCGTCTCGCGTGCCGCCGGATCAAAGCCTAATTCCTCAAAATGCTCACTGCATATCCATTCCCAGACGATATTGCCTTCAGCATCGACTTCAATAATGGCATCGTCGAGTAATTCTTTGTCTGAAATATCGGGGTGATGTACATTTTTATGTACGAGAATGAGTGTATTACCACCCTCAGTCTTTGGTTCCTGACCGGGTGCATAATAACCGACCGGATTGCCCTCGCGCTGATAATCATGATGAGCGCGTGCCATCCACTGTGGTGCATTGTCGGGATCTTCAATATACTCATAGCCGTTGAACTGCCACACAATATTGCCTTCCCAGTCCACCTGCACCAGATCGACTTCATCCTGAAAGGAATAGCGCGGATCACGCTGTGCTGTGCTGCCAAGCACATAACCACCCGGCAATATTTTGTTGGGGAAGCCGCGCAGTCCTTGCCACAGTCGTACTTCGCGTCCGCTCATGTCGATCAATAATGCTCCTGTGTCAGCCGCCTGATATATCGTATAACCGCTGGCAGCTTTGCTCGGATTGTACAATGTCGTGCCTGTCGGATAAATGCTCGGGTGTCCCATAATTCAATCGCTCCTCTAATATAAAATGTGTACATCATCGCTTCCTGACCTCTGTATTCCAGTGCTGTTATCGGTGTTCAGCCCAATAGGATGCTCCACACATCCAAACTGATATTTAATAACTGAGAAATCGCGGTTTCGTTTGCGTTGTTTGCTTGCGATCGGCTTGAGCGAGCGGAGTCTGTGCCGGTGAGTGTGTATTATCGGTTGTAGCTTTATGCTCCTGCTCATTAACAGCCGCCATTTCCAAAATCGCTTGTGAGAATCCTTCCAAACGCTCCGTCATGTTACGGTATAGCGTAATTTGCTGTTCTAGCTCCTCCCGGCCTACATCGCCAAAGAGAAGCGTAGTACACGCGACACCGATATTGCGATGTCGTTCATAAAAGGCGCGCCCTTCGTCGGTGACCGTTAGCAGCACCGTGCGACGATCCGCAGGCAATCGTTGCCGCAGTGCTAGCCCGCGACGTTCCAGCTTATCGCTGACAGCGGTAATCGCGCCAGAAGTAAAATCCAGTTCCTCGGCAAGATCGCTCAGTCGCTGTTCGCCGTCTTCGATAATTTTATGGAGAATAAACATGCCTGGCAGCGTAATGCCTTCGATCGTAATGCGATCACGTTCTTTCACAAACTTGCGTACCATTTTGCGAAAATACCAGTCTGCTTCTACCATCAATTCCAAGTCAGATCGACTCATCGCTGCACTCCTCCTGTATGAATATGAATACGATTCAGTATTAATTAAATGAATGTTAAAATAATGAGTGGTAAAGGATTGATCCCATTCTATGATGCAGTATTCCAAGTTGTAAAGTGGGTTTAAAGGCAATAAATCGCATAATGAACAGCTCATAAAAATAATCTATATTGCGCTAGAATGCCCATTTGGCCCGTTCAATCGATGTTGAGGCGGTTGGTTGAGAAGGGAGTCTCACCACCCATCTGATGCATCTATCAAATATTTCGATAGATGCGTTCTGCATTCGCGTCACTTCACTGGATAGCCATAAAAAAGGTGAGATAACAGCCGCTACATTCATACACGGCCATACACTGCCTGATCTGATTAGGGCGGATTGCAGACATACGAAAAGAAGCTGCCGATATAACTCGGACAGCTTCTTTTTGTATCGTTGTATATAGTAGCGATCATGGAGGGGAGAGCCGGACGCCCATTCTAGGATACTTGCTCCTTCGCCATCACAGTATCGGTTTCATTCAGCCTGTGCTCACTTTCCACTTCATTACGCTTACGAGCAGTCATATGGAAAAACATATTCAACACAATCGCAGTCAGGCTGCCCGTAATCGTACCATCGCTCACGATAATACGCAGTGCAGACGGCAAGCCGGAAAATAGCTCCGGTACAACAGTCGCACCGATACCGAGCGAGAGTGAGCAGGCAACAACGAGCAGATTGCGCTGATCTTTGAAATCAACTTCGGTCAGCATCCGAATACCGGAAGCGATGACCATACCGAACAGCACAACCGTTGCGCCACCGAGTACAGCAGGTGGAATGATCGTAGCCAGCGCAGCAATTTTCGGCACAAAGCCGAGTACGATCAGAATACCGGATGCCATGAAAATGACATTACGCGTTTTGACACGGGACAGCTCCACCAGTCCAACATTTTGCGCAAAGGTATTATACGGAAAGGCATTAAACAGACCGCCCAGCACAATCGCCAGACCCTCGGTACGATAGCCACGCGTCATATCCTGTGGCGTTAGCTTCTGATCACAGATACGCCCCAGTGCCAGAAATACACCCGTTGATTCCACGATAATGACCATACAGACAATGATCATCGTAATGATCGGAGCGATACGGAATTCCGGCATGCCAAACGCGAATAGCTGCGGGAAATGGAACCAGGAAGCCTCAGCAACAGCCCCCATATTCACTTTGCCAAGCAGCGCCGCTACAATCGTCCCAGCGATAATGCCGAGCAGCACCGACAGCGAGCGCATAAAGCCTTTGAAAAAGCGATTAATGATCAAAATGAATGCCAGTACGCCAAACGACAGCAAGAAGTTTTGCAGGCTGCCAAAGTCTTTATTCGCTGCGCCGCCCGCCATATTTTTAATCCCTGTTGGCACGAGCGATAGACCAATAACCGTGACTACCGTACCTGTGACCACCGGTGGAAACAAACGAATGATCTTACCCAGCCATCCGGCAAACACGGCGATAAATAATCCAGCCGCAATGATCGCCCCGTATACAGCCCCCAGTCCATATTGATTACCGATCCCAATCATCGGCGTGATCGCGACAAACGAGCTGCCCAGCATGACCGGAAGTCCAATCCCCAGATATTTCGTTTTCCATGCCTGAAGCAATGTAGCGATTCCGCAGGTGAGCAGATCGATTCCGACCAGATAAGCAAGCTGTTCACTGGTAAGCTGAAGTGCACGTCCTACGAGCAGCGGAACGAGAATCGCACCGGCATACATCGCCAGCACATGCTGTAATCCGAGTGAAAAAATTTTGCCTCCACTAACCTTGTTTTCCATAAACAGCACCCCTTTAATGAATTAAATGTTTATTTATGTAAGGAAAACTATCAAAATACGAATGATTAATAACATAGTAGCTGGATTTGTTCTTTTTTGAGAGTGTTTATTCGGTTATTTGTAAATAAATATAAGGATAAGTGACATAATTAGGCGAATGATATAAATATACGTTATATAAAGTGACATATATGACGAGGGATTGTCTGTATGCTTGATTCAATCGGTTATTTAAACAGTTCAATCTGATTTTTGAACGCGCTTACATATCCAGAATTTTATAATAAAAAAGATCAGATATTTTCATTTGATGTACTTCCATCTGTTCACCTGATACACAGCAAGTTAGCCTTCGAAATTGTTACCGCCATCTGATGAATAGTCGAAGTTAAGAGAGGGAAGGAGTATACGCAAAGAAAAGGTCAGCTCGATTCAAATCCTCATTTTTGTAAACGTTATCAAAATTAAAAAAGGAGCGTGAATAAAATGAGTAAGAAGCAACATTCTCTAATAACGCGTATGTTGGCGGCAGCACTTGGAATCGGATTGATTCTGCCTATCGCACATCCTGCCACTGCGGCGGAAGGAACGTCGACAGCAGAACGTCTTGCACCGATTGCTAACGATAAGCAGGGTGTACAAATGGAGCGTCTGGATCGTGGACTCGTAGCAGCGCACACAGAGAATGGCAATTTTCTAAGCTGGCGGTTACTTGGTGACGAAGTAACCGGTTATTCGGATACGGGGCTGACCGGCACAGACTTTGCTGTGTATCGTAATGGCACATTCCTAGCTGTTGTTCGTGACAGTACCAACTATCTGGATCGTACAGGCAAGTCGGATGATCGTTACCGTCTGTTGCCGCTTACGTCATCACCTCGTATAAAGGACGGAGCGACAGAGGCTGTCTATGGTTCGGATTCGGACGCAGCCTCCACCGTGCTCGAAGCTACATACGGCACTGAAGCAGGCGGCGAGCTTACGGCTGCTGAGGCGGCGCAGTATTATGGGATCGGTGTGAATGCATTGCTCAAGCCGGACAAGGGCAAGCTGACCGCACCTGTATCGGTCTGGAATGATACGTATTATGATCTGCCGCTGCAAAAACCAGCAGATGGTATCACACCTGCCGGGGAAAGCTACTCGTATTCCGCTAACGATATGAGTGTCGGGGATGTGGACGGGGATGGCGAATACGAATATTTCGTTAAATGGTATCCATCCAATGCGAAGGACGTTTCGCAAAAGGGCTACACTGGCAATACGTACATCGATGCGTACCGTCTGGATGGAACGTTATTGTACCGGATTGATCTGGGTGTGAATATTCGTTCCGGCGCCCATTACACTCAATTTCTCGTGTACGACTTTGACGGCAATGGTAAAGCCGAGCTGATGATGAAAACCGCACCGGGCACCAAAATTACCCGTTACGGCTCGCGTGGCAATATCGTGTCTGAGCAGTATATTTCACTGCCCAAGGCAGATCGTCAGGCGGGCTATGCTAACACCGACGATTATCGGATGAGCAGTGAGGACTATTATAACCATCTGGTGCACATGTTCCAGGGCTGGAGCGAGCACCCGGAGGTGAAAAATGGTCACTGGCCAGCCACGCTGGAGCAGGCATTTGGTATAGCGCCGAAATATAGCTACCCATTATCGCTCACGGATGCTAAAGCGCTGGCGGATTATTTTATCGACGTGTATGCTCCGGCAAGAAGCACACGTAACGATCTGCGCGACTTTGAAGGCTTTATCGTGAGCGGTCCGGAGTACCTGACTGTATTTGAAGGGCGTAGCGGCAAAGAGGAGCAGACCGTGGCATACGAGCCGGAGCGCCATGATGATGGGCTCATGTGGGGCGACTATGCAATGAGCCGGATCGAGCCGGGCAATCGGGTAGATCGTTTTCTGGCGACTGTCGCGTATGTGAATGGCAAGACCCCTTCGGCTGTATTTGCACGCGGCTATTACACACGCGCGGCACTCGTATCGTATAGCTGGGATGGGAAGAAGCTAAGTAAGGATTGGACAGCCGATACAGGCTGGGCGATCATGAGCAATCCATTTAACGATGGCCCTCATGGACGGGATGGCACCGATCCAGAGCTTGGACCACTCGCCGGACAGGGTGCGCACTCGCTGACCGCTGCCGATGTAGACGGAGATGGCAAGGACGAGATTGTATACGGCTCCGGCACCGTAGATCACGATGGATCACTGCTATATAGCTCCAGTGATATTATGCCCGCCGGAAGCGCAATTCCCGGTCAGATAGCGAAGCTTGGACATGGTGATGCCCTGCATGTCGCCGATATCGATCCCGCCCGCCCCGGTCAGGAAATCTACATGGTACACGAAGGCGGCACCTATGCGCCATATGGCTACTCCCTGCGCGATGCAGCGACCGGAAAAGTCATCTATGGTGCATACACAGGACGCGATACCGGACGCGGCATGATCGGCGACATCGACCCTACTCGCCCTGGCATCGAGACATGGGCAACCGATCTGCGTACCGCAACAGGCACATGGATCGGCAAAAGCTATCCTGGCACCAACATGAACATCAAATGGAGCCCACAACTAACCACCCAGATAATCGACGGCTCCCTGGAATCCACACCAGCCATCAAAGACTGGCAGACTGGCGTCGTACTCGTTGCTAACGGCACACTGAGCAATAACGGAACCAAAGGCAACCCTTCACTCGTCGCAGACATTTTCGGCGATTGGAGAGAAGAACTGCTACTACGCACCACCGATAGCTCAGCAATCCGTATCTACCTCAGCTCAGACGTGACCAACCACAAACTGTACACATTCATGCACGACACCCAGTACCGCACAGGCATAGCCCGTCAAAATACAACATATAATCAACCAAGCTACCCAAGCTTCTATTTTGCATCCGATATGGATTGGTCCAAAGTTCCAGTCCCTCATTTAAACTTGCCAGGGAAAGCGAAATAAATAATATGCCCAAATGGAATATGATCCTACATTGCAACTGCGCATCCAATATCCACAAACGATATAACCCGAAATCCCAGATCAGTACAGTGTGCCCTATCAGTCCAATACGTCAGACCACCAGAGGAGGAATAAACATTTCATAAAACTTACATTATAGAAGAAACTGATCTAAACGTGGTCTCACTATAAGGTTTAACTACGTCTAGTCAGGAAGTGGTTATAAAGTTTTTAATGAATTTGGTAAAGTTGCTTGTGAGTAGTCATGGCGTTGGATATGGTTCAACAAACGTAAGAAAATACAAAAAGCGGAAAGTTTCCTTCTATAAGAAGAAGACTTCCCGCTTTTCGTATAATCAGGTATTTTCGCATTGCTAGATATTTTCATATTGCCGTACGTATAGGTTCATAATAGAACGCCATTATGCATATGCACATAACGGAAAAAAGGAATAAGGGGAAAGGGCGATTTTGGAGGGGCGGGAATCTACAATGAGTTCCTAATCCGTAGATTCCCGCGGCTCCACCTGAGTCCGTCCCCTTATTCCTTTTTGGAGTGATGGATGCAACAAGCACCAAAGTCTATTCCACAACCAACATACAAAAACCAACATACAAATTTTCGAATAATCACCCCAACATCAACATATTAAAACGAACTTAAGCAATTCGTTCGCAAGAAGCAGCAGACAACCCTCACCAGCCCACGCGAACGATTAACCCTTTCGGATCACCCACCTCAAGATAAGCCGCCTGCTGATTATAATCATCATAAGCAAACCCATACGCCAGCCCACCAATACTATGATCATGCCAGAACTTCGCATAATAGTTCGCCGGAGCCGCTTTGTAATAAGCCGCTACGTTGTTCCAGTCAGCTTGATTGCCATACACATGACGATTGATCGCTGAACACATACCCGCAGATTCCTGCAATGCACCATTACAGAGCAGAATTTCCTGTGTAGAGTAATTGGAGTATCCGGCAAAATAATTAGCATTCGCCCCGCCCGCCTTGAACGAGCCATGAATCGGAGCGACGATACGGTAAGGCGCCTGTACATCAGCCAGACCCTTGAATGCTGAAGGCACTTCACTGCGATATTTGCTAAAGATGCTGGCGCGTGTTTCCGATTCCTGCTCACCTACTGTGCGGTCATAGTTGCCAGCACGGTTCACAAGGCGATGCTGTAAAGGGAAGCCGAAGCCATCGACGCGCGTCGTGTTACCGTGATAGCCCGAATCATTAACGGTAAACTCCACAAAGTCGAAATATACATTCAGATTCGGATCGGACGGGTTGTTAATGTCTGGCCCGGCAAAACCATCATTGAAGGTTTTGATATAACATGGGGAGCCGACACAGATGAACATGCGACCGGAATCCATTTTCGGCAAGCTGACCCATTCCTTTTGCGCAATCGTGCTATAAATATTAGCGTAGTTCACGCCATTTTTGGTCAGATGACCGGAAGCATCATTAAGTGCGGCTGAGATCGGGCGCAGCTCACCAGAGCTGGTCAGATAGCTCCATTGTTTGGTTGTCGGATTGATGCCGAGAATGCCCCAGTACACCTGACTGTCCGAATAGGCGCCATTCGTCGCGTTCATGACCTTAAACGTCATTACACCGCTTCCGGTTGGGGCTGGAATAGAAGAAGCAGGAATAGAGCCGACCGAAGGAGCAGCCGCAGAGGCATAGTTAGCTGTACCTGACGAGGTGAAGCCGGCAATAACGAGTGAAGCGAGTAGAAACCATTTTCCGATCCAAGAAAACATTAAATCCCTCCTCAAATTGTATACGCTTTCATATTGCGATTTTATTATACATTATATGTAATTTATTTAAAATTATAGAATTTAGAATAGAAATAAAGATGTCGATGTCCGCTATATACGATCATGCACGTCACCCGAGAATAAAAGCGAACTATAACGACAAGCTTCATACGAAGACCTAACAGGGATGATCATAAAGGAATCGATGCACTTTACCAGATAACAAACACCGAGCTGGAATTCAAAAACGCTAAATAAATCAAAATCATGTCATCAACGATTAAAAATTCAAATGTGACTTCAAATGATTATTTTCATTTCGATCATCCCAGCAATTTACTTTGAATTCGCTCTCAAATGGCGGTGTATCCACGAATCTTAAATCTTGTCCAAAATGTAAAGCTGACACCAAGAAATAAAAATGAATTTTGCAAGCTTTTTCAATTATGAACTTTCTCAAAAGGTTGTAATTTTCATTTGCTTTTTTGGTGTGAAAGCAGTAAAGTTTTATACTTGAGTGTCCACATTTTGAAGTGGTTGAACTCCGGATTTTGACGGAAAAAATGGAATTTGGAGTAAAAAGCAACCATACAACATATAGTGTGTCAAGCGAAATATTTTTTCGTTCATGCTCATCCGTGGGAGTCGTATGAACGGAAGGCGTAGCTATGCCATTTCAGGGGGGATTCGCTCCAGAAACCTCCTTTTTCGACCGTTCAAACCGATAGCAAGTTGCCTTGACAACACAATATATAGAGGGTAAACTCAAAAGCATCCTCCATATATTGAGTATCGGTGTTTGAATGTGCAGTATATGGGTAATTGCTACTTAAGAGCGCTACGGCAGCAGGTTAGCAGCGATTTGGACGTACTGATTCGCCTTGAATTCCTGCAACATGGCACTACATATAGCTACTATATATTGAGTTGAGAAGGAGATGTCACCTATGCTGATTGCATATGATTCCAAAACAGGCAATGTTAAACGGTTTATCGGAAAACTGAAGCATTCATCCGTACAGGCGGTGCAGATTGAAGAAGCGCTGCAGTTGAATGAACCTTTCGTATTAATTACGTATACGACAGGCTTCGGTCAGATTCCTGAAAAGGTGAATCATTTTCTGGAAAAGAACCACCAGCGTCTGCTTGGAGTCGCAGCCAGCGGTAACCGTAACTGGGGTGACAACTTTGGTAAAAGTGCGGATCTAATCTCGGAGCGCTACGGTGTTCCGGTTGTATACAAATTTGAACTGTCGGGCACCACGGGTGATGCTCAACGATTCGTACAGGAGGTAGAAAAAATTGCGGCATATTGAATTGAACAACCTATTGATGCAGCGCGACGCGAACGGTTTTTTCCGATTGGATAAAGATAAAGAAGCGGTACAGGAATATATGAAGGAAGTGGACGAGAAAAGTATGCACTTCCAGGACACAGCGTCCAAAGTGCGTTACATGATCGACAACGACTACTACGAGGACATGTATGAGCACTACAGTCCAGATGCAGTGGAAGAAGTATATGCGATCACACACAGCTACGGCTTCCAATTCCCTTCTTATATGGCAGCTTCCAAGTTCTATAAGGATTATGCAGTTAAAACGAATGATCGTGCCCAGTATCTGGAGCACTATCCGGATCGCGTAGCGGTTGTCGCTTTGCATCTGGGTCGCGGTAACGCGGAAAATGCGAAGACGCTGGCACGTTCCATGATGGAGCAGCGTCTGCAACCAGCTACGCCGACATTCCTGAATGCAGGTAAAAGTCGTCGTGGTGAGATGGTATCCTGCTTCCTGCTGGAAATGGATGATTCCCTGAACTCGATCAACTACGTATTGAATACATGCATGCAGCTATCCAAAATTGGTGGCGGTGTAGCGGTGAATCTGTCGAAGCTACGCGGACGCGGTGAGCCAATCAAAGGCGTAGAAGGCGCAGCGAAGGGCATTATGCCTGTACTGAAGCTGATGGAGGATGCATTCTCCTATGCTGACCAGATGGGTCAACGTAAAGGCTCTGGTGCAGCATACTACAACATCTTCGGCTGGGACATTCTGGAGTTCCTTGATAGCAAGAAGATCAACGCGGATGAGCGTACACGTCTGAAAACTCTGTCGATCGGTCTGATCGTGCCTAACCGTTTCTATAAGCTGGCAGCAGATAATGAGATGCTGCACGTATTTGCTCCATACAGCGTATTCAAAGCATACGGTAAGCATCTGGACGATATGAACATCGACGAGATGTATGATACGCTGCTCGCTGACGAGCGCGTGAAGAAAAAAGCAATTATGAGCGCACGCGATATGCTGACTAAGATTGCAAGCATTCAGCTTGAATCCGGCTACCCATATATTATGAACAAAAGTAATGCAAACAAATTCCATGCCCTGAACAATATCGGTTCTGTTAAAATGTCCAATCTGTGTACGGAAATCTTCCAGTTGCAGGAGACAACCGAAATTACCGATTACGGTACAGAAGACATTATCCGCCGCGATATTAGCTGTAACCTCGGTTCCCTGAACATCGTTAACGTGATGGAGCTGGGCAAGATTCGCGAATCCGTGCACGAAGGGATCATGGGTCTGACTGCGGTTAGCGATATGACGAACATCGCGAATGCACCGGGCGTAGCGAAAGCGAACCGTGAGATGCGTTCCGTCGGTCTTGGCGTCATGAACCTGCATGGCTATCTGGCGAAAAACAAGATCGCTTATGAAAGCAACGAAGCGAAAGAATTCGTTCGCACGTTCTTCATGATGATGAACTTCTACTCGCTTGAGAAGAGTATGGAAATTGCTCGTGATCAGCAGGATACATTCATGGACTTTGAGAAATCCGACTATGCGAGCGGTGTGTACTTTGACCGTTACCTGTCGACCGATTATCGTCCGGTAAGTGCACGCGTACAGGAGCTGTTTGGCAGCATGTATATTCCAGGCCCTGCGGACTGGCAGAACCTGAAAGCAGACGTGATGAAGCACGGTCTGTATCATGCATACCGTCTGGCGATCGCGCCAACGGCAAGCATTTCGTATATTCAAAATGCAACGTCCAGCGTCATGCCGATCGTTGAGCAAATCGAGACACGCACATATGCGAACTCGACAACGTACTATCCAATGCCTTACATGCAGCAGGATAACTTCTTCTTCTACAAATCTGCTTACCAGATGGATCAGTTCAAGGTGCTTGATCTGATTGCTGAAATTCAGCAGCATGTGGATCAAGGCATCTCGACCGTACTGCACGTAAGCAGTGATGTAACGACACGCCAACTGGCACGTTACTATCTGTATGCAGCTCATAAAGGTCTGAAATCCCTTTACTACACACGTACAAAGCGTCTGACTGTAGAAGAGTGCATTAGCTGCTCGATCTAAGCACCAGACCATAACAAAGCTAAAACAAGTGACGATGTGGAATAGAAATGCTCCACTCAAATGATCAAGTTAGCAGATACAAGCCGATTTTCGAATTATTCTATAGCCAGCACCATGCTGACAGAAAGTGTGTATCTATGATTCATGGTATTTTCGAGACGCATATTAATGTCAGCGATGTGGAGGTATCCGCCCGGTTTTACGAACGATTACCGGGCGTTACTCTTTTGCATCATGATGCGCAGCGTAGGAGTCGTTTTTACTGGATTGGCGAGCCCGGAACGTCCATGCTCGGCATCCGTGAGAACTATCCATCTCCGCTCGTACAGCGCCAGCATTTTGCGTTTACGACGGATTTGGAGCAATTGCGCACCGCTGCAGCAGAGCTGGCAAAGCTGGGCATTACTGCTCAGAATTTTCACGGCGAATCGGTGCAGCATGCCGGTGAGCTAATTGTATTTCCTTTTATGCCAGCGGTATCGATCTATTTTGATGATCCGGACGGTCATTCGCTTGAGCTGATTGCGATGTTGCCACATCCGGCACAATCGGATCAGCCACTGATGACATGGGATGAATGGGAGTCACTACAGCAACAAGGATAAACGGAATAGCCATATTTTATTTCATACAGCTTGCAAAAGAACCATCTCAAGGACGACGCGTTCCTGATTTCTTTTGCATGCTGTCCTTATGTTGCGCTAATAACGTTTATACCGTTCCTCTGCTGTTGTCTGCTTCGGGTAGTATGCATCCGTACATAACGGTTTCCTTTACCACTGCCAGAACACAGTTGAACGATGACATTTATAAATAGCAATAACTATTCGATATGTGCATGGACGACGTTATATTTATTATTTTGAACAGGGACTGTTTTTCAAAGCAGTCCAAAGGAAAGGGGCAACCTATCGATGAGTGAGCCAATCAAGGCAGTCAACTGGAACCGTCCGGATGATGATTTCACAATGATGTTCTGGAATCAGAATATTATGCAATTCTGGACGGATGATGAAATTCCGCTGTCCGATGATAAAATGTCCTGGATTCAGCTAAGCGATGCTGAACGTGAGACATACATGAAGGTGCTGGGCGGTCTGACGCTGCTCGACACGATTCAAGGCGGCATCGGCATGCCGCAAATTTTGGAGCATGTGGATGGATTGCAGCGTAAAGCCGTACTGGGCTTTATGGCGATGATGGAGCAGATCCATGCCAAATCATACAGCAGTATTTTCACCACACTGTCCTCTACCGAAGAGATCGATAACATTTTCAAATGGGTAGAAGAGCATCCGCGCCTGCAACGCAAGGCGGAGACGATTCGCCAGTATTACAACAACATCAACTCGCCAAAAGAGCTGTTTCTGGCGATGTCTGCTTCGGTATTGCTGGAAAGCTACCTGTTCTACAGCGGCTTCTTCTATCCGCTCTATCTGGCAGGTCAGGGCAAAATGACGTGCAGCGGCGAGATCATCGACCTGATTTTGCGTGACGAAAGTATCCACGGCGTATACGTGGGTGTACTGGCACAGGAAATCTACAATGATCTGGACGAGCATGAGCAAAAGGATGCGTACGAGACGCTGGAAGGTCTGTTCCGTTATCTGCATGAGAACGAAGAAGGCTACACAGCGGAAGTGTACGACCACATCGGTCTGACGGAAGAAGTTAATATCTTCCTGCGTTACAATGCGAACAAGGCATTTATGAATCTGGGCTTTGATCCACTGTTCCCGGATGAAGAAGTGAACCCGATCGTATTCAACGGTATTAGTACACACACGAAGCAGCATGACTTTTTCTCCAAAAAAGGAAATGGTTATGTGCGTGCGATCAATGTGGAGCGTCTGACGGACGACGACTTCAAATTTGACGTTTAAAAAGTAAAACAAGCTAAAAAATAGGTAGCCTGCGGCCGATAAAAAGAAAAGCCGATCACATATAAAAAAAGAGGCGCCTGTAGAGATAAAAGGTTAGTTGTATAAAAGGGGATAAGAGAAGGCTGCTTTGCTGCGCATCGTGCGCGAGCGAGGCAGCCTTCTTACGTCTGTCTGTTATGATGCATAGGGTTCCAGATTATAGCATCGTGACGTAAACATAGAGGGAGCCTAAAAAGATTGGAAGTATGGAATGTTGAAATTCCGCTTACTCACTTGCTGCTGGAAAAGGGCTACAAATCGTGGACGGGTGGTCATTTTGACTGGATAGAATGCGTTTAAAAGTAGAGCGAAAATAGCGAGGAAGCATTGCCGGGCTATAGCATACAAACGTATAGAAAGCTGTACACCGGAGTGCGCTATTCCAATATAAGTAAATTTTATATTGTTGGATACGGGCAGTTATGCCATACTAAATCGTATATAGGGCATCCACAATGAATGAACATCATGTCCGGCTAATGATGGACAATGGCGATAGAACATAACGGATAACAGGTTGCTGTATGCATATGAGGAATCGACATTCCCTGCAAGTGATGGAGTGAACTCAATCAAAATCGGACAGGCGGTGATCAGACATGTACAGAGTTGTTGTGGTAGATGATGAGCCGATGATGCTGGAAGGCTGGCAGACGATGGTGGATTGGGAAGCATACGGATTCCAGCTATGCGGCATGGCGACGGATGGACAGGAAGGGCTGGAATTAGCCAAACGTCTGCGTCCAGAGCTGTTGATCACGGACATATCCATGCCTGTGCTGGATGGAATCGGTTTGATCAAGGCGCTGCGTCAGGAATCGAATCTTCCGATGCGAACCATTATTGTAAGCGGTTACTCTGAGTTTGATTATGTGCGGCAGGCACTGCAATGTAAGGTGGATCATTATTTGCTCAAGCCTGTACTGGGCGAGGAAATGCATGAGCTGCTGGCAGAGCTTAAGCTGGTGCTGGATCAAAGCTGTGCGGAGCAGGAGCAGCTACGACAGCAGACGGAAGCAGCCGCGGCTGCCGCTATTTTGAGGCTTTTGCGTGCGGAAGAGGCCACTATACCGGAGTATATGATCGATCTGCTCGGAATGAAGCCAGATGCGCAGCTACGTATTGTTGTTGGTGCTAGATCAGATGAGGAAGATCCGAGCCAAAGCGTCTCTACAGCAGAGTCGTCACACATAGCAGAGTCAGCACATATAGATGATGCAGAAAAGTCGATCGCAAATGAATCCAAACAATCCAAACATACGGCGTCTTCATTATCCGGTCATTTCGATAGAAAATATGACACGAATCAGAATGAGACTGTACAGATATCCAGCTCGCGCATACCGCGTGGTCCTCGGCAACGTAGCGTAACGGGCTCGACGATAGCCGTGTCTGCTCATCGATCTGCGCAGCAGTTGACAGATGGCACAGCAGCGATAGCTGATGCGCATTATGCAGCTAGTGATCTCGCTTCTGAACAGCAGCGATGGCATAGGGATGATCACCAGCAGCATGAAGCACCAATGGTAAGTCTGGCAGCGGCATGCCGTGAAGCTGGCTATAGGGCATGGACATTTGCCGATAGTCCGGGGCATACCGGAATGCTGCTCATTACCGAACGAATTGGCAATGCAGAGCTCATATCGATAATGGAATCTTGCAAAGCGACCGCGGCGACATTCCGTACAGATATGGCAGCCTATCGTCTTTATTGCAGTCAGGCGGCAGAGCAATTAGAGGAGCTGCCAGGTCTGTATGCGCGAGCGATGGAGCTAAGACGCTGTGCCAGCTCGACACATAGCATTATGATTGATACGGATGCGATTAGCGATCGTGAACAGCTATCCGATTATCGATTGGATGAAGTACAGGAATGTGTGCTTCAGCTTCTGCAATGGATACAGCGGGGTGATATGAATGGAATTCGTGTTGCTATAGAGCAGTTGCCCGAGCGCTGGGGCAGGCAGGCTGTGCCGGACGCTATTTTGCGTGTAATGATTCGTCACCTGCTTGGAGAATTACTACGTCAGGCTCAGCAGCGGGAACCGGCAGGGGCTATTGATAGTGCGAGCTGGCTGCGTCATCTGCTTGGTGCACAGGCGGATGATCCTGCTGGCTGGAGTCTGGATACGCTGAAGCGGCTATGTTTGCGTACAGCCGAGCAGTTTGTAACCAAGCCCGGACGAGCCAAAGGCACAGCGGCTAGCATCATCTCGGAAGCGAAGCAGTATATGCAGGAGCATTATCGTGAGAAAATGCAGCTACAGGAACTGGCACAGCGCTTCAATCTGAATGCGGTCTATTTTGGACAGCAATTTAAACGGGAGCTGGGATGTAGCTTTAACGATTATGTGCATCGGCTACGCATCGAAGAAGCGCAAAAGCTACTGCGACGCACGGATATGAAGGTGGCTGAGATTGCTGCCTGGCTGGGCTATCATGATAGTGATTATTTTACGAATAAATATAAAGCGCTTACAGGTGAGCTTCCATCTGTTTATAAATCGAGAAAGCAAGGATGATGCACAATGTGGTCAGGCCACAAGCCGAATCAGCGGCAAAAGGAGGAGCGGAAGCGTCGTCAGCGTGAAGGAGCACGCTCTACCGGGATGCAGTCGGTACAGAAGAAGCCGGCTCGTGGGTTACAGCGATTCCTGTTTCACAGGGTTAATGATATTCCGCTCAAGTACAAATTTTTGCTCATTTATCTGCTCTGTGTGCTGCTGCCAATTATTGCGATCAACAGCTTTTTTTATCAGCGTAATTCGGAAGATATTCAAGCACGCGAGGTGGAGAATCTGCGCAAATCGATTGATCGTGCTTCCGGTGAGCTGCTTGGTATGATCAATGAGGGAATCGCGCTGAATCATTCGATTGGCATGGATAACTCGATCTACGAGGCGCTGGATCGCTCGTATCCTTCGCCCTCTGCATATTACGATGAGTATTACGGCTTTTTGCGTGATAAGCTGACGCGTTATATGTCCGCTAACATCACTGAAGTTCGCGTGTATACCGATAATCAGACGATCCAGACGGGCGCGAATTATTATGTGATGAGCAGCATCTCACTCGGCAGTCAGCCGTGGCTTCAGCAGCTAGTACGATCAGGTGGCAATATTGCAGTCGCTGCTTATGATGAGACGTCAGGGCTGAATCCGGGCAAGCGACTTAGCATTGTGAGCAAAATGAACACTTACGTCTCCCATAGTGATTATGATAAATATTCCCGGGTGGATCTGACGGTGAGCAAGGTGTATGACATTTTGAATCGAGAGCGGGATAGTCTGCAATTGCGGCTCGTCGATAATCAGAATCGCGTTGTCGCTGCCAGCGGAGATGGGAATGAGGACGATCTGGCGATCATCCCGAACCCACCGCTACCGGAGCATGAGGAGCATGCAGGCTATGTCGTAGAGCGCAGTCTGGGTGATTTTAATTATGTGAGGGGCTGGAAGCTGATCGGTATTGCGGATACGAGGCGGATTGATAATCTGCTGAATGAGGCGCATCGTTCGATTTTGCTGCTGGCGATTCTCAGTACAGTGATTCCGTCGCTGCTTATTTTTGTCATTTTACGGTCGTATCATGATCGGGTGAAGCGACTCTCCGATCATATGGAAAATATACGGCATGAGCGCTTTGAGCCGATCAATATGCCGGAGGGGAGCGATGAGATCGGTGAGCTGATTCGTACGTTTAACGTGATGACGATGCGGATTACAACGCTGATCAATGATGTGTATAAGCTGGAAATTCGGCAAAAAAGCTTTGAGCTGGAGCGGGTACGTACCGAATTATCGATGCTGCAAAGTCAGGTGAATCCGCATTTTCTGTTTAATACACTGAATGCGCTGCTTGTCGTCTGTACGAAAAATGGCTATACCGATGTGACTGGCATTATTAAAAATCTGTCGCTTATGATGCGTCAGCTTCTTAGTCGTGCAGATGGATTGGTGCTACTGGAGGAGGAGCTACAGTTCACCTCCATGTACCTGCAAATTGAGAAGTTCCGCTTTGGCGATCTGTTCGATTATACATTTGATATCGATCCGGCTACATTAAAGCAGCGTATTCCGCGTATGAGCATTCAGCCGCTGGTGGAAAATGCGTGCAAGCACGGTTTACAGGCACGCAAAAGCGACCGCAGCATTCGCATTACCGCACATATGGATAAGTATGGCTTGAATGTGATGGTTATCGATAACGGCATCGGTATGCCGCCGGAGCGCTTGCAGCAGTTGCTACAAAATATGAAGTCGGATGAAGCGATGGAAGGGCATATTGGCATTCGTAATGTGTACCGTCGACTGGAGCTATTTTATGAAGGCGAAGCGGATTTTATTTTGCATAGTGAAGCAGGCACGGGAACGGAAGCAGGCTTCCGAATTGCACGCGCCGAGCTGGATGGAGAAGGACATTTCCGGCGTAGAGAGTCGGGGTAAAGGAGATGCGTTATGCACAATGTATTGCTGGTAGATGATGAACCCTTTGCGCTTGAAGGCATGGAGCTGATGATTGAATGGGATAAGTATGGCTTTCGCATCGACCATGTGTGCTCCAATGGTGAGGAGGCGATCGAGTATTTGCGAGAGCAGACGCCATCGCTGATCGTAACCGATATTCGTATGCCGGTGATGGATGGACTGGATCTGATTCGCGAGGCACGCCGCCTTGGTAATGTGACAAGTACGTTTGTGATCGCGAGTGGTTATAATGACTTTGAATATGCGCGTCAGGCGATGCGTCTCGGTGTGGCGCATTATTTGCTCAAGCCAGTGATCGGGCCTGAAGTGGATGGGGTACTGACACGCGTACAGCAGCAATTGGAAGAGCAAAGCCGCCGTGAGCATATCCGCCGTACAGCAGATGAATATGCGGTTCGGCAGCTACTGTCTGCGCTGATCGCTGGCCCGGATGCCGGAGGTCGTGCGTATACGGAGCAGGAGCTAGCATCATTGCTTGGTACTGCGTCTCGTCTGTGGAGCTATCTGCATGTGCAATGCGGAATCAGTAGTGGTGGAGAGGCTTATACTGAGGCAGTTCGGCTAGCTGCACAGGAAGCGGATTGCTATGTATTGTCTGATCGCTGTGGCTCATTCGGCATCGTTAAAGGCTGGCAGGTGAATGATGGCATGCTTGCCAGCGAGCAAGCAGAGCAGCTATGCCGAAAACTCAAGCAGACCTTTCCTGATCGCGCTCGCGTCTGCGCAGGTGTACCTGTATACGATCTGCGTCAGCTCCACTTCTCGTATCAGGATGCACAGGTTCATAGCCGCCTGTTATTTTTCGATGAGCAGGATCGTATATCCAGTCAGTCAGACAGGGCGCTACCTGCACCGTCATATATCGCTTCCAGCTCCTTGCTTGCCAAAGCCGAAATCATTAGCGAAGGGGTCGAAAATGGCGACGCTGCACGGCTATGCGAGCAGCTAGAGCAGCAATTTGAACACTTCCGTACCGAGCGTACAGCGCCGGAGCTGGTCGGTATTTTCAGCAATGAGGTCGTGCTACGCTGCGTATCCCTGTATGCCGAGCTAGGCGGCGAAGGGAGCGAAGTGTTAGGCCCATCCGAGCTCGAACAGATCACCTGTGTCTATAGCGGGCTAAATGTACTGGAGGAACGCCTGACCGAATTCTGCCTCCGCTGCCAGCAGGCAGTCGCCATGCTGCAAGACACCCAAACCGGTGGCATTCAAGCACAGGTCGCTGATTTCCTGCGCCAGCACTATACCGAAACATGGACCATCCGCGAGCTAGCCGAGAAATTCTACATCCATCCCGTCTACCTCGGACAATCCTTTGCCCGCCGATACGGCATGAGCATCCTCGATTTCGTACACGAGCTACGTATCGAAGAAGCCAAACACCTGCTAACAAGCACCGACCTTGCCTTCTGCACCGTCGCCGAACAAATCGGCTACCGCGGCTACCAGCACTTTCTAAAACAATTCGAAAAACGAACCGGCTACCGCCCAAGCGATTACCGACAACAGCAAGAACAAAACGATTAAACAACAGAGCTGTTCCGACCACGGAGCAGCTTTATTTGCGGGACGAAAGTGAGAGAGAAGTAATAGGAAAGTAACAGGGAAGTAAGGGGGAGGTAAGAGGGAAGTGAGATGGTACGGATGTAAGTGGAAATGTACTTACAGGTGCAACTGAGAGAGGCATACATCATACAACTATATATATGTTATAAACATGCCTATACATTACGGTTGCAGATTGAAGAGAGTAGATAGAGATTCAAGAGCATATGCTGAAAGATTGAAAAGTTGCTGATGTGCGTCTCTCTAAAATGCATGAGGTCGTAAAATGACAAATGATTGATTGCTATTCAGATTGCATGGTTGAAGATTCAAGAATACACGCTTGAAGATTAAATAATTCGTAATGTGTTTGCTCGGAAAATGCATAAATAAGATCGCAATCATACGAATGATTTATAGTTGCTAATACTGTGCGAACGGAATGGATCAGCCTGTATGATTCTGAGCTTGATAGTATGGAATGGGATTGTAGCGCGAACGATAATAGCATGCGGTAGGATGGCGAAAAAGGCTTGTATAATTCCAAGTGTTTTGCAATAAAAGGTTCAATTATTTTAACTCTCATTGTGTTTAACATTCTCGATTCCTAATCTCTTAATTCTTAATGCCTTTAATGCGGTAGGTAATGTAGACTGCGACACGCACAGAACGAGGGGAAGGAAATAAGGGATAAGGACGATTTTGGAGCCCGGGAATCTTCATTCCTTCCTAATCCAAATGATTCCTGGGCTCCACCCGAGTCCGTTCCCTTATTCCTTACCGGAGTGAGGTAACTCTGATCCTCCCATCTGACTTACAACATAAAGCTCTTTTAAAACAAGCCTTTCTACAACGAGCATTTCCAAATCCTTAAACCCGTACCACCCAAACACCACACCCCATTCCCATCCTCC